>JBDNRH010000021.1:0-39289 GCA_047718535.1 Sporolactobacillus sp.
GCCCTCGCTTCTGCGGGATCGGGCCTCGCTTCTGCGGGATCACGCCTCGCTTCTGCGGGATCATCGGCCTATTGGGCTGTAAACTTCAGCCCTCAGGCCGGATAATCCTTCCGCATATCACGGACAGATAAAATTCTATAAAGAATCCCTCAGCCGCCGTCCAGCTGAGGGATTCTTTCACCATATATCTTTACCAATCATGCGCTCGGCCATCAAATCATCCAAGCTGCGAAAACGATAGCCTTGCTTCTTCAAATCATGAATGACTCGCGGCAAAGCTTGGGCGTTATCTTTGGACACGGTATGCAGCAAGACAACCGCACCCGGATGCATCCGTTTCATGATATGCGTATACGCGTAGTCCGCGCCATGCTGTTCGGTACGTACCCAGTCTCGATACGCCGCCGACCAGAAGACGCTGACATAGCCCGCTTTCTTAGCCAGCTTCATCGAACGCTCACTGAACGTGCCCCGCGGCGGACGAAGATAAGTCATTGTGCGCTTCCCGGTCAATTGCGTATAGGCATTTTTCAATTTACTTAATTCCTGCTCATATTTCGTGTCACTTATTCGTGACAAATCCGGATGGCTCCATGAATGGTTGCCGACGATATGACCCTCTCTCACCATCCGCTGGACAAGTTTCGGCTGGCTCTTAATATAATGCCCGGTGATAAAAAAAGTCGCCGGGACATGCTGCTTCTTCAGCGTGTCCAGTATGAATGGCGTATAGCCTGCCTCATAGCCGTTATCAAAGGTTAAGTAGATTTCTTTCTTACTCGTATCGCCGATAAAAATACCATCGTATTTCGTCAATAATGCTTGATACTCGGGCTCGGTCGTTGCCGGTTGATGATTGGCCGCCGGTTTAAAATACCAGTCGGCCGCATACCCTGCCTGCGCCGGCCACATAAGCAGCATCAGCAACAAGCCTGCCGCAACTTTCTTCATACCTGTCACCTCAGATCCGCTTTTTCTTTTTTAGCGTGACCCAAAATGAATATTTTATTTGTCAGTCAGATGGTTTTCCCAATCTTCTCGATAGCGGCGAATTCGTATAGAGAAACTGTCAAGCATTCCGAGAAGATGAGTCAGCGCCTCTGGATCAGCTGACCGCTCATCCAAGGAATCAATCATCGCATGAATAAGATTGATGCGCGTCTTCATTGTAATAATTTGTTCACTTTTCAAATGTGTAGCTCGACCCATAAGCTCGTCCTCCATCGCTTCTATTTCTCCTGTAACTGTACCACAGGCGGAATGAATTGAAGAGCGATTGCACCTGACTGCAGCGTTTATTGAGCCGAATAGCGTAAGAATACACGTTCCTGAACTGGCATCAAGGCGCCAATTCCTTGCTGAATGCGGTTCTGCACCACAAGCTTCGCCTGGCCGCCGCTTAATATAAGAAACACTTCACCGTACGTGATTGTTCCTTTCTCACTGACTGCCGGAACAAAGGCGTATAAATGGCCTATCTGTTTAGGCTGCACAGAGTACGGGCGATCAATCTTCGTACCGCCGCCAACAATCGTTGTAAAGGCGATTGGCATATCCGTTGCTCTCATTGCCTTATTCATAATCATCTGAGTGACCTCATTGGCATGCGGCACCTTTGCTGTCAGACCGCCGCTGACCTTGGCCTGAGTCTTCTGCACATAGCTTATTTTCTGCCCGGATTGGCTGCCTCGAGCGTCGACAGCATTGTCGTTAATCTTCTTAAATTCCCAAATAACAGCCGTTTCTTTTGATGCATAATTCAGCGGCCATTCGCCAAGCGCTATCGTCGCATGGTAACCAATCGACCACTTGGATGGGCGGATATCTGATTCGTTGAGCAATTTGATCAGCTTTGGATTTTCAATTGACACTTTGGCTGTTTTCAACAAAGCCTTGGTCTTGCTTCCGGGAACGAGCTCGGATGCATTATGCTGCGGGTTGGGGTACGTATTTTCCTTGGATAAATCAACGACTGAACTCGGTGTTTTGGTAGCTTTGACGTGAGATTGAGCCTGTACCGAAAATCCATTAACGAACAGGAAAGCCAGACAGAGGCTCACCGACACTATTGTTTTCAAATCGGATCGCTCCTTTTTTTCTTAGCTTTTTCTGCTCAGTCACTTTCTATCCATTTTGTTAGGAAAATTTGGTCCTGCGGAAAAAAGGCTGCGCGCGGCGCAGCCTTTGCAAATTTAGTTCCGTTTAATCAAAATAATGCAAATCACCAATGCGCTGAACGGCTTCGACAAGCCGCGCCGGTTCAGTCAACAGGCCGACACGAATGAAACCATCTCCATTCGCGCCGAATCCGAGTCCGGGAGCGAGCACGACATGCGCCCTGGCCAGCACCTCTTCAAAAAACGATACCGACGTGTAGCCTTGCGGGACGGGCAGCCAACCGAAGAATGAGCCCCGCGACGGATCAGCATGCCAGCCAATTTGTTCCGCCGCACCGAAAAAGGCGTTGCGCCGCTCTTCATAGCGAGCAACAAGCGACCGAACACAGTCCTGCGGGCCAAGCAAGGCCTTCGCCGCCGCTTCCTGAATACCGCCAAACAGGCTGACATAATAATGATCCTGAATTAATTCAATCGCTTCGATGACACTCTTATTGCCAAGTGCGAAGCCGACACGCCAGCCTGCCATATTATACGTCTTCGATAAAGTATACATTTCAATACCGACGTCCTTCGCGCCTGCAGTCTGCAGGAAGCTCCGTGGTTTCTGACCATCGAAACCGAGCGCGCCATAGGCGAAATCATGAACGACACATATTTGATTCGCCTCTGCGACTCGAACCGTCTCTTCAAAGAAATCAGCCGGTGCTGTTGCCGCAGTCGGGTTATTGGGGTAGTTGAGGATCATCATTTTTGCTCGATTGAGCAATGCCGGCGACAAGGCGGAATAATCCGGCAAGAACGCATTGCTTTTCTCTAGCGGCATCGGTTCCACTTTTAAATTGGCCAAAGCGAAACCGGAGAGATAATCCGGATAGCCGGGATCCGGCATCAAGACGGTGTCGCCGCTGTTTAACAGGCATTCGCCCACTTCGACAAGTCCTGTTTTGGAACCAAATAAGATTGCGACTTCACTTTTCGGATCGAGATCTACATCGTATTCACGTTTATAAAAAGAAGCAATCGCTTCTTTAAGAAAATCATACCCGCGAAACGGTGAATACTTATGATACAGTGGATTAGATGCCGCCTGCTGCAGCGCCTGTACAATATGCGCTGGGGTAGGCTGATCGGGATTGCCCTGCCCCAAATTAATGACGTCATAGCCTTTGGCAATCGCCGCATTGGTCTTGACCACCAAATCGGCAAAAAATTGCTTCGGCAATCGTTTTAACGCATCGGATTTCGAATAAACGACCATGATTGACACTTCCTATTTAAAAATCAGTCTCTGCTGTTTCCCAATCCTATGACAGTCGATATAATAGAATTGTCTTTCCCTTTATTGTCATCGAAACGATAATCTTTGTAAAGATAATGATTCAAAATTTCTATTAATCGGAGGAATCCGTACATGAAAATCGCACTCATTCAGCTGAATATTGCTTATGGTGATCCGGAAAAAAATAAAAAGCGTGTCACCCATTTGATTACCCGTGCTATGCGGCAGTCGCCTGATGTGATTATGCTCCCGGAACTTTGGACAACGGGCTATGACTTAACGCGTCTAGGTGAGATCGCTGACTCGGAAGCCGCAGACGTACGGGCGTTCGCCGGAGCGTTGGCGGAAAAATACGGCGTGACCTTGATTGCCGGCTCAGTCGCCAAGAAAACGGCAGAGCAAGTCACCAACACAATGACGGTCTTTGACGACCAAGGTCAATGCATTAAAGAATACAGCAAAGCGCATTTATTTCGCTTGATGAATGAAGAAAAATATATGGCCGCCGGTGACAAAGAGGGTCTGTTTGCAATTGACGGCGTGCCTTGCGCCGGATTCATTTGCTACGATATTCGCTTCCCGGAATGGCTGCGTAAACACGTCCTTGCTGGAGCCAAATTACTGTTTATTCCTGCCGAATGGCCAGCAGCGCGGCTCGATCATTGGCGGACATTACTGCTTTGCCGGGCGATCGAGAATCAAGCTTTTGTCATCGCCTGCAACCGCGCGGGGAGCGATCCGGACAACCTATTTGCCGGCCACTCGATGGTGATTAGTCCATGGGGGGAGATTGTCGCTGAGGCAGGCGCGGATGAAGAAATCGTATTTGCCGACATCGATCTATCGTTGATTGACTCAATCCGCCACCGAATCCCGATCTTCGATGATCGGCGTCCTGAATTGTATAAATAACCGTGTTTCATTTAGAAAGGAATTTTATATGACGTCCCGTCAGCTACCCATTTTTCAATTTATTCTTTTACTTAGTTCTGTATCTATTTGCGGAGTAGCGGAGGGCATGCTTCTGCCACTGCTCTCCTCACTTCTTGAGGAACGCGGCGTCTCAGCGCTGACGAACGGTGTTGGCACGATCGCTTTATACATCGGCATGGTCGTTCTCACTCCGTTCATGGAAAAACCGCTCATCCGCTTTGGCTATAAGCCTTTTCTCGTCTATGGTTTAGCTTTGATTACCTTAGCACTGCTTCTTTTCCCGCTTCACGTGCAGCTTATTTTTTGGTTCATTTTGCGTTTTATTGTTGGCATTGGTGACAGCCTGCTCCACTTCGCCGCGCAGACATGGATCGCCGTGAGCAGTCCAAAGGACAAGCGAGGCCGTAATATCGCCTATTACGGCCTGAGTTTCGGCCTAGGGATTGCAGCCGGTCCTCTGCTTGTCCGGCTGCTCGCGATCGGACTTTGGATTCCTTTTCTAGCCGCCGCACTGCCCTGTCTGTTTGTCGGCGCGTTAATGCTGCTAATTCCCAACGCATATCCCGAATTCTCAGCGTCCGAAAACAATAAGGGGTGCTGGTCCGCACGCTATAAGAACGTCCTATTTTCCGCCTGGTCCGGACTTATCGCGGCATTTAGTTTCGGATTTCTGGATGCATCAATGAACAATAGCTTCCCTGTCTTCGCTTTAAGAAATGGATACACGGTTGATGATCTATCTGTCCTGCTCCCGGCATTTATTGCCGGTGGGCTCATGACTCAGCTGCCGATCGGTATCCTTGGTGATCGCATCGGGCGAGAGCTTTTGCTTCCGCTGCTTACAGCGTCCAGCGCTCTTCTGTTTGTCCTCACGGGCGTCTTTTACCAGTCTTATATATGGGTGCTTGTTACCTTATTGCTTGCCGGCATGCTGATTGGTTCCCTCTATTCAATGAGCATGAGCTATGTCAGTGATCTGCTGGAGCGACCGCTGCTGCCAACCGGCAATATTCTGCTTAGTATATTTTATAGCGTCGGCTCTATCGTCGGCCCGATTAGTGGCAGTTTATTGATTGACAGCGGGCCTCATGGATTATTTTTCTTTGGCTTCTCAGCTGTATTGCTCATGATCACAATCAGTACGGTTGTCCACCAATCGCTGCGACACAGACCGCATATCAAAAAAGTCACTTCATAAAATATAGAGACACAGACGAACGAAAGGGTTCGTCTGTTTTTTTCTTCACAATTGGTCATTTGAATTTAACGCCTTATCCGCTCTGCGCATAAACTACGGTGTACAAAGAATCGTTCGTTAGGATTGGAGGAATTTGCTTGAAAAAAATACTCACATTACCCAATCTCAATCTGGCCACCCATTGGATGAACCGGCAGCTGGATACCGCCTATCTAGCAGGAAAGCCGCTCCTGATTCACTTCTGGTCAATCAGCTGTGGGCACTGCAAGGAAGCGATGCCGACGCTGCAAACCATTCGTGATAGGTACGCCGATCAGATCCGCACAATCGCTGTTCATATGCCGCTTTCACAGGCAGATACGGATGTACAGGAAGTAGCTGCTGTGAGTCGGACCTATCAAATCAATGAACCTTTACTTATTGATAACGACCATCGGCTTGCCGACGCGTTCAGCAATCGCTACGTCCCGGCCTATTATTTATTCGCATCCGACCACACGCTGTATGAATATCACCTCGGCCAGCGCGGCGCAGACCGGATTGGCCGTGCGGCTGAGCGTATGCTCAATCAATCGTTCACCTGATGATCAGCGTATGGAAAAGAACAGGATGAGCCGACGACTGACTAAGCGATAGATTACTACGCTTAGTCTGCCGATAAGTGTCCCAATGAAGTTGAGCAATACATCATCAATATCAAAAATGCGTGCAGCGAAATAATATTGACAGAGTTCAATCAACAAGCTGCAGGCCATGCCGGCAAATAAGGTGCCAAAAAAGCGGTCATGCGTCTTAAGGAGCGGAAAGAGCAGGCCGAACGGAAGAAAAAGAAGCACATTGCCGGCAATGTTTTTACCAATTAACAGTATGGAATGACTGGCGAGCATCAGCCGAACACTGCTGAACAGAACCAGGTTGCTTGATCGGCCGTACGTATAATAATTATGCGTGAATAATGTGGCAGTAAGCAGCACGATTAAATAGATGAGAAAAGCAGTTAGAATCAGCCATTTCTCTGCCAATTTTCGAGTCATCACGAGGCTCCTCCCTTGTCCCATTTTATGTTTGGAAGCCTCGATTATGTCTATTGGACTGCAGCTGCTGAACCGTTCAGGCCCATCGGTCGGTTTTTCTTTTATCATTTTTCAGGGGGATGCGCCCGCTCAGCACGCAATTGGTGCAGATAAGCATTCAATTGCCCACCAATTAATATCATGATCGCTGTCAAATAAAACCACATCATTAGAATAATGATTGCTCCAAGCGTCCCGTATGTTGCCGAATAATGACCGAAATAACGAACGTAGAAAGAGAAGCCATAGGAGGCAGCCTGCCAGCCGATCGCCGCGATCACCGAACCGACGCTGACCTCACGCCAGCTTAAGCGCATATTGGGCCCGTATTTATAAAGGCAGGCAAAGATAAGGATAATCAAAAGAAAAGTAAGCCCTATGCTTAGCGTTGACCACAGCCATGCAAAGTCATTTGATAAACCAAGAAAGTGGAGAAATTGATACACGAAACCATTAAACAGCACATTGATAGCCAATGTTATAACAATGGCGATGACCATGAGCACGGTTAAAACGAGGGACAAAAGTCGTGTGATTAAGAATGAGCGCGTTTCCTGCACGCGATAGGCATGATTTAACAACCGTACCATTGCGTTTAATGCGTTGGATGCCGACCATATCGTTGCCAGAATACCGACCGACAGCAATGAGCCATTTTTTTGCAGCACGGTAGATAAATTTTCTTTCAATAAATTAACGACAACAGTCGGCACATAATGACTTATAAAAACAAATAATTGTTTTTCCGATAATCCAAGATAGGGAATTAATGAGAACATAAAAATGGCCAGCGGAAAAAGCGACAACAAGAAGTAAAATGCCAATGTTGCCGCTAAATCCGTTGTTTGATCCGCCATAAATCGATGAACCAACTCTTTGATGAAATTGAAAGCCGCTTTAAGTCCGCGCGTATGCTTTCTCACGTTCCTCATCTCCGCTTCCATTCATGCTATGTCAATGAATGGAATGGTTTCCTCTTCTATCCACCGGCTGATTCGCCTGTGCCGAGGTTTTCTCACTTTGCTTTGCACCCGCACCATTGGTCGTGGTGCGTGTATCTTTACTTGTCTGCATCATACGCGATGCGTGGTTCATAGTGTTCGGATTCGGAACAGTTGTCTCGTTCTCCAGACGCTGCAGCGCATCTTCCTCTGTGTCAACAACAAGCGTTTGATCCATTTGTGACATCGTCTGTCCGTACCGTTTGATTTTACCGGCAATTTCCCCTAACTCACTGCCGGCTTCCATCACATACTGATAGGTGCTGCCGGTACTTGCCCGCGCCTTCTCCGCATGTTCAACCATTTGCTGAAAATCAGTGGATACTTCGCGTGCCAGACCTTTAAGACGCGCACCAGTCACCGAGAAATACCGACCGACTTGTTTCGGATTCTCGTAGACCGTATGCATCAGCTTGCCGCCATTGGTCAATGTCGTTTGCACGTGATGTCCCCAAACCTCCCGTGTCTCACGGCTCATTAACGATAGAGCACCGCCAACCAGCCCGCCAATCAGCATGAACCGTCCCATCTTGCTCTTGCCATAGACATTCATCAGGTTCTGCCTCCTCGCAGAGTTTGCGATCCATATCGGATCACATCATTAGTCTGCACGCGGCGTGGTGAACTATGTGAGACAAACATTGGAAGCTCATAGCGATCCGTTGAGCAGCCGCTCAATCAGGGCATCCGTTCCACTGTCAATGAATTGAAAGACGCGCTCAAAAGAACCGTCATAATAAGGATCCGGAATATCCTGCTGACTGCCATCGGCCATAAAATCCGTGAAGCGATTAATTTTAGTCTGCCATTGGCAATGATCGCCTGCCATCGCCCGTAAATCTGCTTCATTTCGCCGATCCATGGCGATCAGCCAGTCGAATTGTCTAAAATCATCCTGATTAATTTGTCTTGCGTAAATATTTTCATATCCGATATTATGCCTGTCCAGCTCGGCACGTGTTCCCTCATGCGGTGGGTCGCCGATATGCCAATTCCCCGTACCTGCCGAATCGACCGCTACCGATTTAGAAAGGCCGTGTTCGAGCAGCTTAGATCGCATCACCGCTTCGGCCATCGGTGAACGGCATATATTGCCAAGACATACAAATAATAGTTTTCTCATCGTCGGATGCTCCCCGAATAATCTATCCAAATTCAGCATAACCGATTTGTTTTTCATTAGGCAAGTAAAGCCTCTGCTTCTGGCACGGGTTCTTTGAAAAAATATGCTACAATGAGGGCATTAATATTTCATGGAGGTATGACGATGACAGAGACAATAAATCAAAGATGGGATCTTGACTCCCTGTTTTCCGGTTCAAGCGACTCTGCAGCGTTTGAATCCTTTATTCATTCGCTTGAGACAGATTTGACATCTTTCCATACGCTGCTTGATAGACGCAGGCAGCCTTTTCAGGCGTCAGATACAGGTTTATTTGAAGAAACGATACATACTTATGAAGATCTGACAAGACGGCTGACAGAAGCTATTGCGTTCACAGAATGCTTAACCGCTCAGGACGTAACCGATGAAAAGGCATCGGCGCTAAGCAGCCGGCTTCAGGCACTATCGGCCAAACTGGAAGTCGTTGATAGCCTGCTGAGTAACTCACTCCGCGACATTGCTGATTCTGACTGGCAGACGCTCGTGCAACGGATGCATGAAATAAGCTTCAATCTTCAGGAAAAGCGGGACCTAGCGAAAAAGTTATTGGCGGCGCAAGACGAACAGCTGATCAGTCAGTTATCCGTAGATGGCTATCACGCATGGGGGAATTTATATTATGCACTCGTTGGTAAGCTGAGTATCCCTGTCGTCAACGGTGACGGTGAGAAGCAGCAATTATCAATTAGTCAGGCCAATAATTTACTTGAAGACAGCGATCGGGCCGTGCGCAAACAAACATTTGAAGCGCTAGAGAAGGTCTGGTCGGAGCAGGCCGATTTGTTCGCCTCAGTCCTCAATCATATCAGTGGATTCCGTCTGGCTACGTATGAAGCCCGCGGCTGGTCCGACTTCCTCAGTGAACCGCTCGACTATAACCGCCTGTCACGGCAAACGCTCGATCAAATGTGGCGGATGGTGGCCTCCTATAAGCCGCGCTTCCAAGCGTTTCTAAAGCGAAAAGCAGAGCTGCTCGGCGTGAAAAAACTCGCTTGGTACGACGTTGATGCTCCGTTGTTTTCATCGAGTCCAAAAATCAGCTACGAAGAGGCGGGCAATTTTGTCGTGCGCCATTTCCGCGGTTTCAATCCGCAAATGGCTGACTTCGCTGCCAAGGCGCTGTCCAAGCGCTGGATCGAAGCGGAAAATCGCCCGGGTAAACGGCCCGGCGGTTTCTGCACGAGTTTCCCGCTGGCCCGCCAGTCGCGAATTTTCATGACGTTCAGTGGTACGATGGGCAATACATCGACACTTGCCCACGAATTGGGTCATGCGTACCATCAGTCGGTGATGAACGATCTGCCATACCTCTCCCAGCATTACGCGATGAATGTCGCCGAAACCGCATCTACCTTTTCTGAATTAATTGTCAGCGATGCCGCTGAAGAAGCTGCACAGACAAAAGAGGAAAAAATTACCTATCTCAGCAATAAGCTTGAGCGTTCAATTGCTCTGCTGATGAATATTCATGCTCGCTTCCTGTTTGAAACACGGTTTTACAAAGAACGACAGAAGGGTGTTGTCTCTGTCGCACGTCTCAACGAATTGATGCTTGAAGCACAACAAGAGGCTTATCTCGACTCACTGGACACGTATCATCCGCTATTCTGGGCATCAAAGCTGCATTTCTATATCACAGACTGGCCATTCTATAATTTCCCCTATACGTTTGGCTTTCTATTCAGCACGGGTATTTATGTTCAGGCGCGTAAGGAAGGCCCTAGCTATTCCTCCAAATACGATGCACTGCTTCGTGACACGGGGCGTATGACGACTGAACAGCTTGCTGCCCGGCATTTGGGTGTTGATTTGACCACCGAGGATTTCTGGCATTCCGCCCTCGACTATTGCGCAGCCGATGTTGATCAATTTCTGAAGCTGACCGATGACATGCTGTGAGCCCATTCAGCGATTAACCGATTTTCAAATTAAATATCTTAAGAAGGAAGTTTTCCTATGCATGGAGAAAAAGATGCACTCGTTCACACGATCCATACGGCTTCAGGCGCGCAGCCTGCTGACTTACTGATAAAAAACGGGCAGTTAGTCGATGTCTTCAGCGGGCGCCTGATGCAAACGGATATTGCGATTGCCGACGGAAAAATTGTCGGTTTAAGCAATGATTATCAAGCAAAAACGGTGATTGATGCCACCGGTAAAATTATCAGCCCGACGCTGATTGACGCCCACGTGCATATCGAATCCTCACTGCTCGCACCCGGCGCATTTGCCGACGTGCTCGCCGTGCGCGGGGTCACAACTGTGATTACGGATCCGCACGAAATCGCCAACGTCCTCGGAACAGAGGGCATCCGCTTCATGATTGAACGGGCACGCACCGCCGCAGTCGACATTTTTTTCATGCTTCCTTCGTCTGTTCCGGCAACCTCGTTCGAGCATAACGGCGCCGTTCTGCAGGCGCAGCAGCTGGAGCCATTATTCGCTGATCCGGCGGTCCTCGGGCTCGCTGAAGTCATGGATTATCCCGCTGTCATGCAGGCAGACAGTGTTATGCTCGATAAACTGCTGATGACCCAAAGGCATTCCGCACCGATCGACGGACACGCCGCCGGTTTGGACGAAAAGGGCGTGAATGTGTATAAAGCAGCTGGCATTGGCACGGACCATGAATGTGTGCGCGCGGACGAAGCCGAGGCGCGTCTGGCTCGAGGCATGTACGTCATGATTCGCCAAGGCACAGTAGCTAAAGATTTGCCGCAGCTCATCGATGTGGTCACACCGGCCAACAGCCGCCGCTTTCTGTTCTGCACTGATGACAAATATCCAGATGACTTGATTCATGAAGGCAGCGTTGACGCTAACGTACGGCTTGCCATTGCACACGGTCTCGATCCAATAACCTGTATCCAGATGGCTTCAATTAACGCGGCGGAATGTTACGGCCTTCAGCATAAAGGAGCACTTGCTCCGGGCTATGAGGCGAGTTTCTTGCTGCTCGATGATCTGTCGTCTTTCACAGTTAATCAAGTCTATATTAAAGGAAAGCTGGTAGCGACTCATGGTAAACTGGCTCATCCTTCTGCCGCGCCGATCGATAAACCAGCGGCACATCCGCTCGCTTTTCCGAAACTGACTGCCGAGCAGCTGCGGCTCCCTTTTGAGCAAGGCGAAAAAGCGCATATCATCGGGATTATTCCGAATAGCCTCGTAACCGAGAATATTATTGATAACGTTTCTGTCCATGACGGAGCCTTTTGCTTCGAGAGTAGCTATGGCGTGCAGAAAATTGCCGTCATCGAACGCCATCATCATTTGGGCACTATCGGTCTTGGCCTTGTCAAAGGCTTTGAAATGACGTCTGGCGCGCTGGCTACGACGATTGCCCATGACTCGCACAATTTAGTCGTTACCGGCTGCAGTGACGAAGACATGATTGCAGCGGCAGAACGTCTGCGTGCCATTGATGGTGGCATGGTCGTCATCAATAACGGAAAGGTGCTCGCTGAACTGGCACTGCCGATTGCCGGACTAATGACTGACGAGCCGGCGGAACAGGTTGCAGCGGCGCTGCTTGGCCTGCGCCAGGCCGCTTCAAGCCTTGGCGCGTCAGACGCATTCAATCCGTTTCTGACGCTTTCTTTTCTCAGCCTGCCGGTCATTCCCGATCTGAAGCTGACTGACACAGGACTTTTCGATGTCCGCGCATTCGAGCACATCCCCGTCGCTGTTCGCTAATTTATGAAGGAGTGTTTGTCGTTGTCGTTACCCGAAGCTTTCATTGAAAAAATGACACACTTGCTTGGCGCGCAAGAGGCTCGCGCCTTTTTTACCAGTTACACGCAGCCGCGCACGTTCGGACTGCGCGCCAATCTATTAAAGATCGCTGCCGAACGCCTGCCAGGCGTGCTTCCATTCACATTGCGTCCAATTCCATTTTGCTCCGCTGGTTTTTATTTTAATTCGGACGATCATCCGGGACGCCATCCGCTCCATCAAGCTGGGCTTTATTATATTCAGGAACCGACTGCTATGGCTGTCGCCTCGATCGCCGATGCTCAGCCCGGTGAGCGTGTGCTTGATCTTTGCGCCGCGCCAGGCGGCAAATCGACACAATTAGCTGCGGCGATGGGCCAGCGCGGGCTGCTTGTTGCCAATGAAATTTATCCAAAGCGAGCCAAGATTCTATCGGAAAATATGGAGCGGATGGGTGTTCGCAATGCCCTTGTTACAAATGAAACACCCGAGCGGCTTGCCGATTATTTCCCGGGCTATTTTGACAAAGTTCTTGTCGATGCGCCCTGTTCAGGAGAGGGCATGTTTCGTAAGGATCCGGACGCAGCCTCGTACTGGAGCCCCGAGCACGTCAATAATTGTGCAGCGCTGCAAGCGAGCATTCTCGATCACGCCTATACCATGCTGAGAACAGGCGGAATATTGATTTATTCAACGTGCACATTTTCCCCCGAGGAGAATGAAAAGACGATTGAGTCGTTTCTCTCCCGTTATCCAGACATGGACGTGCAGCCGATTGAAAAAAGGAACGGGCTTTCAGCTGGACGAAGAGAATGGACGGTCCATGAGGATGCGCGAGTCAGCGGTGCCGCCCGTCTATGGCCTCACCGGTTACAGGGGGAAGGCCATTTTATCTGTCAATTAATAAAGATGGGCGAGACGAGAAGCGTGCAGCCGCGCAAGGCCCCTTCTGTAAAAGAGACGGAGCTTCATGACTATCGTGAATTTGAGAAGAACGCTTTGCGCCATTCACTGAACGGCTGCTTCCATTTATCAGGAAATCATCTTTATCTGCTCCCGGAGGACTGTCCTGAGCTAGGGAAGCTGCATAGCATTCGTTCAGGACTTC
This sequence comes from Sporolactobacillus sp., assembly GCA_047718535.1. Classification (GTDB taxonomy): domain Bacteria; phylum Bacillota; class Bacilli; order Bacillales; family Sporolactobacillaceae; genus Sporolactobacillus. The sequence goes on from JBDNRH010000021.1 coordinate 13,592, forward strand.
ATCTTGGCACATTTAAGAAAAAACGTTTCGAACCGAATCACGCACTCGCGCTTGCTCTCCCTGCCGATTGGTTTAACTCGTGCTATGCGCTCGACGATTCGGCCTGTGATCGTTATTTGCACGGCGAGACGCTATCTATTAATGCGCCGTTAAAAGGGTGGACAATTGTGACGTATATGGGCTTCCCTCTCGGCTGGTGCAAAGCGTCCGCTGGTCAATTAAAAAATAATTATCCGAAAGGGCTGCGCCGGCTTGGTTCTTCCTTTCCGGTGACAGCAGAGGAGGACAGAAGCAATGCCATTTCTAAGAAAAGGTGATACTGTCGCATTGATAGCTTGTTCAGACGGCTGGAACCCGGCCGACCGTTCGGCGCTTAGCATACTCATCGAACAGCTGCGCGATCTCGGCCTGAGCGTTCGGCTGGCGCAAACGATTTTCCGAACGGAAAATCGTCCATTCAGCGGTTCACCGAAAGCACGTGCTGAGCAGCTAATGGCCTTCTTCCGCGATCCGGCCGTTCGAATGATATTCGATCTGTCCGGAGGCGACAGTGCCAATCAAATACTGCCCTTTCTCGACTATCCGGCAATTGCCCGTTCGCAGGCCATCTTCTGCGGCATCAGTGATTTATCGGTGATTAATAATGCGCTTTATGCCCAAACCGGCAAACACAGCATCCATTATCGTATTAAAAATTTAACCGGATCGTTTGCAGACGCACAGATCAATTGGTTTCGCCGCGTACTGATGGGTGCGGACTCGATCGCGCCCCCTGCTTATCATTGGCTGCGCGGTCAGGCGATGACTGGCGAGCTCATCGGCGGCAATCTGCGCTGCTTTCTGAAGCTGGCTGCAACAGACTATTTCCCCGACCCGGCAGGAAAGATCGTGCTGCTTGAAGCGCTCGGTGGCGGCGCCGCGAGCTGCGCGTCACTGCTCGCCCAGCTCGATCAAATCGGTGTATTCAGGCAATGCAGCGGTATTGTGCTCGGCACATTCACAGCCATGAGACGTTCAGGCGAACAGCCCTCGATTCAGCAGCTGATACTTGCGGCAACCGCGCGTTATCAGCTGCCGATAGCCGAAACAGAGCAGATCGGTCACGGCGATGACGCGTTCGGAATGGAAATCGGTGCCACACTGCAGCTAGACTAAAGGCAGCAAAAAGGAGCAAAGCACTTGTTTGACAAGTGGTTTGCTCCTTTTCTTTTACAGGCATCTTGTTTTATTCAGCTTTCTTTTGATCAATTTTGGCGGCAACGGCCTGATAGAGCGGTTCAATCCCTTCATCCGACTGACAGGACGTGCGATAAATTTGGGCGGATGCATTCAGTTCGCGCGCATCTTGCTCTGCCTGATCGACATTGAAATCGAAGAAACGCTGGAGATCTGTTTTATTAAACACGACCCAATCCGCTTTGGAAAATAAAAGTGGGTATTTGACCACTTTATCGTCTCCCTCAGGGATACTGACGATAGCTAACTTAATATCTTCTCCCACCTCAAACTCCGCCGGGCAGACCAAGTTACCAACATTTTCAATAAACAGTACATCCATTTCATCAAGATTAAAATAGCCGAGCATTTTCTTCATTGCCATCGCCTCAATATGGCAGGCACCATTCGTGTTCAGCTGTACAACCGGAATACCAAGAGCGTCGAGCTTCTCCGCATCAATTTGTCCGGCAATGTCGCCCTCAATGACTGCCGCATGATACTGGGGCTGCAGCCGTTCGATTAATTTCAAAATCAGACTTGTTTTCCCCGCGCCGGGAGCTGCCATCACGTTAATAGCAACAACTTTCTTCTCTTTAAGGAGAGCGCTCACCTCATTGCTGCAGTCTTCATTCCATTCGAGCAGTTGTTGTACGACCTTAATAGTATTCATCTAACGACCCCCAACGCCCGCATCACAACTGGCGCGATTTTACTAGTTAAATCTGTTCTATCTATTATATAATAAAAGTACACGCTTTCGCAGTCTATATGTTTTTCATTTATATTAGAAAAAGTTAAGGATGACGGCAACTATGAAAATCGCGGTTTTTGATGGGCAAGGGGCAGGCCTCGGACAGACAGTCATCCGGGCGCTATGCCAAAGCCTGCCGCAGTCATGCACGATCATTGCGCTTGGTACCAATACATATGCTACATCAAAAATGGTTCGTGCCGGCGCGTCAATGGGTATCAGCGGTGAGAAAGGGTTTATTTCATTTTGCAGGCAGCCATTAGTTGATGGTCTGATTGCACCAATCAGTATCATTGAACCCGGTTCACTGCGCGGTGAACTGACAGCAGCCATGGTGCATGCCTTTACTGATCTGCGCTGCCGCAAATTTCTCATTCCGCTTCAGCATCCCCGCGTCTTTCTCCCAGGGGTTAATGAGTTACCGATTAAGACAAGCATTGAGGAGATTGTTCGACAGATCCTTGCAGAAACCATTAGTCATGGATAATGACTAACTTACTGACCGATACCCATTGCTCGATAGCGTTCAGCCTGCTCTTGATAATGTTTCGCATCATAGACAAGATAATCAATGTTTTTCTGATTTAATTTCCGTTTTTCCTTTGCCGGTATGCCCGCAACGAGTGTGCCTGCTTTGACGATCTGACCTTCGAGAACAAGCGAGCCTGCGGCGACAAGAGCGCCTGCCTCAATCACGGCCCGATTTAATATCGTTGCCCCCATGCCAATCATTGCACCATCCTCAATCGTGCAGCCATGCAGAATCGCCCGATGACCAACAGTCACATTCCTTCCCACTGTGCATGGCGTGCCCGTGTCCACATGCACAATGGTTCCATCCTGAATATTGGATCCCGCGCCGACAATGATGCCTGCCTCGTCACCCCGAAGAACCGCATTGAACCAGATAGAAGAATGTGCCGCAAGTTTCACTTGGCCGATGATTTGTGCCCCGGGAGCCACAAATGCCTGCGAATCAATCTTCGGTTCATAGCGTCCATATCGATACATAGGCGTGTCCTCCATTCCATTGTTCTCGCTTTCATCATAACTGAAATTCTAGGCTATTGCGAGCCACATCGTATTCATTCTTTCTCATAATGAAAGAAGACGGCAAATCAAAACGCGTCGTGCTCATTCGTCACGACGCGCTTAAATATTACCGACTAATCAGGCAAGCAGTTTCAGACTCTCCCTGTTAAATGCTGGAATATCTTGAGGCATTCGGCTTGTTACGAGATTATGACAAACAACAACTTCCTTATCTAGATAATTGGCACCGGCATTTTTCAAGTCAACCGCTATCGATTTATAGCCCGTCACGTGACGCCCCTTCAATACCTCTGCTGAAATTAACAGCTGCGGACCATGACAGATTGCAAAAACATTTTTACCCTTGTCCATAAAGGACTTAACGAAAGCGACAAACCGATCATCGTCACGTAAATTATCCGGTGAATAACCGCCAGGAATCAACAACGCATCAAAGTCGTCTGATTTTGCTTGATCAATAACCATATTGACAGCAATTTCAGCCCCATGTTTTCCTTTGACCGTTCCCTCCTGCGCGCTGATGATCACGACTTCATGTCCTGCTTCCTGAAAAGCCTTGGCCGGGTCGGTAAATTCCACATCTTCAAAATCATTGGCAAGTACACAGGCGATTTTCTTTCCCATAGCTGATATATCCCCTTCCTATTCTATTAGCTTTAACACAAGCCATCCTATTTATGCTAAAACTTTCTGCTGTCGTTTATCAAATGATTTGCCTCGTACCGTATTTAATATTGACGATACGTATACGGCGATTTCGGTTTTGACACAATGGTCCAATGAGTGACTTTTAGATACGGAATGGTTTGTTTGAATGGTTGATAATACGTTTCATTAAGACTGCCAGACACTCGAATCCACGTGTCATCCGAATAATGCACATTGTGCGGGAATTGCGCCATCATGCCAAAAACCCCGGCATCGGCAATGCAGTGAATAATTCCGAAGCGAAATAGAAATAACTGATTTTTTTCCAAGGCGTCCCCATGATAAACGAAGCCCATCATTGATATCTGTTTATTTTCGAAATTGCCTGGATAATTATAGATGGCCTCAAGCGCTCGCAAATAATTCTGATCATCCAGATACAGACTGTTAGTCCTGCTGTACTTGATCATATCGGAATGAAGCATTTGTTTATAGGTGCTGCTCTCATAATATTGACTTGTATTCGGCCTTAGGATTTGGTGATTGGCATACTGATCATGATCATTATCCAACTCCGCAAAATGAAAGCCTTTTGCTTTGACGATATGTGAATCAAGTGTGGCAACTGGAAGAAACAGGCCTGTCAGAAGCGGAAAGATAAGCAGACTATACGTAATCAGTTTTTTCCACCACGTGTTGTCTTCACTGCTGTGATCATGACCAAACAGATCGCGATGCTTGTTGTGATCATGCGGATGCCCCGCTTCAAGATTCCACTGTACGGCCTGATAGACGGCCATCAAGCCGACGATGAAAATCATCGAGAAAGTCAAATAGCCGTAGCGCATATTAATATACTTGCTTATATCCCCTGAAAGATGAAGATGGAGAAACAGATAGGCGTATCCAAACAGGATAATGAATCGGATCATGCCTCAGCCCCCTTAAATCAGCAATGCGCCGACAAACACACACAGAAAAATCAAAGCCACAAGGGTGACAACGAATTTCTTTTTGAAGGCGGCCAACATCATTATCAAATTTTTAATATCAACCATCGCGCCAAAAACAAGAAATGCTGTCAGCGGTCCAGGAGGAAAAGTACCGCGAAAAGAGGAGGCGACAAACGCATCCGCCTCGGAGCACAGCGACATAATGAAAGCCAGTACAATCATGACCAGTGTCGCCGTAACCGGTGTGCCTCCCAGTGAAAGCAGCGTACTTTGGCGGATATATGTTTGCATGGCTGCCGCTATGAAGGCACCGAAGACAAGGTATTTTCCGACTGAAAAGAATTCATCGATGGCGTGGGAGAACGTGCCGTGCAGCTTCATCCATCCGCTCAAGGCGGGGGACGGTGCCTCGTGATGCGGATGTTCTCTGTAATAGTGTTCCACTTTATGTTCCACAAACACGCGCAGCTGATTCTCTGGAAAAAGAAAGGCTGTGAGCAGACCAACTGTGATGGAGACCGCAATCGCCAGCCCAGCGCGATACAGCACCATTTGCCAGCTGCTGCCGAACGCAATATAGGTGGCGAAAAGAACAACCGGATTGATGATTGGCCCTGCCAGCATGAACGCAATGGCGGCGTGCAGTGGTACTTGCTTCCGAATCAGCCGTTCAGTAATTGGCACAATGCCGCATTCACAGGCAGGGAACAGAGAACCCATGCATGTCCCCAGCACAACGGAGCCGACTCGATTTCGCGGCATGATCCGAGCGACCATTGATTCAGTGACAAATATCTGAATGACTGCCGAAAGAAACACGCCGATTACAATGAAAGGAATGGCTTCAATCATGATGCTTATAAATATCGTATTCAATTGCAGGAAAGATTCACTGAACACCGGGTACACTCCTCACCGAGAAAGCTCGTCTAAACTCTATTCAGTCTATCATTCTGCTGTTTATTAAACAATAAAAGACGGCTAGCAAAGAAAAACCATTTAGCCATCCGTCTTTTCTTCTATATTAAATTTCTATTCAATGCGATTAGTTAGCAAAGTCCTGAGTGAAAAATACCCAGCCATCTGTTCCGCCATTACGTTCCCCATAAACAACGCCAACGCCGATATAACGATAATTACGGTTAAGGATATTGGCGCGGTGTCCCGGCGACTGCATCCAGCTTGTCATCGTCGCCTGCGCGCTCCAAATCTGATCCCAGCCGAAATAACTAACGTCGCCTTCTGCATAGGCAACATTTTGTCCAGCGATTGAATTCCGCGGAAAGTTTAACATGCCGTGGCTCATCGATCCATTGTCATATTGCTGCAAACTCCATTGGCGAGCAAAATTGATTAAATTACTGCGAACCTGAAGTGTGCACAAGCCATTCTGACTGCGAACACTGTTTACTTGATCAACAATTTGCTGTTCAACCGATCCATTAAACTGCGCGGTCGGATTCGGCGCGGCCACAGGTTGAACAACCGCCGCTTGTACATTCTTCTTCTTTGTCTTCTTAACGACTCTCTTTCTTACGCTTAATAATACTTTGGCATGCGTTGTTTTCTTAGCGACATGAAGCTTCTTCTTAATGATCTTATGTTCAACACCAATGACAATCTTTTCTGGGGCAGCCGTTTTGGCCAGTGCAGCCGTTTCAGAGAAAGGCCGATCAGTTTGAGGAATGGCAAGGACAGCGACAGCAAATACGGTGAGCACGAGAATATAGAGGGCCTTCTTAAATAAACGCATACTAAAATCTCCCTTCATTTACGATCAGGTTCTGAGTACGGCAACCCGGCTGCCTTAGCATTAACAATGCCTTAGACCCGTGGTTTTGCGTCGCTGCCTTTCGACAGGTTTGCGATTTAGAAAAAGAGACACTTCCAAGCGTTATTCAACTGTTTCATGACAAGCTTATAATCAATTCCTTTTTCCTACACCCCTATTATCGATCAAAATAGGCCTTCATTCAAGGGCTATTTATCACATAATTATGACGGTTTACAAATGCAGCTTGGTCATGATTCTTTGCCGATAATTACGAAAAGCAGTCGATTTTCTCATTGTACTATTCGCCATTATTTGTTCGAATTGCAGCCGTTTGCGTTTAATTGTTGCGGAAATTTGTTCCTTTTCTGCGCCGTCCGTGCAGCAGCGAAGCAGATCGTTTAATGTCACTAATTCTTTGCGCAGCTGCAATTCTTCCGGCAGATAGCCCGCATTGTGCAATAATTTATAACCGACACGCAAATCGGCCGGCACCATCGAGTCATCTTCAAACTTCTGCGGCTCCCCTGCTCCGGGAAGATGTTCAAACTGTCCGTCACGCAGTCCTTGCTGAATTTTTTCCTCTGCCAGATGCTCAATCAATCCCATTTGTTTCCCTCCCTAAATCATTAAGACTGATCATTAGGAAAAACAATCTCGTTGTCATGCCGCACTTTCTCCATGATAAGCAGCACTTCCTCACTGAGCGTTTTCAAGCGCAAATAGGCTGCTTGATCACGGCGTTCAATGATCGCTGCAAAATTGGCAATTTCAAATACTTTATCATTGGATAGCGTGCAGGTAACAATTGGCTGTACATCTTTCGTATGTGCATCAATCCATTCAAGCTGATGGATGTCAGAGGGATTATTGATTCGCCATGTACCTTTTTCTCCGTGAATCTCCGATGGCGCAGAGGAGTGGCTTATCTTAGAACAGAGAAGCGTACAGACGAAGTCGGCATAACGAAGAACCAATGTCCCGCTTCCGTCAATTCCATTGGATAATTTAACAGGATAATAGTGTGCATCCTGAGGTCGGCCAAACAGAGTGATCATTGGATAAAGCGTATAGACGCCAAGATCTTCAAGTGCGCCTCCAGCAAAATTGGGCGAGAAAATATTGGTAATATTACCCGCTAAAAATTGATCATACCGTGATGAATATTGAACGAGCGTCATTACAGCTGAGCGCACTTGCCCAGCGCGTGCCAGATTGGCCTGCAATGCTTTAAAGGCCGGTGTCTGGATATTGCGGATCGCTTCAAACAGATAGACACCGCGCGCCTCTGCCAGTTGGAAGGCTGCGTCAAACTCTCTTTTTGTCGGAAATATTGATTTTTCACAGATGACATTTTTCCTTGCCGAGAGCATTTTCATCACTTGATCGTAATGAAGCGCATTGGGTGAAGCAATATAGACTGTATCCACCTCTTGTGACGCCGCAAGTTCGTCAAGTGAGGTGAACCAATGGCTGCCGCCGTTTTTTTCGGCAAATGCCCGTGCCTTTTCCTCAGAACGCGAATAGGCGCCTGAATAAGCCATTTTCCCAGTCTGCCGCACAGCCTCGAGAAATGAATCTGTAATTTTGCTTGTTCCGATTGTAGCTAGTTTGATCATTAAAATACCCTCCCTGCATAGCATTCGTTTCATACATTCATGTCAACTATGTTAGAATAGACAAGCGTTCAAATAAAACCGTTTTCTGTGCTTAGACTGGTAACTGTGAAAATGGACTCCTCATTTATATTTCTGACATGAAAATACGGTAAAGACGCTGTAAATAATATAGAAATTTACCCATAACTGCCGCTATCGGCTAGTTTTAATATAAAATAATTACGCTAAATAGTCTATTCATTAATAGTCGCTCAGAGGAGTGAACCCGATGCATTCCATTTATGGAAATAAATTCTCGATAGTACGCAAACAACCCTTGCTCTGGGCTTTAGGTTTAGTTTATGTGCTGCCACCTATTGGTATGGCATGGCTGTTTGTGCTCGGAATTTGTGAATTAGTTCAAACAGTCAAAACCAAAAAGAAGTGGGCACTCGATCCCGTTGGCCTTCTCTTTCTTTTAGCTGCGGCTGCGGCAGTTGGTGCCACGCTTGTGTCATGGGACTGGCTTCGCTTCCTTTCTGTCCCGATGATTTTGGCTTTTTATGGTATCTACCTATATCTTTTTCACTCGATACGCCGTCTGCACTTGCGCCAGTATATCTGGATCGTAATTGGCGGCGGACTCTATCAGGTTGTTTCTGATAAGCTTTTCGCTGCGATCAACCATTTTGTTAAAATTCCTGATGCAATTTCGTTCTTTACCGGAAATCTGCTGCTTGGCTTTACGAAATATGATCGGCTATTCGGCTCTGCCTATAATCCGAATTATGCTTGTTATCTGCTTATTCTGTCACTGTCCTTTCTGCTTGTCGAATTGCTGCGTATGATCCGTCTTAGGAACAAGCACGCTGTTCTGCCAATGCTTATCTTCCTCGCGGTACTGGACCTTGGTATCTATCAGACTGGATCGCGGGCCGGTTTCATGATTATGCTCATTCTGCATCTCATGTTTCTGCTTTTCTATAATAAATGGCTGTTTGTCGGAACGACCGGATTTATGCTTGTATTAACACCATTTATCTATCATTGGATGCCTCGTTCAAGTTCAACGGAGATGTCCTTCTCCACACGACTGGATATATGGAAAAACAGTTTTCTCGTCTTCTGGCAGCATCCCTTATTCGGAGCAACACCGCTTGACTTTCCCGATGTTTATCAACAAATTGCCGGGAGCAGCCAGTCTCATCCGCATAATCTTTTTCTTGCTATTTTTTCTTCATCTGGCTTATTATGCGGATTGTTCTTCACCTTTTTAATAATCATGAGCGCTTATTTTCTGACTCGGTCTTTTTTTCAGGATAAACGCCATCGCTATAAAGTCATTCTGTTTCTTTTCGCTTTGCCGACAATTATTGAATATGGCATTATGGACTTCACACTTTCATCGCCGCAAATCATGCTTGTCGTTCTCGTTTTGTCCGCCTTTTGGATTGATTATTTGTATCAGAAAGGCTGGCTCAAGGATGTCCATTCAGTTCTTCTGCCGCGCCTGTTTCGAAAGATCAATGTCCGGGCCGATAAGAAAAAGCCCGCGTTGGCGTTAACGACGAATTTCCCAATTGTCAAAAAAACGGAAGGCTAACCATTCCATCTTGTGTGGTCCAGCTTTATTCATTTCGTTTATAATAAAGTTATCGCACACGCTAGGAGGAATCATCATGAAGAAAATTGCCTTTATTGGCGCAGGGGAATTGGCCGAAGCTCTCGTCAAAGGACTTCTTGCTGCATCTTTTTGCCCTTCGCAGTCAATATGGATGACTAATCATTCGAATCAGGACAGGCTTACCTATCTCAAAGACACTTATGCTATCGTAAGCACATCAGACAAAGAAGCCGTTCTTCATGAAGCGGACTGTGTCTTTCTTGCGTTCCGTCCGGCGGATGCACAAACTGCCCTGCAGGAAATTAAAGACTATTTAACCATCGATCAGTTAATTATTTCTTTGATGGTTGGCGTTCCAACAGACTATATCGAAAAAACTGTCGGAAAACCATTGCAAATCGTTCGTTCAATGCCCAACACATCGGCAGCAAGCGGTCGCTCGGCGACAGGTATCGCCTATAACGCACACGTGTCGGCAAGCGGTATGACGCTTGCTCGGCAACTTTTTGAAGCTGTCGGAACGATCACCTGTGTCGCGGAAAAAGAAATTGATGTGATTGCCGGCCTTGCCGGCAGTGGGCCAGCTTATCTTTATTATCTTGCAGCTGCTATGGAAGCGGCTGGTCGGCAAGAGGGCCTTTCAGAAGAATCGTCCGCGGCATTGGTTCGCCAAACTCTTGCTGGCGCTTCACATATGCTTAGCCACTCTGGAAAGTCATCTAGACAGCTGCTCCAGTCGGTAGCGACACCCGGCGGCACCACACAGGCGGGACTGAACGTGCTGGAGGCTCGTGACGTAGAAAAGGCAGTAATCGCTTGTGTACACCAGGCAATTGTCCGAGCAGATGAGATGAGCCGTCCATACAGACACTGAAAGTTTCCTTTCCATGTAAGAAAACAGGCGATAATTTGCTATTTTATTATATTCATCAAAAAACTTTGTCAGATTATATAACAAATTTATTGAACGTGCCGAATGACATGCTAAGATAAATGAGTAAGCTTTAACACACCTTCTGTTGCAGTTAACCTTAAGTTGAGATGTTTGATCTTAATTTAGGAAACCATCATTTACTCGTTTGCGATAGAATGCTCACCGGCATTCCTATCGCATATTTTTTTGCCTTTTTACGTGAACTCGATTATCTGTTTTTCCCCGACTTGTTTCATGCACGTCGCGGATTCGTTATAATGAATAGTAGAATTTATATAGTCCGGTCTTTCCGTTCCCACGAGCAGTGATACCAGACCCTTTTGCCAGGAGTGCCTCAACATGAACAGACAGCAAAATAGGCTCAAGAAGGTTGCTACGATATATCAGAGAAGGCGGGTAAATATGGCTGCTGCGGTCATCTTATGCGCTATCTTGATCGTTCCAATTATGCCGCCAAGCCTTGCCCAAGGCGAAGAACATCATGAACAATCCGTTACTTCTTTCGCCACTTCCTTTGAGAGCGGACAGGCTCAACCGCAGAAAAATAACGTGAGAACAATCGGAAACTCCGACGTTTATTGGTTCAATCATGGTAAACGGATGAGTGGAATGAAGATTAATGTATCCCGCGGGCCTTCCGAAATTTATACATCGGCGGCACATTTTGGCTGGACTGGGAAAAGGGTGCTGTACTATTCTGGGCAAGTACAACAGCATGCATCTGCCGAGGTGCAGCGCACGCTGTTCCACACCCATATTCGAGTCAAAACAGCTAGTGTGCTTTCCTACTATCTTGCACCTCTGGCTTCAAAAAACGAACTGAGCACCGCTGCCAATAATGTGTCGATTGATCTTGCCTTCTCTGACGGAACTTTCCTGCATCAATACAAACAAGTGACGGATGAAGAGGGGTTTGCTGTTACGCCGAGCGCTCAGGGCGCGTCCGGTACGCTGCTGACGAACCAATGGAATCACAAACAAATAGCTATTGGTAAAGCTGCGCATGGAAAGACGATTACGGCCATTATACTCTGCTATAAGCCGAATAAGGCCACTCGATCGTTTCGTGGTGCAATCGATAATTTATCAATCGCGCCGGTCAAAGCAGCGCAAACAACAAATCCGCTCGATGCGGTGAATATTTTACGGGGTACTGCGTCGAACAGTCAGCTTTCCCGCGGAAACACGCTGCCGGCCGTTGGCGTCCCGAACGGATTTGCTTATTGGTCGCCCGCCACCAACAGCAGCTCGGCGCGTCATTTCTATCCCTATCAGCAAAATAATAATCCCGACAATCAACCGACGATTCAGTCGTTTTCACTCAGCCATTCAGCGAATGTGACCGATGGTGACCGTCAGTCTTTCCAAGTGATGCCTTCTGACGTCAGCGGAACACCAAGTGCCAATCGTTTGAATCGCGGGCTCGCTTTTTCACGCACGCGTGAGATCGCCAGACCGGATTTATATCAAGTGACATTCACGAATGGTATTCAGGCAAAAATGACAGCACTGAGTCACTCTGCCATTCTTCGCTTTCGTTTTAAAGGCAATTCGAGTAATTTGATTTTCGACAATATTGATAATAATGGTGCTTTAACATTATCACCAGATAAGAAAGTGCTGTACGGCTACTCAGATGTGACAAACGGGAAGACAGGTGAAGTGTCTCGACTTTTCTTCTATGCAACAGTGGACCAGCCAGTCATTGATCAAGGACACCTCTATGGTCAGGGGCGTGATAAAGTCACTGGATTCTATAAATTCGACACGACCCGCCATAAGAGCGTAACAATGCGCATCGCCAGTTCACTAATCAGTGTTGATCAAGCCCGTCATAATCTGAACTTAGAGGTTGGCTCACATGTCAGCTTCAATGACGCTCGATTGAAAGCAGCTGCTGCATGGACAAAACGTCTGAGACGAGTGAGTGTGACCGGAGCGAGCACGATGCAGCGAACCACGCTGTATTCGAATCTTTACCGCCTCTACCTAAGTCCCAATTCACTAAGTGAAAACACTGGAACCGCGAAGAAACCAACTTATCACTATGCGGATCTCGCCGCTCCTTTGAAATCTGCCAATTATTCGACCGCGACCGGTGCATGGGTGCGCAGCGGTGTAAACTATAATTCTGCTGATTTCCTGTACACGGCCCAAACGGTTTGGCCCGCTTATGAGTGGCTTGAGCCGCGCGTTGCGTCTAAGATACTAAATTGCTATTTACGCGCCTTAAAGGATAATGATGCCCAGATATCAGCATCAGAAGCGCCTTATGTGGCTATGACTCTGGCTGATGCCAGTCTCAAAAATTTGCCGGGCCTAAGCAAAAAGGCTGTATATTATCAGATTCTTAAAGAGGCATCAAATCGGCTGCCCCTGAACCCGAGTGCGCGCCAGGATCAGTCAGACAGTCTGCTTTCTGGAACGTCATTGAGCCTGAGCGCGAGTCAAAGCGCCTCACATCTGCTCGCGGACAGTCAGCGAGATTACGCGATCGCTATGCTCGCGGAAGCCCTCGCTAAGGGCACGACAAATACATCGTACACCGATGATGCCGTGTATTATTTAAAACAGGCTCAGAATTATTTATTTTTATTCACTACTGGCATGCATCGTCCAAGTCATGTCGGACTCGGATCAAATGCATTCATGCCGGCACAGCTTCTCAGAAACGCCAATCCGCAACTGCAAATGCGAAGCTGGCATCTCGATTTCGATGTCCCTCAAGACGGTCAAGGGCTTGCCAACCAATATCGGGGCCAGACAGGATTAGCCGCGAAAATGGATCAATGGATTGCCGCTGTACCGACGGCGAAGGAGATAGCGGATACAGAAACAGCCAAGGAGGCGGCCAGCGGCGGACTTGGTGCATTGACTCTCGCCAATCCGCAGTCACCGTCATTTCCGTATATGTATCTTTTTACGGGTGAACCGGGGAAAACGGCGACTATTGTCCGCCAGCTTCTCAATCGCTTCTATACAGGCAGTGATAGCGGGCAAGGTTATCTTGGCGATGATACCGATGGCATGCTTTCGGCTTTCTATATTTTCGCCGCTGCGGGCATCTATCCATTGCAGAAGGGAAGCGGCAATTTCGTGCTGAACACACCTCTTTTCAAACGGATGACTGTCCATCCGGAAAATGGGAAAACATTGACCATTGAAGCACCTGCAGTCAGTAATAAGAATCGCTATATTCAATCTGTTATTTTCAATGGTCAAACTTATGCGAATGCAAGCATTCCTGAAAGTATGCTGACGAAAGGCGGAGATTTATTCTTCGTGACCGGCTCCAGTCCATCCGCATGGGCATCTTCAAGCAGTGAGATGCCCGTCTCAATTACGCCTGTTTCAACGAATGGATCAACGATTTATCCAAAACCATTCAGTAATTTGCTTAACACTGAAAAGGTTCAATTGACAACCAATAATAATATTCATACCGATTTTCTGATAAATGGGAGTTCACTGCCCGCTTCCACAAATGATGCGCTCCTGCAGGCTGACTTTACAACGCAGTCACCAATGGTGCGAATGTATACACTGACCTCTTCGGAGAATTCAGGAACAGGCGACCCGAAGAGCTGGATACTTTACGGATCAACCGATGGCAAGACGTGGGATCCGATTGACAGCCGAAAAAATGAGTCATTCCCATGGCACTTGATGACACGGTCTTTTCAAATTAAGAACCCTCAGCCCTTCCGCTATTACAGACTGAGAATCATAGAGGCTTCCAATCAGCATGCGCTGTCACTTGGTGCTTGGCAGCTGCTTGGTTATGGCAATCTCACATCAGATTTCAACCGGGTTGAGCGGCATTTTCTTCAATTATTTGTACGCGATGCGCTATCAGAAAATGAAATGACGGCTTTATCTGCGTTGATGAATAAGGCAGAAACCGCCTATCAGTCGAACGACATTCCGGCGGCAATCAGCTATCTGCAGATTTATGTGCAGACCATTATGGCGTTCACGCAAAATGACAGCTCAAATTCCACCGTTCAGAATCAGCTGAAGGCTGAGGGACATGCATTAATCAATCTTCTTGCCCCTTAAATAAATTTTCGCTCAGACGTGTGACAACGAGCCGCCCCATTCGCAATTTATTGAAAGGGGCGGCTCGTTGTTAATGTTTGCCTATTTATATATCTTCACCGATGATTCGAACTTCGGTCTCCAAGTCAACATTGAATTTTTGTTTAACGACTTTTTGCACATAATGAATCAGATTAATATAATCAGTCGCTGTCCCATGGGCAACGTTAACCATGAATCCAGCATGCTTTGTCGACACCTCAACGCCGCCAATCCGCACGCCTTGCAGACCACTGTCTTGAATCAGTTTGCCGGCAAAATGTCCTGGAGGACGCTTGAATACACTGCCGCACGATGGATACTCTAGCGGCTGCTTCATCTCGCGTAATTCGGTTAGATGTTCCATTTCTGCACGAATCGATTCTTTATCACCTGGCGATAAAGTAAATGTACCCTCAACTGCCAAATAACCATTCTTTGACACCGCACTGCTGCGATACCCCATATCAAGTGAAGCACCGCTTAAGTTCAGCAGCTTGCCGGAATAATCGAGCACCCGCGCATGAGTCAGCACAGCGGCTGTCTCTCCGCCATATGCCCCGGCATTCATATAAAGCGCACCGCCAACAGAACCGGGTATTCCGCAGGCAAATTCAAGACCCGTTAGTCCGCATTGAAACGCATAACGCGACACATCAATAATCGCCGCACCACACTGCGCCGTGATCGTCTGTCCCTGGCAAACTATTTTGTTCATGCGATTCAAATCAATGACGATGCCACGAATGCCGCCATCGCGAATAATTAAATTTGAACCCCTGCCTAGCGTCGTAATCGGTATATGGTTCGAAGCTGCATACGCGCAGATCCGCTGAATTTCTGCAATATGTTCGGGCTGCACAAACCAATCTGCTTTGCCGCCTGTATGAGTGAACGTATAGGTACTAAGTGGCTCATTCGTTTTTAATTGTTCAGGACGAGTGAGCATTGCCATAATATCTTTATAAACAGTCATTGGTTTCATAATCATCCTTAAACTTGTCATTCTGTGCCGGGCATGGGCAGACGTGCGCCTCACTATTTTTCCCGCAATAATAATTTATGCCATTCCCGGTGCCAGATGTCAAGTAACAGCGAGGAGGAACAAAGAAATTTGATCAAGGCAGCTATGCATACAAGGAGGCGAGCGCTGACAGGCACCCGCCTCCTTGGTCCTATAGAGTTGATAGACTCATCGAGAATGATAGCTATTTTTATTCGCGTACATGAACTGATCGGCCTTCTTTATCAGTTCTTCAATCGTCTCGCCATCATCGGGATAGAAGCTGACACCAATACTTAAAGACAGAACAATTTCAATATTATCTTGGATCAGCCGTCCATCTGCCCGCTCTTTGAGACGTTTACGAATCTGCCAATAATTATCATAGGTACCTATTTCGGGGAGCAGAATTAAAAATTCATCGCCGCCGTACCGGCAGACAATATCATGATCGCGAATCGATTCATTTAACATGCCCGCGACTCGCATCATCACCTTATCACCGACACTATGCCCATATGTGTCATTAATTGATTTAAACTCGTTCACATCAATGAACATCAGCGCAAGCGTCTGATGATTTTCCTTAGACCGCCGCAAATACTTCTCAGCACTTTCGATGAAAAAGGCCCGGTTCGCGACTCCAGTCAGCTGATCATAATAGGCTAATCGCTCAATCACCTTTTCCTTTTGCTTCAACTGAGTATTAAGGCTGGATAATTGCCTGACCACATCACGAAGCTGATTGATACGCAAAAATTGATTTGTCACATCAATAAATTCAAGAAGAATCGACAGTTCACATCCATTCTTCACCCGATTCATTTTCAAATTGACCTTTTGCTGCGGATCAATCATTTGCCGATGCATGGCGGCAGAAAAGAAGGCCGGCGTTCCATCGGCAATCAGCCGATCAACGGCTCTTTCAAAGAAATTGTGTGCCAGATAAGGGACGACCTCTGTAATCGTCTGACCTACCACCTGATCCTGTTTCTTGCCGGTCATTTTTTCCATATACGGATTCCAGTACGTAATGGTTAAATTCGGCGACAGGATAACAATCCCCTCGTTTATGTAGCTCAGCACATTCGACATAATTGATCCCATTTCAACCATGTTTCATCACAGCCATTTCTCAATGGTGTTCATCACATCATCTAAGGATTTCAAGGTCATATTAATGACAATGGCTCCCTCAATTTCAGTACCCTCAATATTAAATGAAATATACATCAGCACCACAAGATATGACATCTCTTCGTTAACAAAAGCATCGGCGCGGGCATCTGACAAAATGCCGACCTCAGGAAGAGTATATTCAACGGGAATATGAATATTATTACTCAGTTCACCCATAATGGCGTTCATCAGAATATTGCCAATTTCTTTAATCGTATCGAAATCAATATCCGTAAAATCTATTGTTTCGTCAACGTCATGTTCTTCGTGAAGACACAAATCAATAAATCGATGCATTTTCTCAGCCGGAAATATCAGGCTGATTTTTCCTTCCAGCTGTTGATCAAAGGAAATAGAAGAAACCATCACCGCGCCCGCAGCCACTTGCTGCAAAAATAAATCAAGCTCTTTCTTCCCATCCTGCAAGTCTAGCACTTTGACGTCCGGAACCCTGAGCACAATCTTCTTGTCAATAATTTCAGAAAGTGTGCTGGCTGCCTGACCTACCCCAATATTAAACAATTCTTTCAGCACGTCTTCTTTTTTCAGCTTAGCGCTCACTGGGCATCATTCCTTACGAGGCTTGCTATCGCCTTGGCTTTTTCTTCGTTCAGAGGTTTATTGATAAAAGCCTGAACTCCCATTTTCTCAATTACATCACGTACCTTGCGCTGCACATCGGCAGAAAGAACAACAATCTTCGCGTCATAATCGATTTTCTTCACTTCTTCAATCAAATCCTGACCACGCAGCTTCGGCATCAATAAGTCTATTATCATGAAATCCGGACGAATTTGTTTGAATTTCTCCAAACCGTCCAAGCCATCATCAGCAAAGTTCAGCTCTGCGTCTGGAAGATTCTTGCTGAGCAGGGAAGAAGTTATTCGTTGTGAAAATTTGGAATCATCGACAATCAATATTTTCATAAGTCCGTCACCCTCCTCTCGCAAATGATTACATTTCATTCATTCTTTCTCCGCTCATTAGTCGTAAATAAAACACACCCGAATCACTCAAGACTAAAGTCACGCCATCTTATTTAATTATACATGAATCTGCCACAAAAATATAGAATCTATTCTGTCAATATAAAATGATGAAAAACGCTGATATTTATAGTCCGTTACTCGTTTTCCGCAAATAAATAGCGCAGCATCTTCTGCGGATCCTCGAGAAAATGACGGGTGATCAAATAGTGATCGGTGTCGCGATAATTGGTTTTCTTCATCCCGGATTCTGAGAGCACAAACAACTCCGCGTCTGGATAAGCCATTAAAATCGGCGAATGCGTGGCAATCACAAACTGGCAGTTTTGCCGAACTAATTGATGGAGGCGCACGAGCATCGTCATCTGCTTCTGCGGTGACAGGGCTGCCTCGGGTTCGTCCAACAAATAAAGACCATCAGTTCCAAATCGGTTGAGCATAAGCGCCAGAAAGCTCTCACCGTGACTCTGATTATGCAGCGACTTGCCACCATAATACTCAAGAAACCGGTGACCACCCTCCTCCTCTGCCCATTCATCGACATTGGTGGCCACATTATAAAAGCTCTCTGCCCGCAGGAAAAAACCGTTCCGCGCATGATCGACGCCCCGCACGAGGTGCATGAAGCGAAACAAGTCGGCATGCGTGTCTTTCGTCGAAAAATTAAAATTCTTCGACCCGCCTTCCGGGTTGAATCCCCAATTCACCGCAAGCGCTTCAAGCAGTGTCGACTTGCCCGATCCATTCTCGCCGACAAGAAACGTCACCGGTTTAGAAAATTGGAACGGCGTCACGCGCAAAGCAGGGATATGGGAAAAATAACAGCTGTCAAATGAAGGGAGATTTGTGTCCGTACGATACCCTCTGAGAAATAGCCCTTTGTGCAATACGTTTCCCTCCCCACGCGCTTTCACGGCATTTTGCCATCATAGGTTGTCAGCACGCCATACAGTTCAGGGCGGCGATCGCGGAAAATCCCCCATTCCATCCGTTGCAATGCAAGCGCGTCTAAATCAAATGTTTCAACAAGAATTTCTTCATCCGTCCGTCCGGCTTCCTGAAGCAGATTACCGGTCGGTCCGGCGATGAACGAGGAACCGTAGAAGGTAATTGACGAATCGTGATCGCTTTCCTGTCCGATTCGGTTCGACGCAATCACTGGGATCAAATTGGCCGCCGCGTGGCCGAGCATGCATGTTTGCCAGTGCGCCTTCGAATCAATCGATGAATCATAAGGCTCCGAGCCGATCGCCGTCGGATAGAAAAGTAATTCCGCGCCCATCAGCGTCATGCACCGCGCCGACTCAGGAAACCATTGATCCCAGCAAATACCGACACCAATCTTGCCGTAACGGGTGGTCCAGACTTTAAAGCCCGTATCGCCAGGCGCGAAATAGAATTTCTCCTCGTAACCCGGTCCATCTGGAATATGGCTCTTGCGATAAACCCCAAGAATCGAGCCATCCGCATCGATCACCGCGACAGAATTGAATAACGCCGTGTTTTTTTTCTCATAGAAGCTGATCGGAAGCACAACGTGTAATTCTTTAGCAAGTTGCTGGAAATGGGCAATCGCCGCGTTCTCTTCCGAAGCGTGAGCCAGCTTATAATAATCGACTTTTTCTTGCTGGCAGAAATAAGGAGTTTCAAATAATTCCTGCAGCAGAATAATCTGCGCACCACGCGCCGCTGCTGCGCGCACTAACTTCTCCGCGCGCGTGAGATTATCTTCAAGCGTCCATGTACAGGCCATCTGCGTTGCCGCTACCTTTACTTCACGCAATTTGCTTCTTCCTCCTTTCCGGCAGGCATTTGCTGAGTCGCGCAATGCACATTGCCGCCCTCTGTCACAATCGCCATACCATCGACTGTTCTTATACGTCGTTCAGGGAACGCCTTCCTGAGTGTGGCGATCGCTGCCTGATCGGTTGCTGCCGCGTCACCACCGAACACAGGCAGAATGACGCCCCCGTTGACGAGATAAAAATTGAGATAGCTCAGCGTCAGCCTCTTGCCATGATGATAACGCGCTGGTGGTTGCTGCACACGTACAATTTCAATTCTATTACCCAATGCGTCAACAGCTTGTTCAAGAATTGCTAAGTTTTCCTTCGTTATTCGATAATTTTCATCGTCCGGATCATCGCACACTTGAATTAATACTTTCCCCGGTGCGTAAAAACAGGCGATATTATCAATATGCCCATCCGTCTCATCCCCGCTCAAGCCTTGCTTCAACCAAATAATTTGCTGAATACCAAGATAGGCCTTGAGCAAAGAAGAGATGCGTTCGCGCGTCAAATCTGGATTGCGATTAGAATTGAGCAAACATTGCTCCGTCGTCATTAAGCAGCCGGTGCCGTCCACATGAATGGAGCCTCCTTCAAGCACAAGCGGTGCGTCAAAGCACGGAATCGCCGCATGTGCGAGAAGCGCCGCCGCGGCCTCGTCATCTTGATCATAGGGCCTATACTTCTCTCCCCATGCGTTAAATCGCCAATTAATCCCCGCCAGTTGATTGTCGCCATTTAAAATAAAGGTCGGACCATTGTCACGAAACCATGAGTCATCATGATTGATGACAATGATTTGCATGTTTCTTTCAGAAAAACGACCGGAGACGCTCAGCTCATCTTCTCGGTTGACGAGGACAGTCACGGGTTCGAATTCTGCAATTGCATGAATAAATTGTGCATAACCTGAACAGACCCTCGAATAGTCTTCCGGTTCACACATTGACCGACGAACCGGCCAAGCGATAAAGGTGCGACTATGTCGTTCCCATTCAGCCGGCATCCGATAATTATCTGGCACCGATGTCATTCGCATAAATCCTCCACTTCGTAGTTCCCGATTGTCAGGTCGATGGTTTGTCTCTTCTTAGAATAGCCGATTTTGCCAGCAATGAGAATTTATTTCTGCTTCCTTTATATGTCATTTATATTACAGTGAAATTAATTTTTTAATCCTATAGTCATGATTCAGTAACGAAGTCGAAATGTTAGAATTGTACAATAATAAAGTCGAATATTGAAAGTTAACAAGACAGACGGCTTTTCTTGAGGGAGAGGACTTATCGGTGATGAAAAAATGGTTGATTTCCGGCAGTATCGCGTGTACACTGTTCGCATTCTCACTCAATACAAGCTTTGCAGACACGCCTTCTGGTTCGAATATAGTAAAGATTGCTAAAACCCATCATGAACGCTATGTATACGGTCGAACAGACTGTTCCGCGTTAACCCGCAGCGTTTACGCCAAAGTAGGCATTCATCTTCCCCGAACCTCTCGCCAGCAAGCAAGCGTTGGCGTACCTATTGCTCTTAATCAGCTTCAAGCGGGTGACCTCGTCTTTTTCGCAACCGGAAGAAAAGGTGTGATTAGTCACGTTGGTATTTATATCGGCAATGGGAAAATGATCGATGCCGAGTACAGTGGTGTGCGCCAGACCGGCATTTTCAGTGGATCAACCGCCTGCTATTGGAAATCGAAATATATTACTGCCCGCCGCGTTCTTTAAGGATTGATTGCTTCTTCACCGCCCCGTCTCCTGCTGCCAATCCACACTTCCGGCAGCTGCTGCTTCATGCTGTCCACGGTACACTGTATTTTTCCCATTCTTTTTCGCCGCATACAAGGCAGCGTCGCACGACACGTAAAGGGATTCAACTGTCGTTCGACTGTCCGGATGCAAGGTTAAGAGGCCGACACTAATTGAATAACTCAATCTTCCTTCCGGCAAAC
Organism: Sporolactobacillus sp.; assembly: GCA_047718535.1. Lineage (GTDB taxonomy): Bacteria > Bacillota > Bacilli > Bacillales > Sporolactobacillaceae > Sporolactobacillus. Next base: position 35,131 of record JBDNRH010000021.1, read on the forward strand.
GAACGCTGGCATCAGCAATTGCCGCCCGCATTTTCTCAGCAAATTGTGCAGAGTTTGCTTCATCTGCACCAGGCATAAGCAGACAGAATTCATCTCCGCCAAAGCGGCCAAAAATCATTGAACCACGAAGCAAGACATAGATCCGGCTGGATAAATCCCGCAGCACAAGATCGCCTACCTCATGTCCATATGTATCATTAACAGATTTGAAATTATCAATATCAAAGAGCAGAAAAGAAAGCGGCGCATGATTGCGTCGATGTTTTTCAATCCATTTTCCCGTCTGTTCGAAAAATGCGCGCCGATTTAATGCTTGCGTCAAATCATCTATTGTAGCCTGACGTGTCAGTTTCAGCGCGATTATTTCATTATTTATCATTATGAAGCCTATGTTGCTAAGGAAGAAAACGAGATAAATGCCAAACAAGGCAATGATTTGCATCCAATCTTCGCTGATCGGGAGAAGAGAGAGCATGCGAAGTATATTCACGAAGGGTATAGCGACTGAAAGGGCAATATTGCAGAAGAATAGAAAACTCATGACGCGAATAAGTGGTGATTCTTTTCTTTTCAAATGCATATAGACCGCCGGAATCACAATAAAAATACCCAAACCGGCGGCAAAATAAATAAATAAGGCGTCGATCTGATTGTATTTTCCATAGAAAATAAAAGAGCCGAGAATGCCGCCTGCCAACAGCAACAAATAAATATCCCGCGTGAAGCGTCGATAACAATGAATCAACCGCAATAATGACGTGATTTCCAAATATATAGCAAAATAAAGCAGCATATTGGCCGCAATTAAAACGGTAATGCTGATGTTCATCCGTTCAAGAAAAATAAAAAACCATGTGAGCGCAAAGATACATTTAGAAAGGAAAAAATAACGCAGCGCGTGATCCCGGCGATGGCTAATCCAGTAGGAAAAGATTAAGACCGCAGTGAGCAGATCACTTGATGAAAGAACGACAAGAAATGTCCGGACATCTAGCATGGGCAATGAACCACCTTAAAATCATAATGTTGTTGGCTATTCACTTGAATAGTTTTTCATCATTGCCAGTTGCTAAGCGGTCCAGAATGAGCGACACACAGGCAAGTCCAGAAGTCGAAGCGCTTCATTGTAGGCAAAAAGAGACAATTTATTAATTATATTATGCCATGAATTCCTTATAAGCCGTGACTCTTTTATCATTTGAAAGTGTAAAATTAAACTTTATTGCGACACTTCCTAGGTACGAACAGGCAATGATTAGATAAAGTGACAAATCCCTTGCTCGTTTATTCAAATTGGTCAAAAAAAAGAAACCGGCGGATATCTCCACTCGATTTCTTTATCAAGCCGATCTATATTTGCGTTCACCGCAAAATTATTCCTTTTCCTTCGCAGCGGCGGCTTCACTCGCGTCATGCTTAACCGGAAAACCCGCGGAGGCGGCGGTGTCAACAATTTGTCTAATCCACTTTTCCGATTCGTCGGCAAGCTGTCCCGCTGCGTATAGTTCGCCGACCTTCTGGCAAGCAGGACCGAAGCCAAGCTCTGCCGACAGCAGAAGGAGATGCAGCCCTTGTTCTGGATTAGTCTCGACAGCCTCTTCGCCAAAGGAACCTGACGTGCGAATTTCCGATAAGCTAAAGATCGCCTCCGGATGGTTTTGAGAAGCCGCCTGCTCAATTAACTGGATGCCGCGGGCGGTATTTTTCTCCACGCCTTCTCCCCAGCCGAATGCCATGCCCACGCGGAAAAGCGCCGGACTATAATTCTTGGCAGCACTGCGGAACAAATAATCTAACGCCTCTTCAGCGCTGATCTCAAAATCTGCATAATGCCGATCCCGGCTCAGCAGCCAAACTTCATATTGCGCAGCAGGCAGGGACTGAGCTGCTTTGAGCAGCCATTTATAGGCCCGTTCTTTGTTAATAGCCGCATTTTTCAGCGATTTATAGCCATAGCAATAATAGTGATATAAAGCGAATTGTGCCTCAGCAAAATCTGAGGCCGCCGCTTCTTGCAGAAGATTCTTCGCCTCCTTTAGATCCTGGGGAAGATATAACCCATCTAGCAGCAGATCCGCCATTAAATACATCGCCGGTGCATAATGCGCGGCAACGGCCATGCGCAGATAGTTTACTGCCTCGCGATGTTCAAGATTCATTTCATTGCCCTTCAGATAGCTTCTCATAATCTGAACACTCGCCTCAGCATTACCTCCACTGGCAAATTGTTCCAGAAAATTAAACGCCTTCTTCTTATCTTGATCAAACAGAATATCTTTATAGCGTCCATTATAATAGCTCTGATAGAGAATCAGCTGGGCATCCCAATTATGTTTGTCAGCAGCTTTCTGCAGGAATGCCAGCCCTTTATCATCATCCTTTGACACTAATTTACCATCGATATAAAGATCACCGAGGCGCGCTTCCGCCGCCGGATGCCCGTGATCAGCAGCCACTTTAAGCCATTTAAGCGCGTCTGTCTCTTCCATCAGAAATTCATTACCATTTTCAAAGAATGTCCAGATTCGAAACGCCGCATCCACATGTCCGCCTTCCGCAGACAGGCAGAGATAGTAATAAGCGGCTTTCTTATCGATTGGCAAGTTCTCACCAAGACATTTCCCATAATAATAAATTTTAAAAATCAAAAATTCAGCAAGCGGTTCTTTTTTCTCAGCTGCGCTTTTTAACACAGCAAGATAGTCCTTCACTTGTTCTTTGGCTACGAACACATAATTACTCGCATAGGCATCAGCCAGTGCCGCAATCGCTTCAGTCAATCCCGCCTCCGCGGCTTCCTTGGCAAAAGTAAAGGCTTTTTCCTTATCATATCCCTTGCCTTGCGCGGTCAGTGAATAGCGATAAATCAGCCATTTCGCAACAAGGTTGCCTTGCTGTGCGAATTGTTCGCATTTGGCTAATGCCGCATCATCTGTAATTTGATCAGGCAGTTGATGACGCGCTGCTTCCTCTTTCTCACGGGCAGTCAAAGCCGCCCGTTTTAATTGAATAATTTGTTTCTCCCATGTCGCAGCCGCCTGAGGATCGGCGACCGCGTATCGTGACTCACTATATAGTTCATGAATTTTCTTCGCCGCGTCAAGCGATCCGCCAGCTACCAATTCGTTTAAAAGTGCAATCGCTTTGGTCAAAAGCGCTGCATTATCCGCGTTTTGTTCAATCCAATAAACAATTTTCGGGTAGCGTTCCTCCGCCGGCAGTCCGCTCTTCAAATAGACTTCCATTCCATGATTCGTCAGAATATCCAAATTACCTTTTTTGGTTGCTATCAGTGTAAATTCGGTATCGTGCAGCAACTCACCGGTTGTCTCATTTTCCAGACGCACCCTGATCGACACAAAATCACCATAGTGAAGCTCTGGAAAAACTGAATACGGTATAGTTAATTGCAGCCGATCGGCGCGCATCGGCAATACAAAGTCCAAATCGCCTTCTTCGTTTATGTATTCAGGACGATTGTCCGCTTGCTGATCCACATGGATAAGCTGATGTGCCGGTTCCAAGAACACTTGCACAGCGACCGCGCGATGCCGTTTAAGTTTGCGCGAAGTCAATTCTCCCAGTGCCTGAAAAGTCAATGTCCATTCCAATTGATCATCTGCATTTTCAAAATCAACGTCAAATAATTGTGAGTCTGTTAGTTGCTCCATTACGTCTCCCCTATTCCGTAAACGATTTGCTGACAAGTTTAACACTATCCACTGTCAATTTTAGTAGATTGAGTAAAAAAAGAAATCCGTCAAAACACATACACAAATTGGCAACTGCGGCCCCAATTAGTCGAATCTTGCAAAAAAACATATTCTTTTTTTACCCTAAAGACTTATTTCCTGGTCAATAAGCGACAGGTGCTGCATAGTTTTAATTGTTCTGTAATCAGATTGTTGTGTATTAGAAAAACTTGGCGAAGCCGAGTCCGCAGGCGATGGCGGAGCCTTAGTTTTTCTTATACTTAGTCCCGCTGAATTCTTTAATCTTCTTGAACGTATTAGAAAAACTTGGCAAAGCCGAGCCCCTTGCTTGAAGGCTGAGCCTTAGTTTTTCTTATACTTAGTCCCGCTGAATTCTTTAATCTTCTTAAACGTATTAGAAAAACTTGGCGAAGCCGAGTCCGCAGGCGATGGCGGAGCCTTAGTTT
>JBDNRH010000021.1:39389-49705 GCA_047718535.1 Sporolactobacillus sp.
CGAGCCCCTTGCTTGAAGGCTGAGCCTTAGTTTTTCTTATACTTAGTCCCGCTGACATTTTTAATCTTCTTGAACGTATTAGAAAAACTTGGAGGTGTCCGAGCGCTCTGTCTATTTGAAAAAAAAAAGGGAGAAGAATACTAACTTTGTGACTAAGAGAAAGATTCTTTTTTATTATACCGTTTTTTTATAAATAATAGGACTATTTTATTAGGCGATTCTATATATTTCAGAATTTATCTACACTTAATATCCGTATCTTTTGCTTGAATGATCGCGAAATGAAAGCTTGTACCAATCATTTATCTTTTATTCGAAACCGCTTTATTCTATTATAAAGAGTGGGAGGGAATGCAATGAAAGATGTACAGATTGGAGTAAACAAGGCACCTGCCGTCGTCCAAGGCTGCATGCGGATCAACGGCAAAACGGAAGCCGAAGTTGAGCAATTGATTGAAACCGATCTTGAAAATGGGATTACTTATTTTGACCATGCCGACTGCTATACGAATGGTGACTGCGAAACCTTATTTGGTAAAGTGCTTGGCAAGCGGAAAGATTTGCGCGATCGAATCCTTCTACAAAGTAAATGCGGCATTGTTCACGATACGGATTTCACGTACTACGATTTCTCAAAAGAGCATCTATTGGAGACTGTCAATGCCAGTCTAAACCGGCTGCAAACTGATCATCTTGATTATCTATTGCTGCATCGCCCGGATGCGTTGATGGAACCAGAAGACGTTGCCGCTGCATTCGACAGACTGTATCGGGAAGGCAAGGTCCTGCACTTCGGCGTCAGCAATCAGAATCCGGCCCAAATTGATTTGCTAAAAAAGGCCGTCCAGCAGCCGCTTGAAGTGAACCAATTGCAATTCAGCATCATGGCAACCGGGATGATTGATCAAGGAATCAACGTCAATATGACCGTACCGGCATCTTCTGATCGCGATGGCAGTATTCTTGATTATTGCCGTCTGAACGGGATCACCATCCAGGCTTGGTCACCGTTCCAATTCGGTTTCTTTGAGGGCGTTTTTCTCGATAATCCAAAATTTCCTCGTTTGAATAAGACCATTAATGCGTTAGCTGCGAAATATGAGGTGACCAATAACGCGATCGCCGTCGCTTGGATACTACGCCATCCCGCAGACATGCAAGTCATCCTTGGCACAACGAATCCAGAGCGAATCGCAGCCTCAGTCAAAGGGGCAGACATCACCTTGACGAGACAGGAATGGTATGAAATTTACCTCGCCGCAGGCAATAAGCTGCCGTAAACAGCCTTCATTTTAAATGGACGATTGTCTAGTTACACTCAAAAACGTGGTGGGTTTCGAAACTTGCCACGTTTTTTTTCGTAGATGATTGCAATGACTATTTTCCACCAAAATCCGGCAAGGGATGATCAAATGAAATGGCTCCCTGTAACAAAAAAAGCATATCTTTACGATGTGATCTTATCTGTTCTTTACGTCTGGGGTGTGTACGAAGCTTATGTCTATGATGCCAAGACGCGTACCGGTGGGATTTTAATCTATATCGTTGTTTATTTTTTCTTCACTTTAATGATCCGCTCATTTTTCGGCCTGGTATTAATGAACATTCTCTCAGCTCTTTCCTTGCTTTGGTTTCTGCTCCTTCCGCTCTTCCAGTATGCGGGCAGTTATTTTGACGGACAGCCTTTTCTGGGCTGGGTAATTACTATATTTGTCGCCATACTTCAAGCCCTGTTGACCATTCCGCTGCGATTCGTCAAATTCGGAAGGAAATCAGCCGTTTTCTCTCTCCTGCTGTCACTCGTATTCTGCATCGCGCTTACGATTTACGCAGGTTTACTGACACCGATATCCCGTTATTAATTATAGGTGCAAAGCGGACTCTTTCACAAATAACAGTTGATTGTTCACCTGCCCTTCCATTAGAATAGAGAGATCGAATACGCAAGGAGTCCAGCAATCAATGAATCTGAAAAACTTTCTCGTACTGAATCTGCTTGCCGCGCTATGGGGCGGATCGTTTCTGTTTATGCGTCTCGCCGCTTCTGCGCTTAGTCCCGTCCTGCTCATTGAATTACGTGTCCTTATCGCCGGCTTGGCGCTGCTTTTCTATGCGATTCTGATTGGCAAGGCGCCTGTTTTCAAAGGAAAGAGGCTCCACTATCTCGTACTCGGCACCATTAATGCCGGCCTGCCCTTTACATTGATTGCTGCGTCAGAAGTGCATCTGACCGCTTCAGTCAGCTCGATCCTCAATGCGACGACACCTTTGTTTACGATACTTGTCGCCCGTTTGTGGATAAAGGAACGTATTTCCATTAAAAAAATGGCCGGTGTCTTTCTCGGCATCGCCGGAGTGGCTGTGCTTGTCGGCGGCTTTCACAGCAACGGTCAGGCGTCACTGCTGCTTCTGTCTGCTGCCTTCTCTCTTCTTGCGGCCATCAGTTATGGATTTGGCAGTGTCTACACCAAAGTCAAATTTACAGACGAACAACCACTAGCGCTCACCATCGGCCAGCAGCTTGGCGCTGCGCTTATCCTAATTCCCTTCGCGTTGCCGCAAACTGGCCACATGAAACAGCTTAGCGATCCGCTGCTGCTTGCTTCGGTCGTCGCACTGGCCATTCTTTGCACGTCGGTCGCCTATATCTTCTTTTTCTATTTAATTCACTCGGTCGGTCCGACACGGACAACAAGCGTCACATTGCTTGTCTCTGTCTATGGCGTCCTCTGGGGGGCAATTTTCCTTCATGAAAAATTATCATTGTCCACCCTTGCCGGCATGCTCGTGATATTGAGCAGTATGGTGCTGATTAACGGTTGGAAATTGCCTTTACTGGGCCGTCTCTTTTCCAAACATGCATCCTATCGTTAAAAAAATGGCCCCTTCTGTCTGAGGAGAACAGAAGAGGCCATTAGTCTGTCAATCATTCCGCCGCGTGAATAAATTGTTCCACTTCGTGATTATAGGCATCAAGCAATTGCTTTGTAATCGGTCCCGGCATGCCATCGGCTACTTTCTGATGACCGATTTGCACAACCGGCGTGACGCGCACACCGGTACTCGTAATAAACGCTTCGTCGGCATTCAGTAACTCGTCCGTTGTATACGTCCGTTCTTCAACCGGGATACCGAGCCGCTCAGCTAATTGCAGCACAAACAGCCGTGTAATGCCATTCAGGATCATATGATCAGCCGGATGGGGTCACAAGCGTGCCGTCTTTCACGATAAACGCGTTGCATGTCGTCCCCTCGGTGACAATACCATTTCGATGCAGTATCGCATCATCCGATCCCTCTTCATAAGCCTGCTGATTGGCAAGCACATTGCCGAGCAAATTGAGCGTTTTGATATCGCAGCGCAGCCAGCGTATATCATCGATCAGACTGACCTTCATCCCGCGCGCATGCAAGTCGTCCTCTTTTCCAGTCGCTTCAACGCTTCCCGTAACGACGCAGGGGATTTTCTTTTCCGGAAACCGATGTTTTCTAGCGATCGCGCCTCGCGTGATTTGAAAATAGATATAGCCATCGACCAATTCATTTTTCTGAATAAGCTGACTGAGGTTTTCCCGCAAATGGGCAAAGCTGTACGGCAATTCAAGACGCAATTCACGCGCGCTGCGTTCCAAACGTTTCATATGCAGATCAAGCAGAAACATTTGCCCATTATAGATGCGCAAGGCTTCATAGATCCCGTCACCGAATTGGTAGCCCCGGTCTTCCATATCCACCTTTCCTTGCTCTCTCGCTAGAAACGAGTCATTATACAGGATGATGCTCACAAGCGACACTCCTTTGTCCAGTTCATTAATCCTGAAATGAATGATTCCATTTTGAACTCATTCAATAGTTCAACTCCATCATATATGACAAATGCCGGCCATGACAACAAGCAAATTGATGATTAATTAGTCGCTGAAGTCTCATTTGTGAAAAATACTCAAATCCATTTACTGATCTGAGTGACATCTAAGCGGATGGAGTCAAATCCTTTTTCCGCTGGTTTGCCGATTGCAATCAGAACAAGCGGCAAATATCGGTTGTCACTAAAGCCAAACGTGTCACCAAAGCGATCTTTATCAAAACCGCCGAGCGGACACGTTTCGTATCCGTGCGCACGAGCGACAAGCATCAGCTGCATCGCTGCCAGTGCCGTATTAAACGATACATCCGTCAAACGGGTATCATGCGGCATCGAGGAGTAAATCGCCGTGATCAGCCGTACTTCTTTCGCCCGCACTTCTTCCGGCATTAAACCCTCAGATACGGCCATATCATAAATCGTATCTTTGTATTCAGAGGCCTGCAGATCGCCGAGAATAGCGATCATCGCGGCACAGCTGTCCAATAATTGCGGAGCGTTATAAAACAATGGACGCAATTGGTTTTTCCCTTCATCACTTTCAATCACTAGAAAACGCCATGGCTGCAAGTTAAGCGCAGAAGGCGCCCGCCCGGCTTCACGAAGCATTTCCGCCATTTCCTCATGATCAATTTTTACTGTCAAATCAAAGTTCCGAATTGATTTCCGCTCTGTTATTAATTTAATCAAATCTTCATTCATTGGATACTGCACCTCTCTCTTCATGAATGATTTTTTGGGGAAAAATCTTCCCGCCACTTTTCTTCGACCCGAATCAAAATAAGTTGACGAACCCCCTTGCCTATTCATTATACGTTGAGAATGATACGCGTAACGTTCCATTGCCCAACGCTTTTATGAACAATTCGTTTCTTCCTATCCCCGCTCGCAAGTCATGAATGAGGCTTAAGTGGTTCATACTAAGCGCGGAGGTGGCTGCTTTGTTTGCTGCATGGATTATTGCCCTTCTTTTAATTCAGCCAGTTGCTGCTCAAACAGATATTATTGTGACCGACGGCGGCAAAATGGTCGGCGTGATTCGTCCGCAAGACGTCGCCATGCCAGATGGCGGGCCGCCGCTTATTGACTCTGAAAAGCTTCGGACCGTGATCGCACATCTTGCCCATCGAGTTGAGAAGCGGCCAATTAACGCGATGATCAGTTCTTCCGGCGACATTATTCCCGGAAAAAAAGGTCAGACGTTAAACCAATCTGATTTTCGCACGCAATTTTCGCGCACCTTTTATTCAGACGGTCTACGCCGCGTGAGCGTTCCGCTACTTGCGACACAGCCTCGTGTCGACGGTGAGCTGCTTGGCCGCATACGGACGAAACAAGTCAGCAGCTATGCGACGCGGTTTAATTCCGCAAATTCGAGCCGCAGCTATAATATTCAGCTTGCCAGCGAGGCATTAAATAATCATGTGGTCTTCCCTGGTGAGACGTTTTCATTCAATCAGACAGTTGGTCCGCGTACTGCGGCAAAAGGTTATAAAAAAGCGAAAATTATCGTTCGCGGTGAATATTCCGAAGGCCTTGGCGGTGGCATCTGCCAAGTTTCTTCGACTTTGTTTAACGCGGTAGACGAGGCGGGGCTGCGTGTCACGCAGCGCTTCTCACATAGCAAGCGTGTCTCTTATGTACCACCCGGGCGCGATGCCACCGTCAGCTGGTACGGACCTGATTTTCGGTTTACCAATAATTATAATCAGCCTATTCTCATACGCGCTCACGCTGCAAATGGCTGGATGACGCTGGCTCTCTATTCTTCGGATGTCATCCGTATTAACCGACATCCTGTGCCAAGATCTCCGCGAAAGCTGCCGAAGGAGAAGCCAAGCAGGCCCAAAAGTATTCATCCATTGTTTAAAAAGATAGAATAGAAAGCGAGCGCGATATTCTTTTTCCTCTCTGCTCATCTTTGCACGCAGAAACGTGATAGGAGGCTGATTGTATGAAATCGTTTCGAATCCTTCTCGGCGATCTAACAACCGTCGAAGTCGATGCCATTGTGAATGCAGCCAACACGTCGCTGCTCGGCGGCGGCGGTGTTGACGGTGCCATCCATCGGGCGGCGGGCCCGCAGCTGCTTGAGGAATGTCGAGGATTGCACGGCTGCCCAACCGGCGAGGCAAAAATCACACGCGGTTATCGTCTGCCTGCTCGCTATGTGATTCACACGCCAGGACCCATCTGGCAGGGCGGTACTGCTCACGAAGCAGATTTGCTCAAGAATTGTTACTGGAACAGTCTAAGACTGGCTGAACAATATCGCTGCTGGACCGTCGCCTTCCCGTCAATCAGTACGGGTGTCTATCATTTTCCTGTGGAAAAAGCCGCACCGATCGCTGTCCGCACGATTCGTGACTTTCTCGCCCATTCTGTCCATGTGGAGCAGGTGCTGATCGTCTGCTTTGACCCGTTGACAGAAGCCGCCTATGAAAAAGCAGACGCTACCTATCCAACTCTGTAGGCAATTGCCGCTACTCTGTAGATAAACGCGGCTACTCTGTTGACAAACGCGCTACTCTGTTGACAAAGCCGCTACTCTGTTGACAATTGCCGCTACTCTGTTGACAAGCGCGCTACTCTGTTGACAATTGCCGCTACTCTGTTGACAAGCGCGGCTACTCTGTTGACAAATCCGCTACTCTGTTGACAATTTCCGCTACTCTGTTGACAAATCCGCTACTCTGTAGGCAATTGCCGCTACTCTGTTGACAAATGTGCCTACTCTGTTGACAAATCCGCTACTCTGTTGACAATTGCCGCTACTCTGTTGACAAAGCCGCTACTCTGTTGACAAAGCCGCTACTCTGTTGACAAACGCGCTACTCTGTAGATAAACGCGGCTACTCTGTTGACAATTGCCGCTACTCTGTAGATAAACGCGGCTACTCTGTTGACAAACGCGCTACTCTGTTGACAAACGCGGCTACTCTGCGAATCATAAACGTTTTTCCTTGTAAAAAGCGGACAATCACGCCAAATGGACGCGACTGCCCGCTTTTTTCTCTATTAATTTTTTAACGCGTACTCAATTCTTCTGCGCGCATTTGTAATAAATCGATAAACGCGTCAACTTGATCCTCGCGCGTCGCCCACGACGTCACGAGACGCACGGCTGTATGCGTGCTGTCTGTCTTCGTCCACGTGGAGAAAGAAAAACGGTCGCGCAGCTGTTCTATCAATTTATCTGGAAATATCGGAAATATTTGATTGGACACTGACGGCGTGAGAAATGGATAACCCGCCTCATCGATTGCACACGTCAGTTTGGCTGCCATCTGATTGGCATGAACGGCCAACTCGAAATACAAATTATCGCGGAATAGTTCGAGAAACTGAATGCCAATCACGCGCCCCTTGGCAAGCAGCGCGCCCTTTTGCTTCATCATATAGCGAAAGTCTTCTTTCAGAGCGTCCGTACAGATGACGAGTGCTTCGCCAAGTAAGGCCCCATTCTTCGTACCGCCAATATAAAAAGCATCAACAAGTTCAGCCAAATCGCGGAGTTGCAAATCATTTTCCGGCGACGTCAACGCGGAGCCGAGACGCGCGCCGTCGAGATAAAGGAGCAAACCTTTGTCTTGGCAAAACGCGTGGAGCGCCTCAAGCTCTGATCGCGTATAGACACCGCCAATTTCCGTCGTATCGGAAATATAGACAAGCTTCGGCTTCACCATATGCTCATCTGTATGCGCATCAAGCGCGGCTTGCACGGATGCAGGATCGAGCTTTCCACATGGAGCACCAGGCACGGCAATCACTTTATGCCCGGTCGCCTCAATTGCGCCCGTCTCATGCACATTAATATGACCGCTTGTTGCCGCAATCGCTGCTTCGTGCGGCCTGAGAAAAGAAGAAATGGCGACCATATTCGTTTGCGTACCGCCAACAAGCAGATGAATAGCCACATCCTCGCGCCCGAGAATCGTCTTAAACTGGTCAATTGCCGCAAGTGAATAGCGATCTTCGCCATAGCCGACATCCTGCTCCTCATTTACTGAAGCTAATACCTGCATAATCCGTGGATGCGCGCCCTCACTATAATCATTGGTAAAGCTGTACATCGCCCTTGTCCCCCAATTTTCATAACTTTAGATTCAGTATAAAACATTTTTTCAATAAATGGGGGAAGTCTTTGCTGCTCGGCAATCAGCCACCATAATAAAAGCCAGTTTCTTTCATCGACAGCGGTTCACCTGAGCGATTCACGCCAGCGTTCACCACTTCGCCGACATAAATATAGTGATCCCCGCGTTCCAGCTTATCGACAACCTTGCATTCAAAGTAGCTGAGCGCATCCTCAAAAACAGGGCAGCCCGTTTCTTCCAGTGAGAACGAATAACCGGCCAGCTTGCCGTCTTCCTGAGCGACTGTTCGGAAGAAAGCCGTCACCAAATCCTTTTGACCTGATTCAAGAATATTGACACTGAAGACACCGGACTCGGCAATCTCATGTTGCCCGCGCGTACCCGCTTTAACCGCAATCGTGACGAGCGGCGGTTCGAACGATGTTTGCGTCAGAAAATTACCAATAAAAGCGTTGACCGAGTCGTCATTCTTCGTTCCAATTAAATAAAGACCGTACGTGATTCCGCGCAACGCGGCTTTCTTTGCCTGCTTGTCCATTCTATTGGTCTCCCCTTATTTTCACATTTTCGTCACAAAATAGTATAGTTGAAAAACAAAGGAATTACTAGCAGAACGCTGCGCCTCATGCCGCGGATCACGTCGGGCGAAAGACGACGCGAAATTCTTCGCAAACAACCTGCACAGCCGGATCAAACAATATGCCGGCGTCGTCAAGCTCGTTAGCGAAAAACTCCTGATGCACGCGCCGCCAATAGCTGAGCGATCGATCGCCCTCACCCTCAAGGTAGGCGTGCCTCGCGCTGACTTGGTCAAACGGGATCACTGTGACCTTCAGCGTCTCCGTGATACAAAGCGGACGGTCCTTGCCATCAAGAATGATCGTGTAGTCACCCTCCTTGGGCAATGCCTCGCCGTCCAATGCGTAGAGCGGATAGCACGACGCTGTTGCTGTTTTAATGCCAGCAGCAATTAACTGGCCGAGCCTGTCCGCCATTTCTGGCGAATCACCGAATGCCTCAGCTGTATACCCGCTGTCCTTCTGCGGTTGCAGCCGGCAAAAGTCGTCCCAACACTCGTGAATCAAGTCTCGTTTCGTCATCGTTACCCCTCCGCATTTAATTATAACCGCCTAGGCAAGCTAAATTCATTGTATTATGGCATACTGGATGAATCAGGGAAAAGTGAGGCGACTCGTCATGAAAGTAAAAATTAATCGCAATGCGGCGAAGGTTATGAAAGAAATGCTGGCAAATAAAGACGCAGAGGGGGAGATGCTGCGGGTGGTGATCAGCGCGCAGCACCGCAGCCATGTCCATTACGCGTTAACCTATAGCACACCGACCGAATTCGATGAAGTCGTTCAGACCGATAAAGGTATTCCGGTGCTGCTCGACACACGCGAAGAACTGCTTGACGGCGTGTGGATCCAGTTCTTCTATGTGCCGGAACCCGGCTTTGAAATTACCAACCCGTCAAAGGGGTTCCACGGCCATTGAGCGTCTTAAGCACTGACCTGTCAGGCAGACAAAACGCACATCCATTAGACTATGGATGTGCGTTTTAATGTCTTCTCATGTGCATAAATTACCGCTTTAACTCCCAGTAACAGCGCTTCGGAGAGACAATTTTTTCTTCTTTCTTCAGCTTGTTCATTACTTTGGTGACTTCCTTTTTGTCAACACCTGTTGCTGCGGCGACTGCACCCGCATTCGCTGGCTCGGTCGCTGCTTCAAAGAAATTGAGTATCGCTTCTTCATTTTCCATACCTGAATGCCCCTCTCTATGCATCGCTGCACATTTTTCTCCAATCTATACCGAAGAGTCGATCAAATCAAGTGAAGAAGAAGTCTGAACGACTTTCTATCGCATCACTGCTTCTTCGAATAGTGGGCATGTTGAACTGTTACTGCTGCGGCAGCGCGAGCACGCGATTCGGAAAGACAAGATCAGAAGTCAGGTGGTTATCCGTCATAAGCTGATGCACCGTTGTCGAATGATCTTTGGCAATTTTCCAAAGCGTGTCGCCTGCTTTGATCGTATAGGTCTCGATCGGTGTTTTCAAAATCAGTTTCTGTCCCGGATAAATGATCGTACCCTTTAAATGATTCAGCGTCTGAATTTTAGCAACCGTCAACCCTGAATGATTACGCGCGATCGCCCACAGTGAGTCACCTGCCTGAACAATATACGGGCGCGCAGTTCCCGATGCCTGCACGGTCGCTGCCGGCTGCACGGCTGTCTCTTTTTGAGTGACCACCGCTGCGGACTGAGAAGGTGCGGTTGATTCGGTAGTCGATGGGTTCGACACGTTTCTCTATAAGCATTTTCTGCGAAATGAGAACGTTGCTAGGTA
>JBDNRH010000022.1:0-45411 GCA_047718535.1 Sporolactobacillus sp.
GCGCGATCCCGCAGAAGAGGAGGTCGATCCCGCAGAAGAGGAGGTCGATCCCGCAGAAGAGGGGTTCGATCCCTCGAAAGTGGCGCTTTAGAAGCTGTTTGACCTAGTTTTTTTCTAGAAGCACTGACTTTGGCGGCACGTGAATCGGCCTAAACTTGCTATAATAAAAGGGGAGGAGTGATCGGTATGGGCCTGGAACTGGTGCAGAAGCAAATGCTGAAGCTGAAGATGACACCGCAGCTCTTGCAGTCTGTCGAAGTCCTGCAATATAATAACGAGCAGCTGGCTGATTATATTCGTCAAAAAGCGCTGGAAAATCCGCTGATTAAAGCAAGGGAAAGCGATTATCTGCCACATTATCACGACAGTGAGGCGCGCAGTACGACTGACGTGATTGAGGAAACGATTGCTGAAAACGGTGATTTTCGTGAATCGCTGCATGTTGATCTGCACCAAGAAAACAAGCCCTCTCCGATTCGCGATGCCGCAGACTGGCTGATCGATAACTTGAACGAGAATGGTTATCTGGATGACGAACCAGAAAAGTTCCTCACCTCTTTTCATTTATCAAATGAGGAAAGCGGCGCGGCGCTTTCCCTCGTTCAGGCACTGGAACCAGCGGGGATCGGTGCCCGCTCCTTGCTCGAATGTCTGCTGCTGCAATTAAAGCGCATCGAACCAAGACATCCGATTGCCGAACAGTTGATCACGACATATAGCGACAGCTTTCTGACTCAGGATTGGGCCGGTGTGGCAGCAGAACTAGACACGGATGAACAGACGATTCGTGATGAAGTGACGTGCATCCGTTCCCTTCAACCGGTGCCAGTGACAGAAATAGAAGCGGATAAACCGCAATATATTGTGCCCGACATTACGATCCGCAAGACCGCAGACGGGCTTAGCTGCGACACGGAGGACGCCTACTTGCCGGTTATTTCTTTGGATCTAGCGAGCTACGATGGCTATATGGCTGAAGCGGACAAAGAGACGAAGCGCTATTTGCGCAGCAAACGCGAAGAGGCAGATTGGCTGCTTTCGGGCATCTCGCGCAGAAAGCAGACGCTCGCGCGTATTGCGGAATTAGTGATGCAGGCGCAGAAACGCTATTTTATGAGCGGACAGCTCGATCTGCTCCAGCCATTTACAATGAAAGAGGCCGCGCAGCGGCTGGCGATACATGAATCGACAGTCAGCCGCGCGGTCGCGAATAAATATATGCAGACGCCATACGGTCAATTTCCGATAAAAAAATTTTTTGTCCGCCCAATTCAAAAAGATGCGGGTGCGGTCAGCGCTTTCGCCGTGCAGGAGAAAATTAAAAATTGGATTGAAATGGAAGATAAGCGCCATCCGCTGTCTGACCAGCAATTAGCTAACCGACTGGCAGATGCGCATATGCCTTGCTCGCGGCGTGTTATTGCCAAATATCGCCAACAGCTTGGCATCGGTTCCACGGCACAGCGCCGCAGTCGGTTGTAAAAAAGGGACGTGAAACGGCTTGGTTCTTGATTTATAACAGTATATGGACATATTCAGTCCCATACAATCGACAAATTATTTATAAAGATTGCTTGTTTATGTTTTTATTTGACTAAAAAGGGTATACTCCGAAATGATTGGAGATGTCAAAGCCAAGAAGGTGAAGTCAGAGAAAAATGATATTTTTCAAAATTAACAGATAATTTTCTAGCGTGAAATGCCGATGTGATGCGCTTTTCCACAGTTGTGAAGATTATGCGTCGATTAAGCAAACCTTTACAAGATTTACTTGTTTTTGCTTGTAATGATGGATGAATATTGCTATTATGTACATGGAGCAGATGGGACATAAAATGGCTGTGTGGGACATTTCGAGACCACTTTCGGTCGATCGAGGGGAACGCTGTGGAACACTTGCTTGATCTTCAGAAAAAGCTCATCCCTGACGTCTTAGACATCATGTCCAGCCGCTACCATATTCTTCAATCTCTTCATTTTCTTCAGCCGATCGGCAGGCGCAGCCTATCAAGCCACTTGGGGATGACAGAACGCGTCCTGCGCGGAGAAGTCACTTTTCTTAGCCAGCAAGGCCTGATTCATATGGCGTCAAGCGGCATGCATTTGACGAGTCATGGAGAGGCCATTGTCAAGGCTTTGAGTGAAGCGATGAAGACCATTTCGGGATTGAAAGAGATGGAGAAGAAACTGGAGACTATGTTGGGTGTCTCCAAAGCCGTCATTGTATCTGGTGACAGTGATCAGTTCGCACTGGTCAAGAATGAGATTGGACTTGCCTGTGTCAAGGAAATCGAGCGCAATCTTGAAGCGGAGAATATCATTGCTGTGACAGGGGGATCAACGCTTGCCGCTGTTGCTGAAATGATGTATCCACTCAAGAAAGCACATCAGGATCTTCTGTTCGTGTCGGCGCGCGGTGGACTTGGCGAAAAGGTGGAAAACCAGGCGAATACAATCTGCGCCAAGATGGCCGAAAAAGCCGAGGGACGCTATCATCTGCTCCACGTTCCTGATCAGCTCAGTGATGAATCCTATCACAGCTTGATGGAAGAGCCAAGCATTCACCAAGTCTTGCAGCACCTGCACCGTGTATCGATTGTTGTACACGGCATTGGCGATGCGAGGCAGATGGCGATTCGTCGGCATTCCGGCGAAGGCATTCTTGAAAAGATTGATACAGAGCACGCTGTGGCTGAGGCTTTTGGCTATTTTTTTGACCAGACCGGAAGGGTCATCCACAAAGTTCAGACGATTGGACTGCAGTGGGAAGACCTGTTTGGCGCACGGTCAGTCATTGCCATAGCCGGTGGCAAGTCTAAGGCTGAGGCAATCAAGGCTTATTTCAAAAGGGGTCCGGATTCTGTGCTAATCACGGATGAGGGCGCCGCGCAAGAGATTTTAAAAAATTTTTAAACTTAATTTAGGAGGTCATTTTTAATGACAGTTAAAGTTGGCATCAACGGTTTCGGACGCATCGGACGTCTGGCTTTCAGAAGAATTCAGGATGTTCCAGAATTGGAAGTTGTTGCAGTTAACGATTTGACGGATCCGGCAATGCTGGCCAACCTCTTGAAATATGATACGACTCAAGGCCGTTTCAAAGGCGAAGTTAAGGTTGAAGAAGGCTATTTCGTTGTTAACGGCAAGAAAGTAAAGGTTCTCTCAGAACGCAATCCTGCTGATCTGCCATGGGGCGAACTCGGTGTTGACATCGTTCTTGAATGCACAGGCTTCTTCACTTCGAAAGACAAAGCTGAAGCTCATCTCCAGGGCGGCGCGAAGAAAGTTGTTATCTCCGCTCCTGCTAAGGGCGATTTGAAGACAATCGTATTCAATGTTAACCATGACTCTTTGGACGGTACTGAAACTGTTATTTCTGGTGCTTCTTGCACAACGAACTCGCTGGCTCCTGTTGCCAAAGTTCTGAATGACAAATTCGGCATTGAAAAAGGTTTGATGACGACTGTTCACGCTTATACTGGCGACCAGATGACTCTTGACGGCCCGCACCGCGGCGGCGACCTGCGTCGTGCCCGTGCTGCTGCTGAAAACATCGTGCCTGCTTCTTCAGGTGCTGCAGCTGCCGTTGCTCTTGTTATCCCTGAACTGAAAGGCAAATTCGACGGTTCTGCTCAGCGTGTTCCTGTTAAATCAGGTTCTGTTACTTTGCTTTATGCAACGCTTGCTAAATCGACAACTGTTGAAGAAATCAACGAAGCAATCAAAGCTGCTGCCAACGAAACACTCGGCTACAACGAAGATCCAATCGTTTCTTCTGATGTTATCGGCATTACTTACGGCTCTCTGTTCGACGCAACGCAGACGAAAATTCTCGACGTTGACGGCAAACAGCTCGTACAGGTTGTTGCATGGTACGACAATGAAATGTCCTATACTTCTCAGCTTGTAAGAACGCTTGAATATTTTGCTAAACTTGTGAAATAATTTAGCTTTGAACTTTGAATAAGAACTTGAATAGCGGAGACACGCTTGTTTCCGCTATTTTTCTGACTACAGAAAATGATTGAAAGAAGGTTCACTCATGGCAAAGAAAACGATTCGCGACATTGATGTCAAGGGCAAGAAAGTTTTTTGCCGTGTTGACTTCAATGTTCCGCTCGACGGGACAACAGTTACTGATGATACGCGTATCCGTGCGGCGCTTCCGACAATTAATTATTTAATTGAAAATGGCGCGAAAGTAATTCTCGCGTCTCATCTCGGCCGTCCGACTGCGGAAAACAAAGAATCACTGCGGATGAATCCGGTCGCTGCCCGTCTCAGCGAATTGCTTGGCAAAAAAGTTGCCAAAACAGATGACGTCGTTGGCCCAGAAGTTGAGGCTGCTGTTGCCAAACTGAATGACGGCGATGTACTTCTGCTTGAAAACGTGCGTTTTGAAAAAGGCGAAAAGAAGAATGATCCGGAGCTGGCCAAAGCGTTTGCGGCACTTGCTGATGTATACGTGAATGACGCGTTTGGTTCCGCACACCGCGCCCATGCGTCAACAGAAGGCATCACGCATTATCTTCCAGCTGTTGCTGGCTTCCTGATGGAAAAAGAATTGCGTGTGCTGGCGGCATCTCTGGATGATCCGCAGCACCCATTCACTGCCATCATCGGCGGTGCGAAAGTAACGGACAAGATCGGCGTGATTGAGAATCTGCTTGACAAAGTGGATACTTTGATTGTCGGTGGCGGCCTTTCCTACACGTTCATCAAAGCGCAGGGCTACGAAATCGGTAACTCGCTGCTCGACGCAGATAAGCTTGAGATGGCGAAACAATTCATGGAAACAGCAAAAGCAAAAGGTGTTAACTTCCTTGTTCCGGTTGATGCAGTTGTTGCCGATGCGTTCTCGGAAACGGCGAATAAGAAAACGGTTGACGTTGACAGCATTCCGGAAGGCTGGATGGGTCTTGATATCGGTCCGAAAACAGTCGCTCTGTATGCAGATGCCATCACGAAATCCAAGCTTGTCGTTTGGAACGGACCGATGGGTGTTTTTGAAATGGATGCTTACGCGAAGGGTACAGAAGCTGTAGCTAAGGCTCTGGCTGAAGCACCGGACGCGACGACGATTATCGGTGGCGGCGATTCCGCGGCTGCTGTTGAGAAATTCCATCTCGCCGATAAGATGAGCCATATTTCAACAGGTGGCGGTGCGTCACTTGAATTGATGGAAGGCAAGGTATTGCCGGGCGTCGCTGCTTTGAACGATGCTGACTGATTCAGTCGGCTAATAATTGCAAGAAAGGGCAGGTGTGCGTTATGTCACGCAAACCAATTATTGCCGGCAACTGGAAGATGAACAAGACTGTTAAGGAAGCACATGAATTCGTCGAAGCGGTGAAGGACAAAGTGCCTGCGCCGGAGATCGTTGATTCAGTCATTGCTGCTCCTTTTCTGGCGCTTGATCGTCTAGTTGCTGACGCAAAAGGCTCCGATCTGAAGATCGCAGCTGAAAATGTTCATTTTGAAAATTCTGGTGCTTATACCGGTGAAGTGAGCCCGGTTATGCTTGAAGATCTCGGCGTGCAATATGTCGTTATCGGCCATTCAGAACGCCGCGCGATGTTTGCTGAAACTGATGATACAGTGAATAAAAAGGTACATGCTTCGTTTGCCCACCATCTTCTTCCAATCGTCTGCGTCGGTGAAACGCTTGACGAGCGTGAAGGAGACAGGTGGCAGGCCGTTGTAAAGAATCAAGTAACGAAGGCTTTCGCTGGTGTCCCGGCCGATCAGGCTGTAGCTGTTGTCGTTGCCTATGAACCAATTTGGGCAATTGGCACCGGCAAAACGGCGTCTTCGGAACAAGCCAACGAGGTATGTGCGTTTATTCGTCAGACACTGGTTGCGCTCTATGATTTGGCGACGGCTGAACAAGTGCGTATTCAGTACGGCGGCAGCGTAAAACCTGCGAATATTGATGAACTTCTGGCGCAGTCTGACATCGACGGTGCGCTCGTCGGCGGCGCGAGCCTAGAACCGGAATCGTTCCTCGCTCTTGTTAATGCTGCAAAAGACTGATCAAGAAGCATAAACCCGCCGGTGAGCCGCCCTCGTCCGGACAGGGTGGCAAGATGCGGCAGGGATTACTACTTTTTCTAATAAAAACAAAACATAAGGAGAAATGACAATGTCTCTTATTACTGACGTATATGCTCGCGAAGTGCTTGACTCTCGCGGCAACCCAACTGTTGAAGTCGAAGTTCGCACAGAAGTTGAAGGCTTCGGCCGCGCTCTTGTTCCAAGTGGTGCATCAACTGGTGAACACGAAGCTGTTGAACTCCGTGACGGCGACAAGAGCCGTTACGGTGGCAAAGGCGTTCTGAAGGCTGTAGAAAATGTCAATAAATTAATCGCTCCAGAAGTTATCGGTATGGAAGTTTCCGATCAGGTAGCGCTTGATGCAGCCATGATCGCTCTTGACGGTACAGAAAACAAAGGCAAGCTCGGCGCGAACGCTATTCTCGGCGTCTCCCTTGCTGCTGCTCAGGCGGCTGCCAATGAACTTGGCCTGCCGCTTTACCGCTATCTTGGCGGTGTGAACAGCAAAGTGCTGCCGACACCAATGATGAACATTCTGAACGGCGGCAAGCACGCCGACAACAGCGTTGATTTCCAGGAATTCATGATCATGCCTGTTGGCGCGAAGTCGGTCAAAGAAGCTGTTCGTATCGGCGCTGAAGTATACCACGCGTTGAAGAGTGTTCTGTCAAAGAAGGGTCATCTGACAGCTGTTGGTGACGAAGGCGGTTTTGCTCCGAACTTGAAGAATAACGAAGAAGTGCTTGACACAATTCTTGAAGCAATTGAAGCAGCTGGCTACAAGCCGGGCGAAGACGTTAAATTGGCGATTGACCCAGCGTCTTCTGAATTGTTTGAAGACGGCAAGTACAATTTCAAAGGTGAAGGCGTTATCCGCACAACCGATGAAATGATTGAATATTACACGAAACTTGTTGATAAATACCCGATCATCTCGATCGAAGACGGCCTTGACGAAAACGACTGGGAAGGCTGGCAGAAACTGACGAAAGCGATCGGCGACCGCGTACAGCTTGTCGGCGACGATCTCTTCGTTACGAATACAGACTACCTGAAGAAGGGTATCGACCTTGGCGTAGCCAACGCGATCTTAATCAAGGTCAACCAGATTGGTACGCTG
The DNA here is from genome assembly GCA_047718535.1 of Sporolactobacillus sp. GTDB lineage: Bacteria > Bacillota > Bacilli > Bacillales > Sporolactobacillaceae > Sporolactobacillus. The sequence continues at coordinate 7,175 of JBDNRH010000022.1, forward strand.
ACGGAAACGCTGAACGCAATCGAAATGGCGCAGAAAGCAGGCTATACGGCCGTTGTTTCGCACCGTTCCGGTGAAACGGAAGATACAACGATTGCTGATATCGTTGTGGCAACGAATGCCGGCGAAATTAAGACGGGTTCTCTTGCCCGTACAGACCGCATTGCGAAGTACAATCAGCTGATCCGCATCGAAGACGAACTTGGCGCTTCCGCTCAGTATCTCGGCAACGATTCATTCTATAACATCAAGAAATAAGTATTGCCAAAAAGCTCTCTGCCCGCTGAAGGGTAGAGAGCTTTTTTGATTCTTTGAATGGTCTAGTCAACTGCAGTACTAGGTGATAAAAGGCTGCTTTAGATAAGCGGTTGCTTTAAGAGCAACGCACCACCAAAAAATGATTATCTCAAGAATAATCCGCTCGGCGTACTCGGCCAAAGAGTGGTTTATTTCTTTTCGCTTAAAATTAGTCTCGGAATAAATCAGCATTTCTTTCAGAATAGCGAAAAATTAAGAATGCGTATGCTTTTGATTCTTTTCATCCACCGCTTGTTTTCGTCGACGAGCCTCACGTTTGAGCAATCCGTAATGAATTACATTATGTTCAAGAATATGATTGGTTTTGTCAATGGTTTCTTTAGCCAGCTTGACCTTCTGCGCCAATTCCTCATCTGTATAGTGGGATAATTTTTCTTGCGTCAGTACGGTTTGATCGTAGCTAGCTTTCACAAGGTGGTAGGTGTATTTTCCAGCCTGATCCAGACCGTGTCCTATATGTTTTCCTGACGGATTATGACTAAAAGAGATAAGATGGCTCATAATTTTCTCTGTTAGGCCATGCGTCCAGAATGTAATCAGCGGGCCAGCAAAGAATGAAATTATCAAAGTGGCCAGACCGATTGGCCCCCCGGCGAGCAGTGCGACTGCCATGAAACTGATATCTTGTACAATTCGACAGAATTTGTATTTAATATGCAGGCGTTTTGAAGCAATCGGCGCCAGTGCGTCGTAAGGAGCGACACCGAGACTTGCACCCATATACAGCGAGGTACCGAGAGTGAATAGAAGCAAGCCGAGAATTCCATTAACGATTTCAGTCAGTAATGTCGACTGATAATGAAAAAAGAGATGATAGGCGTCTGAGAACCAGTCAATCATAAAACCAGCAAAGACCATATTAATGATCGTTCCAATACCGATTTTCTTTCGATCAAGCAGAAGCACAACGAGGATAATGAGGCAGTTACTTAATAATTGATAGGTGCCGAGGCTTAAGCCAACCCGCCCAGAAACGCCGATATTTAACGCAGTAAATGGATCAAGCCCCACATTACCGGCTTTGCACAACATCGCTCCAAGGGCAAGAATGGTGACACCAACAAACGAAACGAGTGTTTTAAGCGCCAATTCCAAATATTTGTTCTTTAAAGGTGGCTTGGCAGTAGCATCTTCGGTCATATTACAACCTCCATTAGTATTTGATTTGTCTCCACACGAAAAGATAATCATTGAGACAGATAGCAAGTGAAAAAATATTTCTTACTCTCTAGTGTATCAAAAAGAACAGAATCGTGCGGAGTGAGTGCATTTTATTACTAATAGTGTTTACTAATAAGGTTTTACTAATCATCGGAAGAGAACATGCTAAGTGAGGCAAAAGAGAAAAAGAACAGGTGATCCGCAACAAAATGTATGAACCGGATTATACAACGATAGAAAGCCGAACATTTTCAATAAAAAAATGAATAGGTATTATACACATATTTAATTATTAGTTCTGTGATTATTATCATATGAAATCTTAATATTGTTCATTATGATAAACGTAAATGTGAAATATTGATAAAATTTCATAATGTTTCTTCATACCTAATGGTTATTGTTTTTGATTCTTTCTTTATAAGCAGGTTGTAAAGGCCTATTTTTTTATTCTTAATAATCAATGCGCGCGGGGGAGGAATGACAATGGGGAAAAAAGAGTTAACTATCTATGAAAGCGCTTTACAAAGAGGCTATTCACGGCGTACTTTCTTAAAAATGTGTGCGGCGCTGGCGGCGACGATGGGGCTTGACTACACGCAGACAGCGAAAGTGACGCATGCAATGGAAACGAAGCAACGCGTGCCCGTTATTTGGCTGCAGATGCAAGACTGCACGGGGTGCTCGGAATCATTTATCCGTTCGTCCTATCCAACAGTGGAAAGTGTCATTTTTAATATGATTTCTTTGGAATATATGGAAGTCTTGTCAGCCGCAGCAGGCTTTCAGACTGAGGCCGCCGAACAAAATGTGCTGAAAAAATACAAGGGTGAGTATATTCTTGTAGTTGAAGGCAGTGTGCCGAGTCAGGTTGGCTATTTAAGCATTGGCGGACGTTCGGGTATTGACCTGCTTCGCGAAGCTGCGGCACATGCCAAAGCGGTGCTGACATTTGGTACATGTTCGTCATGGGGCGGAATCGCCAAAGCAAAACCGAATCCAACGGGTGCACAGCCTGTTTCCTCGGTTCTAAGCGGTATACCAATCGTTCGCGTGCCGGGCTGCCCGCCAATTGCCGAAGTGATGACGGGCGTTATTGCTCACGTCGTGACCTTTGGCACGCTTCCGGAAACCGATTCACTTGGCCGCCCGAAGGCGTTCTATCGCCATCGCATTCACGACAAATGCAATCGTCGCGCCTATTTTGACGCAGGCCTATTTGCCGAATCGTTTGATGATCCGAATTTGAAAGCCGGCTACTGTCTGTATAAGCTTGGCTGTAAAGGACCGACGACGTATAACTCCTGTGCGGAAATGCGCTGGAACGGCGGTGTCAGCTATCCGATTCAGTCGGGCAATCCGTGTATTGGCTGCTCGGAAGCTGATTTCTGGGATGACGGGCCGTTCTATACGCATCAGGCAAAAATTCCGTTCACGCAAACAACGATCAACCCGGAGAAATGGGGCGCCGGCATTGTCGGTGCTACCGCAGTCGGCGTTGCCGCACATGCCGGTATTACAGTAGCGGTAAAACATCACAAAGAGAAAGATCAAGGCAGAGGTGATAACAATGAGTAAACGCATAGTCGTCGATCCGGTGACACGAATTGAAGGTCATCTGCGTATCGAAGCAGATGTTCAGAACGGTAAAATTACCAACGCGTTCAGTTCCGGTACTGCCATACGTGGAATTGAACTTGTCGTTAAAAATAGAGATCCACGCGATGTATGGGGCTATGTGCAGCGTATTTGCGGCGTGTGCACATCTTCCCATGCGCTGGCCAGCATTCGTGCGGTTGAAGACGCATTAGATATCCGAATCCCGCAGAATGCCAGCCTAATTCGTAATTTGATGAATATGACATTGAATCTCCATGATCATGTCGTCCATTTCTATCATCTGCATGCGTTCGATTGGGTTGACGCAGTCAGCATTCTCAAGGCGGATCCGAAGGAAACAAGCAAGATTGCCCAGTCCATTTCGAATTGGCCGAATACGTCACCGGGCTATTTTAAAGATGTACAGATGAAAATCAAGAAAGTGGTCGACAGTGGTCAGCTCGGTATTTTTGCCAATGGTTACTGGGGACATCCTGGGTATAAGCTGCCTCCGGAAGTCAATCTCTTGGCTGTGGCCCATTATCTTGAGGCTCTTGACTGGCAGAAAGAAATTGTCAAGATTCATACCATTTTTGGCGGCAAGAATCCGCATCCGCATTATCTTGTCGGAGGAATGGCGACCCCACTCGATATCAATATGGATAATGGCATCCATTCAGAAAAGCTTGAACTCGTCAGTCAGCTGATCAGCCAGGCTCATGATTTTATCAATGAAGTCTATCTGCCCGACTTACTTGCGATCGGTTCTTTCTATAAAGACTGGGGCAAGCAAGAGATCGGCGGCGGTCTGACAAACTATCTTTGCTACGGCGACTATTCAACAAAAGATATTCGTGATATTGATCTCTATCGTGTCCCACGCGGCATTATACTTAATGGCAATATGAATGAAGTGCTCGACGTTGATCCTCGTGATCCGGAACAAGTAAAAGAGGGCATTGACCACGCTTGGTACAATTATGACGGTAAAGGTACAGGCAGCCGCCATCCATGGAAAGGCGAAACAAATATGGAATACAGCGGACCGCAGACGCCGTATAAACACCTTGATACTGACAAGAAATATTCATGGATTAAAGCGCCGCGCTGGAAGAATAATCCGATGGAAACAGGCCCACTCGCACGCATGATGGTAGGCTACGCGAAGAACAAAGGGGATTACCGTCCGGTCATCAATGACACATTGAAAAAACTCGACCTGCCGGTTACGGCGCTGCATTCGGCGCTCGGACGCACGGTGGCCCGCGGCCTTGATGCACAGATGATCGTCGGCTGGATGCGGGATGACTATAATAGTCTGATTACAAATCTAAAAAATGGTGACCAGACGACTTTTGACGATACAAAATGGGATCCATCAACATGGAAAAGCCACGCGTATGGTGTTGGCACGTCTGAAGCACCACGCGGCGCGCTCGGCCACTGGATTGAAATTGAGAATGGAAAGACGAAAAATTATCAGGCGGTTGTGCCAACGACGTGGAACGCCTCACCGAAGGATGCGAAAGGGGCAATCGGCGCTTATGAGTCGTCACTCAAAGGCGTACCTGTCGCCGATATGAATAAGCCGCTGGAAATTCTGCGTGTGGTTCACTCCTTTGATCCATGCCTTGCCTGCGCCGTCCATCTGACAGATACAAAGAATCAGAATGTCACGTCTGTTTCTGTGGAGTGAGGAGGAGATCAGCTGATGAATAGTTTTCAGGAACACAGCACGACCGCCGAACCGCTGTCACGCCAGGCTGAAGATCGTGCGAAAACTGTGAATTCTGCGGAACACCAGGCATTAGTTGCTCGTTTAATTCGTTCCATTTATGTTTGGGAAGCACCGATTCGGTTTTTTCACTGGGTGAATGCAGCGTCGATTATGATTCTGATGGTTACCGGTATTTATATCGGCCATCCATTTTTTACCCCGGAGAATTCTGGGGATGCATACTCACACTTTTTCATGGGCTGGGTTCGGGACGTTCACTTTTTCACGGCGTTTGTCTTTACGGCTAATCTCATTCTCCGTCTATATTGGGCGATTGTCGGCAATCAATATGCGAAGAGCCAGATTTTGCATAAAGCATTTTGGATTGACTTAATTGAAGTCGTAAAGGGCTATCTATTCATTCCTAACCATAAAAGGCATTATATTGGCCACAACCCGCTTGCTCAGCTCAGTTATTGGCTGTTTATCGGTGCAGGTTCTGTCATCATGGTATTGACGGGCTATTATATGCTTTTTCAGCCGCAGCCGGATACCATTTACGGCAAGGCATTCGGCTGGGTGCTGTTCGTATTTGGCGGGACGGATTTCCAAGTGCGCTCATGGCATCATCTGGTTGCCTGGGGCTTCATGATGTTTGTTGTCGTCCATGTCTATATGTCGATTCGTGAAGATTTGCTTAGCCGGAACGGCACCATGTCCTCCATTTTCACCGGGTATAAATTCGAACCGGCAGAGCGGATGAAGGAAAGAGCGGTTCAGAATCAAGTGACACCTCCGCAGCTGAAGGTAACCGTTCTTGGTATCGGCAATACGTTATATGCGGATGATGGCATCGGTTTGGTCGCTTTGCCAGAGCTTGAACAGGCCCTTGCTGATCTGAAAAACGTCGAATTTGTCGATGGATCGACTGAAGGGATGCAGCTTCTTGGTCCGGTTGAAGCGACGGATCACTTGATTATTGTTGACGCGATCAACGCTGATCAACAACCAGGGACAATTATCGAACTGAGTAAAGAAGAAATTCCTTCGTTCAATGGCATTAAGATGTCAGTCCACCAAATTGGTTTTCAGGAAGTCATGTCAGCTGCACAATTGCGTGATCGCCTGCCGCAAAAGATGGTGATGTTTGGTGTTCAGCCGGCCTCACTGGAGTTAAGCACGGAACTTACCGATATAACTCGCAAAGCTTTGCCGGAGCTTGTGACGCGCGTGCGGCGGCAAATTGAAGAATGGCGGGCGGAATAATATGGACCGCCGTGCGTTTTTCAAAGAGTTGGCTCGCAGCCTGACCGAGACAGGAAAAGAAGTTCTTACACCAATTATTGAACATGATCTGGAGAAACTTGACCGCGCCTCTGACCTGATTCAAGGGCTGCGCTGGCAGCCAATTAATCAGCCAAGCCAAGGATACAGCGAGCAAGTGGTCAATCATTCACTGATTGGTCTTTATGTTTCGAAGGAAGAGGCGCTTGCTTTTGATAAGAAATGCGCGGTTTGTCATACATTGCTGCAGTGGCTGGCGTATGATCAGCAGCTGCACTGCCTGATGTGCGATCAGTCGTACTCGTTTGTGCGCAAAGAAGGAGCCTTGGCGCCTTCTTTCTATACGCTTAAGCATGATCAGCGAGGCTGGTCAGTCGCTGTTCCAGAGTAAGGGGTTTGTCTATGCATGAAATGGGTTTAATGGAAGACGCGTTGACGCTTGTTGCGGAGGATGCCGAGCGTCAAGGTATAGTGAAGATTGAAAAAGTAACACTGATCGTTGGCGATTTGAGCAATGTGCTTCCTGATGCGCTTCGCTTCGCTTTTGAAGCCTTCAGCCGAAGCGGCCAGATTGCTATTTTATCGCCAGAAGCATCATTAGAAATTATTCCGGAGCACGGCCTTGCCAGATGTGCCTCATGCGGAACGACTTATGAGCCCAATGAATATATTGCCACTTGTCCGCAATGCGGGCTGCCTTTTGGAGTGCTTCTGGCAGGAGAAACGTTTAGAATTGAATCATATGAAGGGAGTTGACTTGAGTGAAAATCACATTGGATAAGGATGTCATGGAAACAAGCGATCGCGCGGCTGCATTTAACAGACGATTATTTGATGAGACGCGAACACTTGTGATTAATATAATGAGTTCTCCGGGAGCTGGGAAGACCACTATTTTGGAGCGGACAGTTACTGAGCTGTCGAACGACTTTCATATCGGTGTGATCGAAGGTGATATCGCGACGGAGCGCGATGCTGACCGTATTCGCAAGAAGGGTGTTGAAGCGGTGCAAATTGCGACGGAAGGCGAATGTCATCTTGATCCGCGGATGGTTGCAAAAGTCCTCCCCGATCTCGATTTGGAGACGATTGACATTCTCTTCATAGAAAATGTCGGCAATTTGGTCTGTCCTTCAGAATTTGATTTGGGGCAGAATCATCGCATCGTTGTTCTCAGCACACCTGAGGGGAACGATAAGATAACAAAATATCCGCTCATGTTTCATGTGACAGAATTGGCCTTGATTAATAAGGTGGATTTACTCCCTTATGTGTCTTTTGATATGGACAAGGCCGCATCTGATTTACGGGCAATCAACCCAGATTCACAGTTAATACCTGTGTCTGCCAAGAGCGGTGAGGGATTTGATCTGTGGCTTGATTGGATACGGAGCAAAGTGTCCGCATGCCAGAAGCTGTAACCCTTGTTATTCGCGGACGGGTCCAAGGTGTTGGATTTCGGCCATTCATCTATCAGCTGGCGTCAGAAAACGATCTGGCGGGAACCGTTCAAAATAATATGGACGGCGTGCATATTGAGTGGGAAGGTCAGGAATCGGTGATTAGACGGCTGATTCCGCAGATTAAATTGCGGCAACCGCGATTGGCACGTGTGGATACGATTGAAGAGAGATGGCATGCCCCGACCGGTCGACGTGGTTTTACCATTCTGACGAGTGATGCGGGGGGACAGGCAACACTCGTCATTCCTGTCGATGCCGCTACTTGTCCGGACTGTTTGCGGGAAATGCGCGATCGGTCGAATCCGCGCTATCATTATCCGTTTATTAATTGCACGCAATGCGGCCCACGCTATACGATCATCGAAGGGCTCCCTTACGATCGACCGCGCACGTCAATGCAGTCTTTTCAAATGTGTGCGTCCTGCGCGGAAGAGTATGGCGATCCGGGCAACAGGCGGCATCACGCGCAACCCATTGCCTGCCCTGATTGCGGCCCCCATTGTGAGTTTCTGGATGCTGAGGGCGGGCGGATGTCTGAATGCGATCAGGCGATTCAAGATGCGGCGACTGCCCTTGCCAATGGTGCGATTGTCGCGATAAAGGGCATTGGTGGTTTCCATTTAGCTTGTGACGCGGGCAATGGCGCGGCAGTTGCCAGACTTCGGGCGCGCAAGCAGCGGGCGCGCAAACCGCTCGCGGTTATGGCGCGTGATTTGCGCGCTGTCAGTCGAATTGCCAAGGTATCCGATGCGGAAGCCGAAGTGCTGCGAGGTCCCGAGGCCCCGATTGTGCTTCTGCAGCGAAAACGAGGGACGGATGCGCGAGTTGCCACTCAGGTAGCACCCGGTGTACGCACGATCGGCGTGATGCTTCCTTATACACCGCTCCATCATCTGCTCTTTGAAGAAGGATCATATGATTATCTTGTCATGACGAGTGCTAATCCGTCGGGTCTGCCGATGATCTACCAGAACGATCAAGCGGTAAAGCAATTAGGCGGGCTCTCTGATCGGTTTCTCGTTCATAATCGCGAAATCCTTCATCCGGTTGATGATTCGGTTGTGCAGGTGAGTGCGGATTGCCCGTTCTTCCTCAGGCGGGCACGCGGCTATGTTCCTGATCCAGTCAATATAGGGATAACGATTGACGGCATTGTCGCCCTTGGCAGTCAAATGAAGAATACATTCGCGATCGGACGCGGTCAGCAAGCGATTATTGGCCCACATCTAGGCGATCTCGACAGTGAAGAAAGCATTGCCCATTACATGCGGACATACGCGCATCTGATGCGCTGGACGGGAATTAGACCGCAAGTTGTTGCGCGCGACATGCACCCTTTATATGCCACCCGCGCGTTCGCCGAGACCATGGCGGTGCCGATTATTGATGTGCAGCATCACCACGCCCATCATGTGGCCTGCATGGCGGACAATGGGCTTGACCATGCCTGCTTTGGTATCATCCTTGATGGTACCGGATATGGTCCTGACGGAACCATTTGGGGCTTTGAAGTGCTGCATGGTGACGCGGCTGGTTATCAGCGTTTAGCGCATCTGCGTCCTTCACCGCTTCCCGGTGCTGATCGAGCCGTTCGTGAGCCGTGGCGAAATGCGGCCGCCATGTTGATGGATCAGCTTGGCGGAGAAGGATTGACGCTTGCTGAACAGCTTTTCCCGGACTACGCGGCTTTGCTGCCAGTGATTAGGCAAATGATTGACCATAAGGTGAACAGCCCATCTGCGGGTACATGCGGCCGACTGTTCGACGCGGTCAGTGCGCTGATTGGTATTTGCTCCGTGTCGGATTACGAGGGTCAGGCAGCGATTGAACTGACAGACAGCTTTGAGTGGACAGAGGATGACGAAACGGTGAGGCCCTATAGTTTCTGTGTGGGAGCTGACGCGCACGGCTTACAGATTGATTTTTCAGCGATGCTTCGTCAAATTGCTGTGGATTGTCTAAGCAATTGCGCGCGTGCACAGATCGCCCGGCGTTTTCATGAGACGATTGTCGCAGCGCTTATAGAGGTAGTCAGTCAGCTTCGTGCACAGCAGCCCTCACTTGGATCAACGATTGTCCTTTCAGGTGGAAGTATGAGCAATCCGTATCTTTCGCGGCGACTTACGACTGAGCTGAGGAAGGTGGGCTTCCGTGTCTACGGGCATCATCGCTTTCCCAATGGTGACGGCGGGCTGTCGATCGGTCAATTGATGATTGCTGCTGGGCAGCTGGCTGACGAGCGCTAGTTTCAATGGTGCAGGAAATTAAAATCATATTCGAGGAGGATAAAACGTATGTGTGTGGGCGTACCAGGAAAGGTTATCGAAAAAAAAGATTATACCGCGTGGGTTGATGTCATGGGCACGAGAATGGAAGTGGGCACTATCTTTGTTCCAGAAGTGGAGATTGGCGAGTATATAATTGTCCATGCTGGACAGGGCATGTCAATTGTCGATCAGGATTTCGCTCAGGCTAGTATTCAGGAATGGGAGAAGATGGCCCGTGCAAACGTTATTTGAACCTAGAGATCCGGCAGTAGCCAGACAACTTGCTCAGAAATTGATTCAATTGGCTGACCGATACCGCGAAAGAACGGGAATTATGCCGACGTTTATGGAAGTTTGCGGCTCCCATACGATGGCTTTAGCGAAAACAGGTGTCAAACTGATACTTCAAGGTCATGTCCGACTGCTCTCAGGACCGGGCTGTCCAGTCTGCGTTACCGATCAGAAGCAAATTGATGCGATGATTGAACTGGCGGAATCTGAGGAGCGAATCGTCTGCACCTTTGGTGATATGATCCGTGTACCTGGATCAAAGAGGAGCCTGCAAAGCGCGAAAACGGAGGGGCGCGATATTCGCATTGTCTATTCACCGCTCGATGCGGTTCGCATTGCTGAGGAGAACCCTGAGCGCCAAGTGGTGTTCCTTGGAGTCGGTTTTGAGACAACGGTACCGGTGCTTGCGGCCGCTTTGCAGCTTGCTTTTCAAAAGCGACTGACCAATTTCACGATGTGGGCGACAACGAAACTCGTCCAACCGGTTTTGCGAACGTTGCTCGCTGATAAGCAGGTGAAAATCAATGGTTTTCTGCTTCCCGGACATGTGTCCATTGTCCTCGGTCAGCATGCCTATCAATTTTTGGTTGATGACTTTCAAATGCCCGGCGTGATCAGCGGATTCGAATCGATTGAGATGCTTAGTGCGATCTATCAGCTTGTTCAGATGCTGGATGAAGGCCGTCCGCAGATTAAGAATAATTATAAGAGTGTTGTGCGTGAGTATGGCAACAAGGCCGCACAGAAATTGATGTTTGAATTTTTTCAGCCATGTGACGAGGCGTGGCGCGGTATTGGCATGATCCCGCAAAGCGGGCTTGACATTTGCGAGAAGTATGCGGCCTTTAACGCGAAGCAACGATTTGCTATCGAAGTGGGGGAACCGAAGAAGACGCGCTGCCGCTGCGGTGATATGATCTGCGGGCTTGCGACGCCGGACGAATGTGTATTATTTGGCAGGGCATGTACGCCGCTTCATCCGGTTGGTCCGTGCATGGTTTCGACCGAGGGTGCTTGTTCCGCTCATTATTCCTATATGAGAAAGGAGGGATGAACGATGGACCGCAAAATTACTCTGGCACATGGTGACGGCGGTGAGTTGGCCCATCAGCTGATTCAGCAAATCTTTGTATCCGCATTCGGCAATACAAGCGAATCACAGTTCGACGCCACATTCATCACAGCGACCCGCGCGCGTATCGCTGTTACTACCGATAGCTTTGTCGTCAAGCCACTGTTTTTTCCTGGCGGTGACATTGGCAAGCTAGCGGTGTCTGGTACAGTCAACGATATCGCAGTGTCCGGCGCCAGACCGCTTTATTTAACGGCTGGTTTTATCATCGAAGAAGGCTTCTTGCTTGCCGATTTGCGGAAAATTGTCCAATCGCTCGCCGATGAGGCGCGCCGGGCGGGGGTTCGCGTGATTGCAGGTGACACGAAGGTCGTTGAAAAGGGAAGTGTGGACGGTGTCTATATCAATACGACAGGTATTGGCGTTGCGCGTGCCAAGGAAGTCGTCGCCCCACAGGAAATGTGCGCGGGGGACGTCATTATCACGAGCGGCACTATTGGCGATCATGGGATTGCCATTCTTGCGGCGCGCGGTGAGCTTGGCCTGGTGACCGATCTAAAAAGCGATTGTGCACCGCTTAATCGAATGATTGACGCTTTGGCCGATGCAGATATTTCTATAAAAATGATGCGTGATCCGACGCGGGGCGGTGTGGCGACGACATTGGTGGAAATTGCCGAAGATTTCAAGGCACATTTACTTGTGCGTGAAGAGGCACTGCCGATTCGCCGAGAGGTTGTTGGCTCATGCGATATTCTCGGTTTCGACCCTCTTTATTTGGCAAATGAAGGGAAAGTGCTGCTGATTGTCGCCAGACAGGACGAGCAGCGAGCACTGGCAATTCTTCGCCGCTTTCCGGAAGGCGTGAACGCCGCAACGATCGGCCGTGTGGAAGATAGGGAGAGCGGCAAATTATTGCTTGAAACACCGCTTGGCAGCAGGCGGCGACTGCATCGTCTCGCTGGCATGATGCTGCCGCGGATTTGCTGAGAATATTGTTTTTCTGCTGGCGGACGATGTACAATAGATTAAGAGTATGCCGCATTGGAAATAGGAACGAATAATTGATAGAGAGGTGTTTTGGCATGAACCCATTAAATATTGGTTTTCCTGGTCTAGTCATGATTCTGGTCATTGCACTTGTCATTTTCGGGCCATCAAAGCTGCCGGAAATCGGTAAGTCTTTTGGCCGTTCACTGCGAGAATTCAAGAAAGCCACTCAGGGACTGGTTTCTGATGAAGAGGAAGAGAAAAAGAAGACGGTCGTGGAAGCCGAGGCAAAAGAGAAAGTTGCTGACGATAATAAATAAAGAAAGAAACGGAGAGGCAGCATGAGCGATAAGGAGAACAGCATGAAGCTGATGGATCATCTGAATGAGTTAAGACGACGAATCATTATTGTTCTCGTTGGTTTTATTGCAGGCTTTGCCATCTCCTTATTCTTTGTTCAGCGCGTCTATAGATGGTTGATTTTTGATCTTAATGTACATGCGAAACTGATGGTTCTTGGTCCGTCTGATATTCTCAAAATTTATTTTTTAATTGCTGGGTTCATTGCGATCGTGTTGACTTTGCCGTTAATTCTTTGGCAGCTCTGGGCGTTTGTTGCTCCGGCATTGACACCGACCGAGCGGCGGCTGTCGCTAAGTTATATTCCGCCGATTATCTTGCTGTTTCTTGGCGGTCTTGCGTTCGGCTATTTTGTTATTTTTCCTAATATCCTGCATTTTCTAATCCGTCTAAATGGCGGAATGTTCCAGATGATGTTTACGACCGATAAGTACTTCGGTTTTCTTGTCAATTTGGTTCTGCCGTTCGGGATAATCTTCGAATTGCCAGTTGTTGTCGTTTTCCTGACAACGCTAGGTATTCTTTCTCCGCAAAAGATGCGAAAAATGCGAAAAATGGCTTATCTCTGTCTTGTCATTGTGGCGACGATGATTTCGCCGCCGGATTTTGTTTCACATTCGATGGTCGCTGTTCCTTTACTTTTACTCTATGAGGTCTGCGTTTCCGTCTGCGGCGTTGCTTTTCGCCGCCGACAGAAGCGACTGGCGCGTGCGGCGAAGGAATTGCAGGCAATGAGTGAATAGCGACATGCAACACCGTGCACATAAAAGGATCGAAAAATATGTGTGATTGACTATTATTGTAACCGCTTTTAATTTATAATATAGTTATAGAAAACATAATAGTGTCCAGGTTTTGTCCTATTGAGATAACCGCAGAAACGAGAAGCGAATCGCTTGCTCTGTTTTTGCGGTTTTTTAATTTATAAATGCGTGTTACTAATGGAGGGATGAACGATGACTGATGAGCGTGTGACAGACGTGGCAATAATTGGCGGTGGTGTAACAGGCGTCGGTGTTTTGCGCGATTTGGCGCTGCGCGGGTTATCGGCGATAGTAATCGAAAAAGGCGACCTCGGTAATGGTACGTCTACACGCAATCATGGTTTGCTCCATTCCGGCTGCCGCTATGCGGTGCGTGATCCGGAGGCAGCGCTTGAGAGCTATCACGAGAATCTGATTCTGAAGCGAATAATGCCGGGCTCGATTGAACAGACGGGCGGCTTATTCGTGAAGCTTCCAGAAGACGATGACGATTATGCCGAGCGCTGGCTGGCGTCCTGCAAGCGTCTCGGCATACCCGCTGTCGAGCGATCGGTAGGTGAAGTGCTGAAGGAAGAACCTTTTCTCAATCGCCATGCCGAAGCCGTTTATGCGGTTCCTGACGGCGCGGTGGATGACTTCACTTTGCTTGTAGATACGGCAGAAGACGCGGTACGTCATGGTGCGGATATGCTGACGTATCACGAAGTCACTGATTTAATTTTGGAACAGGACAGAGTGATCGGTCTCAATTGCAGAAATGTATACACGGGTGAGCGGATAAAGATTTATGCGAAGCTGATTGTCAATGCAGCTGGACCATGGGAAACAAGGATAGCGGAGATGGCAGGCTGTCCGCTTCAATTAATAAATAATAAAGGAATGCTCGCCGTGTTCAGCCACAGATTCAATAAACGGGTAATTAACCGGCTGCGTCTGCCGAGTGATGGCGATATCTTCGTACCCGCACATGATGTCACAATCTTTGGTACGACAGGACGCACGGTGACCGATCCTGAGGATGTTTCACTTGACCGCGATGAGCTTAACGGCATGCTGACGGAGGGGCGCGCGTTAATACCGGCAATTGACACTATGCGTCTGATTCGAGCATACGCTGGAAGCCGTCCACTCTACCAAGCAGATTCTGCTCTGAGCTCAGGCGGCCGTAATATTACGCGCGGGATGACGTTAATTGACCACGAGAAACGTGACGGGATATTTGGACTGATTTCCATCACGGGTGGAAAATTGACGACTTTCCGCTTGATGGCAGAGAAAACAGCCGATCTTGTTTGCCATAAGCTCGGTCATCATGCCGTCTGTACGACTGACTGCACACCTGTACCGAGTCGCCGGACAACTGCTTTTCAAAAACAGCCACATTTGGCTCCGGCCGCGCGTAAGAAATTGGATGATTGGGCAGGAACGCATGCTGAAGCCATAGAAAAGAATTTGCAGTCCCCCTTTGATCGACAAATCATCTGTGAATGCGAACAAGTTACATGGGCGGAAATTAAGGCAGCGATACCTAAGAATGCACCCTTTAATTTAGGCGATATTAGGCGGCGCACGCGGCTCGGCATGGGACCTTGTCAAGGAACATTCTGCCAATTTCGTGCGGCAGTTTTGGCGGCAAGGGACGGGTTGGCTTCCGCGGATGAGGCCGAGAAGGCGCTGCAACAGGCGGTTCAGGAACGGCAGAAAGGCATGGAGATCGTGGCAACGGGTGACACGGCGAGGCAGCTTCAGTTAATGGATGCGATTAATTATGCGGCATTAGGTTATCCAAAGGGGGCGGGCAATAATGTATGATATCGCAATTATTGGTGAAGGGTTGTCCGGCTTGCTCACGGCCCTGGCTGCGAGCGAGCAAGGATGGCGAACGGCATTAGTTACCAAGGGGGTGGGGCGCCTTGTTCAATCCAGCGGCGTCATTGATCTCATTCCCGGACAAGAAGCGAGCCTAGACGACTGGCTGCAATTTCATGGCCTTAGGGCGAGTGACAAACAGTCAGTAATCCAGGCGGTCACCCATTTCCAAAAATTAATGAATCAATTGCATCTCCCTTATCATGGATCGGCCGTTCATCCCGTTTCGCTGATTACAGCGGCTGGGCAATTGAAACAGTCGGTGCTCTATCCGGAAAGTTTCACACCGATTCCTGAGAAGGGAACCATTGTCTTCGTTTCGTTCGATGCCTTACCTGATTTTCAGGGGAGCTTTGCCGGGGCTTGTTTAGCGGCTAAACGCCCAGATCTATCGGTGGGAGAGCTGACGGTGCATTTAAATACCGATTCAGAACGTCCGCTTAATCCGCTTGACATTGCCCGGCTATTGGAACAACGCGCAGTACGGCAAGACTGCATCGATCAAATTCGTAGTCAGCTCAGCCGCCGGTCACTCCCTTCACCCGACTTACTTGTTTTCCCTGCGGTTCTTGGTATTGCCGCTAATAGCGAGACGCTGGCTGATTTTCAACAGGCGTTCTCAGCTCTTATCACCGAGGCCCCCGGTTTGCCGCCGAATGCCACCGCGTGGCGTCTTTTTCAGACGCTGCGTCAGGAAGCGCTGCGGCGCGGGGTACGCTTTTATATGGATACATCGGTCAATCGGGCAACACGCAGCGGGAATCGCTTGCAGACCCTTAACTGTCAAAGCGCCTGCCGCTCCTTTGAACTGCGTGCCTCCCATATCGTGTTGGCGACGGGCGGCGTGCTTGGCGGCGGTTTAGACAAAACGGGGAATGGAATGCATGAAACGGCGCTTGATTTGACGTATGATTCATACGGCCGACTGCTTGATCGCCCGGAAAATCTTCATCTTGTTGGCGCGGCACTCGGAGAGCAGCATACGTCGTGTGGAATTACGGGCGGCCTGTTCACGATCTTCAGCTGTGCTCAGGCAATTCAAACGATTTTGTTTGAAAAAGAAGGATGTGAGTCGCATGCGTGATTGGATGGGTCTGAACGAAACCTTTGAAAAATGTCTGAAATGCAACGCCTGTGTTGCTAACTGTCCAGTAACGGCAACTACCTTTTCTTTTGGTGGACCGAAGCATCTTGGACCGGAGCTGACCCGCTTGATTGAAAATCAATCATTGATCGACGATCAGCGAATCGAGTATTGTACGCTTTGCGGGACTTGTGACCGTTCCTGCCCGGAGAATGTGCCGGTATCGACGCTGATGGCGCACGCGAAAATGAGGCATACCGAGCAGACGGGCTCCTCGTTCCGTGATTTTGTGCTCAGTAATGCAGCGATGGTTGGCAAGCTCGCCTCAACTTTTGCACCAATGACCAATTTAGCCATGCACACACGGCCGGTCCGCGTGATCATGGAGAAGGTGATGCATATGGCGGCGGATCGTCAATTTCCCGCTTATCGCTTCCGCTCGTTTGATCATGCCTATGGCAAGCGCTTGAAGAAAGCCGCGGCAATCAGGCAAGTGACACAATCCAAGCGTAAAGTGGCCTATTTTGTCGGCTGTTACGCCATGTATAACGCGCCTGAAGTGGCTGACAGTTTTATTCAGGTCATGCGATTTAATGGCATTTCAGTTATTAAGCCAAAGCAGAAATGCTGCGGTATACCGATGCTGGCCAATGGGCGGGCCAAAGCGGCGGAAAAGAATGCTGCCTATAATTGCGATCAACTCCTTCATTATGTAAATCAAGGATATGATGTGGTTACCACGTGCACGAGCTGCGGACTTGCGCTTAAGAAAGACTATCGAATGCTCCTTAATAATGAACAGGCTGATGAATTAGCCGATCATGTCTATGACGCCAGCGAGTATTTACGGATGCTCAAAGAAAATGGCGAATTGAATGAGCAATTAGCAGCTGTCAAGCAAACAGCGGGTTACCATGCCCCTTGTCATATGCGGGCACAAGCAATTGGCAGCCCATCGCTTGACATACTTGAGCTGATTCCCGGCTATACAATTACTGATTTGGCAGCAGGCTGCTGCGGTCAATGCGGGACCTTTGGTTTTAAAAAAGAGAAATATGCGGTATCGCTGCAAATCGGTCAGCAACTGGCGAAAGCAGTTGAAATGCTGAATGCGGAAACAACTATCACAGAATGCGGGATGTGCAAGAATCAGCTTGATCAACTGACCGACAAGCCCGTCCTCCATCCGCTCCAAGTTCTGGCTGCCTCGTATCAGAAAGCAGCTGCTGAGAATGGGGAGGCACAGATCGCCGGGAAATAATCGCTGTCAACGGTTGCTCTCCGCTGTTCTGTATGGTACATTACACTTAATGAAGTGTGTTCTAGGGGTTGTCTTGCTGCGATAAGGGCGGACAACAGGCACATTTTAAATTAGGAGTTGCGTTCTATTAAGATAGGAGTGCAGGATATCGATGCATGCGTTTCTAACGATTGTGATGCTTGTTTCTGCAATTATTATGATTGTTCTGGTTTTACTGCAGAGAAGCCAAAGTGATGGTTTGTCTGAGGGTATCACAGGCGGTGCGGAGCAATTATTCAGTAAACAGAAAGCACGGGGCATTGAAGTAGGTCTGAGTCGGCTGACTATTTTCTTTTCACTTGTGTTCTTCGTCTGCGCTTTTCTTCTAGGCTATTACTTCAAATGATCAAACCGGGAGGGCTGCTTTGAAGCTGCCTGTCCGGTTTTTTTCGTTTTCCGTAATTGCTGGTTTTGTAAAAGGTGCCATTAAGAAAATAATCTTTTAGACCTGAACAGGCACATGACGTATAATAGACTGGAAGATGTTGTTAAGACGGGTGAATCAATTATTCGAAGGAAGGCTTGAGTCGGTGCAAATCAGATTGCCAAAGCCTTTCTTCTTGAAAGGTGGACAACGTGCCGTCCTGCTCTTGCATGGATTCACGGGCAATTCGGCCGATGTGCGCCTGCTTGGCCGCTTCTTGAATCAGGACGGTTATACGTGCTATGCGCCGCATTATCGCGGACACGGCGCGTTGCCTGAGGATTTGGTGCGCAGCACAGCGGCTGAGTGGTGGCAGGATGTCCGTGATGCCTATTTGTTTCTAAATCAGCAGGGCTATCATCAGATCGCGGTTTGCGGGCTGTCACTGGGTGGGGTATTTTCTCTTAAATGTGGTTACACTTTTTCTGTAAAGGGAATTGTGCCACTTTGTGCACCGTACACGTCTGGGATGCCTGAGCGAATTATAAATGGCGCGATCCATTACGCGGAGCGACTGAAGCTTTATATGGGGATTGGTGAACCAGAACGTTCCTTGGAATTGGCACGTTTTCGGGCGCAATTGCCGCCGTTACTTGAGCAAATGGCGGCATTCATTGAGGATGTCCGGAAACATCTCCATCTTATTACTGCGCCTGCTCTTATCGTACAGGCACGTCAGGATGAAATGATTGACAGGGAAAGCGCTAATCGGATATATAATTCCATACAATCGCCGATCAAACAATTGAACTGGTATGAACAATCGACACATATTATTACGTTAGGAACAGAGAAAAAACAAGTTTTCCAGGATATCCGCGCGTTTCTTGACAGCTTGGACTGGTCTGATTCCTAATCAAGGGGGTTTACACATGGCAGGAGAACGCATTCAGGAAATCCTGGAATTTATGCGGGAAGAAACATATCGACCAATGACACGTAAGGAACTTGAGGAAGCATTTGGTGTGCAGCAAACCGAGGACTTCTCGGAATTTGTCAAAGAATTAAATGGGATGGAAGCGGATGGCTTAATTATTCGCACACGCTCTGATCGGTATGGACTGCCGGAGAAAATGAATCTGATGAAGGGCCGTGTGCAGATGCACGCGAAAGGCTTTGCCTTCGTCATTCCGGAAGAAGAGACGCTGGACGATGTATTTGTCGGTCCAAACGATCTGGACGGGGCGATGAACGGGGATACCGTCATTGTTCGCGTCGCACCGAAACGTGAAGACGCCCGCGGCGATCGCGCGGAGGGCACAGTCATCCGCATTTTGGAGCGTGCGGTGAAGAAAGTTGTTGGCACATTCAACGCCGGAAAACATTTTGGATTTGTCATTCCCGATGATAACCGGATTAATAGCGATATTTTTATTCCTGAAAATGCCGAGCATGGGGCAATGGAAGGCCATAAGGTTGTTGCTGAAATCACGAAATACCCTGAGGGACGGAAGAATGCGGAAGGTATGATTACGCAAATTCTCGGTCACAAAAATGATCCGGGTATTGATATCCTCTCAATCATTTATAAGCACGATTTGCCGCTTGAGTATCCGCCGGAAGTGATGGCCGCAGCAGAGGCGATTCCGGAGGAGATTAGCGAGGCAGATATGCAGGGCCGTCACGACCTGCGCGGCGAGACAATTGTGACGATTGACGGTGAAGATTCCAAGGATCTTGACGACGCGGTTACGGTGAAGAAGCTAGCCAACGGCAATTATCAGCTCGGCGTTCATATTGCCGATGTCAGTTATTATGTGCGTGAGGGGTCGGTTCTTGACAACGAAGCGTATACTCGCGGAACGAGTGTCTATCTCGTTGACCGGGTCATTCCGATGATCCCGCATCGCTTATCGAACGGAATATGCAGCTTGAATCCGCATGTTGATCGGCTGGCAATCAGCTGTCAGATGGAAATCACGCCGCAAGGCATCGTTGTCGATCATGATATATTCCCGAGCGTCATTCGCAGTACGGAACGAATGACTTATACGAATGTGCGCAAGATTCTGCAGCGCGAGGATGAGAAAGTTCTTGAACAGTATCATGACTTGATTCCATTCTTCGACCAGATGGCAGAGCTGGCGAAAATACTTGAAGATCAGCGCAAGGCCCGTGGCGCGATTGATTTTGACTTTACCGAAGCGAAAATCATAGTAGATGAAAATGGCCGGCCGACTGACGTTGTTGTCCGCGAGCGGACGGTTGCTGAACGGCTGATTGAGTCATTTATGTTAGCCGCGAATGAAACAATTGCCGAGCATATTGAGAAGATGAAGCTGCCGTTCCTCTACCGTGTGCACGAAGAACCAAATTCCGAGCGGCTGCAGAAATTCTTTGACTTTGCTGTGAATTTCGGTTATGTACTGAAGGGATCACCCGAGCATGTCCATCCGCGTACGCTGCAGTCCTTGCTGGAGAAGGTAAAGGGACAACCTGAGGAAGCGGTAATTAGCACGGTGATGCTGCGTTCAATGGCGAAAGCGAAATATGACGATAAATGTCTCGGCCATTTTGGCTTATCAACCGAGTACTATACGCATTTTACGTCGCCGATTCGTCGGTATCCGGATTTGACTGTGCATCGCCTGCTGCGGAAATACCTTTTCGAGAACCAGCGTGATGCCAAGACTCAGGATTATTGGCGTCAGGAGATGCCGGAAATCGCCAGCCATACGTCGCTTTGCGAGCAGCGTGCGGTCGAAGCGGAACGGGATACGGATGATCTGAAGAAAGCAGAGTTTATGCAGGATAAGATTGGTGACACATTCGATGGCGTGGTCAGCGGTGTGACGAATTTCGGCTTGTTCGTCGAACTGTCGAATACGATTGAAGGTCTTGTTCACATCAGCTATCTAACGGACGATTATTATCAGTTCAGTGAGGAGAAGATGGCCTTGATTGGCGAACGAACCGGGCATCTCTTTCGAATTGGCGATGAGATTCAGGTGCGTGTGCTGGACGTGAACCTTGACGAGCATGCGGTGGACTTCGAGGTTGTCGGTATGAAGCCACAGAAACCGCGGCAACGTAAGTCACGGCCGACAATCATTCAGGACAAGCCGGGTGAGCGCCGTCCAAACACTGCGCCGAAAGGCCGAAATAATGATACGCGGCGCGGTGGCTCGAATCGCGGCGCGAAAACCAATAATACCCGCTCCTTTGTGAAAAACAAAGGACAAGGGCGTTGAGTGAACCCATTTTTTCATTGAGGAAGCGAGTAGTGCTTAAAAAAGCGGCAGTGCATGAGCGTAGCAACAGTTGCGGGATGCAGGGCCGCTTTTCTGTGGAAAATGAAATGTATTAACTCTTTTCGTTACAGTATTCACCCCAACTTTCATGAAGCTGTACCTTTTAATGCATGATAGCGCGTTCTTTTTTGATATAATAAAAATAAGGTTCTAAGATAAAAAGAACGTGAGCGAGTGAACGGAGGGAATGACCGTGATCAAGTTAATTGCAACCGATTTAGATGGTACGCTATTGAATAGCAACCATCAAATCAGCTGGGAAAATTTAAAAGCGTTGCGCTATGCCCGCTCGAAGGGGGTTGCGCTTGTTATTGCCTCGGGTCGGGCATTTTTCGATATTCAGCATTTGATTGACGAGGTTGACATCGAAGCCCATATTATTGGAACGAACGGTGCAACCATTCATACGCGTGAGGGCCAGCTTCTTGGTGCCGATTATTTGGATCGGGAAACAGCGCTGCAAATCGTAGCCGATCTCACCGCGCAGCACTATTATATCGGTGTCACGACTGAAGCTAATATTTACGTGCCGAGCGAAGGCGTCGCGTGGCTGAACGAAGAATTAGCCCGGCTTGGCAAGCATGAAGATCGAGCAGTGGGATTTCAGGAAGCAACGAAGCATGATTTCTATCGGCTTTTTGATTCAGTTGATGAGCTTCGGCAGAATGGCGGGGATATTCGTAAAATCATCGTTTTTTCATTTGATGATCAGAAGCTGGCTAAGGCACGCCATGTCTATGAACAGCAGCATCGTTTCAATATTGTATCGAGCGGTCAAGGAAATTTCGAATTGATGGCACCAAACGTATCGAAGGGCAACGCCTTGGATCACTTGACCCATTATCTCGGCATACCGATGGAAGATGTGATGGCGATTGGCGACAATTATAATGATTTATCAATGTTTGCTGTTGCCGGCTTGTCGGTTGCCATGGGTAACGCCCCTGAGGATATTAAACAAGTCTGCGATCAGGTGACAGGTTATTGCCAACAGGACGGCGTGGCGGATGCCATCTATAAAGCGCTTGGCGCGGTTAATCGGGCGGGGGATACGCGATGAGTCGGAAATTATTTTATTATCCCGGCTTATTTGTCATTGCTTTCGCTGTGCAATGGATTTGGTATCGCGTTGTCAAAATCACATCGGGAGAAACACCTCTTAATATGCTGCTCACAGCGCTGTTGTTTACGCTCATTGTTCTTCTGGTTGATTTTGTTGGGAAAAAGTTGCGGAAATAATTGGCAGAGTTGCCAGAGCGCCGAACGGGAGGCTATAATTAGGTCTATCGTTGTTTCCTCACAATTTCTAGAGGACGAACAGGCAGGTGAAAGAGATGGTACAGAAAGAAGCGGGGCGTGTGCTGGCCCAGAACCGCAAAGCAAGCCACGATTATTTTATCGAAGAAACAGTCGAAGCCGGCATTGTCCTGCAAGGTACGGAAATAAAATCAATCCGGCGCGGGAAAGTGAATATTCAAGATGCGTTCGGCCGCGTGGAAAATGGTGAAATGTATGTCTATAATATGCATATCAGCACCTATGAACAAGGGAATCGCTATAACCATGAGCCGCTGCGCACACGCAAATTATTGATGCATCAGAAGGAAATTAATAAATTGGCCGGTGAGGCAAGCAAGCCTGGATACGCGTTGATTCCACTCAAAGTGTATATAAAAAATGGGTTCGCCAAAGTGCTCGTCGGTCTCGGACGTGGCAAGAAGACGTATGATAAGCGGGAAACGTTGAAGAAGCAAACGGCCGAGCGCGAGATGGCGCGCGCCTTCCGTCAGCGTCAGAAATAGCGGCTTGCAAAACCAAGCGGACTATAGTATGATGTGTTTTACGCAATAGTTATGGCGCAGCAAGTAGGTTGGGAAGTATTAGAAACACGTGGCAAAGCCAAGTCCTTGGATAAAGGCTGAGCGTTGGTTTTCTTATACTTTTTCCGCTGAAATCTATATCTTTTCTTGATGTATAAGACAAGCTAGATTTTGCCATCTTATCCGCTTGCAGTTTCGGCAGATGTTTGATTGCCGTTGTTGCCGCGGGGACGTTACGGATTCGACAGGGGTAGGTCGGGTTTAAGCGGCGAGCCGAGGGGGTCGGCCTCGTAAAAACGCCAAAGCCATAACTGGCAAAGCTAACAACAACCTCGCTTTAGCTGCCTAATCAGCTTTAGCGGTCCCTCCCTCCATCGCCCATGTGGTAGGATCAGGGACTCACTCTAGTGGGATACGCCGGACGCCTGCATCCTGAAGGCCAGGGAAGAGATTAATCGGGATAGCCTCGCGAAAGCCTGTCAGTGGGCCGACGCCGAGGCGAATCGCTAATACGCTGACTACGCTCGTAGACACTTAAATCACGATGCTTCTGGACGTGGGTTCGACTCCCACCGTCTCCACTATGTAACTGATACACTGTGTTTCTTTTGTTGAAAAAATCCCTTTATAAAGGGATTTTTTCTTTGCATGAGTAGGTACACAATGGCACTCTATAGCATATAATGAGGGCAAAATGAGGGCAATTATTTGTGCAGATTGACTACTTTTTTGTCTTCTTTTTTGCTGAAAATATCGCTCATGGATTTATTTTCTGCTTCGGTTTCATGGTCGAATAGTTCATCAATTATGTGGCTATAAATATTGTAGGTTGTCATGATGTCTTTGTGTCCTAGACGCTTAGAGACGTAATTAATTGATCGTCCACTATAAAGTGACAGGGACGCATGAGTATGTCGCAATGCGTGAAAGGTTACGACTTTAATTCCTAATTTTTTGCAAAACTCCTTTAGCGCTTTATTAACGGCAGAATTAGTAATCAGATCAAACGATTTGTTAACAAAGACTAAATTATAGGGATTAGGATTATTCTTGTTTGCCGTGATCACCTTGTCTTCTTCCGCTTTGAGGTGCGTTATCCATTTGACCGTTTCATCGTCGATCGTAATGGTGCGCATAGAACTCTCTGTTTTGGTAGGACCAAAATCGTGTGTATTGTGATAGTCCCATTTTTTATTGATCTTGACCGTCTTTTTCTTAAGGTCAACGCAGTCCCATGTCAAGCCGCAAACTTCGCTAAACCGACAGCCGGTTGCAAGAGCAAATAAAATCATATGCCGACTAATATAGCGCCACTTTAGATTGGTTAAAATATATTGAGATAATTTTTCGACTTCACCAAGGCTTAAAAATTTCAGTTCTTCATCTTTTTCTCGCACCTTGCCAGCCGTCTTGATTTTGTAGGTTGGGTCTTTAAAGACAATACCCTCTTGAATAGCGTCCTGAATGCAAGCTTTCATGTACATATGAATTTTCCGAACACTTGCCGTTGAATGGGTGGCTGCATAGTTGTTTATTGATTGTTGATAATCTTTTCGTGTTAAATCTTTAATTTTGATCCCGGCGAAGTTCCCTTCTGCAAAACGGACGGAACGTTCGATTTCCTCGTCGTTGTAGGCAGAGTGCTCGCCTTTACGATACGTTTCATACCAGTCGCGCATGTACGGGCCAAATAGCACATTGCCGCCTTGCAGATCATACCCTTTAATCATTTTATTTTCTATTTCGTTCGACTGCTTAATCGCTTCTCTTCGAGAATTGACACGTCGCCTAATCTCTTTCTGTTTTCCACCACTTCGATAGCGCACGCGGAATTCCCATTTTCCATTCTTGAGCTGCTTAAGAATTGCCATGCTGATCTTCCCTCCAGAACTTCTTTTCTTGAATCATACGAATCTCTCCATTTCTAGAGAAATACCGCAAGTTTTTAAAAGAATTTCTTTTGTCATCCAAGATTCACGGTGCGTTCCAAACGTTAATAGCTTTGTTGCAAAACGGTTTGCTTCACATTCTGGTTTATCAATGCTTAAAAAAGTTCGCTTTCGCATATAGGGGACATTGGAGTAAGGGTGCAAGATCGCGTGGGCGAGTTCGTGCGCACAGACAAAGCGCTGCATGAAATCATCTAGTGATTGATTGATATTAATCATTTTAATTCGATTGGAACAGTTATAAAAACCATAGGTGTCACCGAGATCAGCAAAAAATAAGAAAATGCCCATTTTCTTGAGTATGACAAACGGATCGTTTGAACCGTATTTTTTAACAAGGCTGCGCACGAGTTGGTCTGTGTTCATCCTTGACACCTCAGTCTTCAGAGTTATCTCGATATTTTTTGGGCGTAAACTTTTTTTTGGCCATTTGTTTGGCAAAACGCAAATTGGCTTCGATCTGCGCCTTAACCAATTCTTGCGTTGTTTCGTCCATGGGTTCACCATCAAAATTTAGATTTGCCCTTGAATTCATGCCTTCCAGAAGATTTTCAAGCTGTCTAGCAACATCTTTTTCATCTTTTTCTGTCAGATCGTAATAATGCATTTTGTCAGTGCGACCAATAATGTAATCAATGGAAACATCAAGAACGTCAGCTATTTTTGTTAGCTCATCATCTTTAATTGGTCTTTTACCGACCTCTATTCTATTCATTACACTTGGATCGAGTCCAACGCGTTTTGCAAACTCGCGCTGGCTCCATCCTTTTTTTTCACGTAGGGTTACAATTTTTTCTGGCGTGGTCACATCCTTCGTAGTCAGATCGTAATAATACATGTTATCGGTGCGTCCAGCGATATAATCAATGGAAACATCAAAAAGGTCGGCTATTTTGGACAACATTTCACTGTCAGGAATTCGTAAACCATATTCCCAATTGGCATATGTAGACATTGTTTTTATTCCCAATTTTTTGGCAGTATAGGTTTTTGTCCATCCTTTTTTTTCTCTTAACCCTTCAATTCTTTTTCCAATAGTGTTTTTCATTATTCACACCTGTTTTCATTTAATGTGTAAATATTATCACCATTTACACTAGGAATATAATAAATTACACATAAAGAATAAATTAAGTGTTGACTTACTCGTAATGAGTAGTATTATTGAAATATAAAGTTACACATTACGGGTAATTAATGGAGGTAATAACTTTTGATCGAGAATGTTCTTCGAAAAAAACGTCAAGCAAAGGGTATTTCAATTACTTATATGTCTCGAAAACTCGGATATAAATACCCAAGTGGCTATGCAAATATTGAATCAGGACGCGTAAAACCTAAACTTGAAATAGCAAAGGCAATTGCCGACATCCTTGAATGCGATATCGATTCTCTTTTTTTTAAATAAAGTTACACAAAATGAGTAAGCTATTTAAAAAATGTGAGGATTAGAAAGACCCAGTTAAACAATAATCTATTCCAAGTTAATCTTACGCTTTTTGGATCTTTATCGAAAGAGAGGGGAGATCGAGCATGCCCGATAAAATTTGGTGGACGATGAAGGATCTTGAAGAAGCAACCGGATACAAGCGAAAGTGGTTACAAAAAAATGTGCTTTTTCGCCCAGAGTATCGTAATTTGCTTGATCTTGAAAATGGTGGACCTGTTTACTATCCGGAATGCACCGGTGATATGTGGAAGTTTATTGCAGCAGGTATGACAGAATTCTTAGAAAAATATTTTCCAGATATTATGCGATACGATCGTCGACATAAATGGTCACGGACAAACCCCAAGAAAATGGCGGATGTATTGCCCGTGAACAGATAAGGAGAACGCCATGAACTATAGACAGATGATCACGTTAATTCTTGCCAATATTCATCAAGCGGAACGCAACATGGACGGCCTTCATGAACGCGGATTAGAGAAGGAAATTACTGCACTTGAAAGTCATTTCTTTACTCTAAAATTTCTTGCTGGCGTATTAGCGGACGAGACCTACGACGCTTTGAAAACCCATTTGAAAGGAGGTGAGACGCATGAAAACGCCTGAAGAACTGTTTCAATTTTTTGCTGACTTTCAAGCCCAAATGGTTGCGAAACGCCGCATGGGTGCCGCACGTTTTGCGCTGATGATGAAGTCACGCTATGCCCACTTAATGAACGCAACAAAAATAAAAAATTAAAGTTGGGAGGCGCTGGGATGAATGACTGAACCCTATCGTTTGCCTATTGAGGTATCTGAAGACGCATTAACTCTTTTAAACAACCACAAGAAGGTCAGTGAGACAGGCGGTGCATGTAGTGATAGCGAGCTAATGTACCGTTTCCTCCATTCGCTGAGCGAAAAAACGCGCGATAGCCTAAGCTTTGATGATCTTTATGACCTGATTGATGCCTTGGAGAATGACGTATCCGTTGCGAATCCTGAAACGGATAGAGAGTTTGTGCAGCGCATAAAGAGATCGGCTTCAAAAATGGAAAACGTGAAGTTTTCTGAAATCAAAGTATTGGCAAATCTGGCGGAACACGCACTGACTGCGCGTGCAAAAAGAAAGGAGAGATAGGTCGTGCTGGTAAAAGTAGATGGACTAAAGGAGCCAAGACTGGAATTAGCCCAATGTATCAACCGAATTGCAGACATTCAAAATGTTGTTCTGTCAGAAAATGATCGAAAAAAGGACTGGATGAGTGGAGGACTTTGTGCGCTTAAAATGATAGCCATCTGCTATGATTTGGAACTTATTCAATGGGAAAGAGAGGATAAAATCAATGCCTAATGTACAGAATGTGACCCCTCAAGCGGCCTTTTTAGGCTACGCCTTGCTTGCGGCTAATCGTTTGGAAGCGTCCGAACGGCAAAAGGCTGCTTTTGTCGGCGCAATGTCTGAGATTTTAACAGCCAACAGCGAAAATCAAGCGGCTACTTATTTTCGAAAGTGGCAGCGTCAGCAAGCCAAGCAGGAAGCGACGTTGTCTTTGTAAGGAAGCACAGGCAACGGGATTACTGCCTGTCACTTCGTCAAGTGACCTATCAATTTTCTAAAAACAAGGAGGAAGTGACCGTGAGTACCGATTTGGAAACGGAAGGCAAGCTCCGGAATGACTTAATCAAAACGGCCTGTTATTTCTGCGATGCGCTTGTTGACAACAAATTGAATGAGGCCGTTGAGCAATTGAAGGCGTTAAATCAGCATTTTACACGGTTAACAGGTAAGCAGCACGAGAGTTCTCTCGAAAGCCGTTTAACCGAGTGGCAGATTTATTTGCATTCCATTTTGGATGACCGACAAATTGATCAGCTGTTACTTGCTATACAAGCGGGACGACCCATTCTTATTGATGGGCCTGAGATACCGACTGGAAAAACGACCTTTTGCCGGATTTTGCGGAAAATTGGGCTTCCTGCCTTCGAAAATTGGGAATCTTGGGGCATTCAAAAGGATTTTTCGCACGCCCTTCATTTAACACTAGCAACACCTTTGCTTCCGGAGCAACAAAACGAAGAGCCACTAGCTGGGGTGATAGTGGAGGATACGATCCAGCGTTGGTATTGGAACTGGCACTGCAAACGGATCGTTTTACAGGTGTCGCGCCGGGGATAGGTTTTGCGCGTCTCTTTCGGATTTATTTAGAGAAAGGAATAAGAGCCTGTGGACGTAACCAATCTAGCGGAACTTTTTCCGCACACCGCTTTAAAAGTCATTCGTCTGACCGGCTATAGCCGGCAAAATCATGCAAAAGGTTCCAGTGACCGTTATCAGGTGGCCAAGAGGCCGTGTATGCGGGACTGGTCAAATCAACAAAAACCGGGTCTCACGCGACAAGCCATTGACCAGTGGTTAAAGCAAAAAGGCTGGACGGGGCTCGTTGTCCCCCAGGGCTATGTCGTCATCGACCTTGACGATCGGAACGAGAGCGATTGCGTGCTCCATGCGCTAACGAACAACCGTTTTCATTTTCATGCTATCCACACCCCTCACGGCTGTCAGTTTGTGTTTAAAGACAGTGCCGGAGTCATTCGTAAACAGGATACGAAACTACTCATGGCGGGCGGTTGCGTGGGCGATTACCGCACAGCGGGACATGGCCAGATCGTTCTCCCCTCGGCACAAACGCCGGACAGAACGTGGGTACGGGTGGAGAAAGAGGCATTGTCCGAGGTGCCCGCACTCTTTTATCGACTCTACAGTGTCAAAAACAAACCGCGCCCATTTACCTTGCCCATTGCGGAAGGCGGGCGCAATGACACTCTTTATAAACACGCCAGCCGGTTGGTCGAATTCGGGTACATTCCCGAACAAATCCGGCAGATTATTGGCTTCATGAACGACCATTTTCTCTCCCCGGCGCTGCCGATGGATGAAGTGGTACGCGCGATCGACAGTGCGCTCGCCAAACCACCCAGTGGGAAAGTTTACGCCGGATCGCCCCCCGCTCAGCAGGTAGCGATTCAGGCACAGGAAACCGCTAAAAGTTTCAAGTTGACCGAGGTCGGCAATGCTGAGCGTCTCGTTCATTTTAATGGTAACAATCTCCGCTATTGTGTGGAATTCGAAGCGTGGCTGCTCTGGAATGGGCAGACCTGGATTGAAGACAAAATGAAGCGGATTGAGCGTGTTGCCCTGCGTACCTTCCGGGCAATGTACAAAGAAGCGTCTGATCTGCGTGACGATACACGCCGGCAGGAACTCTTTAAATGGGCCAAGATGAGCGAGAAAAGCAATGTCTTTCTCAATAGTATCCATCGGGCGGAGGCCATGCTTCCCGTCAGTCAGCGGCAACTCAATGCGTCCCCTTTTTTACTCAACTGCAAGAATGGGGTGCTGAATTTGAAGACCGGCCAGCTGCTTCCCGCGGATCGCCGCTATCTCATGACAATGAACACAGGTATTGACTATGACGCTCAGGCACGTTGCCCGACCTGGATTGCTTTTTTAGAGAGTACACTGTGCGGGCCTGACGGCATTCCTAAAACGGCTGTGATTGATTTCCTGCAGCGCGCGATCGGATATGCTCTCACGGGGGATACGCGGGAACAAGTCATTTTCTTTCTTTGGGGCCAAGGGAATAACGGTAAAACCACCTTATTAAACATCCTGAAGGCCATGCTCGGTGATTACGCGATCTCAACGAACGCGGATACGTTTACGACGAAAATGGACGGTGGCGGGGGTGCCATCAATAACGATATTGCCCGACTCAATGGCGCACGATTTGTCCCCACCTCTGAATCAGAGGCGAATAAACAGCTGTCCGAGGCACTGGTCAAACAGCTCACCGGCGGCGAAGCCATCACGGCACGTTTTCTGCGCAAAGAATTTTTCGAGTATACACCGCAGTTCAAAATCTTTTTTGCGACGAACTACAAGCCAATCATCCGCGGGGGTGATGACGGCATCTGGCGGCGCATTCGCCTGATCCCGTTTCAACATAAGATTGCCCCCGCAAAGGTTGATAAAACCCTGCCCGGCAAACTGATGAACGAATTGCCTGGCATTCTAAATTGGGCGGTGGCTGGTTGCTTGAAGTGGCAACGGGAGGGACTAGAAGCGCCTCCCGAAGTGCGACAGGCGACAGCGGACTACAAAGAAGAGATGGATCTGCTGCATGGCTTTTTGGCAGATTGTTGCTTGGAACATCCGGATGCCCGCGTGCTCGCGGGTACGCTTCACAAAGTCTATCTGCGCTGGGCGACAGAAAATGGAGAATTTCTCCTGAAGCAGCGTGCGTTTAACACCAAGATGGAAATGCGCGGCTTTACCAAAAAACGATCAACAGGCAACCAACTTTTTTTCTACGGCATCGGATTGAATCAGGAAGGGGAACAGCCTAGCCAGTTTTAAAAAAAGAGGTGGCTATGACGGTCTATTTCTTGCACCCATTTTTGACCCATCAGTTACTAAGTTACTAAAAATTACCGATTTTCCGGTAATCCTCCTATAGCGAGTAATAGAGGTTATACAGGAATTGACTAACTCAAGCTAACTAAGTAACTAGAGAAAGAAATAGGGAGGAAGGGTTCGATGGAACAGATCCTTTTAGAAAATGTGTATCAAAAAAGGATCAAAATGATTCAAAAAAATAAAAGCTACCAGTTTTTTTCGTCTCAAAAACTTGAGCTGCCTTTGAAAGACGCCATGCGTGCAAATCGGGAAGCGCTCGTTCAGCGGTACTTAGAAAACGAGGCGGCACGTCAGCTAGGGTTCCTCGTTTACAGCCATGGCACGTTTTATGAGCGTCAATATGGCCGGGGCTCGTTCCTGTACCTGGAACGCTTCCCGTTGCCGGGCGGTCTTGAGAGTGTGAGTGCGTGGCGTGAGACCTACCCACCCGGACGTCGCGTCAGTACCAAACTCACCGTACTCGCCAAAGACGTCTCGTTTGCTGAAGCGTTCGGCCAGGCTGCCCGCTTTATCACATGGTTGAACAAAAAACAGGGGATTGCTTCGCCGCAGCAAGCAAAACCCACAACGGTATGGGAGATGGATTAAAGCATGCAAACCAATCACATGAAAGACACCCCGCGTGGCCCACGGCACACAGAGCCGGTGCGCCGCATTCACCTGACGTCCACGCAGGCGGAGATCATGAGTCAGCTGCTCTATAGTCTGCCGCATGAGGCGCAGGCGCTGTATAAACTGTTTCAGCCGATGGCGGCTCAAGGAGGCACCGAACGGGAGGCGTTGGTTCTCTCTCACGCGCAGGCCGCTGTCCTAGAACAGGTCGTCGCCTCTGAAATTGAGCAGCTGAGCGGGCACGCTTGGGCGCAGTACCGGCGCGAGCGGTTTAGCGCGGGCGTGTTGGAAGTCTTTAATTGGCTCAGTGAACTCTACGGCATTTGGCAGGCCTTTTGCGAGGCAGAAGGTCATGCGCCACACAGAGTGGGGGATCATCCATGGGTTCGATCCAAGGGCTGACGCGCCATACGCTCGCACGAAAAAAACAGGTCGATAGCCACAACCCAGTGGGCGGTGACGTG
The DNA here is from genome assembly GCA_047718535.1 of Sporolactobacillus sp. Taxonomy (GTDB): domain Bacteria; phylum Bacillota; class Bacilli; order Bacillales; family Sporolactobacillaceae; genus Sporolactobacillus. The sequence goes on from JBDNRH010000022.1 coordinate 39,140, forward strand.
CGAACCTACCAGCTGACTCCAGTTGAACTTGCTGAGGTGCGCCGGCGCTACGGCCCACCCGGCACGCTTCGCTATCCGGAGCGCCTAACGGATACCAAAGGCTATCGCTGGGATAAGCGGCAAAAAAAGCAAAAAGGAGAGCGATAACGATGCGCGTGTTGATGAGTCCGATGCAAGCGGGGCTAGTCGCGGATAGTCTGCAGGACGAGCAGGAGGCAGAGGTGCGTCTTTTCCCCTTGTTCCAAGTGATTCGAAAGGTGGAGCCAACGGATGTGGCGATTCCGATCGTGCTGCAGCGCGATCAGGTGACAGTAATTCAGCGAGTACTTGAAAAAGAATGGCACGCGATGGCGGATCTGGCCTGGGATCTCTATCGAAAAAAAGGAACGAATGAAATGAGCCTTGCGGCGTTTACCTTATTAGCGGATTGGCAGGCGCTTTGGAACGCATTCCAACGGGCGGAAGTGACGGCCAATCTGAATGAGATGAGTGGCGGTCAAACCCAAGGCAGAAGGAAGGAGTGAACACATGGGACGAGGTGTAGTTCCACTTTTGTTAGTCGCTCTATTGCTGCTTTTCTTGCCTGTAGCACTTACTCAATTGGCGCGCGACCAGAGCCCGTCAGCACCAGACTCCGCCATTAACGGTCAGGTGCTAAGTGTTCAGGTGACGTTGGCCAAAGTCTTTGAAAACGCATCACTCTACGTGTACCTTTCAGACGGGCATGTGGAGGCTATCGATTTTTATGCGAACCGAATGATCGTGCAATCAGGGACTTCGAATCATATTCGAACAACCAAAAAAGCCTATGAATTGACACTCAAACCAGCCGACTATCTCAAGTTCAATCAGGCGTACGTCCGTGCGACAGGGGACACCCCCACCCTTATCAAGGGCACACGAGAAACACTTGGTAATCAATAAGCAGGAAAGGAGCGTGAGACCATGACGTGCACCATACTCGCAGAAAAACCGGATCAAGCCCGGCACTATGCGGCCGCCTTTCAACAGGTGACGCGCAAGGACGGTTATTTTGAAATTAAAGATTCCCTTTTTAATGAACCCGTGTTTCTCACGTACGGTTTTGGCCACTTGGTCGAACTCGCTGAACCTTCAGCGTACAACGACGCCTGGGCGAAGTGGTCACTGAAGACTCTGCCCATGTTGCCAGAGCGCTATCGCTATGTGGTGCCAGCGGACAAAGCCAAGCAATTTGACACCGTTAAACGACTGCTAGACCGGGCGGATACGCTCATTATCGCGACGGACGCCGATCGGGAAGGCGAGAACATCGCCCGATCGATCATTGCGCAATCCGGTAATGCGGGCAAACCGATTCGGCGGCTCTGGATTAACTCACTCGAAACGGCGGAGATCAGGCGCGGCTTTGCGGAACTGAAAGACGGAGCAGCCTATGAATCGAGTTATTGGGAGGCCCAGTCCCGGCAGATCGCGGACTGGCTCGTCGGGCTCAATGCGACTCGGCTGTTGACGTTGCTGCTTCGGCAACACGGTTTGCAGGGCACTTATTCTGTCGGCCGCGTGCAGACCCCGACTCTTGCGCTAATCGCCGCGCGGCAGCGAGCGATCCATGCGTTTAAGCCAGAGACGTTTGTTGAAATCCACGCGGTTTTTGAAACGGCAAGCGGCAACTATACGGGAAAGCTGGAGAAGCGTCTGACAACGACAAGCGAGGCAGAAGCCCTGCTGCGGGCGCATGGCCTCAAGCCAGAGGCACAGGCAGCGGCGACCGTTCGGTCTGTGAAAAAGAAAGAAAAACGTGAACGATCTCCACGGCTATACAGTCTGAGCGACTTGCAGGCCCGAGCGGATAAGGCCTACCATATCGGGCCGGCAGAGACACTCGCAGCGGTGCAGGTGCTCTATGAAGCCAAGCTGCTGTCTTATCCACGCACGGACTGCAATTATATTACCGAAGGCGAGTTTGCCTATCTCTCGGCCGGGTTCACCGATTACCTTGCCGTCTTAGGTGCGCAGCTGCAGCAACCGGCACGCAAAGCGGACAAACGCTATGTGGACGGGAAGAACGTGCAAGAACATTACGCGATTATTCCCACGCGGCGCGTGCCATCTGCGGCCGATCTGGAGGCGTTGCCCACTCCCCAACGTCTGATTTATCAGGACGTCTTGGCTCATACCCTGGCGATGTTTTATCCGGCGCATGTGTTTGAAGAAACCGTGATCCTTACCGACGCCGGTGGGCTAACCTTTCAAACGACCGGCAAGACCGAGCGCGATCCCGGTTGGCAGGTGCTCGTTGCGCCGGATGAAAAGAAGGAGCGCCAGCCGTTGCCGAGCGTAAGCGAGGGGCAAGCCGTCACGGGGACGCCGATGCTGAGGAAAGGGGTGACGACACCGCCGAAACCGTACACGGAAGGGCAATTGATTACGTTGATGAAGTCTGCTGGCCGGACACTGGATGCCTCTGACGAGGACGCTCGAAAGATGCTTGCGGAAACAGAAGGTCTGGGTACCGAAGCGACGCGAGCCAACATCATCGAAACGCTGAAGCGCCAGGACTATATCACGGTGAAAAAGAGCACGGTATCCGTGACAGAGAAAGGTCAGCTGCTGTGCGACGTGCTGGCAGGCAGCAAGCTGGCAAGTCCAGCCTTCACGGCCGAATGGGAGACCTATCTGAAGAAGATTCGGCTGAAGACAGGCACGCAGACGCGCTTTTTAGCCGGCATCCGGCATTTCATCACCTATGTGATGGACGAAGCGCCGAAAGCTGTCCAGGCCGCTTCGCCGCAGCTGGCGCGTGTCGTTGATGCCCAAGCGGTTGGCCGCTGCCCCCTCTGCGGGCAGCCGGTGATCGACAAAGGCAAATTTTATGGCTGTACCGGGTACGAAAAAGGCTGCGCGTTCACCTTGCCGAAGGAATTACTCTCAAAAACCCTGAATCTGCCCGTGATTCAGACCCTGCTCTCAGGCGAAGCGACCAAACGGTTGAAAGGCTTTGTAAGCAAAGCCGGGAAAACCTTTGACGCGGCCCTTTGTCTCAAAGAGGGCAAGCTGTCGTTTCAATTCAATCCCGCAAAAAAGAAGGCCAATTCACATCGGAAAAAGCGTCAACCGGTGTCGGAACGCCAGCTGCGGCGCTCATGAACGGGCACATCGTGCACGGGACAGATAGCGCTGAAGGGAAACGGGGAATGACCAATCAGTCCTTCCCCCGACCGCACCCTAGCCAGAAGCATGAACCGCATCAAGGGGTCAGTGCCTTCGAAAAAATTCTGGAAGAAAAGCGTATGGAACTCGAACGTTCCCAAAAATCAGCAAAACAAAGGAGAAAACAGACATGATCAATCGAGTGATTCTTGTGGGGCGATTAACCAAAACACCCGAGCTGCGCTATACGCCGAAGGGGGTGGCAGTCACGACGTTTACTCTAGCCGTCAATCGGCCGTTTACGAACCAGCAAGGGGAACGGCAAGCCGATTTTATCCCGATTGTGGTATGGCGAACGTCTGCCGAGAATGCAGCCAATTACTTAAGCAAAGGGAGTCTCGTGGGGATTGACGGCCGCATTCAGACGCGATCCTATGAAAACAACGAGGGTCGGCGCGTCTATGTGACCGAAGTGATTGCGGACAGCGTCCAGTACCTGGAAAAGAAGGGTGCACGGAACGCGCCGAGCGACGCCAATCCTGCACGTGCCTCGCGCGAACCCGGCGTGCAGGGAGAAACGGGTTCACCAACACCGGCGGCACAAGTCAGTGGGGCTCAGTCTACTACCAATGGATTCGCCGACCCTTTTGCCAATGACGGCACACCTATTGATATTTCGGATGATGATCTACCGTTCTAAGTTCATTTCTGGACTTAAATTCTAAGCGTTGGATTGCATGAGGAGGAATAAAGGATGGATGACAAAGTGAACCGTCCATTCACGCATGGGGATCGCGTGAAACAGGTTATGAAAGGGCTGGGCTTCTATGTGGTTATTTGTCTAGGAATCAGCCTATTTGTAGGACTCGTTGTATTTGGCTATGGAGAAGCTTTTGTGCATTGTGCATCCATCAAGAATAACCTTTTAAAAAATGCTGTTTTTTCGACACTGATGGTCAGCATTGTTGCGTTCGGCCTTGGTTTGGTCGTAATTGTTGTTGTTAAGTTAAACAAATGGTTCCTTGACGATCTTTTAAGGGGGAACTAAACGATATGTATCTTTTCATGAATGGATTAATGTTGCTGGGTCTCATGATGCTACTCTTTATGGCGCTCGCGAGCTTTGCGAGTTTGGTCATTGGTGCACGAAGCGAGAAGGAACGGGAGAAGCATGAACAAAGGGGGGACAAAAGCCATGAAAACAATCAGTGAACGGTTTTCAAGAATGCGTGATTCCCTATTACCACTGGAAGTGTTTCACTATCTGATTTGGGGGCTCATGGCGGTCAACGTCATTCCCATTGGCTTCCTGTTCTATCACCATCTGGTGGTAACGAGCTATGCTGTGCTGGAAGCACACGGATTAGACAAAAACTGGGCGGTTCACGGACGTGCGGCTCTACTCAGCGTGCCGAATGCGATGCTCAACCTTTATTGGCTATACATTACCGTGCTGCTTGGCTATGACATTTTTAGATGGCGAAAGGCGCGCGCGATCTGCTTAGCCGTTTTTACTCAGTCCGTACGATTCATCAATCTTTTCGTGTGGGGGACGGCGATTATTTTAGTCATTTGCTGGATCAATTTCCCGCAGTTTTTAACAGACTACAAAACCGATTCTCATACCTATTTAATCCTCACGAGCATCTATGCATGTGACTGTCTCTTGATGGACTTTAATCGGCGGTATAGCCGAAAGAAGGGGATAGAAGGACAGCCGGTAACACAAGTGGTGGGGGTGATGCCACATGGAACAAAAGGACATCAATGAACCCGGCACGTGCCGTTCTTGTGGCTGTAGGACGCACAGGCTTGCATGATAGCTTACGCACGTTTAACACCGAAGAAAATTGAACGGATCAGACATAGCCTGAGAAATTAATAGAAGAAGGGGATTGTGATGCAGAATACATTAGGTGATTTAAACAATCATTTGTTTTTGGAATTGGAGCGGCTCAGCGATGAAACACTGGCAGGCGATGCGCTTGAAATGGAAATGAAACGGGCGAAAGCGGTAGCGGGTGTGGCAATACAAATTATTGCGAATGGTCAATTGGTACTTGATGCGAAGAAGGCAACGGAAGACAGTTTTCGAGCGGATGCTCAGTTGCCAAAAATGCTGGAGGGGTGATATGGGGACACAGCTTTTCACTCAGGAACAAGCACAGTTTCTCAAAAACCGTGTGCTGGGACGAGGAAACGACGAGTTGGCTGCGTTGTTGAATAAGCAATTTGGTCTATCTCTCTCTCGACAACAGATTAAGAATTATAAAAGTAATCATAACCTGAGCAGCGGGCTTGATGGCCGCTACAAGCCTGGACATGTGCCAGCAAATAAAGGGACACATACCGGTGGTTGGGAACCAACACAGTTTAAAAAGGGGCATCGTCCAGCCAACTATATGCCGGTGGGTACTGAGAAAATGAAAAGTGATGGTTACGTGTACGTTAAGATTGCCGATCCGGGGAAATGGCGGCAGAAACATCGGCTTATTTGGGAAAAAGCTAATGGCCCGATTCCAAAAGGACACAAACTTCTCTTCGGCGATGGCAACCATCAGAACATTGATTTAGATAATTTGATCTTGGTAACGAGCCGGCAGGTGGCCACGTTAAACAAACTCAAGTTAATTCAAAAAAATGCGTCGCTGACAAAAAGCGGTCTGCTGGTGGCTGAACTGCATAGCAAACTGTATAGATGCAAGCAGCAGAAACGAAAACATAGGAGGTCTATACAACCAGTATGCAATTGCTAAGAGATACGGCCTAGTGAAGGAAACAAAATCTGATGTTATCTTTTGGTTTGAACGATGCAGTTGACAACAAATGTGAAATGGAGAGATATTGATGTTTCATACGATCTTAATTTATTATACGCAAATAGCTAGTCTATTAGCTATGATTGGAGTTGGAATTTATTTATTTGGTAGTAAAAATCCTCGTAAAAATTCACGGAAAATAGCATTTATTTTTATTTCACCGGCAATACCGGGTGTAATTGTTTTCTTTTACCTGATCTGTTATGCAATAACAGCGGATATTTTTTCATGGATAAAAACGTTTATTTGATCGTGTGTAGTTGACAGGTTCGACACGTTTCTCTATAAGCATTTTCTGCGAAATGAGAACGTTGCTAGGTA
>JBDNRH010000023.1:0-45000 GCA_047718535.1 Sporolactobacillus sp.
GAACGGCCGGATGCAGCGTCTTCACACGTCCGTCAAGAATTTCCGGAAAATCAGTAATCTCGCTGATCGACAGAACGGGCAGTCCCGCCGCCGCAATCGCCTTTTTCGTTCCGCCTGTTGAAATGATTTCGATACCATGATCCACGAGTTTCTGCACAAATTCAATTAATCCTGTCTTATCTGACACACTTACGAGGGCACGCTTTGCCACAATCCATTACTTCCCTTCCATTTTCGTTTCGTTTAAAAATCCGGCAAGCTGCCGGAAAGATCATCTGCTTATACAGTTGGGGTATTCTCGGCCTGCTGCACGAACGCGGCCACCGTCTTCGGGTAAAGCACGTGTTCGGTCTCATGTATCCGCGCTTCCAGCGTCTCCAAAGTATCCGAGGCTTCGACCGGTACAGCAGCTTGGGCAATAATAGGTCCTGTATCCATTCCCTCATCCACATAATGGATCGTCACACCGGTGATCTTGACCCCTTTGCGAAAAGCTTGTCCAATCGCGTCAAGACCGGTGAATGAGGGCAGAAGTGACGGATGAATATTGATGATCCGATGCGGATAGGCCTCAAGCACCGTTTTTCCGAGAATGCGCATATACCCCGCGAGGAAAATATAGGCGACGTCACGGCTCTGACAGGCGCGGACAATCGCTTGCTCGAATACTTTTTTACTCGGATAATCGCGCCGCGCCGCGACCAATACATCCACATCCGCTCGCCTAGCCCGCTCAATCACGGCCGCATCCGGCTGATCGCAGACGACGAGTTCGATCGACGCGTTGATCTCACCGCGGACAATCGCTTCATGAATCGCTTGAAAATTGGTTCCATTGCCCGAGGCAAATACCGCTAATTTAGTCTTCATGCCCAGTCACCAGCTCAAGCCCTTCCGTGTCTGTAATCGACCCAATGCGGTAGGGCTTCTCACCCGCTTCAAGTAACAGTTCGACCGTCTTCTCCGCATCCTCAGGCGCAACAGCGACAACAAAACCGATGCCCATATTAAAGGTGTGGAACATATCGTCGTCCGCCAACCCGCCAAGCGTTTTCAGCCAGTTGAATACATCGGGACGCGGCCAGGCAGCCGTGTCAATTACAGCGCCGATGCCGGCAGGGAACATCCGCGGCACATTTTCGTAAAAGCCGCCGCCCGTAATATGGGCCAACCCTTTAACCGCAATCTGTTTAAGTAAATCGAGGATCGGCTTCACGTAAATACGTGTCGGCGTCAGCAATTGTTCACCGATCGTCTGCTGCTTTGCGTAGGGATAGGCATCGGCATAACTCAGACCATTGTCCGCGATCAGGCGGCGAATAAGCGAGAAACCATTGCTATGCAGCCCGTTTGACGCCAGTCCAATCAGCTGGTCACCCGGCTTCAGCTCAGCACCGGAGATTCGTTTACTTTTTTCAACAACACCAACAGAAAAGCCGGCAATATCATAATCGTCCGCGCTGTACATGCCGGGCATTTCCGCTGTTTCACCGCCGATCAGCGCGCAGCCGGCCGCAGCGCAGCCGTCGGCAATTCCTTTGACGATTGCTTCCGCTTTTTCTGGTTTCAGCGCGCTGCAGGCAAGATAATCGAGAAAATAAATCGGTTCGGCGCCTTGCGTGATAATGTCGTTGACGCACATTGCCACTGCATCGATGCCGACTGTATCATGCTTATCCGTTGCAAAAGCGACCATTAGTTTCGTCCCAACGCCGTCCGTTCCGGAAACAAGTACCGGTTCCTTGACCGCCATCGCTGATAAATCAATCGCCCCGCCGAAGCCGCCAAGGCCGCCAATCACTTCTGGTCGGAACGTACGCTGCACGTGTTTCTTAATGCGGTCAACTGTTTCATAGCCAGCTTCAATATTAACGCCGGCTTTTTTATATGCGCCTTCCATAATGCGCCTCCTCAGACGAGCAATTCCTTTTCATGCGGCAATACGGTGTCCGGATAGATTTCGGTCGGATAATTACCGGTGAAGCAGGCGAGACACTGCCCGCAATTCTTGAGTGCAGAATCGCGTCCGATCGCCTGCTGCAGACCTTCAACACTGAGAAAAACGAGAGAGTCTGCGCCGATCTCTTTGCGAATTTCTTCAACGGAATGATTGGACGCAATTAATTCAGACGACGTCGATGTGTCAATGCCATAGAAGCATGGATGGGTAATTGGCGGCGAGCTAATCCGCACATGCACTTCCGTCGCCCCTGCTTCCCGCAGCATGCCAACAATTCGCCGGCTTGTCGTGCCCCGCACGATTGAGTCGTCAACCATCACGACGCGTTTGCCTTCGACAATCGCCCGCACCGGAGACAGCTTCATTTTCACACCTTGCTCGCGCAGTTCTTGAGACGGCTGGATAAATGTCCGGCCGACATAACGATTCTTAATCATCCCAAGCTCGTAAGGAATGCCTGTCGCTTCGGCGTAACCGATTGCTGCTGAAATACTGGAATCCGGAACACCCGTGACCACATCGGCGTCAACCGATGCCTCTTGGGCGAGCATGCGGCCGAGATTCTTGCGCGCGGCATGCACGTTAATACCCTCAATATTGCTGTCTGGGCGCGAGAAATAAATATATTCCATACTGCAAATCGCCGGTTCCGCATGATTCGTGAAAAATTCCGAATGCACGCCATCACTATTGATGATCAGAATTTCGCCCGGATTCACATCGCGCACATAGGTCGCACCAATAATATCGAAGGCACACGTTTCCGAGGCAATCACCCACGCGTCACCCAACTTGCCGAGTGACAGCGGGCGCAGACCGTTCGGATCAAGCGCAGCGATGAGTTCGTGTTCATTGAGCATTGCGAGCGCATAAGCACCTTTAATTACCGATAGCGCATGCTTCACACTTTCAATGAAATTATCGGCAAAGTCCCGCTTGATGAGATGGGCGATGACTTCCGTATCCGATGTTGTCTGAAAAATACTGCCCCGTTCTTCTAGCTCGCCTTTAAGCTTATGCGCATTGACCAAATTGCCATTATGGGCAATCGACAATGAATCTTTCTGCGAACGGAAGACAAGCGGCTGCACATTGGCATAGCTATTGCCTCCCTGCGTCGAATAACGGACATGGCCAATCGCTGCATGGCCTTTATTTATTGTATCGAGAATATCGTGATCAAACACATCATTGACGAGGCCAAGCCCCTTATGGTCATAGAGATGCTTGCCGTCAGAAACGCAAATTCCAGCGCCTTCCTGGCCGCGATGCTGCATGCTGTGCAGACCATAGTAAGTCAGTTTTGCCGCATTTTCATGGCCCCAGATCCCAAACACCGCGCACTCTTCATTTAGTTCCCTGTCGACATAATGCATGACAGAACCCCTTTCCAAGCATTTTCTAAGTTGGAACGATTCAAGGTCAGTGTCTCATTGTCCAAATGTATCTGCAGGTCATCTGATGCGGTCACATTGCCGACACGCAAAGCATCCGGCACAGTCGCTTCGAATTTCTCGGCCAATTCCTCCGGCACAGAAAGCAAATAGCGGGACTGCGTTTCCGAAAAAAGTTGCACCGCTGGATCGCCGGCGAGCGTCAGCGTGCAGGCAAATGACGTACCAAACACCGAATCCGCAAGCGCCATAGCCAGTCCGCCTTCAGAAATATCGTGAGCCGATGAAACAAGTCCTGCCTGGATGGCCTGAAGGACATTAGCTTGCCGCGCTTTCTCCAAGCTCAGATCGAGCGCCGGCGCTTTGCCGCTCGCCTTGCCATCAAGTAAGAGTTGCAGCGCGCTGCCGCCAAATTCAGGCGTCGCTTCACCGAGCAGATAAATTGCGTCACCGGCGTTTTTAAACGGTACGGTACACACCTTATCTAAGTTTTCAACAAGTCCGACCATGCCGACAACCGGCGTCGGATCGATGGCTTCTTGATCAGTTTCGTTATAAAGTGAGACGTTGCCGCTGATTACCGGCGTCGCAAGCGCTCCGCAAGCTTCCGCCATCCCATTGACGGACTGCTCCATTTCCCAGAATACGTCCGGTTTTTCCGGGCTGCCGAAATTCAGGCAGTCGGTGATGGCGAGCGGCACACCGCCGGAGCAGACAATATTGCGCGCCGCTTCAGCAACGGCGATCTTGCCACCGACATAGGGGTCGAGCGCGAGATACTTCGCATTGCAATCCGTGGTCAGCGCGAGCCCTTTATTTGTGCCGCGCACACGAACGACTGCCGCGTCCGATCCCGGCGCAACCACCGTATTCGTCTGCACCATATAATCGTATTGACGCGTCACCCAGTCTTTCGCCGCGAGCGACGGCATCGTCAGAACGCGTTCAATCGTTTTCGTATAATCGTTGATTTCCGGGATCCATGCCGGCGCTTCCTGATTCAGCGTATAGGCTTCAGGCACGCGTGACGGCATATGACGCACCGGCGCAGAGGCGAGCGCGTCCGATGGAACTTCGGCGACAATCTCGCCTTTATGTTCGAGACGCAGCACTTCTTCCTCAATGACTGTTCCAACGGCAACCGCATGCAAGCCCCAGCGCGAGAATATTGCTTTGATTTCTTCCTCGCTGCCTTTTTTAATAACAATCAGCATACGCTCTTGCGATTCTGAAAGCATCATCTCATAAGGCGTCATATTCGTTTCGCGCTGCGGAATTTGGTCGAGATTCATATCGATGCCGACGCCGGCCTTAGCCGCCATCTCGCTGGCTGAGGAAACAAGTCCCGCCGCGCCCATATCCTGAATACCGACGAGCGCCTCGTGCTTGGCCAGTTCAAGGCAGGCTTCGACGAGCAATTTTTCCATAAACGGATCGCCAACCTGCACCGCTGAACGCTTCTCATCGGATTTATCCGAAATCTCTTCTGACGCAAATGTCGCGCCGTTAATTCCATCACGTCCGGTGCTGGCGCCGACGTACATCACTGTATTGCCAATGCCACGCGCCTGACCAACCTGAATATCTGCGTGATTCATAATGCCGACGCACATCGCGTTGACAAGTGGGTTGCCATTATAGCATGGATCAAAGGAGAGTTCGCCGCCAACCGTCGGGATACCGATGCAATTGCCGTAGCCGGCGATACCGCTGACCACTTCTTCAAAGACATAGCGCACGCGCGCGTTGTCGAGCTGGCCGAAGCGGAGCGAATCCAAGATCGCAATTGGACGAGCGCCCATTGAAAATACGTCGCGGATAATACCACCGACGCCGGTCGCCGCGCCTTGGTACGGTTCAATCGCTGACGGGTGGTTATGACTTTCAATCTTAAAGACGACCGCCTGCTTGTCGCCAATATCGACAATGCCGGCGCCTTCCCCGGGACCTTGAAGCACGCGTCCACCGCTCGTTGGGAATTTTTTCAGCAGTGGTTTGGACGTCTTATAGCTGCAATGCTCCGACCACATGACAGAGAAAAGTCCTGTCTCCGTATAATTCGGCTTGCGACCGAGCAGCGCGCAAACCTTGGCATATTCATCTTCGGTCAGACCCATCGTCCGGTAGATTTTCTCCTGGGCGATTGTCTCTGCTGATGGTTCAAGAGATGCAGTTGGCATGAACAGAGTCCCTCCAATGATTTAAAATCGACTGGAACAGGCGCAGCCCGTCCTCGTTCTGAAGCAGTTTATCGGCCGCGCGTTCCGGATGCGGCATCATGCCAAGCACATTGCCTTGGCGATTAACGATACCGGCAATATTGGCAAGCGATCCGTTCGGATTTTCACCGGCATAGGTGAAAACAATCTGGTGATTCGCTTTCAAGTCGGCGAGTGTTTCCTCGTCGCAGAAATAATTGCCTTCGCCGTGCGCGATCGGAATGCGAATCACTTCGCCATCTTCGTAAAGCGAGGTGAATAACGTCTTATTATTCTCCGTTTTAAGCGGAACCGTGTCACAAATAAATTTCAAATGTTTATTCTTCAATAGCGCGCCGGGAAGAAGCCCTGCCTCAAGCAGAATCTGAAATCCATTGCAGACGCCGAGCACAGGCTTGCCTGCTTCGGCTGCCTTGATTACTGCCGGCATAATTCCGGCGAAGCGGGCAATCGCGCCGCAGCGCAGATAGTCACCGTAGGAAAAGCCGCCGGGAATCATGATCGCGTCGTAGCCATCCAGTGACGTCTCCGCATGCCAGACATAATCGACGTCTTCACCGAGTCCGTCCTTAATCGCATAGTACATATCCTGATCGCAATTCGAGCCAGGGAACACAATGACCGCGGTTTTCACGAGCGGACCTCCTCCTCGACCTCAAAGCGATAATTTTCAATCACCGTATTGGCGAGCAGGCGGTCGCAGATGGTGTCGACTTCTTGAGCCACATCGGCGCCGTCTTCAATCTGCAATTCAATATATTTACCAATCCGCACATCTTTCACGTCCGTATAGCTCATATTATGCAGCGACTGCATCACCGCCTGTCCCTGCGGATCAAGCACACTTTCCTTCAGCGTTATGAATACCTTGACCTTTTTCATCGAACAGCCTCCAGACGACTGAGTAATTTTTCATAGGTTTCCGGCAAATCGGCGATATTGCGGCGAAAAACATCCTTATCTAACTTCTCGTGTGTTTCCTTATCCCATAGGCGGCATGTATCCGGCGAAATCTCATCGGCAAGGACGATGGCCCCCGTTTCTTTCAGCTTACCAAATTCAAGCTTGAAATCGACAAGGAGAATGCCTGCTTCAGTAAATAATTCCTGAAGGACCGTATTCACGGCAAGCGCTTGGCGGCGAATTTCGGCCAATTCGTCGGCAGTCGCGATATTGATTGCCAGCGCATGATCGTCGTTAATCATCGGATCGCCGAGTTCGTCACTTTTATAGTAAAATTCAACGATTGTCTGACCGAGGTCGGTGCCTTCCTCGAGACCAAGCCGTTTCGCCAACGAACCGGCAACGATATTGCGCACAACGACTTCAACAGGCACGATATTGACCGCCTTGACGAGCTGCTCGGTTTCTGAAATCGTGTCAAGATAATGTGTCGGCACATTCTTTTTCTGCAAGACATGGAAAATTTTCGTACAAATGGCGTTGTTTAAGCGTCCCTTGCCATCGAATTTCGCTTTCTTTTGTCCGTTAAACGCAGTCGCGTCATTCTTGTATTCGACGCGGAGAACAAACGGATCATCCGTCGTAAACATTTTCTTAGCCTTGCCTTCATAAAGTAACTCGCCCATCACTATGACCCCTTTTCCTGTTCAGACAGTGTTTTTAAACGACTCACGCACGGTACCAATCAATCATTAAGTCCAATCCGTTCGAATATAAAATCGACATTCTTCAAATGATAGGTTTCATCGAAGCACGCGTCTATCTCGTCTTGACTAAGGCGAGAGGTAATACGGGCATCCGCCTCAACAAGTTCTTTGAATTGTGTCTCTGTCTCCCACGACTTCATTGCGTTGGGCTGTACAATATCATAGGCCTGCTCGCGGCTCATCCCTTTTTCAATCAAGGCAAGCAGCACGTGCTGCGAGAAGGGGAGGCCATAGGTGCGGCGCATATTGCGGCGCATATTTTCTGGAAAAACGGTCAGATTCTCAATGATCGCTGAGAAACGATGGAGCATATAGTCAAGTGCAGTCGTTGCGTCAGGGAGGATCACCCGTTCCGCTGAAGAATGAGAAATATCGCGTTCGTGCCAGAGCGGCACGTCCTCGTAGGCAGTCAGCATATAGCCGCGGATAACACGCGCCATCCCGCACATATTCTCCGATCCGATTGGATTGCGCTTATGCGGCATCGATGAAGAGCCCTTCTGCCCCTTGGCGAAAGCCTCCTCTACTTCGCGGACTTCCGAGCGCTGCAACCCGCGCACCTCAACGGCGAACTTCTCGATGGACGTCGCAATCAAAGCAAGCGTTGCCATATAATGCGCATGTCGGTCACGCTGCAGCACCTGCGTAGAAATGGGTGACGTGTTCAGCCCGAGATGCGTGCAGACATAGCTTTCGACACGCGGATCGATATTGGCATATGTGCCCACCGCTCCGGAAATTTTACCAACACGAATATCTTCTGCCGCTTCCTTGAAACGGGCGAGATTGCGTTTCATTTCTTCATAATAGAGTGCCATGACTAGGCCGAATGTCGTCGGCTCGGCGTGCACCCCGTGTGTCCGCCCCATCATCACTGTATGCTTGTATTTCTTTGCTTTCGCCGCCAGCACGTCAATGAAATGTTCAATATCCTTCAATAAAATATCATTGCACTGTTTGAGCAAATACGATTGTGCTGTATCGACCACGTCGGTCGACGTCAGTCCGTAATGGACCCACTTCTTCTCATCACCGAGTGATTCGGACACTGTGCGTGTGAACGCAACGACGTCATGACGCGTCTCTTGCTCGATTTCATGAATCCGTTCGACAGTGAATGACGCATTCTGACGCAGTTTTTCAACGTCTTCCCGAGGAATTTCACCGAGCTCCGACCAGCCGGCACAGGCAAGTATTTCCACTTCCAGCCAAGCTCTGTATTTATTTTCTTCTGTCCAAATCGCGCGCATTTCCGGTCTTGCATACCGTTCGATCATTCATTCTGACCTGCTTCCTCTTCAATTTTCCAAATCGCTAACTTCTGTGCGTCCCCAATAGCCGCATCCACCGATGCAGCCAATATATTTAAATGACCCATTTTACGGCCATGACGTGCCTCCGCTTTTCCATACAGATGCAAATGTCCACCCGCAGGCAGCTCTAGAATCTTGTCGAGCAGCGGCTGAACATGCTCACCAAGGATATTGACCATGATCACCGGCTTTAGAAGCGCCGTACGGCCAAGCGGCAATCCACAAATGGCGCGAATATGCTGCTCGAATTGTGACGTTTCGCAGGCATCAATCGAGAAATGTCCGGAATTATGCGGACGCGGCGCAGTTTCATTCACATAAACTTTACCATCTATTCCGACAAACATTTCGACGGCGAGCGTGCCGACGAGATGGAAGGCTTCCGCAAGACGAAGTGCGTAAGACGCGGCCTCCGTTCGAAGCTGCTCACTGATTTTTGCCGGGACAAGTGTATGGTGAAGAATATTATGGCGATGGATATTCTCTGCCACTGGGAAAACAGCCGTTTCTCCGGTCGTGCTGCGTGCAACAATTACGGAAATTTCTTTCTCAAAAGGCAGCCACTTTTCTAGTTCAAACGGCGTCCTGCCAATATAAGGCATCGCTTCCGTCAGATCTGCTCGTGACTGCAAGACGTATTGCCCCTTGCCGTCGTAGCCGCCTTCAGTCGTTTTCAATACCGAAGGAAAACCGATCGCAGCAATTGCCTTAGCCAATTCTTCCTCGCTGCGCACGGGCCTATAAGGCACCACTGGCAGTCCGGCCGCGCATATAGCCGCTTTCTCATTCAAGCGATCTTTAGTAATTTCCAATAATTTATAACCTTGTGGCAAATAGCTTTTCGTCTGCAGAAAATCAACCGTCTGCACATCGACATTTTCAAATTCATAAGTCACCACATCGGCGCAAGCAGCCATTTCTTGAGCAGCCTGCATGTCCGCATAATCGGCAACAATGACTTTATCGGCAACTTGTGCGCATGGGCAGTCCTCTGTTGGGTCAAGAACAGCAATTCGGTACCCCATTTGCTTCGCGGCAATGGCCATCATCCGTCCAAGCTGTCCACCGCCAAGTATACCAATCGTCTGACCGGGTAAAATGGTCATCTGATTCACGAGAAATCACTTTCCTTTACTTTCTCTTCCAGTGACTCGTGGTAGCTGTCGAGCCTGTCTTTTAACTGGTCGTCGAAAGCCGACAGAAACCGTGCAGCAAGCAGACCGGCGTTTGTTGCGCCAGCCTTGCCAATCGCCACGGTTGCTACTGGAATCCCGCCCGGCATCTGAACGATCGACAGCAGCGAGTCCAATCCATTCAGCGCATGCGACTGAACGGGTACGCCGATAACCGGCAGTGTTGTCTTTGCCGCAATCATGCCCGGCAAATGTGCCGCTCCGCCTGCCCCAGCAATAATGACTTTCAAACCGCGCGCACGAGCAGCTTCCGCATAGCGAAACATGGCATCCGGCGTACGGTGGGCGGAAATCACATGCTTTTCGTATGGGATACCCATGCTGTCTAATGACTCGCAAGCCGCGCGCATCGTTTCCCAGTCTGAAATGCTCCCCATAACCACACCAACTACTGCACCACTCATTGACTCAAGACCTCCTCCTAATATCTGTTCAGAAACTAGGCTGGTTCCCTATCGAATCAGAACCGTATTTTCTCTCTGCCTGCTCTCTGAACTGAACATGCACCGAAAGAATTGGACTGTCCTTCGCTCACGTGCATTCTCACCTTCTACTTGGTCCCGCTGAGATTATATACTTTCTTAGAGTATAAAAAAGCCCAGAGCAGCTGCTTCTCTCTTAACAATGAACAGAGAAAACAAGCCGTCCGGTCTTTACCGCGGGCAGCGGTCCACTCGGGCAACATTCCCGTTTCCCCTTCATAGTCCAGCAATTTATGGTTGCCGGGTAGAGACAGATGGGCCATATTCCCAAAAATATATGAGGGTTGACACTCTTCAATTAACACCTTCATCATACCAGTGTTCTCAAGAAGGTGTCAACCGATTATCGAACATTAACATTCGTAAAACCTTCTATTGTTCGGTTTTGAGTCATTTTAATATTCCTAAAATTCCTTCAATAATACATTCAGAACCAATCACTTCAGGGCCATTCGTCGTCTCACGAAAAACAGGCCGCTCCGTTCTTCGGATTGGACGATAACCTTCGCGCGTCATCCGATCGATACACGCACTGACGGTTTCATCGTCTGCAACTTCGAATATTTTTTTCTTAACTTCCTTCTTCACCGTACTTCTCACCTTCGTTCCCTTGCAGGCTTAACTGAAGAAAAAGGCTAATGCCACAAAACCAAATGCAATCAGCAAACTGCCAAGTACGTCAACAAACATATGAATCATATACCCAGGAATGAACTTAAGAATTTTCCCTTCAATTTGTCTGGCAATGCTCACTGAGTTATCCTTTCCCTGCTCATGCGCCGCATCATACAGTAATTCCTCACTGAATCTTCTTAAGCGTCCTGTTATTGCATAGCTGCAAAAGAGCAGGCCAATTCCCGCCAGCCAGAACAAAATAGCAAGCAATAGTCCGGACATTCCCTACACTTCCTTCAGAATCTATTTGTCCTTAGCTTGGTTTTATCTGCCTGATTCTATGCAAAAAGGATCGGAACATTGTGTCCCGACCCTTTTTTGAATTAACCGTGTCATTAATTATAGTTTGTAATTGAGTACCCAGAAGAAAATCAAGAAGACCACGAACAGCACATAGACAATCGGATGTACTTTCTTGCCCTTGCCAGCTACGATCATCGTGATTGGATAGACGATGAAGCCGAGCGCGATACCATCGGAAATGCTGTAGGTCAGCGGCATGCCGAGCACAGTTAAAAACGCCGGTACAGCAACTTCAAACTCATCCCACGGGATCTGCTTCAATGCGCTTGCCATCAGGACGCCGACAATAATCAGCGCCGGTGCCGTCACTTGTGACGTTACAACGGCCAGAAGCGGCGAGAAGAGCATGCCGAACAAGAAAAGAATACCTGTAACAACTGCCGTGAATCCGGAACGGCCGCCGACAGCTATACCGGTTGACGACTCGATATACGCCGAGGTCGGAGAGGTACCGATTAACGATCCAACAAGCATGGACGAAGAATCAGCAAGCAGTGCCCGGCCGACACGCGGCATTTTATTATTTTTAATAAAGCCAGCCTGTTCCGCAAGACCAATCAATGTGCCCGCAGTGTCGAAGAACGTCACAAGCAGGAAGGTCAGCACAACGACGCAGAGCTGCACCGTATTAATGTCACCAATATGCGTCAGCGCCACACCAAATGTCGGTGCAAGGCTCGGTGCCGCGGAAATAACCGCGGATGGCAGGCCAATCAGTCCCGTAACCATGCCGAGAATCGATGTCAGCACCATGCCAATGAAAATTGCGCCAGGCACTTTGCGCACCATCAGAATGATGGTCACAATCAAGCCGAAGATCGTCAGCCATGTAGTCCCCACATTCAGCGGACCAAAGGCAACCGTCGTATCCTTGCTGGCAACAATTAATCCGCCATCATGCAAACCGATGAACGCGATGAACAAACCGATACCTGCTGCCATCGCCAGCTTAAGCGATTGCGGAATCGCGTCGATAATCATTTCACGCAATTTAAAAATTGTAATAATAAAGAAAATCACCGCAGCCACAAACACACCGGCAAGCGCCGTTTGCCACGGAACCTTCATTCCGATAACAACCGTGTAAGCAAAGAAGGCATTGACACCAAGACCCGGAGCAATGGCAATCGGATATTTAGCCACAATACCCATAATCAAGCAGCCGAGCGCACTGGCAATTGCCGTTGCCGTAAATACGGCACCCTTGTCCATGCCTGACGCACCGAGTACAGACGGATTGACAAACAATATGTACGCCATTGAAATGAACGTCGTCAGCCCAGCCAATGTTTCTTTGCCAAGCGTTGTCTTCAACTCAGAGAACTGAAAGTAACGGGACAACCAATTTTCTTCCACAAAAATCCTCCTCTTCAAATTCAATTTCACTTGCCGCCTTAAAATGGCCACGTAAAATTAAAGGCCAACAGATAGCACGTAGGAGATAAAAGAATACAGTTCGAGAAGCGGGTGCTAACTGCACGTAAAGCGGCAAATTGATTTGATTTTCAATACTTGACTATTATAGCAGTCTTGTCGCCGGATCGTCAACGAAACTACGAACGTTCAAAACGGAAGCGGTTATATTGTTCGTGAAATCATATGCTCCTGTCAAAAAAAGCAGATGCCAGAATACGCATCCGCTGTGATCGATTGGATTTATTTTTCCCCATTGTAGAGCGGCAGCCGAATGGTGGCAATCGTGCCGTGTCGGCTGTCACTTGAAAAGGAGAGCTTGCCGCCATGCTGAGTAATAATTGATTTCGCGATAGCAAGCCCCAGTCCGGAACCGTGACCGTTTGCTTTCGTTTGGTAAAACGCATCCGTCAAGTGCTGAATCGATTCAACAGGAATAATTTCTCCCCAGTCCTGGACAGTCAGGTAAGCCTCATATTGCGTTTTCCAAAGACTAATCACGATTTCTGTGTCTTCATTAGCAAATTTAATCGCATTATCAATCAAATTAATCAGTACTTGCTGAACACGCATCGGGTCACCAATTATCTCCGGATCATCGTCCCGGCGGAATTTAAGTGTACACCGCTTTTCTTTCGCCTTCACTTCAAGAGAAGTGATCGAGGTATGAACGGTTTCCGCAAGATGCATTCGCTTCTCATTCAATTTCATCTCACCTTGCTGCAGCTTGGAAAAATCGAGCAAATCGCTGACAAGCAGTTTCAGGCGATCCGTTTCTTGATTGATCACGCCGAGTCCAATGTTTAATTCGTCTCTCGTAATATTCGGATTCATCTGCATCGTCTCGCTCCACCCTTTGATTCCTGTCAAGGGGGTCAGCAATTCATGGGAAATGGATGAAATAAATTCATTTTTCAGCCTGTCCGTCTTTTGAATTTCATCAGCCATTTGGTTCAATGTGCGCGCAAGTATCCCTAATTCTGCCTGATACTCTTCCTTCATTCGCCGTTTAAAATTCCCTGTAGCCATATTCGAGGATACTTGAATAATGTGTTTTAAAGGCATCACGATTGACTCAGCAAAGCGAAGACTGATAAAGAAAACAATAAGCGCTATAATTAATCCGCAGGCCAGCGCACCACTGTCAATCACCACCAATTCCTGATCAACTGGAGTCAGGGAAGATAGGTAGCGCAAAACATACGGCCTTCCATCAATCTGAATCGGGTAATAGACAGCCATTACTTTCTCGCCCGTATCCGCGTTATGCTGCACTTGGGAATAGGAATGACCGCTGAACAGGCGGCGATTCAGCGTCAGCTGCTGGTGACTGATCAACCCCGTCGACGAAGCAATCATATTGCCATCCGTATCAGCAACCTGCAATGTGGCATGCTTGACGCCAAAACTGTCAATCACTTCAGCCATCGGATTGCTCCAGCGATTAATGACCACATGCTTATTAAATTTCTGATAAATGGCATTGGATGCCTCAGCGTGACTCAGCAATGTCTCCTTAATGCCTTCATAGAAATAACGATGTACAGCAAGAATGAGTGCAGCCTCACTGAGGGACAGCGTGAGCGTAATGACTAACATAAAATAACCAATGACTCGGCGTGTCATTCTCCCGCACCATTCCAGATATAGCCTCTTCCCCAATGCGTCTTAATATAACGTGGGTTTGCGGGATCATCTTCAATTTTCTGACGAAGGCGGCGAATGTTCACATCAATGATTTTCGCATCACCAACGAAATTGCCGCCCCAGACTGCTTCAATTAATTCCTCGCGAGTAAGCACTTGGTTCTCATGAGTCATTAATGTATGCACCATATCAAATTCAGTGGGCGTCAAATCAATCAGCACCCCATTTTTATAAAAAAGTTCGTCCTCTAAAGTCAGCTTAAATAAGCCTGTTTCGAGCGTACCGGCCTTTTCTTTGGAATCATGTGTGCTTGTCAGGCGGCGAAGCAGCGACTGAACGCGGGCAACCATTTCTGCGGGACTGAATGGCTTCGTTATGTAATCATCTGCACCAATATTTAGTCCGTGCAGCTTATCTGCTTCCTGAACACGTGCGGTCAGCATAATCACACCTGTGTCCATTCCTTTTTCTCTAATTTTGGCGCAGACGTCGAAGCCATTGATCCCCTCCAGCATCACGTCAAGCAGTGCAATCCGGATATCCGGATGATCCGCTAACAACTTCAGCGCTTCTTCCCCGCGGCTCGCTTCATAGACATCGAAATCTGCATATTTTAAATTCAGCACAATAAAGCTGCGAATCGACAGTTCATCCTCAAGGACAAGAATTTTTTCCTTTGTCACTGACATACCCTCCTACTTGAATCGAATCCATGATCAATAATTCTCCAATTGATTGTAAACTCCAAAGTGAATACCTCGCGTCTCCTGTTCATAAGCAGGAGGGGCGGCAAAGACAAATTGATCAGATGCGCCGAGACGGATCCAGTCTATATACGTCCCACGTGTCCATTGCAGTTTTGGAATCCAGTACACCGACAAATACGACGTCCCGCTTTCTTTCCTTGTGAAGAGAATATGTGTGTCGGTCTCCTCGGCAAGCGACAAATCGCCTGCTATATTCACCGGAAAATCAATGAAGAAATGGTGAATGGAATTATAATAGCGTTCGGACGGCAGTCCTTGACTAATTGGATAGAAAGGCTGGCGCATTAAATGGCTCATCATCCGTACGCTTGAGCGTGCCGCACCGAAAAAAAGGACAGCAGGGCGCGTTGAGTGAACCAATGAAAAAGCTGATGAAGCAGCAAATGAGGAGTGACTGTACGTACTATCTGTAACAAAATTCCCTTGTGTGGTCAGCTGATTAATGCCCGGATTCAGCATGAAAATGCCTAGACGGTGCAGGAGACTATAACTGTCAGCAGAGCCAACCACCGCATGCCGAATGTTCAGCAGCGGATCGCGCTGTGCAGACAGAATATAATCCCTAAATTGAGTCTGTCCTGGGCGCGAATCTGCTTGAATAAACGCGAGATGCGTTTGCAGCTGATTATCGAAATAACCGCGTATCCAACCACTAAACGAAGTTGACAGCAATTTTTTAATCTTACCACTCTGCATGGCGAGAACAAAGAGCTGACTCTGCTGAGAATGCTCTGCAGTCATGATCAGTCGTGGATCGTGGCTGGGTCCTGCATTAACAAAGGCAAGCTTAATATCGTGACCTACCCCCATTGACTGATTATAGATGCGCTTCCAGCTGCCGTCCACACTGGTTAATATAATAAAATAGGTCTCACCCGAAGCCGTCTCATAAAAAAATGCACTTTGTCCTTCCGTCCCCTGCTGCAATGTAAAACGCATGATTCGTCCCGTGATCGTCGAATAGGCCGGCGTAACAAGCCTAGCCCCGTCCGGGAGAAAGCGGGAAACATTATGCAGAAGCTGCGCATTTTCTTTCGTCATATTCGGTTGCTGAATAAGCGCCGACGGCTGACGCAGTAACGCGCATCCCGTAAGACTAATGAGCATTAAGGCTAGACAAAGCGTTCGTCCCATACGCCATAGCTTCATCACCCACGCTCCAATCTTTCAATTCTTCTCAAAATTCACAGCCACTTTAAATGAATTAATTTCAGTGTATCATGCCAATGCGCTGTTTATCTAATCCCCACTTTCCATTTTAAGAATCCGTTTGAAAAGAAGGGGTAACAAAAAAGTTACGATCCTGACATTTAAGACAAATTGGATACCCCATCGACTAATTATGTAGTGGTGAATAAATGGTCTCTAAAGAGGGGAAAAAAATATATAAATTTTCATATCTGTTCACCGCAGAAAGGATAGATGTTTCTATGAGGCGCCTGTTCCTCGTGCTTATTAGCTGTATGGTCTTATCAGGAATCGTTTATTTCGGTTTTCTAACTTGGAAACAGATAGACCATTCGTCCGTTGCACCTTTGTCGGCAGATGCAGCTTCGAAAGTAAAGCGGCCCATGCATCATAAGCCAGCAGCTAAAAAAATTGTGACCCCTAGTAAACCGACTGATCGCGTCACACTAGCGAAAGGAAAGGTGATTAATCAGCTTCTTGCCCAGTCTGGATTTACAGGCACTGTCGCAGTCATCAGTAACAATAAAATCGTGTTGAATAAAAGTTACGGACACAGCGACTTGCGCACGCATACACCGAACACGTTACACACACGCTATTATATCGGTTCAATGACCAAAGCGATTACCGCTGTGGCGTTCCTGCAATTGCGTGAGCAGCATCTGATTGATTTTACAAATCATGTATCAGACTTTTATCCAGCCTTCCCAAATGGGCGGCGAATTACGATGATCGACTTACTCGATCACGTCTCTGGTCTTGGCGGTGATCGGGAATCGATGACCAATCTAACCCGCGATCAGCTTGTAGCCAAAATTGCCCAGCTGAATCCTCGATTGCATAGTGCACCGGGCACAAGCTGGAGTTACGAGGATACGAACTACGCGCTGCTCGGCGCCATTTTGGATAAGATTTGCGAAGCGCATTTCAGAGAAAACTTGCATGACTATTGTCTGCATTCCATCTTTTCGCCTTCTGATATGACGCAAACGGGCTTCGGCATCGCCGGTGAGCAATCACTCAATCGCTCGATTCCTTATTTTCTAAGCGGCAGGCTGATCATTGAAGCTTACGCACCTTCATTCTCTCAATTGCTGGGCTGCGGTGATGTCTATGCCACGGCGTGGGATATGTACCTTTTCGATCATGCACTTGCATCAGGACGATTGCTTTCGTCCGAAAGTATGCATGAGCTATTTCGCAGCCGCTACCCTGGTACCTCCTATTCAATGGGCTGGTATCTAAGCCGCAATGGTTGGGGAGAAAACACCAATTCGAGTCACGGAGTACTCGGCGGCTGGAATGGCAGCAATGCCTTTACAAAAGATGGCCGAAACTATCTTATCCTGCTGTCCAATTTTAATAATCCGCATATCCATTACGATGTGCTGAATAAAAAGATATTTGCTATTCTCTCTAAATAAAAAAAAGGGGTTGTTTACATTATGCAAAACATTTTTCATCTGTCTCAGCGTCCATTTTTCTTATTCCTTTTACGTACAGGTTTCTATACAGCTATTCTCTTCGGTTTAATTGT
This sequence comes from Sporolactobacillus sp., assembly GCA_047718535.1. Taxonomy (GTDB): domain Bacteria; phylum Bacillota; class Bacilli; order Bacillales; family Sporolactobacillaceae; genus Sporolactobacillus. Next base: position 17,762 of record JBDNRH010000023.1, read on the forward strand.
CATCTATGGCTTTGCAGCCGCGCATACCGGCACATTTATTTACAGTGATTTTTAAGAGGGGGGCATTCTGAATGACAATTCTTCAAGCGATAAAAGCCAACGCTGTCAGTAAACCAAATACTGTGTGTTTCTGCCATCGCGATGAACAATTAACCTTTCAGCAGCTGGAGGACGATTCAAATGCGGTCGCCTGCTGGATCGCTGATCATTTTCCAAATGACCACCACCCAATCATTGTTCATGGTCATATGGGCATTGAAATGCCTGTGCTATTTCTTGGTTGCGTGAAAGCGGGGCATGCCTATATCCCGGTTGATTTATCGATTCCTGCTGAACGAATTGCATTAATTGCCGAAAGTGCGGCTGTTCAGCTTGTCTTTAGTGCTGAGGAAGATATTCTTCCCTCCCTTCAGGCAGCGATTGTCAATGCCGATGAACTCCTTTCACTGCGCAACGGCTACCATAATAGTCAGCCGCAGCTGAGCTGGCAACTCACGGCTGAAGATACCTTTTATATCATCTATACATCCGGAAGTACTGGTCGGCCAAAAGGCGTGCAAATCCCGCTTCGTGCGCTGGAAAGCTTTGTTAATTGGATGACCGGGGATTTTGGATTTACCGATAGCGAAGTGTTTCTTAATCAAGCGCCGTTTTCCTTTGACCTATCTGTCATGGATCTCTATCCATGCTTAGTAACGGGGGGAACACTTTGGGCTGTTGATAAGACGATGATCAGCTATCCAAAAGATTTATTTGCATCGTTTGCTGCGTCCGGCATGACCGTTTGGACATCAACGCCGTCTTTTGCTGAAATGTGCTTAATGGATCCCTCGTTCTCAGCATCGATGCTTCCTAAGCTGCACACTTTCTTATTTTGCGGGGAAACGCTGCCTGTCTCAATCGCACGTAAACTTCACGAGCGATTCCCGTCAGCACGGATTATCAACACTTATGGACCTACAGAAACGACGGTTGCTGTCACATCCGTGACGGTTACCGAGGAAATGCTGACATCCGACGAAGCACTGCCTGTTGGCGCATCGAAACCGGACGGACAAATTCTGATTCTCGGCGCCGATAAACAAGCGGTCGCTGATGGCGTGAAGGGCGAAATAATAATCTGCGGCGAAAGTGTGGGCAATGGCTATTTGGGCCAGCCGGACAAAACGGCTGAAGCCTTTGAAACCATCAATGGCATGCGCGCCTACCATACGAACGACGTAGGCATGCTTAAAGAAGACCAGCTCTATTATTTTGGCCGCATGGATCATCAGATTAAACTGCACGGATTCCGTATGGAGCTAGAAGAGATTGAACACGTATTGCTGACGAGTCAGTACGTGAAGCAGGCGCTTGTTGTGCCGATAAAAAAAGGTGATCGCTATGATCATTTAGTGGCAATGATTGTTCCTGAAGATAATGAATGGGGTGCCAATTACAAATTGACAAAGGCGATTCGTGACGATATTGCTGATACATTGCCTGCTTATATGATCCCGCGCAAATTTGTCTACCAGACCGCGTTCCCAATGACAGCAAACGGGAAAGTAGATCGAAAAGCATTACTCGCTGAGGCTATTTCATGACGTCGTTTATTCCCTACGCCTCTTTTCGATTTTTTGTCTTAATTGGTCTCTTGCTTTTACCGGTTATTGTCCTTGGTCTGCGCGGCAAGCGTTCGCAAATTTACAATAGTGCACTTGCCTGCATCATGCTTATCTTTATCTTTGGATCAACACCACTTCAATTCGTCTCGTTACTTGTCTTCCTTGCTTGGCAGCTGCTGCTTATTCGCAGTTATCTCGCCTGGCGCTTACGTAAAAATGTGACTGTTTTGTTTTATATCGTTATGCTGTTGTCGATTTTGCCGCTTTTTCTTGTGAAACTATCAATGGACGTGCCGTCTTTAAGTTTTCTCGGGTTTCTCGGCATTTCTTACGTGTCATTCCGATCCTTCGAGTTGATTATGAACATTCGTGACGGTGTCGTGAAGTCCTTAACGCTGTGGCGTGTCTTTCGTTTTATTGCTTTCTTCCCGACCATATCATCGGGGCCAATTGATCGTTATAAACGATTTGAGAAAGACGAGGAGAACGTTCCATCACCTTCTGAATATAAGCTGCTGCTTTATCAGGGGCTGAATAAAATCTTTATCGGCTTTCTGTACAAATATATCATCGGTTATCTCGTGCATAAATACTGGCTCGGCTCACCGCTTCTTGACTCGAATTCGCTGGAAAGCATTGCCTTATACATGTACGGCTATAGCATGTACCTGTTCTTTGACTTTGCTGGCTACAGTCAATTTGCTGTTGGTGTCAGTTATTTTCTTGGTATTAAATCGCCGGAGAATTTCAACCGTCCTTTTCTCAGTCACAATATGAAGGACTTTTGGAATCGTTGGCATATGTCGCTGTCCTTCTGGTTCCGTGACTTCATCTATATGCGCTTTGTTTATACCGCGGTGAAGAAAAAGTGGATTAAGGATCGCTATCTTGTCGGTGACATCGGTATTTTCATTAACTTTTTGGTGATGGGTTTTTGGCATGGATTTCTTCTCCAATACATTATTTATGGCATTTATCATGCGATTGCCTTTATCACCTGCGACCGCTGGGAACGTTTCAATAAGAAACATCACTTGCTGCCGAAGAACAATAAGTGGATCAACGCGCTGGCTATTGTAGTCACTTTTCATGTGGTTTGTTTCAGCTTTCTTATTTTCTCAGGAAGACTCGATTTCCTTTGGTAAATTAAAAAATGGGGGTTTTATATAATGACAGAAATAACAGCTGATTTTAAAGACAAAGTGTTCGCCATTCTTGAAGAAGCCTGTGAATCCGATGAAATTAAAGAAAATCCGGATGTTCGCCTTTTTGATGAAGGACTGCTTGATTCCTTTGGCACGATTTCGCTCGTTGTTGCCTTTGAGGAAAAGCTTGGCATTCAAGTCCCGATCTCTGAATTCAACCGTGACGAATGGGCGACACCGAATATGATCATTGAGAAGCTGGCTGAACGTCAGTGAAGTTCTTTCGATTCAGTCCGATGATTTTAGCGGTGATCATCGTTCTCTCAATTGTTTTAATGCCCTTAAGCGCTGAGCAGGCAATGGTTCCTTCAAGCGCCGTCAAGAAAGCCGCATCCAGTCTCGATCCACATGTATTTCAGGGCATGATCCTGCAGCATAAAATGCTGGAGAACAATCATTATTTGCCAATTTATGGATCGTCAGAATTGCTGCGTCTTGATCGTTATCATCCGACCAATTTCTTTAAAGTTCGCCCAGACGGATTTACGCCATTTTTAATAGGGCGCGGTGGCATGTACTCTCTCGTTCATACACTGAATTTGGCCACCGCTGGTTCCTTATTGGATCACAAAAAAATTGTGTTTATCCTGTCTCCTGAATGGTTCACCAAGCAGGGACTGCAGAAAATTCACTTTGATCCGAATTTTTCTAAAGAGCAGGCGTATCACTTGATGTTTGAGAACACAGTCAGCAGTAAGTTGCGTGAACGGCTCGCATGCCGAATGCTGCATTTCTCATTTGTTCGGCATGATCATAACCTAGCGACCTTATTGCGGAACGCCGCGCATCCAGGCAGCGTCTCCAAGCCGCTTCTATGGCTGGCGACAACTCAAGGTTTTCTAACGTATAAAGTGCTGACGCTGCATGACACGGTCGAAGCCTTCCGAGTAAAACCGGGTTATAAAAAAAGTCAACGGCAGAAACCCGACCCGGCGCTCAAGACAAAGACTTGGGCACAGCTGCGTGCGTCCGCCCGTGCAGCGACTGAAAAAGAGACCGATACGAATCGCTTTCATATTAAAACGACACTTTATAATAAGCATATCCGCGGCCGACTGGCGGCATTCAAAGGGTACCGCTCAACCGAACATTACGGCAAATCTCCGGAATACGGTGATTTACAGCTATTGATGGATTTGCTTAAAGCCCGCCACGTTAAAGCGCTGTTCGTCTCCGTACCGTTTAACGGAAAATGGTATGACTATGCGGGTGTACCTAAATCCCGGCGCGAGGTTGCCTACCGGAAGATCGCTCATGAAGTGAAACGCAACGGTTTTCAGCTCGCCGACTTCACCCGCTTTGACAGCAAGCCCTATTTTCTTCAGGATACGATGCATATCGGTCCAATGGGATGGGTTTATATCGATCAGGCAATTAAGAAATTCTATGATGAATAGAAAAACTTGGTCCCGCTGAAATTACTATACTTTTTTAACGTAAAAATAAAGCTGCGGCAACGAGCATCTTGCTCTCTTGCCCCAGCTTTTTTGATCGCAATAGACGCACTTGAAGTCAATGGTAAGCAATGTATGCTCCTTTAAAGCGGGTATGCGTTATTTCACGTCCATTTACATCCGAGTCGCTGATCGCGTACACTAAATTTATATACAGCAAGGAGGGACTGCACGCAGTGAAAATTATTGCCTATCATGTCTTTGATGAAGAACGTCCGCAAATTGAAAGCTGGTCCAAGGCGCACGGTATCGACGTCGTGATGACTTCAGACTTGCTGAACACAGCTACTGTTCACAAGGCGCAAGGATTCGACGGTATTTCCATTCAGCAAACAGAGCCCATCACCGATCCGGCAGTTTATAAGAAATTGCACGATTTTGGTTTTCGGCAACTATCGACACGCACCGCCGGTTTCGATGTGATTGATTTGAACGAAGCTGCCCGCAATCACTTGGCCGTTACTAATGTGCCTGCTTATTCACCTTATGCGGTCGCCGAATTGGCCGTCGCCCAAGCGCTGCAGCTGGAGCGGCACTTGCCCCAATTCAATGCACGCGTGGCGCGTCAGGATTTTCGCTGGAACGGTCTGATTTCCAGAGAAATTCGTTCGTTAACCGTAGGTATTATCGGCACTGGCCGGATTGGCGCAACAGCGGCACAACTCTTTCACGGCCTTGGCGCAACGGTTATCGGTTTCGACGTTTATCCAAATCAGAAGCTGAATGACGTACTGACCTATCGTGAATCGGTTGAGGCTGTGCTTGCCGAGGCTGACATCGTTTCATTGCATACACCGCTCATGCCAGCCACTCACCATATGATCAATAAAGATAACCTGAAGCTGATGAAACGCGATGCCTTTTTAATTAACGTCGCTCGTGGTGCATTAATTAATACTGTAGATTTGATTGACGCGCTCGAGCAGCACTGGATCGCCGGCGCCGCCCTTGACGCTTTTGAATCGGAGTGGTTCAATAATCAGGATTTGAGCGATCAACCGTTTGATGAACCGCTGATAAAAAAACTTATGGCAATGCCCAATGTCCTTCTGACGCCGCATATCGGTTTCTACACACAAACTGCCGTAAAAAATATGGTTGATATCTGCCTCGACAGTGTTGTCGACATTCTTCAGACTGGTACAAGCGAGAACCGTGTCGACTTGTCGCGAAAGGCTAATTGACCATTTAAAAAGCGCAGCGGCGTTGCTTGCCGCTGCGCTTTTTTCCCATATTATGCTTAATTCACGTATAAATACGCGCACTGACCGCATGGGTTCAGTGCGCGTATTGTTTTTATTTGATATATTGACTACTGACAAGCTGACCGCGAAGAATAGAAGTGGGAATCGTGAACATCACTTCCCCCATATAACCCGGAGCTACGTCGTATTTATTGAATACAATTACCAGTTTGTTCTGCTTGTTTATATAGAAATCCTGTTTCGCTTTTATAGCGATAAACCCATCAAATGGAGTTTGTTTCGTTGCCTTGCCGATAAAATACATCTTAGTTTTATCCGTTTTCATTTGTTGCTGCATCTGTGTACGAATATTTTGGCTAATTATCGTGATATAGCGGTTATCTTTAAAAAGAGACGGCAATGTAATTAAAATACCTCTTTTCTTATCCACGGTATCATAATGCAGTGTCGTCGATGACGAACCCACTGTAATGACAACATAGCGACCAATCGAAAGCAGGCGAGCATCATCGTGAGCGATAATCACTCCACTCTCTATGCCAAGATACCCCTTTTTTTCACCATGTTGGTTCATAGCGCGCGTGTCTTTTTGAAATTGCTTATACAGCTCTTCGCCCTCACGGATATACTTGCGATTCAGACTGCCGGCAAGCTGCTTATTCTTTAAATTTACGTGTGCAACTTTAATTGTTGCGCTCTGTGTCCCTGATGGGGATTGATACGTTTTTAATGTAACAATCCGCACAAAATTGCCAAGCAGAGGAATTTTGCTAACGGTTTTTGCGAATCCTGGACTGACATTGATTGTAACAATGAACAGCAAAATGGCAGCAGCAACGGCGGCGAATCGAAACATGTGTTTCTTAAGCCGCTCGGTTTTTCTGACTTTCGCGAGCACGTCATTGACTCGCAGTTCCAAGCTTTCAGGTACCGTGATGGCCACATAATTCTGCTTAAGTTCATCAATTATTTTTCTCATGGTTATCCTCCTCTTGGGCGAGCATCGTTCGTAGCATACCCAGCGCTTTATAAATCCGCGTTTTCACTGTGTTCACGTTCTCTTCCACCGTTTCGGCAACCTCGCTAATCTTTAAATCTTCCAGATAACGCAGTACAATGACATGACGATAATTCACAGGCAAGCGATCAAGGCAACTGAATAAATCAATATTTGCATAATTATCCAACCATCCTTGCTGTAATCCCTCAATTTTCTCGCTGTCTGTCGGTGTAGACCGCTTTCGTTTGCGCAGTAAATCAAGCGATGTGTTAATGACAATGCGATAGATCCAGGGGCGAATATTTTCTTCCTCGTGAATTTGTTTGAGCGACTTGAATGCCTTATAGAGTGAATCCTGCACAACGTCAAGCGCATCATTTTCGTTCTTCACATAGCTATACGCCAAACGGTAAAGATTTGCTTGGTTGGCGACAATCCACTCCGTCAGTCGGTTCTTGATTTTTCGTGTTCCGTTCATTTTGCTGCTCCTTCTCCCAACCTGTAGTATCTTCTGCCTATATCATTTACAACGTCGTGATTCATAAAAAAGTTGGCGATAGATGCGTGCGACTTTGTTGTATACACTTTCTGCAAACGGCATGAATGAAAAAAAGCGCGAATGACGTCGAAAAGTATTTATCCCTATTTTCTGAAATCTATTGAATATGATCGACTAAAGTTATTTAATATAGGTAATATATAGCAGGTAAATTACAGGAGGTGATTTCGATTGATTCAAGATTCAGTCATACCTTCAGTAGAAATAGCACACAAATTGAATCTTTGGTATCTCTCTATTCTAAATTATGAGGAGGATCAAGCGCGGGCGATGCAAACTGAAATCCAATCATTGCTCGGCCGAATGGAAGAAGACCAGAACGTGCTGCTCTACTATTCCCTGCTCGATTTCAGATTTAGGATCAATTACGATGCTAAGGAAAACTTGCAGCACTATCATCAACAGCTTGAAGATGCAGCAGAAAGCAGTGATACGCTTTCCCTCCCGATTAACTATTATTACTGCCTGTTCAGCGGCGACTATGAATTCCGGAAGGGGAACTACTTAAAGGCTCTCGCTTATTATCGTAAAGCATTAAGTCAAGTGAAACGGCTTAATGATGATATTGAATTAGCACAATGCTATTATCACTTGTCAGAAGTTTATTCAATATTAAGTTATAGTGTTATCTCTGTTATTTACGCTCAAACGGCCTTAAAGATATTTGATCAGTACCCTGAGTATGTAACATTTCGTATACATTGTCGAAATATATTTGCTACTAATTTAGTAAATGATCATTGTTTTGACTATGCATTAAGACTTTTTACCGAAGCACGTATCATCGCTCAAGAAAAAAAAGACACACGTTTAACGGCCATTGCTTCTTATAATGTTGGCATTGTCTATATGCATTTGAAAAAATATGAATCTGCCGAGAAATTTTTCAAAGAATCGCTGACTTTTTTTGTTGCAGAAAAAGATAAATATATTCCGAGAGCTTATTGTAGCTACTATGAAAGTTTAGCTGAACAGCAGAAGAATCATTTATCCTTACGTGCTTATCGCAGTGGATTAAACGCTGCCATTGAGTGGGATGACAAAGAATATTCCGCAAAGCTGTTAATGCTTCATGCTTTATATGAAGAACCGCTCAACTTAAAAAAAATTAAATCTTCGCTCTTAAAACTGAAGCAGCTGCATTTAAGCAATGACATAATGGACTTTTCCTTAAAAATAGCTAAAAAATATAAAAAATTAGGAAATAAAGACTTGGCTATATTGTTCTATGAATTAAGCAATAATGCTAGAATTCATATAATTGAAGGGGAGAAGATTAATGAAAAAGACTTACAAAGTTCTTGGAACGTTGATGATGACCCTGCCACTGCTCTATTCAATTAATTTTTTTACTTTTCATGCGGTTAAAACGAGTCATTATTCTGTTGCACAAAAGGTGGCTATAGACCGTCCAATTACAGGAAATATTGATCGTCCTATCACTGGTAATAGCGTAAAACTTCCGAAGGTTTGAGGTTTGAGCTTAATCCATACATAAACCCGTGCCAAGATCATCACACTTGGCACGGGTTTATTTTTATCGATCAGTTTTGAGTATATATCGATCAATTGCTGCAATATATCGATCAATTGCTGCAATATATCGATCAAATAAGGTGATATATCGATCATTTGGTCAATTATATCGATCATTTCTAATTTTTGACAGACAATCGGTCGGTAATTTATAGACCCGCCCCTTATTTTCCCCGCAATAGCGCTCAGCAACAGTATGCAGCACTCTTCTGGCGGCAATATCCGAATCCAGCTGCAGAAATTCGCGGCATTGCTTATTTGTAATGGTTGAGCCGAAAATTAGCCGATAATCTTGCAAGGCAGCCGCCAAAGCAGGTAAGTTCTTAGTTTTCGCACCACATGAGCGGCAAAGCCAATCCCGTTTATCTCTAATCATGTTCAGCTTATTGCATGTCAGGCAATAAACGCCGGACATAATGTCTGTGGGTTTCAGCGCAAACGATCGGAACGGATTAATGACCCACGGTTCATCGGCGGCGACTAGCGTATCGGACAGTTGTCGCAGCGCGTTATCAGAAAGCGCCTCATGCGTATGATTCCGATCAAGTTGCTGCAGCTCTTTTCGCAAACAAGCACGGCGCACTAGCTGCTGAATGTCCGGATGCTGGTGATCTGTGGCCTGAAGTTCCGCCGCAGACGCGACGACAACTCGCGCCACAAGTGGCAACTGTGTCTCCTGCTCACCAAGCCAACCATCGAGTGCTTCCATTAGAGCGTTCGCTTGAGTAAACGGATCGTCAAAAATATCCGTCCCATTGAGCGACCGGCGAATCAATTGATGGAGACCCGTATCAAAGGTCAGCTTGCCGGCAATATTTTTCACTTCGAGAATTAGTGCAAACCGTGAACATAAGATGAGAAAATCAATTTGGAAATGATGGACATGATCAGATAAACGGAGATTGTGAAAAACGCGGAATTTGTCGTCTAAATAACTAAGTGGATAAGCCATCGACTGCTCACCCCGATAACCGGCAAGCGCTCTTTTTAACAGTGAATGAATCTCCTCTTGAACTGGTCCCGCCCGCAATCTTCGCTGCAACGCCTCGTATTGGCAAAGATGAGCGGGCCGCGCAATCGGCTTGACGTACATCGAATCACCTCACTTTCCATGAATAACTTCGACAAAGAGCTTCTAAGTCCTGCAATCGTCTCAACTAAAATGAAAATTCCTCCTGTCGACAGCTTCCCTCTTGCCAGCCAATGAATCCGTAGAAAAATAAATGGACGAGTTCCTCGGATATCAGTTTCAACATCATTAGTTATCTGTAAACAACGCGCTGTTTCGTAGATGTTTACAGATTGCAAAACGAGGGCCACTCGCATTGCAATTTTATTGAATGGCTAATTTATTCTTGCAATTTAGGAATATATTTTTTTATTTGACCTAGGTAGACGAGAAATCCGATTATAGGGGTACCTTCTGCCTGTTTTGTGATCGACTAATTAATTACCGAATGATAAATGCAGGATTTCAAACACCGATTTATTTAAGTGAACCGGCTTCTTTTCATAGAAAGTATAGGTGGCGTATTTCCACTTATCAGGATTGTAAATGGTCACGATGCCTAGAGAATTGCCCTCACTTTTAGGTAATAAATCAACATTCTGCAAAGATTTACAAGGGAAAACAGACGTCACCTCTTCTGCGACATAATGACTTTGAGCAAATTCGCTGCTCAATACCACCTAGCTTGTTACTCCTATTTGTATCTTTTGCCAACCAAATGATTGTAATATATTATCAAACGGTCCATTAAAAATGAATTTCTGCATTCCTTTCGATTCCTTCCATACGTACAATGGAGCATAGCAATTCATTGACTGACCATTTTTCACTTCACCAATCAGGTATGCCTTAAATACTAGATCGGCATATCCGTCTGTCTTATAGCCACTATTCGCCACGCGATCTCTGATAATTTCCATATTATAATCTGCGGGTAATGTTATATCATAATGCATACCAATCATTTTGAAAAAACCTCCCTTTCACCGCTGATTATACGTCGATGACGGGGTCGTGCATATTACTTAATTATGTTAGAGTTATCATAAAAAGTGATTACAGGAGGAAGGCGAGCACTTTGAATATACATGATTTAAAGCTTTTTGTTACAGCCTACAATGAACGATCAATAAATAAAACAGCGATTACTCTTGGCTATGCTCAATCAAATGTGACAGCTCGGATTAAATCCATCGAAACCGAATTTAATACAACCTTTTTTTATCGAAACAGCAAGGGAATTATTCCTACTGCTGATGGTACCAAGATGTATGCTTATGCAGTAATGGTTTTAACGAAGACAGAAGAACTAAAACGTTCATTTGAGACTGTCAAGACGAAACACGTGCTCACTTCCGAGATGCTATTTAACTATATCGTTCTCTATACCAAATTGTATCCATTCGAGCAGTCTCAATTTGACATAAAGACAACCACTGAAATAGTAGATGATTCACAACTAGACTATGATATTATTTTTACATATTTTACCTTTAAAAATAAAAACTATACTATTTTCAAACAAGGTACAATGCATGCACAATTCATGCAATCCATTTCGCATAACAATTCTATAAGGCATCCATTCAAGCTTCCTGTATTTATTAATCGTGATCGAAGCTGTCCATTTAGACGTAAAACATTAGAAATTATACACGCCAGGGAGAGAATTGTTGAAATTGACTCATTGGCTACTATTGTTCAGCTTGTCGAGAGGAACAAGGGAATCGCTTTGCTACCTGAGTATCTAAAAAAGGAAATGCAAATACAGCGTGTGGACTTGAACACATACTCTATTGGGTTCTATATGCTGTCGCTTAATAAATGAGAGAGCATCTACTCAAGTTGAAAAAATCAACAATATAGCTTTTTGATGAATAGAGTGTGAAAATTTACGCAGGACAAACTTCACGCCAGAGCCCTTTTTCTACATCTGTCGTCTGACCGTTAGCAGTTGATTGACTTCTTCCGCGATGGCTTGACTGCGTTTGATCCCACGACGCAGCGCGCGAAGCAAATCATCTCCTGACTTCAGACTGGTCATAATCGCCTCGGTTACACCACCGGCCGTGATCATTTTCGCTAAATAGGCTTGTTGTTCTGTCTTAGAAAGGTTCACTGGCAGAACCTCTTTCGCCCATACATATAACCCTGAGAACCACGGATAATCCTGCGCCATTTCAGCAATGGCGCTTTTGATTTCCCCCTCATCGCTGCATGCCAACAATATTCCCGGCAGGCAGACACCAGCCGTCAGCACATTAATATCGCTTTCGCTTGTTATCTGAACGAATGCCAGTCCTAATTTTTTCAACAATGATCCGACAAGCGGCTCGTTGGGGTAGAGTGCAGCAACTCCTTTTCCAGCGAGAAGGGTATCTGGGCCGCTCACCATCATGCGGCTCACCTTTCTATTGAAAATTGCCTCAAGTGTCTTGCCTGTTGCTCCGGCTGCACATGAAACAACTACTGTCTTCTGAGGTATAGGCAATGCCATCAAATCAACCATATCGACAGGCCGTACAGTCACAAAAATAAGATCAGCTTCACGAACTAATTGGTCATTATCTGAAATACAGTCTGCCCACCCTTTTTCCTTCAGTTGTTGATAGGTTGCCGGATTGCCATGATAAGATAGATAGAGCGCATCTTTCGACCATCCGTGCGTGAGAAACAATTCAACAAGTGCCTGGCCGAGATGACCGCATCCGACAACGCCAATCTTAAGATTGTTTAGCTCATCCGAAAGAATGGTAGTCATTTCTCATCCACCTCTTTAATTAGTCCTTGTATCGACACGTTTGCCTAGAATGACCAGATCCCGCTCGATGCCGTCCAACTCTGCGACTCTTGGCAAAACGCCCCATTTCTCAAAACCAATACGCTCGAATAGGCGCAGGCTCGGCTCATTATGACCGAAGATGAACGCGAGAATCGTCTTTATGCCAAATTCACGGCAATGCTTGAGTGCATAGTTCACGAACTGTGTGCCAAGTCCTTGCCCACGCGCGCCTTTATCGAGATAGACGCTGATCTCAACGGTCGCCTCATACGCCGGACGCCCGTAGAAATCACTCAAACTCAGCCAACCAGCCACCTTGCCTGCGCGCTCAGCCACCCAAAGCGGCCGATTTTCATTCTGGTCGTGCGCATTAAACCACGGTTGACGCTCGGCAATAGTGACTTCATCTAAATCTGCCGTTACCATTCTACCAGCAATTGTTGAATTATAAATAGCCACGATAGCCGGCAAATCACTTAATTGTGCGTCACGATAGCTGAACTGTTCCATTAAGCTCGTCCATCCTCTCGTCTTCATATTCTCTTACTATCAAGGTATTTTTATAGTTTGTCAATTTTACTTTTTTTCTCAATAAGGCATTTGAAATTGCCATCTCCAGACCATATATGTGCTAATGCGCACGCCTTTTTTACATTTTCGTCGTTTGCCATTACCCCGCATTGTATTTGATAATAAGAAAAACAAAAGGAGTTGAGAGTGTTGGGACTTAATTTCAGTCACTGCGATGCGCATTGGTCATATGGCCTTTTTCATCAGTTTAGAGAAATGCTTGCTTCTGCAATCGGGATGGATTTAAATCAGATGGAAGGATTCGGTGGATCGATCCCTTTCGCTGCTTTTGACGATCCCATTATCCCATTACTCGACCATTCAGATTGCGAAGGCAGCTTATCCGTTGCGGAATGTCAGCAAGTCGCCCCACGATTAGCTGCACTCACCGCAAATTGGCCAGAAGCAAATTTCAAACAAGACATTCGTTCACTGATCCACGGTATGGAACGCGCCATTCAAGAGAATCAACCGCTTTATTTTTGCTGACTCACCCTTGCAAATCTTTTCTTCAAAGAGAGTGACTGAATGATTGATCACGATCGCCTTTTCAAAGAATTATTGCATCACTTTTTTGATGAATTTATGGAGGCCTTTTTCCCCGACGTATTTGCAGCACTTGATTTGACCCACAAGAAATTTCTATCTGAAGAATTGTTTCCTGATCTCATTACTGGCGATAAGAAACGTGCCGACGTGATTGCGGAAACTCAATTGAGGGATACTAGTGACCCATGCGTGCTTATTATTCATATTGAAGCGCAAAATACACATCAAGCACATTTCCCCGAGCGAATGTTCACCTATTTTTCGATGATTTATTTAAAATTCAGAAAACCTGTTTTACCAATCGCCATTTTCAGCTATGATAGAAGAGGGGATGAACCCGATAAATTTGTCATTAAAACGCCCTTTCTTGATACCATGACTTTTCGTTTTTTTAAGATGGAGCTTGGCAAGATGAATTGGCGCACATTCATGCATGGGAATAATCCCGCCGCTTGCGCCCTGATGAGTAAAATGAAGTATGAGAAAAGTGAACGCGTCGCCCTGCGATTAGCCTTTCTCAGACAAATGGCTGCTTTGCGGCTTGATGATGCGCGTAGCAGCATGATTAACGGTTTCTTTGAAACCTATCTACGTCTGAATGAAAATGAGGTGACTCAACTCATGAAAGAAGTTCACGCTCTACCCAAAAATGAGCGAGAAGACATCATCAAATGGCCGAATTCTTTCTACGATCGCGGATTAAAAAAGGGAAAAACTGAAGCGCAGAAAGAGATGGCGCTGCGCATGCTGCGAAGGAAAATGGATAGCCACACCATTTCCGAGTTAACTGAACTCTCACTGGACGAGATTAGCAAGCTGGATAATTAAAAGCAGGCATCCTGTCAACGGAAATTGACAAGGATGCCTGCTTCGTGGTGCGGTATCTTCTTCACCAGTCTCAATACTCGCCCTTAATGACAAAGTATGATCCGCGAATCGTACCGGCGAGCTTGGACTTCTGCCGCGCAAATTTAAACTTTCCTTCCAATTCCTTTGGCACATCCATCCCTTCAGATGTGCCATGTGTAATTACTTCGGCAGCTCATTTAAAAGATGCAGTACAGGCTGATGTGCGACAAACCGCCTAACATTTTCCACGGTAACATCAGCCACGCGATAGGCACTTTCTAGGGTCGTGCCGCCAATATGCGGCGTAGCAATCAGGTTATCCAATTGACCAATCGCTTGTGACGGTGGCTCGATTTCGAAAACATCTAAAGCCGCCCCGCGAATTTTATTCTGCCTGAGGGCTTCAAAAAGCGCGTGCTCGTCAACAAGTGCCCCCCGAGAAATATTAATTAGAAAAGCCGACTGCTTCATCAGATGAAGCGCCTCTCCATTAATTAAATGAACAGTCGAGGGCGCAAGCGACGTACTGACGAGAATATAGTCAGACTCGGCAAGCAGTGTTTCTAACGACACAAATTGAATGCCAAGTTTACGAGCCACACTAGATTCCTTGTGATGCGTGTAAGCCAGTAGCTTCATAGAAAAAGCGGCCGCATAACCCGCGACTCGTTTGCCAATGGCCCCCAGTCCAATAATGCCTAACGTCTTCCCGTGACATTCAAAGCCAACGCTTGTTGCCCATTGTCCATTCTTAGTCTGCAAGTCCAAGAGCGGAAGAGTTCTTGAGAGCGAGATCATCAGCCCGATAACGAGTTCAGCCACGGAATTCGCATTGGCGCCTGGCGCGTTGCTGACCATGATTCCCTTTTCCGTCGCATAGCCGACATCAATATTATCGACACCCGTGCCTGTCTTTATAATATATTTCAAATGCGGTGCGGCATCAATGACTTCACGATCCGCCTTGGCCACCGCTGTGATATAAATGGTCGCATCTTTGATATATTCGATTATCGTCCGCTTATCCATCGCCTGCTCATATACGAGGCAGACTACGTCCACGCCAAGTGCTTGGAGGCGCCGAACGAATAAATCGCGAATCGGCGAATACGCCTTCCCGATGCTAAACAGAACGTTCATCACTCAGCCACCTTCTCGCAAAAAAATACACCAATTATCGTGCCTTGACGGCCATGGCTTGACCAATACGGGCGACAGCTTGTCGCAAGTTCTCGTCCGAGGTGGCACATGAAAGCCGTATATAATTGGAATACGCCTCGCCAAACGCTTCTCCCGGCGTGACGGCAACGTTTACTTCATCCAATAGATAGTCCGCAAACTGACTTGACGAATAGCCCTTATAATTGATTTTCGGGAATAGATAAAAGGCACCCTCAGGGCATGTGCACGAGATCCCACTGATTTCATTTAAACCAATGACCATCTGCTTGACGCGCTGTGCATACCGCATGCGCATCCGCTCAACGTCTTCCGCCACATCACGGACAGCGACCACCCCTGCATATTGAATAAAGGCCGTCGTGCACGTGGCTAGATGACTCTGAATTTTGATAGCCGCCGTCACGAAATTCTTCGGCAATACGGCGTAACCAAGCCGCCATCCGGTCATCGCCTGTCCTTTTGAAAAGCTCTGGATCGTTATCGTCCGTTCTTCAAGTTCAGGATCGCTGGCCAGAGAAATCACGTGATGCTTGTCAAACACGATCTTTTCATACACTTCATCAGAGATAAGTATTAAGTCATGGTCAATAGCGATTTCTTTTAACCCATCGATTTCTTCCTTCGTTAACACTCTCCCAGTAGGATTATTGGGATTATTAACGATTATTGCCTTTGTACGCGGCGTACAAGCCGCTTTTAATTGGTTCGTATCTATCATGAACTGTTGCTGCGGATCGAGATCGACGGTAACAGGGATGCCACGCGCCATTCTGACAAGCGGTTCATAGCTGACCCACGCCGGATTGAGGATGAGTACTTCATCATCCGGATTTAATACAGCGGTCAGCGCCGCATAAAGCGCAGGTTTCCCGCCAGCAGTAACTATAATTTGAGACGCGTCACAGGCAACACGATTCTCCTGCTGCATCTTCAAGGCAATGGCCTCACGGAGTTCCGGAATCCCATTCGTACTGACATAATGAGTGAATCCCCGCTCCATCGCTTGTTCTGCCGCCTGAATAATCGGTTCAGGTGTCTTGAAATCAGGCTCACCTCCCGCTAGATTAATAATCGATTGCCCGCTGTGCTGCAAGGCAAACACTTTGTTCTGAATTGATACTGTTTTTGACGCAGACAGATTTTGAATCAAATTGGACACTTGCATGATTGTTCGAACACCCTTTTCAAATTATATTGTCTATTCTTCACTTAGTTCTTAGTTCGCGAGTGTGTGAGCATCGTCGCTAGCCGGCTGCATCTGTACTTTTTTATGAGAAGTGATGAGTGCATCTGTCTTAACGATACCAAATAAGGCCAAGGTCGTCAGAAGTGCACCAAACATGATATAGTAGGCAGGGCTTAGCGCGCTCCCGGTCAGCTTAATGAGCAGGGTGGAAAATGTAGGCGCCAGTCCACCGAAAATGGATACTGAAATATTATACGGAACCGACTGGCCGCCATAGCGAATGGCCGCCGGGAAAAGTTCAGGCATAGTTGACGGCACGGTCCCAATAAAAAGGGCGACGATGATGCCAAAGACGATATGCGCGCCGATCGCCAAGAAAACAACCTTGCTCGCCAAGCCTAAGAAGATCGGATAGGCAAGAATGAGTCCGAGAAGCGTCGATGCAGCCAATACTTTGACACGGCCAATCTTATCTGACAATAGGCCGAAGAACGGCATGAGTATCGTTGTCACTACTATTGCCAGTGCAGTGGATAGTAACGCAATGGTGCTAGAGAAACCGACAACAGTAGATAAATAGTTTGGAAAATACGTATTTTCCATATATACACCGACATTTTGGAAACAGGCCAGTCCAAAGACGAAGAGCATCGCCATTTTATGCGACTTAAAAGCTTCTAGAATCGGCGAATGCTTGAGCTCACCTTTAACCTTCATCTCCTCAAATACAGGACTCTCATGAAGCTTCATCCGGATAATAATACCGATTACGCCCAGTACACCGGCAAATAAAAAGGGAAGCCGCCAGCCGAAAGAATTAACTTGTGCAGCCGGCAACAGTGAATTGACAGCTAAGGCAACGAGCGTGGCAACGAAATACGACGTATTGCCGCCGCATTCGACGAACGCACCGCTTAAACCGCGGCGATTCGGTTTAGAATGTTCCAAAGCGTAGGTGAATGCCCCTGTCAGCTCCCCGCCGGCGCTAATGGCTTGTAATAGTCGCAGGAGTATCAATAGAATAGGTGCCCAAATACCAATTTGTTTATAGGTTGGCAGAAATCCTATCAGAACAGTGAAAACCGTCATAAGCAGAATGGTCATGGTGAACACTGGCTTTCGCCCGATCCGATCTCCTAAGCTGCCAAATAGAATCCCACCGATTGGCCGCATGAAGAAGGACATACCAAAGGTCAAAAAGGAAAGCAATAATGAAATCGTTGGATCCGACGACGGGAAAAATAAAAGTCCAATGGTGACGGCAAAATAACCGTAGCATGCAAAATCATACCATTCAATCACACCACCGACTGTAGCACCTAAGATCGATTGAAACGCTTTTTGTTGTTCCATTCTGCTCACCTCATTTATTTTTTCCTTCTGATGCAGTGAGCTTCATCATTTGAAAGCTTTTCTCTATCTCTGGTTGAACCGACTGATTGCAGCTACAGCCAATCCCGCAATGGCGCCACGTCAATCTCACGCGCGCATAACGCTGCTTTTATTCGCCTTGCAAGCGACAGCGCACCATCCGTATCACCATGCAATAGCAGGGTGTCGCCATGTATTGGTAAATCGCGCCCCGTCACACTTCTCACTTTATTTTCGGTCACCATTCGTAATGAGCGTTCGACAACAGCAGCTTCATCCGTGATTAACGAGCCTTCCTTTTTTCGCGAGACCAATGTATAGTCGTCGTTGTACGCGCGGTCGGCAAAGATCACGGTCGCTGTCTTCACTCCCTTCTTCTCAGCAACCGTTCTTAAATAGCACGGCGTGATTGGCTGTACGAATAGAATCAGCGACGCGTCGAAATCATAAACGGCGTTCACAATCGCTTCTGCATACGTTTTGTTTCCCTGTGCCATATTCCCTAATTGCCCGTGCGGCAACACGTGCTGCAACTTTGCTCCACTAGCCTGCAGGAAGCCGCTCAACGCGCCAAGTTGGTAGAGCACATCTGTATAGACTTCTTCAAACGATAAGTCCATATTTCGCCGACCGAATCCGACGCGATCAGGAAAACCGGGATGTGCACCGACCCCAATCCCTTTTTCAAGCGAACACTCAACCATCTTCTTCATTGTTCGCGGATCACCGGCGTGAAAGCCACACGCCACGTTCGCTGAGGTCACCACATCGAGCATGGCCTCATCGTTTGCCAGATGATAGCGTCCAAACCCCTCTCCTAGATCGGAGCATAGATCAATATGGATTGCCATTTGCCTCTGCCTCCAAATTATCAGTTAAATCAGACGTTCAATACCTTTACGCAATATCTTGAAGAATGTCTCTCGTTTTCGAATCAAATCCTGTGCATGCTTGACGTCAATCGGTTTAAAATGGATTGTGCTTCCCGGTTTGCATTGAGCGACACGTGGCAAATCATAATCAATCACAACAGCGATTTTTGTATAACCGCCCGTCATCTGGCAATCAGCCATCAAAACGATCGGCTGTCCGTCACCTGGAACTTGCACCGCTCCTGGACATATATAATCGCTGAGAATATCGGCCGAGGCATGATGCGTTAATCGTTCTCCCCTTAATCGATAGCCCATCCGATCGGATTGCATCGATACGGTGTAGGGAGTCGTAATGAAACGTTCTCTGGCTTCATCCGTAAATCGATCCTCTTGTGGGCCCCAAATGAATCGAACGGTAATGTCTTCTTCGTAATTTACAACGTAATGCTGCGCCAGCTTCTTGTGAATAAGCCGTTCAGGAGGAATCCGCGGCGGCAGCACATCGATACAATCCCCTTCTCTAAGCATTCGGCCCTCCACACCGCCATAACCGCCACGCATGAATGTGGCGCAGCTGCCGAGTGCAGATGGAACGCTCAGTCCTCCGGAAAAAGCAATATACGTCAGACAGCCTGACACAGGGGCACCGAATGAGAGCCTATCCCCGCGCCGCACATAAATCGCCTTCCACATATCGATCGCCGCGCCGTTAAGCTCGGGACTGAAATCAGCGCCTGTAATCGCCGCGCAGCCATCATAATTGATTTCAATCTGCGGCCCGATCATCGCCGCTTCAAGGACAGCTGCATCGTCCGGGTTACCCACGAGCAAATTGCCGACACGCATCGCGTACTGATCCATTGCACCGGACGCTGAAATACCCATTGATTGATACGCTTGCCGCCCTTTATCCTGAACAGTTGTCAATAAGCCGGGTTTGATACATCGGATTGATGCCATTTTTTATCCCACTCGTTCTGAATCGTTTTTGACCATTTCTCCGCCATCGTTTGACTGATGGGATCATATTTCACATAGTAGCCTGATTTCAATGGACTAGGCGGATTCCGCTTATAATCGAACATATCCATTGGTGTCCAGCCCACTAAATGCCAGCCTCCCGGGGAATCTATCGTATAAATATTGGTCATCTTTGTTGCAATCGACACGGTTCCCTTCCTCACCTTGACACGCGGCACGCTCCGGCGCGGAAATCGAATCTGTTCCGGCGTGTCGCCCATATACGGGCCTGCTGCAATGAAGCCAATCATATACACGTAATACTCTCTCTCCGTCAAGATATCAATGAACGCATTTTTCGTTAACCCTGTCTGACTGAGAATCCACCTCATATCCGGTGCATAGTCGTCAGAAAACGTCACCGGGATATGAATGACTGTTTTTTCTTCGATTTGCCTTTCCGTCGCTGCAATATCGATTTTTCTGATATATTCTTCTAAATGGCTATAATCAATGACCATCGGATCATATATGATGGACAAGGTGTTCATTGTCGGTATCATTTCTTCTATTCCAATCACATTTAGCTGCTCGAGTTTCTGTTTGAGTCTTTGCACCCTTTCATTGATTTCAATCGATAAATCGTCGGCAAATTTAAGATTCAAGACATGATCACCCATCGCATGAAAGGTAAATGGTGGTGCGTTCCCCATCCAGTTGACTCCCTCCTTTCGAAAAAGTAGATGTGTCTCATTTGAAATAATTATAATATTTTTATAATTTATAGCGTATCACCTTTTAATTATCTAGTAAAATGAATATATATGTTATATAATATGCAAAAAAATACTATTGTCAGGAGTTCTTCCCATGAACTATGCCGACATCGAGACATTTCTAATCGTTTACAAAACAAAGAGTCTATCACGGGCCGCAGATGTGCTGTTTCTCACACAATCGACAGTCAGTCATCGTCTTAAATCTTTGGAAAATGCACTCGGATTCGTATTAGTCAATCGCAATAAGGGAGGGAAACTAATTGAACTCACACGGAAAGGGAAGGAATTCTTGCCTATTGCAGAGAAATGGAATGAAACTTGGTCGGATACACAGCGGTTTAAAGAGTCAACAAACCGATTATATATGTCCATCGCCAGTGTTGACAGCTTGGTCACTTACACGTTTTCTTCTTTTTTTGACGACTTAGTCAAAACGAATTTTCCACTTGATTTAAGTATTAAGGTTTATAATTCCAGTGAAATCTATGCGATGATTGAACGGCACGAAATTGATGTCGGCCTAGTGCTTCAATATATTCCATTGAAAAATGTGATCGTGCAGCCGCTCATGACCGAAACGATGTATCTTGTCCGCAAACACGAAAGCAAAACCATTCAATCGGTCCATCCACGCGAACTGGAGCGACGCAATGAAATCTTCCTGAACTGGAGCGTCGAGTTCAGCTTATGGCACGATTTCTGGTTCGACAAATCCGTACGTCCGCATGTCACAGTCAGCACCATTCCGCTCATGATTACAGCACTTGAGAATAAAGGGTACTGGGCCATTGTTCCCGAATCCATTGCCAATTATCTCGTCCGAACTCATGGATGTGAACGATTGACAATCGAAGAATCGCCACCACAGCGAACCATCTATCTCATTAAAGCCAGTCATCCAAGTGCTGAGTCAAGCCGCTGCACGCAAATCTTACAAGAGGTGCTTGACCACTATCTATAAGCCATTGCCCCGATCATCACAACGCATTGGCAGAAATGAAAAAGGCCAAACACAGAACGCTCGGTCGTTTCTACGGAGAAGCTTCGGCTGCTCGCTTTTTCTCGGGTTAGATGACAACTAGTTTAATGCTTGAATTGTATTAGAAAAACTTGGCGAAGCCAAGTCCGCAGGCGATGGCTGAGCTTTAGTTTTTCTTATACTTGGTCCCGCTGAAATCTCTATACTTTCTTAACGTAAAATAAAACCACCGAACATTGTGTTCGATGGTTTAGATGCGCGCAGCCAAAATCAATTAAAAAGGAAAACGCATTGCTTCACTGACCGATTTTCGTAATCTTGGCAAAATCGTCATCGCTCAGTGTTATACTTGCTGCGGCAATATTTTCGCGGACGTGCGCCGTCGATGACGTGCCCGGAATTGGCAGCATAACCGGCGACCGCTTCAATAACCAGGCAAGCGCAATCTGCGACGGTTTCGCCTCGTATTTTCGCGCGATTGCCGCAAGTGGGCCACCCTCCGCTGCCAATTTCCCAGTTGCAAGCGGGAACCACGGAATGAAGGCAATCTCATTGGCTTCACAATAATTGAGCACGTCTTCCGACTCACGGTTAACGACATTATACAAATTCTGCACGGACACAATCCGTGCAATCGTGCTCGCCTGCTCCAATTCCTCAACCGAGACTTGGCTCAGCCCGATATAGCGAATCTTGCCTTCCCGCTGCATCAACGCCAGCTCACCAATCTGATCGACGAGCGGCACTTTCGGATCGATGCGATGCAGCTGCAGCAAGTCGATGCAGTCCACGCCAAGCGTGCGCAGATTCAGTTCAACACCTTGGCGCAAGAATTCAGGGCGTCCAACCGGTACCCAGCGGCCCGGCGCCGGACGCGTAAAGCCCACTTTTGTTGCTATGACAAGGTCATCAGGATATGGCGTGAGTGCCTTCTTCACCAGTTCGTTGGCCGTATACGGACCATACGCCTCGGCCGTATCAATAAAATTCACACCCAGCTCAACTGCCGTCTGAAGTACGCGAAGCGCTTCTTCCGGATCTTTCGGATCGCCCCATACGCCGTGACCGGTGAGCTGCATCGTCCCATAACCAAGCCGATGCACCGGCAATTTGCCGCCTAATTTGAAAATAGAAGCATCTGCTGCGTTGATTTTCTGTACAGTCACTTTGACCACTCCTCTTAAAATAAGTGTTCCGTCAATCGTTAGTCTGCTCAAACCAAGCTTCTTTCGTGCCCGTCATCTCCTTAGTCCTAATATAATTAAGTATAACTATTAAAGTACACTTGATGTCAAATGAAAGAGCCGCTCCTCATGCATTATTCGATTAGTGGATTTTCCGCACTCACCGGTCTCAGCACCAATACGCTGCACTATTACGGGAAAGAAAAATTAATTTCGCCAACGCACCGCAAATAATCATCGTCTCTACTCGGAGAAAGACGAGTGGATAATGACGCGATTCAAATTATGATTGACAGTAAAAATTCCTATCTCCATCTGGCTTAGTTAATCTATTCAGTTACTTCCCATGCTAACTTAATGTCACTTCAAGGTTGACTACTCCCCTCGTCCCGGGAACAGTCCTGCCGTTATGATTCTAATCTCCTGATGGGAACGACGCGTCCAGAATCAAAGTATTCTTTCTCCGGTTGCACAAATCGGTCAAAGAACTCCCTATCTAGACCAAACAAGTTAGCAAGAAACAGGGGTGTGATATGAAATTCAGATCCCAAATCAGAAATAGAAATAATAGACTTATCGAAGAGCAGCTGTAACAGGGCCTTTACCCGGCCCGGACGAATGGGTGGAATTTGATCGTCAAGAGGTTCGAGTGTTTGATAGCTCTTTTTGTGCAATTGCCCAAAGAAATAGCGATTCTCCTGATAAGTCATCAAGCCTAATTTATAGGCCCGGTACGCCAATGCGACAAGCGAAACCATATACTTACGTTTCATTTCGATGTAGTAGTCTGGATTGGAATGTCTTGGCAGTTCAGTGAAATCTTGCTTAAATCCCTCCTCGGGCAGCAAGAAAATCGAGGCAAATTGACTGGCTTGCCGCTCGATTTGGCTGTGCTCTTGTTTGGTCAGTGTTTCCATATCAACGGCAGTATGAAGCAGAAGATGACCAAGCTCATGTGCCAAATCAAAGTTTCTCCGAACCGCCGATTTTTTGATATTTCCTAAGATGATGAATGGACGACCATTGTCTGTAATTGTGCTATAGGCATCAATTTCTGAACCAAGGTTTTTTTCAATGATGTAGATGCCACTCATTTCAAGCGTATACATCAGATCTTTATTATGTTGAAGCTTGAGAAATTTTCTTGCGAGGTTGGCCGTCTGAGTAATCTTTAGATCCATTGACTGGTCCGGGCTTGATCGCAATATTTCCGTAGCCTTTTCCCGGAGTACAGTGATCGCAGAATCAGGCGTGATTAAATAATTTTCAAAAAAGCTGATATAGTAATCAACATAGTTAATATAGGTCAACTCAAGCTTTGCTTTTTTCCGTGATTCACGATCCTTTGAGCGATAAGCAACTCGCTCAACAGATGCCGTTCGATGCAGGAATGACTCTGAGAATAAGAACTTTGTGTCCACAGAAAAGAGTTCGCGCACTTTGTTCAAGACTTCGATCCTTGGAATCGTTGACTCATTCTCATACT
The DNA here is from genome assembly GCA_047718535.1 of Sporolactobacillus sp. GTDB lineage: Bacteria > Bacillota > Bacilli > Bacillales > Sporolactobacillaceae > Sporolactobacillus. The sequence goes on from JBDNRH010000023.1 coordinate 42,089, forward strand.
GCCAAACGGCTTGTTCCGAAATATTGAGCCGGGTCGCCAGTTCTTTTCGGGAGAGACCGTTCAGTTCCCGTAATTCTGTTAGTTTCTCTCCGAAAAACATAGTTCGTAACCCCTTCTGTTATTGAGCATCCTGATTGTCTTCCTTCTCTTTTTCTGCCACTTCATAACCGAAGGAATAGACTTCAGGGGAATAGACACCTTCAGGTATTTTGTCATTTCTAACTGCTGCTAATTCGTCTTCATCAATAGTTACGCCGCTCATTTCGATGAGGTGCGTCAAATCCGCAATTTCTACCAGACGCATCGTTTGCTGATATAGTATGGATATTCATTTTTAATAGTGAATGATCACGTGCATCTATTAATCTCGGGCCCAACTAATATCGTACCAATACAAATTAAAACTAAAAATACAGATGACCATTAATGCTCTGTCGAGATGCCTTTACTTAAAGACGTTATTCCTTTGATTATAATTTCGGCCATTTGTTCAGGTGTTTTTGGTTCATCATCAGTAGCCCAATAATAGAGTACATTCCAAAATCCTCCCGTAACAAAACGCATTATAGATTTGGTCTCATATTCATTGCCCACAATGTGCCATGGAGCCTTAAAAAGGCTATAAATTTTTTCGGAATTCTTACTTGCCGAATACAAGAGCGCGTAAAAAAGCCCTTGATCAATAAGCAGACACAATCGCTCTTTCTTTGACCACCAAAATTCAAAAAAGATCACTAAGACCTTCTTGTAAGTGTATGGATTCACAGACTGTAATTGTGAAAGATAGTCTTTAAATAGAAGCTGGCCGTAATAATTTAAGAGCGCATTTTTGGAACTGAACGATCGATAAAAAGTCCGTCGTGATAGCTGCGCTCGATCTACGATTGCAGTAATTGTAATCGCGTCGTAGTTCTGTTCATGAAGCAGTTCAAAAAATGCGTCAACTAACCATAAACGGGATTGTTCAGCAATTCGTTGTTTGCCATCCATTGAAATGATCTCCTGTCACAATTTTATCGGAATGTAGCACTTACAGTATCATGCTTGATTTCCCTTGTTTCCTTAACAAGGGTTAATTATACTTAATGGTGCATTATATGTCACATGTGAGACATTTATTGAATGCACAAACCGGCCGGTTTTAATTAAACAAACTGTGAAAAAGCAATTGCATCTTGTTGAAACTTTCGTCATGTCTGACCTTAAAAAGTTTTCATTCGTTATCTTGCCATTTCGAGGAGGGTTATTGTGGACACTTTTAAACAATTTTTTAAATACAGAGAAGCCATTGTTGGAATAATTGTGGCATTCGTGTTTATGCTCGTTTTCTTTTGTGTGTGGATGACTGGTTATCATGGAGTGACTAATCGCACCGATCATTTAAGAATTGGTTTTGTTAATTCTGATCAACAATTGGGGAATACGATCAAAAATGAATTAAAAAAGAATCTTCCGTTTAAAGTGAAACTATATAAGCAAATTCATACTGCAAAAAGGGCAATGAAAAATCGACAATTAGATATGATTGTTAGCATCCCTAGAAATTTTTCAAGCGACCTTCAACAGGGGAAGCATCCTCAAATTACTTATTTTATCAATCAAGCGAACGCTTCACTAGCTAAACAAGTCATGAATAATGCAGCAAAAAATATTACGCAAAACGTTAATGACAAAATCTATTTTTATCAACGATCATTAGTAATAAATAATTTATCACATCAGCTACCTCAGAAAAAGATTGCCCAAAAATTAACAGCTAACTTGTCACGGGCTTTACAATCCGTCCGTGTGACTGCTGTCAAATCAAATGTTGTCCAACCAAACGAGGCTAAAGATTTTTCAGTAACAATGATCCCCTTGTTAGTTCTGCTTGCTTCATTTGTTGGATCAATGATTATGAGCTTAAATTTGGCCACTGTTTCAGGAAAAATGAGTCGTTCATTTCGTAAGTGGCCTCTATTTTTTTCTAAGCAGGTCATTAACATAGGAATGTCCCTTATTCTTGCTTTATCCACTTTAATCTTAATGAAACTATTTGGTGTTGATTTTAAAACATCGATTTTTGAAACAGGATTATTTGAACTTCTTGTCTATTTCGCCTTTCTTTGTTTTACGCAAATGATGTTAATTCTTTTTGGACCAGCGGGTATGCTTATCAACATTATTTCTCTTTCAGTTCAGCTTGTTACCTCTGGTGTACTTGTTCCGAAAGTGATGCTGTCACAGTTTTATCAAAGTATCAGTGGGTATTTTCCTGCGAGTTATATTGCTGACGGATACTTGACCGTACTTTTCGGCGGCAGAAATTTGGTCGATGATTTATTGTTACTGTTGTTAATTTCCAGCATAACATTTTTGGCCTCATTGGTAAGAGTTTGTTTTCAAAAAGAACAAAGCATTTCAATGGAACAATCTAATTAAAAAATCCTACAAATTCATTAATTAAATATTGGATAGATTACACTTAGTTGGACAGATAACTAAGGTCAATTACACTTGTTTCAAATCCACGAAGGGAGACCGAAATGATGAAACGGGAACGGAGAACTTTTTAAGTGGTCTCAACTATAAGATAATATGAATTTGTGGCAGTTATAAAAAGTAAACTAAAAGCCATGATCAGCAAAATGCAGATGCCATTTAAGCCCAAATAACCCACCAAAAGAATGATTGGTGGGTTATTTGGTGGAGAACCTATTCATTTTTAACAATTTTCATCTTCTTTTTATTCCATGAAATTATCCATCCAAGCCAGCAACTTTCCTTTGTTTGCGATTTGCGTCATCAGCCACGTATTTTATAGCTATCTTAAACTCTTTTCTCGTCGCCTCTTCTTTTAGACGATAATAACTATGACCTGGATTTAAGTCAATATATTGGACACAAAATAGTTTAGTGAATTTGGTTCTCGT
>JBDNRH010000024.1:0-44440 GCA_047718535.1 Sporolactobacillus sp.
GTTAAGTGGGGGAATTTTAAATGACTATATGGGGGATTTTTCAGTTGACAAATACTCTCAAATATTCTAATATAATCTCGTTTCTTAAATGGACTTACCCATACATTAAAATATACTGTTTCTCCGCTCATCAACTCTACCTCATTTACTGATTTTACTCGATTCGTTTGGATTCGTTTGGATTCATTTTTGTCATGAAATTACATGCCACATCAGATAGCAAACATCTGTATTTATCAAATTTGCACCCATTTTGCACCTTTTTCCTGTATCAGTGAAAAAAGTCTAATCTGTTTCACTTGTTATACAAAGTAAAAACCCCTTAGTTTAAGGGGTTTCGTAGTTATTCATGATGGCCCTGGGGGGAATCGAACCCTCGACGCACGGTTTAGGAAACCGACGCTCTATCCACTGAGCTACAGAGCCAGTTTTATGCTGTCATTTTGGCGACAGTAACTATTATACAAAAAAAGACAGGCTTTGAACAGGGGCAGGTGTTATTCCGATCCCGTTAACCACGCAGCGAGCAACAAATAAAAGCAGTCCTTTAGTTAGAGAGGACTGCTTTCCGCAATACCGGTTATGGCTTACAGCTCACAGTTTCACAACGTTTGCTGCCTGAGGGCCACGGTTGCCTTCAACGATATCGAAGCTGACTTCCTGACCTTCTTCAAGCGTCTTGAAACCGTCGCCTTCGATTGCAGAATAGTGAACGAATACATCGTTTCCGCCATCAACTTCGATGAAGCCGTAGCCTTTTTCTGCGTTAAACCATTTTACTTTACCGTTTTGCATCGTACTGCCTCCCTAAAACCTTGCGCTGCCCGCGCTTGAACTAAAACCACTCACTGACTTAATAAAAAGCTGAACAGAAAAACAGACCATTCCAGAAGTAAAAACTACTACACTTCAAGGAAGGGTCTTCATTCTTACATCCAGATTCTATATAAACTAGTAAAATGGTTTACTAAAATATAGCACAAAAAATGGCATTGTGTCAACTTTCAGTCATCATTTTGAAACCGCATTCTTTATTGATAAATAAGCATTTTTTGTGCAGAACATTCCCTTGGCCTTGCTATCATTATATGCCGTTTCCCGCCCATTTATACACCATCACCCATGCTGTTCAAACAAAGCACACAATGCTACACTGAGGTGTATTATATGCGTCAAAAAGGAACAGCTTACGATTGATGAAGGAGTGAACGCACGATGCATGAAAAGCGATTAATCGCTGTCGCCGGAATGGTCGGAATCGGTAAGACAACATTTGCTGAAGCATTGGCCGAACGCCTTGGTTACCATACCTCACTTGAAAAGGTTGCCGGCAATCCTTATCTGGATGCCTTTTATAAAGATTTTCAGCGCTGGGTCTTTCATCTTCAGATTTATTTTCTCGGTGAGCGGTTTAAAGAAACAAAGCGGATAGCTGACTCGCCGTATAGCTTTGTACAGGATCGATCCATTTATGAAGATACAGGTATTTTCGCGCGCATGCATTATGAGCAAGGCACAATGTCTGAGGCAGACTATAGGACCTACACTAGCCTATTCGAAGCAATGATCATGACTCCTTATTTCTCTCGTCCCGACTTATTAATCTATTTACACGGCAGTCTCGATGCGACGATTGCGCGTATTCAGCAGCGCGGACGGACAATGGAGAAAGAAACCGATGTGGCTTACTGGAAAGAGATGTACGCACGATATGAACGCTGGATCACCACTTTTTCTTCCTGTCCCGTTTTGAAAATAAATATTGAAGCGTACGACTTAAGCCACCAGCCGCAATCCTTTGATCAAATTGCCGAGTTAGTAAGCAGGCGGCTTGATGAACACGTGACGCCCGCCTGATCATGCAGATATCGATCATTTCCACTGATTTATCGATCACTTTTGCGATTATATCGATCATTTCTGCCCGTATATCGATCAAATCAGTCGTTATATCAGTCATTTCCGCCAGATGTTCAAAAAAGATCAGGACAGAGCTTGCTGCATGCTCTGTCCTGATCTTTTTTATTGATTATCCGGTTTTTTCTCGCTGTCTTTCTTATCCTCGTCTCGCTTATCAGGTTTCTTCGGGTTCAATGTGATGCCCATATCTTCAATCATCCGTGTCAATCGTGCTTCTGTATCCACTTTCTGATGGAATGGCATGGCGCTTCACCTCCTTAGTTTCCTGCCGGCTCTATCCTGTCTTGATTGCGCATATATGGCCGCAGCGCTTCCGGAATGATCACGCTGCCGTCTTCCTGCTGATAATTTTCCAGAATAGCTGCCACTGTCCGACCAACGGCGAGCCCGGATCCGTTTAGTGTGTGGACAAATTCCGGCTTCGCTTTCGGCGAACGCCTAAAGCGAATATTGGCACGACGCGCTTGGAAATCTTCAAAATTACTGCAGGAAGAAATTTCACGATACGTGTTCTGACTCGGGATCCAAACTTCCAAGTCGTATTTCTTTGCTGCTGTAAAGCCGAGATCGCCCGTACAGATGCTAACCACGCGATAAGGCAGATTGAGCCGGCGCAGCACATCCTCGGCGTGGCCAGTCAGCTTATCAAGCTCCATATACGAATCTTCCGGCTTAACAAAGCGCACAAGTTCAACCTTATTGAATTGATGCTGACGGATAATTCCGCGCGTGTCGCGGCCCGCGGAACCCGCCTCAGAACGAAAGCAGGCGCTGTAGGCAGCAAAGCCAATTGGCAACTGATCACCTGTCAGAATTTCGTCACGATAATAATTCGTCACCGGCACCTCAGCCGTCGGTATCAAGAAATAATCCCGATCATCGGCAATTTTAAACGCATCTTCTTCAAATTTGGGCAGCTGTCCGGTGCCCGTCATGCTGTCACGGTTGACCATATACGGCGGCATGATCAGTGTGTACCCGTGCTCCTCCTCGTGCATATCCAACATAAAGCTGATTAGCGCCCGCTCCAGCCGAACGCCTAGGCCCTTATAGAAAACAAATCGACTTCCTGTTACCTTTCCCGCACGTTCAAAATCAAGAATATCCAATCCGGTTGCAATATCCCAATGCGGTTTTGGTTCATAATCGAATGCCTTTGGTTCGCCCCAGAAGCGAATCGGTTTATTGTCGCTCTCATCCGCGCCGACAGGCACACTTTCATGCGGAATATTCGGTATCGACAGCATGACCTGATGGAGCTCGTCCTCAACCGTATGAAGTTCAGTATCCAGTGCTTTGATCGCCGCGCTGACTTCGCGCATGGATTGAATGAGCGCATCAGCATCCTCTTTGGCTCTTTTTTTCGCCGCGACATTTGCCGAAACTTCATTGCGTGTCGCCTTCAATACTTCGGCGCGGCTGATCAGCTCCCGCCTTTTCTCATCAAGTTCAGGGAATTTCTTAAAATCACTGAGATCTTCCCCACGTTTTGTCAGTTTGTGCTGAATCTCATCATAATTGTCCCTGAGAAATTTCATATCAAGCATCGTTCATGCCTCCTGATTAGTCTTGCACCTGAATTGGTTTCTGAAAAAATAAAAATCCCGCCCCTAATAAAGTAAGGGACGAGATTGAACCCGCGTTGCCACCCAAATTGTTTCCCCATTAAAGATTAGATTGGAAACCGCTTGACATTCATTAACGGGAATGAGCCGTATATGCCTTCAATTCGACATTCTCTCCGGAATGGATTCATGACTGTCGATCCTCACCGCTTCGCACCGCCAACGGCTCTCTGTGCAGACTGTCCAGCATTACTGGTTCCTTCATCGAGCATCGTATTTACTTAAGATAAAATTACTATACTCGTCTGGAAAATGCAAGCGCTCATCTGCAAATCTCCACCATTTTAACAAAATAGCCATGCAGCCGCCAATCACCAGTCAATTCCGGATGAAAAGCGGTCACAAGCCAATTCTTCTGCCGTGCCGCGACGATATGATCTTGGTATGTCGCTAGCACCTCTACACCCGCACCGACGCAATTGATATACGGAGCTCGAATAAAGACGCCCGTATACGGAGCCTCGAAGCCGCGAATATCGAGCGGCGCTTCAAAGCTGTCCACTTGTTTGCCAAATGCGTTGCGTTTCACATCGATAGCCATCAACCGGAGGTGCGGCGATTCCTGCCCATCAATACTGTTCGCCATCAGGATCAATCCCGCGCATGTGCCAAAAATGGGATGGCCTTGCTCGGTAAACGCTCGAATGGCCTCGGTCAGTCCATTTTTATCCATCACCCGCCGCATCGTTGTGCTCTCCCCGCCGGGAAGAACCAGTCCATTAAGGCCTGCCAACTGCTCTGGCCGCTTAACACTGACTGTCTTAGCACCCGCTTCTTCTAGCGCATGCCTATGCTCACTGATTGCACCCTGTACACCAAGCACACCTATTGTCACCGTCATTTTATTCGCACTTCCTCACTCGCCGCGATCCTGCATCCGCTCAGCAGCAGTTAATGTGCCCATATCAATGCCCTTCATTGGGGCACCGAGGCCCTTCGATAATTCAACAATTCGTTCATAATCTTGGTAATAAGTTGTTGCTTCAACTATCGCTTTGGCGAATTTAGCTGGGTTTTCTGACTTAAAAATTCCCGAACCAACAAACACGCCATCCGCGCCGAGCTCCATCATCAGCGCAGCATCTGCCGGTGTGGCGACTCCGCCCGCAGCAAAATTAACAACCGGAAGCCGTCCTGCCTCTTTAATCTGCAAGAGAATTTCGTACGGGGCGCCAAGCTCTTTAGCAAAGACCATCAGCTCATCCGCAGTCATGCTCAGCACTTTGCGTACTTGGCTGTTGACAAGCCTTATATGCCGTACCGCTTCAACAATATTTCCTGTACCCGGCTCGCCCTTTGTTCGCAGCATCGCCGCCCCTTCACCAATACGGCGCGCCGCCTCGCCAAGATCGCGGCAGCCGCAAACAAATGGAACAGTGAACACCTTTTTATCAATATGATAGATATCATCTGCAGGGGTAAGTACTTCACTTTCATCGATATAATCCACCTTCATTGCCTCAAGCACACGTGCCTCAACAATATGACCGATGCGCGCTTTCGCCATGACGGGAATGCTGACCGCATTCTGAACGGATTCAACAATCGTTGGATCAGCCATACGCGCCACGCCTCCTGCCTTACGAATATCAGATGGCACACGCTCCAATGCCATAACAGCTGTTGCGCCTGCTTCTTCAGCAATTTTTGCCTGCTCGGCATTCACGACGTCCATAATCACGCCGCCCTTTTGCATTTCTGCCATACCGCGCTTTACGCGCTCAGTACCTGTTTCTGCCATGTCGATCCCCCATTATCTAGTGATGTTTGCTGAATTATTAAGTAAATCTAGTGTACAACAAAAACCAAGTAAGCGGGTATATAATATAAAATTAATTAATTTATATAAAATAAAAACGAGTTAGGCTTTATTCCTCCCAACTCGTTTACTGATAATCATGATTTATTTATTGCTATTCAATTAAAACAGACCAGCGATCCAGTGAAAGAGACTGGAAAACAAACTGCCAATTCCCTTGAAAAATCTAACAAACCAACCATTTTGATCAACCTGGCTTGAGGCAACAACCGGCACTTTAGACATGCTCGGGTAAAGTGTGCCGTAAGATCCATTGGTTGCTTTCAAAACGGCGTAGCCTATTTTTTCACCTTTTTTAACTGGGGCATTCAGTGAACCATCTTTATTCAACTTATTCTTATTCAGCACTACTGTATACGCGGCATTAACCTTCTCACCGTTCATTACCGTCGTTTCAAGCGGTTGACCAAAAGCAAGCGATACAGAAGCTTGCTTACCATTATGAACCGCAATTGCTTTCTGGTGGTCTACCTTCTGGCCTTTGTTGGCAATGGTCTTTAACGAAAATGTCTCATACCCATAATCAAATAACGCACGTGTTTGCTCAAAACGCTGCGGATCAGAGGTCGTCCCCATGACAACACTGATTAGACGATGACCGTCACGATTGACCGTTCCCGTAAAGCAATAGCCTGCTAAATCGGTATGCCCTGTTTTTAATCCGTCAACACCTGGGTAGGTGAATTTCGCCATATCTGCGCCAAATCCCGGCAGCATATAATCCCAATTGACCATCTGGATCGGTTTATCCACACCGGCTGTAAAATTCTTCAGCGGAATCTTAGAAATTTGCAGCGCTTCAGGATAATCTTTTACTACATGATAAGCTAGTTTAGCAAGATCGCGGGCGGATAATTCATTTGAATCATTTTTGCTGCCATAGGGCGCATATTTTCCGAGATCGACATTATCTAAGCCACTGCTGTTAATATAATGGGCGGTTGTCATCCCTAGCTTCTTAGCCGTCTGATTCATCAAATCAACGAAATGTTTTTCCGTGCCGCCGAGCTTCTCGGCCAGCGCGATCGTAGCGCCGTTTGCTGAGTATATCGCCATCGCTTCATACAGATCGCGCACTGTATATTGATAATCCTTACGAAGCGGTACATTGGAGAAAGAGCGATTCTGTGAAATCGTATACGCATAATCACTGATTGAAACTTTGGTATTCCATGTTATTTTTTTCTGATGAAGAGCCTGCATGACGAGATACTCTGTCATCATCTTTGTCATACTGGCAGGTGGATACACTTGATCTGCATTTTTTTCATATAAAATTTTTCCACTATTAAAATCAATAAGAATGGCTGATTTCGCTTTTAAACCAAGTGTATTCGCAGCCTCCGCATTTCTAGCGAAGGGAGTTTGGAAAGAAACCGCCAATGTTAAAATAAAAATAAGACCAATAGCTGCCGCTTGCCACAGCTTTTTCTTGAAATTCAACCGTTACACCCCCGAATAGATTCAAACAGACAACCTGTGACCAAAGAAAAAAGCGAGGCGAAACGTCTCGTATGGATAGTCTTCGTTTCACCACAACTTAAAAAGGTGAGATTATTTAATAGAGTAATTCGGCGCTTCTTTCGTAATCTGGACGTCATGCGGATGACTTTCTAAAAGACCAGCATTGGTAATTCTTGTAAAGCGTGCGTTTTCTCGAAGAGTCTGTATTGATTCAGCCCCGCAATAGCCCATTCCTGAACGCAGACCACCAATTAATTGATAGATCGTATCTGCCAAACGGCCTTTATATGGTACACGTCCCTCGATGCCTTCCGGAACAAGCTTCTTTTGATTTTCTTGAAAATAGCGGTCCTTGCTGCCATGCTCCATGGCACTTACCGAACCCATGCCACGATACACCTTGAATTGCCGACCTTGATAAATTTCTTTCTCTCCCGGTGTTTCGTCGACGCCAGCGAGCAACCCGCCGAGCATCACTGCGCTGCCACCTGCTGCCAGAGCTTTGACGATATCGCCGGAGTACTTAATCCCACCATCAGCAATAATAGCGATGCCGTGTTTGTCAGCTTCATTGGCACTATCATAAATAGCGGTAATTTGTGGTACACCGACACCAGCCACCACACGTGTTGTACAGATGGAGCCCGGACCAATTCCTACTTTGACGACATCCACACCCGCATCAATCAATGCCTTCGTTCCTTCAGCCGTCGCCACATTTCCGGCGATCAGGCTAATAGTCGGAAATTGTTTGCGGATTTCAGCAACTTTTTGTAAGACACCTTTTGAATGGCCATGAGCTGTATCGATAACAAGCGCATCCACACCTGCATCAATAAGCTTTTCCACACGGAGTTCAGCATCAGACGTCACACCAACAGCGGCAGCCACCAGCAATCGGCCATGTTCATCTTTTGCTGAATTCGGGAATTCAACAACCTTTTCAATATCTTTTGTTGTAATCAGACCCTTTAGCACACCTTGTTCGTCAACAAGCGGTAATTTCTCGATTCGATTGCGGTTAAGAATTTCTTCAGCCTCTTTGAGACTCGTGCCAACCGATGCAGTGACAAGATTGTCTTTAGTCATCATATCGCCGATGGTAGCTGAATAATCCTTAACAAAGCGCATATCGCGGTTTGTCAGAATACCGACTAAATGCTGCTCTTTGGCATTATCGACGATCGGCACACCGGAAATACGATATTTATTCATCAGATGCTCAGCATCGAAAATTTGATCTTCAGGAGTTAGGAAAAATGGATTGGTGATAACACCACTCTCTGAACGTTTAACCTTGTCAACTTGTTCCGCCTGTTCCTCAATTGACATATTCTTATGAATGACACCCATACCGCCTTGCCTAGCCATAGCAATAGCCATGGAAGCTTCCGTGACCGTATCCATTCCTGCACTGACTATTGGAATATTGAGGTGGAGTGTTTTTGTCAATGATGTTGCCACTGACACGTCACGTGGCAAAACATTTGAAGCAGCAGGAATCAGCAAAACATCATCAAAAGTTAAAGATTCCTTGATAAACTTATCTTCTCTCATCAATGTATCGTTCCCCCATTATTTAGTATCCGAAAAATTTATTGCTAGCTTATCAACTGGCCTGCGGGGTGTCAAGACAACGTATAAAAATAACACTTTTCTAAAAATAAACCGCTTCATGCATAGCTAAACATGGCTCATGATCATCTTGATTATTATAAAACTTTTTTCAATCCAGCGACGCTGTTTTTTATTTCCAAATGGGTCAGCAATTTACCAAAACTATACGGTTTAGTTTGTAGAAACTATTTTTATAGAACGATTCATTGACAAAGCAATCACTTGATTGTTTTCCAGACTGATCATCGGCCGTGTGGGGCACTCATCCATAATAAATGTAATTCTGCCCTTCTGCCCATTCGATAAGTTCACTGAAGCCCCAATAAGGAGTGTCATCAATTCCATTTCCAGCTTTTTAAACACCACTTTTGGCAGCTTCTTAAACGCATGAAATGACAGCCAATCCAGCGCTGGAATAATGCCGCCTTGTTTATTTTCTTTAACCATTTGCTGGACTAGATTCACGCAAGCAATAAGATACTTACCATACGTATTGATTTGATTGCCCGTTAATCGAAGCGGATAGCCGCTCCCATCCTCGTATTCATGGTGCTGCGTCAAGGCAACAACAATTTCTTCTTTAAAAGCAGGACTATTTTTGACAAGATTGTAGCTGTCCGAAACATGGCGTTCGTACAGCGATGCTTCAGGGCCAATAAAATTCCCTTCACGATCCAATAATGACGGTGAGAGTTTGGATAGCCCTGAATCCGCAAGCATGGCTATTAATCCAAGTTGGATGACATCACCGGAAGATTCGCCCATCTTCTTTGCCAAAAAGGCAGTCAAAAGACCCACTGTGATGTTTTGATCTGCTCGGCTTCGGCAAGGAACACCGCTGATCAAGAAGCGAGCTAACCATTGGGGATTTTGCAGCGCATCGTCGAGCAGCGGTATCATTACTTTTCGAAAAGATGAAATATCAATGGCTGTGCCCGACTGCCATGATTTAAAAGCCTGCGTATAATGCTGAACAGCTACCTGATAACGCTCATCCGTGTTTTTAGGCACACTGATCTCGTCCTTTTGCGTGTATAGAGACGAGTCTTTAGGTTCAGATTTAATTCGCTGCGCCTGAACTCGTTCGCCCTTTGACGTATGTGCCTCGACATCAATCGTATCAATGAGAAAGGCCTTTAGGAAATCAATATGCTGTGCGGTAATTTCCACCCCTGCAGGGATCAGCGGATCAATTGCTTTGGCAAATACCGGCTTTCTCACAATAAACCCGGGTTGAAGCATCTCCACATTAATCCGCATGGTTTTCCTCCTTTTTGCATCAATGAGTGAACGATGAATCAATCTTCGTCTTGCCGCTCGTCCGAAGGTAAGTCTTCTTCATTCTTTTGAATGCGGGCGATGGTTGCCAGACTGTCATTCTCATCAACCCGAATTAATGTCACGCCGACTGTATTTCTTCCTAATCTCGAAATTCCCGAGACTGGCATACGGATGATTACACCATTTGCGGTGATGATCATCAGATCCTCGTCTTCTTCTACCGTTCGCATCGCGATCATTTCGCCATTTTTCTCGGTGATATTACACGTCTTCAATCCCTTGCCGCCACGCGACTGAACACGGTATTCACTACAGGACGTGCGCTTGCCAAATCCGTTGGCAGTAACAATTAAGACGTCCTTTGTGTCGTCTGCGATGCCCATACCGACTACTTGATCATCCGCGTCCAATGTGATCGCCTTGACACCCGCTGCAGCACGTCCCATCGCACGCACATCGGTTTCATGGAAGCGGATAGCCATCCCTTGCTTCGTGCCGACAATCAGATCCTGACTTCCGTCTGTCAGACGGACTCCGATCAGTTCATCTTCATCACGGACAGTGATCGCGAACAGACCACCTTTGCGAATATTGGAAAAATCTGAGAGAGGTGAACGCTTCGTGATCCCGTTCTTCGTTAAGAACAGTAGATAATGCTTATCATCAAATTGGGTTACCGGGAAGAAGGCCGTGATATACTCACCCTTCTCAATCTGAATCAAGTTAATAATCGGAATACCCTTTGCCGTTCGTCCAAGTTCAGGAATTTCATAACCCTTCATCTGGTAGACACGGCCTTTATTCGTAAAAAACAGCACGTGATCATGCGTGTTCGTCTGAAAAAGATGTTCAACGAAGTCATCTTCATTCGTTCCCATTCCTTGAATGCCGCGTCCACCCCGATTCTGACTCTTATAGGCGTTCACTGGCATTCTTTTCACGTACCCGTTATGGGAAACCGTGATCACAATATCTTCTTTCTCAATCAAGTCCTCATCCTCAAATAGATCGGAACCTACTGTAATCTCGGTGCGCCGTGTATCATTGTATTTCTCTTTTATTTCAACGAGTTCTTTACGGATGATATGGAGCACCTTCTGCTCATCCGCTAAGATAGCCTTAAGTTCCGCAATTCGAGAAAGCAGTTCCTCATATTCCTGCTCTATCTTCTCGCGTTCCAGACCGGTTAATCGCTGCAGTCGCATATCCAAAATAGCCTGTGCCTGGATTTCTGTTAAATTAAAATTTTCCATCAAGCCAGCACGGGCAATATCTGCCGTCTTGGAGTTACGGATCAACGTGATCACCGCGTCCAGATGATCAAGCGCTATGCGCAGTCCAAGTAGAATATGGGCTCGAGCTTCTGCCTTTTTCAGGTCAAAAGCCGTTCTACGACGAATCACATCTTCCTGATGCTGCAAATAATAGACAAGGCATTCCTTCAGAGTCAATATCCGCGGGGCTTGATTAACAAGTGCCAGAATATTGATACCAAAGCTTGTCTGAAGTGCTGTATGCTTATAAAGATTATTCAATAGCACATTGGCATTCGCATCGCGGCGTAATTCAATCACCAGCCGCATGCCTTCTCGATCCGACTCATCACGCAAATCAGTAATCCCGTCAAGCTTCTTATCCTTGACCATTTCAGCAATTCGTTCGATCAGCCGCGCTTTGTTCACTTGATAAGGAAGCTCAGTCACAACGATATCTTGCTTGCCATTGGCCTTCTCTTCGATTTGTACCTTTGCCCGAACGATGATCGAACCATGCCCCGTGCGATAAGCGCGTTTGATGCCCTCACGGCCAAGAATCAGCCCTCCGGTCGGAAAATCAGGACCGGGAATATAAGTCATCAGCTGATCTACAGTCAGTTCGGGATCTTTGCTCAACGCCAGCAGCCCATCAATCACTTCACCGAGTTGATGCGGCGGAATATTGGTCGCCATGCCGACAGCAATACCTGACGCACCGTTGACAAGCAAATTGGGGAAGCGAGCCGGCAAAACAACTGGCTCCTGCTCAGACTCGTCGTAATTTTTGTCAAAATCAATCGTTTCTTTGCGAATATCACGGACCATTTCCATCGATATTTTCGACATTCGTGCTTCGGTATATCGCATCGCAGCCGCTGGATCACCATCGACTGAGCCGAAGTTGCCATGGCCGTCCACCAACTCATAGCGATAGCTGAAATCCTGCGCCATGCGGACCATTGTTTCATAAACCGCCGAATCACCATGCGGATGGTATTTACCAATGACATCTCCGACAATACGCGCTGATTTCTTATGCGGCTTGTCCGAAGTAATTCCGAGCTCGTTCATCGCATAAAGAATCCGTCGATGCACCGGCTTCAAACCGTCACGAACATCAGGAAGCGCACGGCTGACAATGACGCTCATTGCATACTCAATAAATGAGCCGCGCATCTGTTCACCTAAATCGACGGGTTGAATTCGTGAGTCATCTTGCTCTGCCATCTTGCATCCACCTCTTAAAAATTTGACATCATCAAACAAATAGACTAACGGAACAAGCGAATCGCCGATTTGTTTCCGTCAGAGACTTTCTATTTACTAACATATTTAGAAGTCCAATTTTTCTCGATTCACTTTATCGGCGTTCTCCTGAATGAACTCACGCCGTGGTTCGACGCGGTCACCCATCAACATTTCAAAGATTTGATCCGCTTCTATCGCGTCTTCCAAATTAACTTGCAGCACTAAGCGATTCGCAGGATCCATCGTCGTCTCCCAAAGCTGTTCCGGATCCATTTCCCCAAGACCTTTATAGCGCTGAACCGTAACCTTGGCATTCTGCGGCACTTCTGCCATCAATTGTTTTAATTCATTATCCCGATAAGCGTATTTCAATATTTTCCCGTATTGGACACGGAAAAGCGGTGGCTGAGCAATATAGACGTAACCGTTCTCAAGCAGCGGACGCATGAAGCGATAGAAGAACGTCAACAGCAACGTACGAATATGCGCACCGTCAACATCTGCATCGGTCATTATAATAATTTTGTGATAGCGCGCCTTCTCAATCGTAAATTCCTCGCCGACACCGGTTCCCATCGCTGTGATCATCGCCCGTATTTCTGCGTTAGATAAAATCTTGTCTAGCCGCGCCTTTTCCACATTCAATATCTTGCCACGAAGTGGTAAAATGGCCTGAAACAATCGGTCACGACCTTGTTTAGCCGAACCACCGGCTGAATCCCCTTCGACAATATAGAGTTCAGAGATGCTGGCATCCTTTGATGAACAGTCCGCCAATTTACCTGGAAGCGACGAACTCTCGAGACTGCTCTTGCGCCGCGTCAGTTCTCGTGCTTTTTTTGCCGCCGTACGCGCACGTGCAGCAACAATTCCCTTATCGACGATCAGTCGGGCGATGTCCGGATTTTCATAGAGAAAACGTGAAAAAGCATCTGCGAACAGATTATCTGTAATCGTGCGCACTTCGGGATTGCCGAGTTTCGTTTTCGTCTGTCCTTCGAATTGTGGATCGGGATGTTTGATCGACACAATGGCCGTTAATCCTTCACGCACATCTTCACCGGATAAATTCTGATCATTGCCTTTAATTAATTGATTCTTTCGTGCGTAATCATTAATTACACGTGTTAAAGCAACCTTAAACCCGTATTCGTGCGTGCCGCCCTCATGTGTATGAATGTTATTGGCAAAAGAGTAGAGCTGACTGGAAAAGCCCGTATTATACTGCATGGCGATTTCAATTTTGATACCGTCCTTCTCACCATTCAAATCAATCGGTTCATGCAACGTCTCTTTTGATTTATTCAAGTATTCAACATAAGAACGGATGCCGCCCTCATAGTGAAAGGTCTCTTTCTTTCCAGATTCGCGTTGGTCCTCAATCGAAATGCGAATATTTCTGTTCAGGAAAGCAAGTTCTCTGACACGGACTCGCAGTGTATCATAAACAAATGTCGTCGTTTCTTTGAAAATCTCCGGATCAGGAATAAAGTGTGTGACCGTCCCTGTCGTCTCAGATTGACCGATGATCTTAATATCAGCTTCAGGTTTGCCACGATGATATTCCTGATAGTAAATATTGCCATTACGACTCACCTTAACCCACATAGTCGTCGATAAGGCATTTACAACGGACGCGCCGACGCCATGCAAACCGCCTGACACCTTATAGCCGCCACCGCCGAATTTACCGCCGGCATGCAGAACGGTCATAATCACTTCAAGTGCCGGCCGTCCAACCTTCTTCTGAGTATCCACGGGAATGCCGCGCCCATTGTCCTTAACGGTAATCCCGCCATCCGTATCAATGCTGACCTCGATATGGTCACAATATCCGGCCAGTGCTTCATCGATCGAATTGTCGACAATTTCCCAGACAAGATGATGCAACCCCTTCTCACCTGTCGTGCCGATATACATTCCTGGCCTCTTGCGAACGGCCTCAAGCCCCTCAAGCACTTGAATCTGGCTGGCATTGTAGGATTGCTTTGATTGCTGCTGTTCACTCATACTAACCCACCTAACTTCGTGTCACTGACACATAATCACGCGAACTGCTGACTTTACTATTTATCTTGCAAAGAAATTATCGGTTGGGCAGAGTTGCTGCCCGCTAGGCGATATCCCTGCAATGGCGCGCCAGCATCTGGATCTACTTACTGGCAGGCGGCATCACCGATAGCTTCCTGTACCCGTTTGTATAGTGTGGCTAATCGAATTGAGCTCAGATACCAGCCGTCATCTGTCACAATAATTGATTTGAGTGTCTGCCCGGACGTATCTACCCAGACTATATGATCCGATGAGCGGATGGTCTGGCAATCCATCATCTGCAAATCAAGCAACGCGATCAACTCGTTTGTTTGAAGCATTATATCTTGACCGAGATGAAGGCACATGGCTTCAGTCCTCCAGCCGAGCGGCGGTTCCCTGCGCGATCTGAAACACCGTAGCTCGGTTTATCAATTGTTCGTCAAGTCCGTCAGTTGATGTTGTGGTCACAAACGTCTGCACTTTATCTTTGAAAGCCGCGATCAGCTGTGTCTGACGCCTGTCATCCAACTCGCTCAGCACATCATCAAGAAGTAGAATCGGGTAATCACCGACTTCACTTTTAATCAATTCAATTTCTGCAAGTTTGACAGACAGAGCAGCTGTTCGCTGCTGCCCTTGCGAACCGAACGTTTGCACATCATAGCCATTGACGATGAATTGCAAATCATCACGATGAGGACCAATTAGTGTCGTTCCACGCTCGAGTTCCCGATTGCTTAGTTTTTCGTAACTGTTTTGATAAGCTTCTACTATTTTTGACGTATCTGGGCATTCTAATACTTCGCGCACGTCAGACTGATAAGAGAGGACTAGTTTTTCTCTGCCTTGACTGATTTCTTCATGAATCGGACCGGACCATGTATTTAATTGACGAATAAAACGCAACCTTCTGCTGACAATCTCGGCAGCTAATGTGAACAACTTTTCAGTTAACACATCAAGAAAAGGCCTTATATCTTTTTTCTGTCGTCCATATTGGCGCAGCAAAGCGTTTCTCTGCTGCAATACTTTCTGATAGTGGCTGAGATGATGGATATAAATCGGCGCGATCTGTCCCAGTTCCATATCAATAAACCGACGGCGCAATGCAGGGCCTCCCTTAACCAAGCCCAAATCCTCTGGCGCAAACATGACGGCGTTGCAATAGCCAATATAGTCACTAAGACGGCGCTGTTCCAGATGGTTGGCCCGCGCCTTTTTCCCTTTTTTGGAGACAATCAGTTCAAGTGGCAGCGAATGGCCGCGTTTCACCACTCTACCCTTTATTTTACCATAATCTTGATCCCATTTGATTAAATCTTTATCATGGTTTGTCCGCGCAGACTTTGCCAATGCCAACACATAGATTGCTTCCAGTAAATTCGTCTTTCCCTGTGCATTTTCGCCAAGAAAAATATTGATCGAATGAGAAAAAGACAGCTTAAGGCTGTCGTAATTTCTATAATTGGTCAACTCGATCGATTCAAGGTACAAAAGATGGAAGCTCCTCTCATAATTCCTCTATGTAAAAAGTATCTTGAGCGTTGACAACTATTTTATCGCCTGCACGCAGTTTCCGGCCTCGGCGCGCTTCATCTTGATCATTGACTTGGACAGGCGTCTCGTTCAAAAAATGCTTCGCTTCACCGCCTGTCTGGATAAGACCGACATGCTTTAAGAATTGTCCTAATGTGATATACTCTGTGCCATCTTTCAGATGAACGTGTTTCATCATAGTTGTCCTCCTTTGCAAGGCTGTATTGTGTGAATTGAAAATTAAAACGTGCGGATTGGCAAAATAAGCATTAGAATCGCTTCGTCACCAACTGGACGAATGATGATCGGCCGCATAGGGCCAACAAAATGAATGCGGATGTTTTGCGCATCAATTCGGCTTAAGGCATCCATCATGAATTTAGCGCTGAAGGAGATACGCTGCGGATCCCCCTCGAATTTCTCCGTCTCAATTGTTTCAAACACGCGTCCTAACTCTAACGACTGCGAGGATATTTCTACTTTACTGCCCTCTGTGACGAACTTAACAACATTATTCTTCTCTTCTTTAGCGAGCAGCGATGCCCGTTCAATCGCGCGATACAATTCCTTTGTATTTAACGTAATTATTGTCTTACTCTCAGTAGGTATCAGTCGGTTCGTATCGGGATAATTGCCATCTAACAGTCGCGAATAAAATTGAACGTGATTGACTTTAAATAAAATTTGATTTTCCGTCATAATTATCTCTACGGGATCATCAGTGTCGTCGTCAAGAATTTTCGAGAATTCAGCAAGACTCGTTCCCGGAACAACGAGTTCTTGCTGCTCAATTGTTGGCGCATGTTCTAATAAAATGGTCCGCTGTGCCAATCTATGACTATCAGTCGCGACGCAGGTTAATTGATTTTCATGAATAATCCATTTCACACCTGTTAGCACCGGTCGTGTTTCTGACGTAGAGACGGAAAAAACAGTCTGCTTAATAATTTCTTTGAGCAGATCTTTGCGGATCATACAGCTTGTATCTACAGCAATGACGGGTAAATTGGGATATTCTTCTGGGTCCATTCCATTGAGATTAAATTCAGATGCCCCTGAACGAATGATTGTTGTCAACCGATTATCCGTGCTGAAATAGACGTCATCATCCGGAAGCTTACGAACCAGTTCTGAAAACAGCCGGTAAGGAAGCACAATACTGCCAGTTTCATCAATAACCGCATTTTCGCTACCATTTTCTTCTGCAGGAATAAACGACTTAATCGAAATATCCGAATTGCTGCCAGTTAATGTGATGCCTTCAGGATTTGCGGTAATTTTAATCCCCGTCAGGATGGACATAGTCGTTTTACTTGAAATAGCTTTTATGACCTGATTCACTGCGTCATTTAAACGTTCTTTGTCGACCCTGAATTTAAGGGATGGGATGTCTTGATGATCAAGCATAATTGGTGCCTCCAGTATTATTAATAACTTAAAAAAATAGTAAATATAGTAATAGGTGCGGTGAATATGTGGATAACCGCTAAACTAGCTACATCTGACAGTTATCCACATGTGAATAAACTGTGCGGTGTCACGCTGAATTTACCCCTAGTTATTCACAGGGCTGTGTATCTTTTCAAGACAGACTGTTGACTGATCGCAAGCGATCGGCTCTTTTATTTTGACTTAATCGGCGTTTTCAACTGATCTATCAGCGCATTGATTCGATGCTGCAATTCTCTGTCTGAGGCGAGCTGCTTCGTAATCTTTTCATGCGCATGGATGACAGTTGTGTGATCACGGCCGCCAAATTCCTCGCCGATTTTTGGAAGCGAACAGTCTGTCAGCTCTCGCGCTAAATACATGGCGATCTGACGGGGATAGGCTATTGATTTTGTCCGCTTTTTTGCTGAAAAATCTTCTAGCTTCAGATGGTATTCTTCGCCGACGGCAATTTGAATGTCCTGAATAGTGATTGTCTTTGGCCTGGCGGAAGGAATGATATCTTTAAGCGCTTCAGCAGCCAAATCGACATTAATATCCTCATTATTCAATGAAGAGAAGGCGATTACACGAATGAGTGCCCCCTCCAGCTCACGAATATTTGTATCTATTTGATTGGCAATATAGATCATCACTTCATTAGGGATATCGAGACCTTCAGCTTTCGCCTTCTTGCGCAAAATAGCAATTCGTGTTTCAAGATCCGGTGGGGTGATATCCGTGATTAACCCCCATTCAAATCGGGAACGCAGACGATCCTCAAGTGTTGGAATTTCTTTTGGCGGGCGGTCACTTGAAATAACGATCTGCTTATATTCTTCATGAAGTGCGTTGAATGTATGGAAAAATTCTTCCTGTGTCGATTCTTTGCCGGCGAGAAACTGAATATCATCGATAAGTAAGACATCCACACCACGATACTTATTACGAAATTCAATTGTTTTATTGTCACGAATGGAATTAATGAATTCATTTGTAAACTTTTCCGAGGACAAATAGACAACTCGGGCATTGGGATTATGTTCTATGACGTAATGACCGATCGCATGCATTAAATGGGTTTTGCCTAATCCAACACCGCCGTAGATGAACAGTGGGTTATAGGCTTTCGCCGGTGCTTCTGCGACAGCGAGAGAGGCGGCATGGGCAAATCGATTACCCGACCCAATAACAAATGTCTCAAATGTATTTTTGGAATTGAGCATCGTGTTATTTGTAAATTCATCGATTTTTCGGTTTCCGGCGGGTTCGCTTTGCGGATGGTTTGCTGGCAAAGTATCTCCTTGTCTCATTTGCTTCCTCTTTTCTTCCGCTGCTGTTCTCTTGTGATCTGACTGGTTAGGTTTGGATGCAATCACAAATTGGATGCTATAGCGCACACCTGTCACATTGAAAATGATTTCAGAAATCAAGCGTGCGTAGTGTTCTTCGAGCCAGTCCCGCGAAAATTCATTGGGGACACTGATAATCAGTGTCTGTCCATTTATCGACTGTGCACGTGTTTCTTTAAGCCATGTCTCAAAGCTAGGTTTGCTGAGCTTTTTTTTAATGGACTCCAGAGCTTGACTCCAGATTTCCTGAAGGTTATTCAATGATTACGATCCTCCCTAATATGAACAACGAAAAGTAAACGATTGTCTTCGATCTCAAAATTATTAAGTATTGGGAACCGACGAAGCAGTCCACATTGGCTCTGGCACGTTTAACATCCGGGCATTGTACGTTGTCAATCGAGGAAGTTGGGCATTTTGTGATTAAACGGCAGAAAATACGGCAAACTGCTTAATGTCCCTGAAAAAAATTGTGAGGAAAATAAAATGGCATCCATTATAATTTTTCTTCGGTGCTGAGCATAAACATGTCAGTGAGAAAAATAATCAGGAAAACTAGACAGACCTGACAGTTGGTTATTAGACGTCGATTTTCCACGATATTATCCACAATAAAAACGTATAAAGGTCCTGTAAATGAAAAGATTATCCACAAAAGTGAACATCGTGTGGATAAGTTATTCGCCGACGTGTATAGATGTCCACAAAGTTATCCACCTCCTGTGAATAACTTTGTGGCTATACGACGTTTTCAGATGAATCATGCACACAAATCATATCAAAAAAACCCTAGTAAAGCAATTCTGTCCGGTGTTATCCACAGTGGATAAAGTTACCCCCTGATCAGTTGCGCACAAGGGGCGAATTTGTTTAAATCTTGTCGATAATTGCTGAATAGATGCAGACAGCGAATCAACTTTATCCACAAGGGTTTGTTCAGCAGCTGCAAGAGTAGATTAGAGCTTCAGTATTTGACTTATTTCGTTCATCTGCGTATAATTAATCAGACTGGTTTTATCATTTTAAAGAACAAACGCCAAAATCAGATGTAGTGTGAACACCCGATAAACGGAGCGAGCGTTTCTTTTGTATATCTTATTTAGGAGGTGGAACAAGTGAAACGTACGTATCAACCGAATAAGCGCAGCAGAAAAAAGGTTCATGGTTTCCGTGCCCGGATGGCAACAGCGAATGGCCGCAAGGTATTGGCTAATCGTCGTCGCAAGGGAAGAAAAGTTTTATCTGCATAAATCCACTGTATGTGTTGCAGTGGTTTTTTTTCAAAAGAAATGATATTGACAGTTATAAAAATAGGCTTCCGTCATTTGAATCGGTCCCATTCATGGAGGGACAAGGGTGAATGAAAATTATTAGGCGATTAAAAAAAAATAAAGAGTTTCAGGTTGTTTTTAAAAAAGGGCGATCGACGGCGAATCGTCAGTTTGTCGTCTATGTCCACGAACAACCCGGTCAACCATATATTCGACTTGGCCTGTCTGTAAGTAAAAAGATGGGCAATGCAGTGATGCGAAATCATATTAAACGCCTGATCAAAGAAAATTTCCGGCTGTTTTCGGAGAAACTGGAACTCGGTTATGATTTAATCATTATTTCGCGTCGCCCGGTGCGAACTTTGACTTATTATGAATTTCAGGGGAGTTTAAAGCATGCCCTGAGAAAAGCGGGCATCGTGCGCGAGTAAAGGTTGCTGTCTAAAATGAAGCATGTGCTCATTTTTCTTATTCGCGTTTATCAGAAATGCATTTCGCCATTTACGCCTCCGACATGTCGATTTTATCCGACGTGTTCGCATTATGCCACGGAAGCGATTACTCGATTTGGTGTGTTGAGAGGTGGCTGGCTTGCGATAAAACGTCTTATGAAATGCCATCCCTTTCATCCAGGCGGGATGGATCCTGTTCCTCAGAAATGGACAGGCATTCGAAAAAAAAATGATAACCATCGTTCGAATCGAGCGAGGAGGTAATGGTGTGCGAAAGAAATTATTCGGTGCTGGGACGATTTTAGCGTTAACCTTGCTTTTAACAGGCTGTTCGAATGTGAATCAACCGATCACAAAAAATTCTACGGGATTTTGGAGTCAATATTTTGTCTATCCGCTTTCAGAATTTATTACGATCATCGCTCGATTCTGCGGGAACAGCTATGGTCTCGCGATTATAGTGACGACAATTATTGTCCGTCTCGTTTTATTGCCGTTGATGGCCAAACAAGTGAAGAGTTCGAAAGCAATGCAGGATATGCAGCCGAAAATTAAGGAACTGCAGAAGATATACAGCTCAAAAGATCAGAAAACGCAGCAGAAACTGCAAGAAGAGCAGATGAAGCTGTTTCAGGAAAACCATATTAATCCATTGGCTGGATGTCTGCCGCTGCTCATACAGATGCCGATTTTGTTTGCTTTCTATCAGGCGATTGTGCGTACTGAAGCGATTAAAAAACAATCTTTTCTTTGGTTTCAGCTCGGCCATTCCGATCCACTCTTCATCCTTCCAATTGTTGCTGGACTGACAACCTTTCTGCAGCAAAAAATCATGATGGGTCGAATGGGGACGAGTGATAATCCACAGATGGCGATGATGACTTATTTATTTCCAATTATGATTGCCGTCCCAGCGTTTTATTTTCCATCGGCGCTTGCCTTGTATTGGGTTATCGGTAATATTTTCATGATTTTTCAGACATTTATTATCTATGAGAAACAAAATGCTCCAAAAACGGGAGGCGCCAAACAAAATTGAGGGAAGTTACAAAATATGGAAAAACAGTTAATGAAGCTGTTTCTTTCGCCCTCGAAGAGTTGAACGCGACACCGGATCAAGTAACGACCGAAGTGTTAGAAAATCCACGTAAAGGATTTTTAGGATTTGGTGTGCGCCGCGCGCTTGTCCGAGTGATTTCGAAGAAAATGCCGTTTGATTTTGGTATCGACTATTTAGAGAATGTAATTGATAAAATGAATATCAATGCACATCTGCAAGTTGTTGATCGAAGCGCAAGGATCTGCCATTGCCGTTTTTCCGGTAGACAGGCACCGGAATTGATTGGCCGTCATGGCCAAACGCTCAATGCATTGCAGCTTTTAGCAAATATTGCCGTAAATAAGCAATCTGAGCACCATATACAGCTGTATGTAGATGCGGCAAATTATCGTCAGGAGCGAAAAGCACAGTTAAACCGTCTAGCCGGACAAATGGCTGAACGTGTTAAGCGGACGGGCAGAGACTATCATTTTCCACCGATGCCATCTTTCGAACGAAAAATTATTCATGGCGCGCTGGCAGGTAAGCAAAAACTGATTACATTTTCTGTCGGTGAGGAACCGCGGCGGTATGTGGTGATTAAAAATAAACGCATTTCTAAGCATAGTTGATTGAGTGAAGGCACGTACAAATTGGCGTGCTTTTTTCTTATTTGTTAAGGATCGTTAAAATTAAGGATCGGCACATTTTGGCTTTTCAATTGGAATCATGTATGATAATTGCAGGATGGAATAAGTAGCGGAAACTAACGCATTGATGACTTGCTGAGAGTCAGAAGAAAGGAGGGGGATAAGAGGTGGACTATGATACGATTGCGGCTATTGCCACACCTATAGGCGAAGGTGCAATTAGTATAATTCGCTTGAGCGGTCCTGAAGCAATTGCGTCTGCCGACCGCCTTTTCAAAGGAAGCGTTCCTCTAGCAGAAGCTGCCAGCCATACTATTCATTATGGCAAAATAATTGATCCCAGCAGTGGCGAGATAATTGAAGAGGCAATGGCATCAGTGATGCGTCAGCCTAAGACATTCACACGTGAAGACATTGTAGAGATTAATTGTCATGGTGGACTCTTAAGTGTCAATCGCGTCCTAGAGAAAGTATTGCAGCAAGAGGTGCGTTTGGCGGAACCGGGTGAATTCACAAAACGCGCCTTTTTAAATGGACGAATTGATTTGTCCCAAGCCGAAGCGGTCATGGATCTGATTCGCGCGAAAAGTGATCAAGCACTGCGGGCGGCATTGGGTCAAATGGATGGGTTTCTGTCACAAAAGGTAAGGGATTTGCGGGAACAACTCTTGTCGATGCTGGCTGCAGTTGAAGTGAATATTGATTATCCGGAATATGATGATGCAGAAGTAATGACGAATCAATTAATTTGTCAAAAAGCAGCAGCGGTTTTGTCTCAATTGAAGCAGCTTTTAGCGACCGCCAAGCAAGGCCGTATTCTGCGAGACGGGTTGGCAACCGCCATAATTGGACGGCCAAATGTTGGCAAATCTTCTTTGCTCAATCGACTGACCCACCAAAACAAAGCAATTGTAACTGACATTCCGGGGACAACACGCGATGTAATTGAAGAATATGTGACGCTTAACGGTATCCCTCTGCGCTTAATTGATACGGCGGGTATTAGAGAGACAGAGGACGTGGTTGAGAAGATTGGCGTGTCACGTTCACGTGCGGCTTTGCAGTCCGCTGATTTAGTTCTGTTATTGCTGAATGGCAACGATGCACTTCAAGATGAGGACAGGCAGCTGCTGGCATTGATTGATCAGCGCCCGGCAATTATACTTGTCAATAAAGTCGATTTGCCTCAAAAACTCACGCGATCCAATTTGCAGGCACTAGCAGGAAAACATCCTATTATTCAGATGTCCTTGCTGAATGAAACGGGACTTAGGCAATTGGAACAGACCATTCATAGATTATTTTTTAATGCTGAGATCAGCAAAAATGAAGCACAATATGTAACCAATCCCAGACATATTGCCATTCTGCAAAAGGCATCGCAGGCATTGGAGGAGGCTGTGACGGCCTCAAAGTCCGGCTTACCAGTAGATATGATTCAAATTGATGTCCAACGTTCGTGGCATTTTCTCGGAGAAATTATTGGAGAAACAGTATCAGATCAGCTAATCAACGAGTTGTTTAGCAAATTCTGCCTTGGAAAATAACCGAAGCGTCTTATAAATCGGTGAGAAGGTTTAAAGATTTCATAGGAGGAAGAAGTTATGAACGAGTATCAGGCCGGCAAATATGATGTCATTGTTGTCGGTGCAGGGCATGCGGGTGTGGAAGCTGGGCTGGCTGCAGCACGGCTCGGCGCGAAAACACTGCTGTTGACGATCAGTCTTGAAGGGGTTGCTTTTATGCCATGCAACCCATCTGTTGGCGGTCCGGCAAAGGGCGTTGTCGTTCGAGAGATTGACGCACTTGGCGGTGAAATGGCTCGCAATATCGATAAAACCGCGATACAAATGCGAATGCTTAATACACGAAAAGGACCCGCTGTACGCGCACTGCGTGCACAGGCAGATAAACAGCTCTATCAAAGAGCCATGAAAGAGACTATTGAAGCGACTGACAATTTGAGCCTCCGCCAGGGCATGGTTGAACGGCTGCTTGTTGAAAACGGAGTATGCAAGGGCGTTGTTGTCGCTACCGGAGCGGTTTATCGGGCAAAATCCGTCGTATTGACGACAGGTGTTTACTTAAAGGGTAAGATTATTATTGGGGAACTGCAGTATGAAAGCGGACCGAATAATATGCAGGCCTCTGTTAGATTATCGGATAATCTTAAAGAATTAGGTTTTGAACTTGTTCGCTTCAAAACGGGGACACCACCACGAGTTAACGGACGGACGATAGATTATTCAAAAACGGAAATACAGCCGGGAGATAAGGAGAACTTTGCTTTTTCATATGAAACAAAGACCGCTGTTGAAGAGCAGATTCCTTGCTGGCTGACTTATACTAATCAAGAAACACATCAAATTATTCGTAACAATTTGGATCGTTCGCCTATTTATTCCGGCGTTATTGTCGGTACTGGACCACGGTATTGTCCATCTATTGAGACGAAGGTTGAACGATTCAGCGATAAAGATCGCCATCAGCTGTTTCTTGAGCCGGAAGGCCGACAAACATTGGAAGTCTATGTAGATGGACTTTCAACAAGTATGCCGGAAGAAATCCAGCGGCAAATGTTAGAAACAATAGCAGGTCTTGAACATGCAGAATTAATGCGTCCGGGCTATGCGATTGAATATGATGCCCTTGTTCCAACACAGCTTTGGCCGACATTAGAAACGAAAGCCATAAAAGGCCTTTTTACTGCTGGACAAATTAACGGGACATCAGGCTATGAAGAAGCAGCGGCACAAGGGTTGATCGGTGGTATTAATGCCGCCCGTCTGGGCATGGGCAAGGAAGCTATTATTCTGGATCGTTCGCAAGCCTATATCGGTGTTTTAATTGATGATTTAGTAACTAAGGGGACAAAAGAACCATACCGTTTACTGACTTCTAGGGCAGAGTATCGCTTGTTACTGCGCCACGACAACGCGGATTTGAGATTAACAGAATTAGGACATGAACTGGGATTAATTTCGGATGCGCGTTATTATGCGTTCTGTGAGAAAAGAGAGCAGATTAATAGCGAAAAGGAAAGGCTCTATGCGGAGTCAATAAAACCTGTAGAATCGGTAAATCAGCGATTGATTGCAAAGCATTCAACGCCTTTATCTGAACCGGTCAAAGCGGCGCAGCTTTTGAAGCGTCCAGAAATTTCCTATCATGATATTTCCGAGTTTCTGACACGTGATGCTGTTCAGCTTTCAGACGAAGCTGCTGAGCAAGTCGAGATTCAAATTAAATACGAAGGCTATATTGCGAAACAATTACAGCAAGTAGAGAAAATGAAGCGAATGGAAAAGAAGAAAATTCCTTCAACGCTCGATTACCAATTAATTGATGGACTGGCAACTGAGGCGCGCCAAAAGCTTGAGCAGGTCCGTCCACTGTCTGTAGGTCAAGCATCGCGCGTATCTGGTGTTAATCCAAGTGATATTGCAATTCTTCTTGTCTATCTGGAACAAGGAAAACATGCGCGTGTCAGCGGATGAAATAAGTCGCGGAGGAACGTTGATATGGTTGAATTGGCTAAGCTATTGAAAGAAAAAGGTCTTGTTTTAAACAGCAGGCAGCAGCAGCAATTTGAAACTTATTTTCAGTTGCTTGTTAGTTGGAATAAGAAGGTAAATTTAACAGCTATTACAGATCGAGAAGAAGTCATTATCAAGCATTTTTATGATTCGTTAACGCCAAGTTTCTTCTATGCGTTTGCTGACAATGCGTCGATTTGTGATGTAGGTTCGGGAGCCGGTTTTCCCGTCATTCCATTGAAAATTATGTTCCCAACTCTGAAAGTCACTATTGTCGATTCATTGAATAAACGTCTTTTGTTTCTTGAAGAGGTAAAAAAGCAACTTCACTTGGAAGGCGTCTCTTTAATTCATGATCGAGCGGAAACTTTTGCCCATCTATCGACAGTTCGTGAACAATTTGATTGGGTGGTCGCACGGGCAGTAGCTAATCTAACGGTGCTTTGTGAGTATTGTCTGCCCTTAGTAAGAAAAGGGGGTTCATTTCTCGCTCTAAAAGGCGGTCAGGCTGATGAAGAAGTTCAGCAGGCATCCGCTGCAATTCGCATTCTTGGTGGTATATTAAAACAACAGTGCTCCATTGAACTTCCGGAAAATTGTGGATCGCGGTTAATCGTGCAAATCGACAAGGAACACTCGACACCGAATAAATATCCACGAAAACCAGGATTACCAGCAAAGAAACCGCTATTCGATTCATGTTCCACGTGAAACATTATTCGTCAGATAGAAATATTATTGAAAGTGCAGGAATTGACAATTTCCGCAGAGAATTACTTAAGGGGCAGACTGTTAAGGGTGGTGTTGTGGTGATGAAACGTCCGTTTTCGCGAATCTTTAATTCGACTAATGAATTGGACGATTCTGATGAACAAGTTGAGACGGCCAATGATAAGGTTGAGGAAATCGCTGTTGATAAAATTTTCCCTAATCAATTTCAGCCGCGATCGGTTTTTAATGAAGAGAAACTCCATGAACTTGCTGCGACGATCAGTGAACATGGAATTATTCAGCCGATTATTGTCCGGGCTGTTGAAGATAAGTATGAAATTATCGCCGGGGAACGACGCTGGCGAGCAGTCAACTATCTTGGCTGGGAGACCATTCCGGCGATAATTAAATCCTTTGATGATAATCAGACCGCCTCTATTGCTTTAATTGAAAATTTACAGCGTGAGGAACTGACGGCGATCGAAGAGGCAATGGCTTATTCCCGACTGATTGATATTCATGGATTGACTCAAGAAAGCCTTGCGCAGCAGCTTGGCAAGGGACAGTCGACGATCGCGAATAAACTAAGATTGCTAAAGCTACCCATATCGATTCAAGGAGCGATCTTGGATAAAAAAATATCGGAACGCCACGCCCGTGCCCTTATTGCGCTCAAGGATCCGGACAAACAGGAAAAATTGCTGACGATAATTATTGAAAAACAATTGAATGTTAAACAAACCGAGGTTGAAGTGCAGGCAATGCTGCACGGAGAAAAGAAAAAAATACCCAAAGAGAAGCCGCGGCGCGTATCACTCAGCCGTGATACGCGAATTGCTGTCAATACCATTCGTCAGTCAATTCATATGGTTAACAATAGTGGGTTAGGTGTTGATTCTTCAGAGGAAGACTTTGACGACTACTATCAGTTTACCATTCGTATTCCGAAGAAAAGCGAGAAAAAATAACGGCGAGACTATTTTTTCTTGCTTAAATCCTATAAAAAAAACCAACCCACTAAGGGTTGGTTTTTTTTATACGTTCCTGTCAGGATAATATGGAAGCACGAGACAACTGCGGAAAACTTTCTTAATGGGAATGATCAACTGCCTAGCAAAAACAATTATATTTATTAAACTATCGATGGATAATCACTCAGCTTGCTCTTTTCATGATAAAATGAAAGTTAGCAATTGATTGAGAGTAGGTGTAAAGTTGAGCAAGATTTTAGCGGTTGCCAATCAAAAAGGCGGTGTCGGTAAAACAACAACTGCAGTAAATTTGGCTGCGTGCATGGCTGCACTCGGCTGTAAGACGCTCTTAGTTGATGTTGATCCGCAAGGCAATGCAACGAGCGGTTCAGGTGTTGATAAGGGTGAAGTTGATGAATGTGTCTATGATGTATTGGTTGAGGAAAAAGATATAGCTGAGGTCATTAAACCGTCCACAGTCGATAATCTTGATGTTGTACCTTCAGCTATACAATTGGCAGGCGCTGAAATAGAATTGGTGTCGACAATTTCGCGGGAAGTTCGGTTAAAACGAGCTTTAGAGAAAATACAAGATATCTATGACTATATTGTTATTGACTGCCCACCTTCACTTGGACTATTAACAATTAACGCCTTGACGGCGGCAGATGCAGTAATTATTCCTGTTCAATGTGAATATTACGCGTTAGAAGGATTAAGTCAGCTTTTAAATACGGTACGACTTGTGCAGAAGCATCTGAATCATCATTTGGCTATTGAAGGTGTTCTGCTGACCATGCTTGATGCACGTACGAATTTAGGATTACAGGTGATACAGGAAGTAAAAAAATACTTTCAGGATCGAGTATTTCACACTATTATTCCAAGAAATGTCCGTCTCAGCGAAGCGCCGAGTCATGGTAAACCGATTATCCTGTATGATCCGCGTTCTAAGGGGGCCGAAGTCTATCTCGACTTTGCAAAGGAAGTGACAATGCATGAGTAAGGCTTTAGGAAAGGGCTTAGATGCATTTTTTCCCAATGCTTTTACCAATGAAACGGATCATGACGTCGATAGCTTGGCGACGAAAGACCTTCGTCCCAATCCTTATCAACCAAGAAAATCTTTCGATGATAAGACATTGGATGAATTGGCATTGTCAATTAAAGAACACGGTATAATTCAGCCGCTTATAGTGCGTAAAAGTATTAAAGGTTACGATATTATTGCCGGGGAGAGACGGTATCGTGCGGCAATCCGGGCAGGATTAACTGAAGTGCCGGCTATTATTAAAGAATTGGATGAGCAGGCCATGATGCAGATTGCATTAATTGAGAACCTGCAGCGAGAAGATTTAAATCCAATTGAAGAAGCTACCGCCTATAAAAAATTAATTGATGGACTAAAGATAACTCAGGAAGAATTAGCTGAAAAGTTAGGTAAGAGTCGACCGCATATAGCAAACTATATTCGTTTGCTGCAATTGGATCGGTCCGTCCGTCATTTGCTTGAGGAAGGCAAACTGTCAATGGGACATGGACGCGCACTTGTCGGAGTTAGAGATAAGAAGAAAATTCCATTACTAATTGATAAGACTTTAAAGGATCAATTGAATGTTCGCCAATTAGAAGCATTGATTCAGAAACTCAATCATGTTCCACGTGAAACATCGAAAAAAGACAGCAAGCTGCTGCCGCCAGAAGTAAAAGAACGGATTAACAACCTGCAGGAAAGATTAGGGACAAAGGTTGCCATTCGACCAGGTGCATCAAAAGAAAAGGGAAGAATTGAGCTGACTTATTATTCCGCAGATGACTTGTATCGGCTGCTTGAATTATTAGGCAGTCGTTCAGTCTGATGAATTATATGTCAATCCAGCAGCCAAACGGCAGGCGGAATAGCGGCTGACATAGTCAAAAATAAGCCTGGATTGATTATAAGATCGATTCTTTAACAATGGGTAATTCGATAGCGTGAAAGAGGACATGACTGATTACTCGAGAAAGCTTCATCACAATATCAAGCCGTGTATTTTGCAAAACGGAATATTCCATATAACCACTGACGTTAACAATTCCTGTAATATTCATATTGCCGACTGGCGTCAACTTTTTATTAACACCTGCACCGGGCAATACCGGTCCATTTGCTACGCATATTTTCCCTACATTCGTTAATTTACCTAAGCAGGCATCGACGGCGATGATAAAAGGATTGTAGTAGATAGAATGAATGGTAGCTAGTGTCTCCTCAAGGTTCATGGCATGAACAGGGTGTTCGAGAGTTCCATAAATCGGCATTCTGGATGGGTGCTGATTTTCCAAATGCATACCAACAAGCGGTCCCAATGAGTCACCGGTGGAACGATCAGTACCAATGCAGATGACAATGATTTGCTTTGCAGACGATTTTGGCAGAAGAGCACGGATTGCAGCAATTAATTTTGGATGCTCTGCGGTGTTCTGATAATGGATTGAACGATTATAGGATTGTGGCAGATGGTCTCTTTCAAGAGTCATAGTTTCTGCTCCTTCAGTGAAATTCATTAACAGTATATGATGAGAAGCGTAGAACTATACGTACGCAATAGTGTATAAGTTTTGCTGTATTTGCCACTAGTCACGAATGATGAAAAAAATGAGTAAATCACTATTTATTTCGAAGAAAATGGGCTATACTGTAAATAGTTATTTTCATACGATTTAAAAGGCAATGATGGAAACAAGTAGTCAAAGCAATTAATGCTCAGCGAATCGAGGAGGGTGGAAGCTCGATGCATCGGTTTTGATGAAGGCATTCCTAAGCCGTTTGGTGAACGAAAGTGGACGCATAGAGTGTTGATGCGTCAATTAGGGTGGAACCGCGTGAGTAGATATAGCTCTCGTCCCTAGGTGGAAGAAACCTAGTGGATGAGGGCTTATTTTATGCGGTAAGGTTGAATGAACAGACACGGCAATTAAAAGAGGGCTGTTAAGGTCGACCCAAGACGGCTGTATTGGATTCTAGAAGAGAAATAGCTGATTGTAAATATAGCAAAAAAGGAGCAAAGCTAAATGGCTAAGACAATGGAGCAGATTGTGAATTTAGCAAAACAGAGAGGCTTTATTTTCCCCGGATCAGAGATATATGGTGGACTTGCCAATACGTGGGATTATGGCCCGATAGGTGTTGAACTGAAAAACAATGTGAAAAAAGCATGGTGGAAGAAATTCGTTCAGGAATCACCCTATAATGTGGGACTTGATGCGTCAATTTTAATGAATCCCAAAACATGGGAAGCGTCAGGACATCTTTCTAATTTTAATGACCCAATGATTGATTGCAAAAAATGCCGTTCTCGATTCCGCGCAGACAAGCTCATTGAAGCGTATATTTCGGAGGATAAGCTACCAGGTCCAGTTGACGGGCTTGATTTTAAAACAATGGAAGCGCTCATTGAAAATGAGAAAGTAAATTGTCCGGATTGTGGGGCGCATGATTTTACACCCATTCGTCAGTTCAATTTGATGTTTAAGACGTATCAAGGGGTGACAGAAACGGCGAAGGATGAGATTTATCTCCGCCCAGAAACGGCGCAAGGTATTTTTGTCAATTTTAAAAATGTACAGCGCTCGATGCGCCGCAAAATACCGTTTGGCATTGGTCAGGTAGGTAAATCTTTTCGTAATGAAATTACACCAGGAAACTTTACCTTTCGAACACGTGAGTTTGAACAATTGGAACTTGAATTTTTCTGTAAGCCCGGAGAAGATAAGAAATGGTTCCAGTATTGGCGCAGCTTTGGGTTTGAATGGCTGAAATCACTTGCTATTCAAGAGAGTAATTTACGGCTGCGGGATCATCAACCCGAGGAACTTCCTCATTATAGCAATGCAACAACAGATATTGAATATCTTTTCCCGTTTGGCTGGGGTGAGTTATCCAGTCTATCCTCACGAACGGATTACGATTTGCGCCGACATATGGAAGTGTCAGGACAAGATCTTCAATATATAGATCAGAATAATAATGAACGTTATATCCCGTATGTCATTGAACCGTCTCTGGGTGCTGATCGCGTAACGTTGGCATTTCTAGCGGATGCGTATGAGGAACAGATTATCAATGAGAAAGAAACGCGCACGGTGCTGCATTTTCATCCGGCGCTTGCGCCCTATAAAGCGGCTGTATTGCCATTGTCGAAAAAACTCGGTGAGCAGGCAATCGCCATATATCAAGAATTGGCTAAATATTTTAGCGTCGATTATGATGAGGCGGGTTCAATCGGTAAAAGATATCGTCGTCAGGATGAAATTGGTACACCGCTAGCGATTACGTTTGATTTTGACTCACTCAATGATCAGCAAGTGACTGTCCGTGATCGGGATACAATGGATCAAATCCGGCTCCCTATTGAGGAATTAAAGAACTATATCAATGATAAAATTCAATTCTAAGGTAGTGATTGACTACAGGAGGTGGTTGCAGCGATGAAACCTCAACTCAATTTTGGTTTGAACGATGTAGTGGAAATGAAGAAACCGCATCCCTGTGGCGCCAATGAATGGAAAGTTATTCGAATGGGTGCGGATATACGGATTAAATGTCAAAGCTGCGGGCATAGCGTGCTGATGCCGCGTGCGGAGTTTCAAAAAAAGATCAGGCATATTCTTAGCCAAGGTGAGCATGATTAATTTTTTGCGTCAGTCGGATTGATTAAGGGAGTTGACAGGAAATGAGTTTAACGACAGGAATTGTCGGATTGCCAAATGTTGGAAAATCAACTTTGTTTAATGCGATTACTCAAGCAGGTGCGGAGATGGCTAATTACCCATTCTGCACGATTGAGCCGAACGTAGGCATCGTCAGTGTACCGGATGGCCGCTTAGATAAACTAACGGAGATGTATCACCCAAAGAAAACCATTCCAACTACTTTTGAATTTACGGATATTGCGGGTTTGGTAAAGGGAGCGAGTAAGGGCGAGGGTCTGGGCAATCAATTTCTGGCAACTATTCGCCAATGTGATGCGATTTCACATGTAGTTCGCTGTTTTGATGATAAAGATATTACCCATGTGTCCGGTAAAATTGATCCAATTGATGATATCGAGACGATCAATTTGGAATTGATTCTTGCTGATCTTGAGCAGGTCACAAAGCGCTACGATCGGGTATCAAAGCTGGCCAAGCAAAAAGATAAGCAGGCGATTATTGAGTTCTCCGCTCTTGAGAAACTAAAGGCCGCGTTCGAAGAAGGGAAACCGGCGCGCCATGTGCCGCTAACTGATGAAGAGTCGGCGGCAATTAAGCCATTTAACTTCTTAACACGTAAACCTGTGCTTTACGTAGCCAATATTTCGGAGGATGAGCTGACCGATCAGCAGCCTAATGATTATGTACGGGCTGTACAGGCATTTGCCGAAAAAGATGGTGCTGAAGTGGTTGTCATTTCGGCGCGCATCGAAGCCGAAATTGCTGAACTGGATGGTGAAGAGAAAGCAGCTTTTCTTGAGGATCTAGGGCTTGAAACATCCGGGCTCGATCGTCTGATCGCTACAGCCTATGATTTGCTTGGGCTTGCCACTTATTTTACTGCGGGGGAAAAGGAAGTTCGCGCCTGGACGTTTAGGAAGGGGACGAAAGCGCCTCAGGCTGCAGGCATTATTCATTCAGATTTTGAGAGAGGATTTATCCGCGCAGAAATTGTGTCGTACGATGATTTAATTGGAGCTGGATCCGAACTTGCTGCGAAAGAGCAGGGTAAATTAAGGCTCGAAGGTAAGGATTATGTGATGCAAGATGGAGATATCGTCAACTTCCGGTTTAATGTTTAAAAAATATTGTTATAGATATCATTTTGTGATAAAGTATATAAGTATGAGTAATTAAATTTGCTCTCTGCTCCATTCGGAGCCGTTTAGTCCAAGGGGAGGTGAACAATTGTGCGTAAATATGAAATTATGTATATTCTTCGTCCAGATATGGAAGAGGAACAGGAGAAGGCAGTTAAAGAAAAGCTTGCTGCCATTCTGACAGGAAATGGTGCTGAAATCAATGAGGTCAAAGAGATGGGAAAACGCCGTCTTGCTTATGAAATCAATGATTCCAATACCGGTGTGTATACGGTACTTTACGTCACTGCAGGGAATGAAGCGATTAGTGAATTTGATCGTCTTGTTAAGATCAATGATGATGTGCTTCGCTTCATGATTATCAGAGACGAACGCAAACCCGAAGAAGCAAAATAATTCATCAAGGGAGGAGGTTTTTGGATGATTAACCGAGTGGTTCTCGTCGGACGACTGACTAAAAATCCAGAACTGCGTTATACTCCGAATGGTGTCGCTGTAACAACTTTTACGATTGCTGTTGATCGACCATTTTCCAATCAACAAGGTGAACGCGAAGCTGATTTTATTCAGGTTGTTGTTTGGCGGCGACAGGCGGAAAACGTGGCAAATTATTTGACTAAGGGGAGTCTGACAGGCGTTGAAGGACGTATTCAGACACGTAATTACGAAAATAATGAAGGCCGCCGTGTATACGTGACGGAAGTTGTTGCCGATAGTGTTCAATTTCTTGAACCTAAAAGTTCGAAACGCGCCGCTGGTGATTCCTATGGTGCGCCGATGCCGACAGCACCGCCAGCGGCCAGCTCTTCCAATTATAATGGATCGGTTCCGTCGCAAGGTGCGGCTTCTCATAATCAACAAATTCCCCCTTCGATTGAGGATCCTTTTGCCAATGACAGCAAGCCAATTGACATTTCAGATGATGATCTGCCCTTTTAATCATTTGATCAAATAAAGAGGAGGTGTTTGTAAATGGCAGTACGTCGTACACGCGGCAAACGCCGTAAAGTATGCTATTTCACAGTCAATCATATTACCTATATTGACTATAAAGATGTCGATATGCTGAGACGCTTTATCTCAGAACGGGGTAAGATTTTACCTCGTCGTGTAACGGGTACAAGTGCGAAGTATCAGCGTCAGCTGACCACGGCAATTAAACGTGCCCGTCAAATGGCACTCCTTCCGTATACGACGGAATAAATAGATGAAATTAGCGCAGCTGAGTCCGTTGGATGAGGCTGCGCTTTAATTTTTATATTTTTTTAAGTCATTAGAAAAACAGGGGAAAGATTAAAACCTTGGGCGAAAGCTGAACCCTCGCTTTTCTTATACTAAGTCTTGCTGAATTCTCTATACTTTCTTAACCGTATTAGAAAAGAACTGTCCGGTATAAAAATCGGTCAGTTCTTTTTTTGAGCGATGAATAAGCATTTCCAAGTGAAACTCTAATTTTTTAATAATAAGGTGCCATCATTAAATACACAATAACACCGCTGATGCTGACGTACAGCCAGATGGGCATAGTAAAACGAACAATTTTCTTATGCTTGCTAATCTGCATCGTCCATCCCCAGACAATCGTGAACGGAGCAATGAATACAACACTCGCAGCTAGTACACTGTGTGTAATTAAAATAAAGAAATAAATGGTTCGTATCACGCCTGTTCCTCCGTAATGTGGTGGAGGCGTCAGAAAGTGAAAGGAAAGATAGGAAAGCAGAAAAAGAGCGGTGGTTGAGCATGCAGCTAGAATAAAGCCGCGATGCAAGTTAATTTTTTTCATGAAAATCGATAATAAGGCAGCAACGAGAAAGATAAAGGTAAAGCTGTTAAAAATCGCGTTCAATTTTGGAAGAACATAGACGGACGAACCGACTTTACCATGATAGCTCATAAATGGTGCAAAAAATAACAGCAGAATGAGAATATTGGCAATGATTGCTACGGTGATAATGAGTCCTGCGTAATTTTGATTGCTTTTTGGTTTAATAGATGATGCACGCGAATTCTTAGAAAGATTCTCCATAATTGACTCCCTCCTATGAGAAATGTTCACAGATCTATCATAGAATCTAATCAATGGAGAAGCAAATTTTTACGATTATGTGTCGCTTTTGGAGGAATGGGTTACAAGTTCTGCGGTAATAAGTCTAAGGTTGGTTGGCACGCTTTCACTGTCTTGAATGATTTCAGGTAGAATCGTATCACGGAAATAACAAACCGAAGCTAACTCGCTAAATGTTAGTATTGACGCAAGTGCTTCTTTGTATATATCCAAAAATAAGGGTTCGGGATTGCCCTTTTGAATTTCGCCGAAGGCTTCATACAGCAGATCGATTTTATCGGCAACAGACAATATTTTTCCCTCAAGGGACTGATCCTTACCTTCCCTGAAGCGTTCCTGATAAAGAGTTCTGAATTGCTCTGGGAATTGATCATCCAGAAACGTGCGAGTCATGCTGCCTTCCACTTGAGAAAACAATTCACGTAGTTTAGGCAGGGCATATTTCACAGGCGTTTTAATATCACCGGTAAAGAGCTCCGAATAATCATGATTAATGGCACGTTCGTAAACCTTTTTCCAGTCAACTAGTTTTCCCGATTTCGCTTCGACCGTCGCTAGAAATTGGGCGATTGTCGCTACTTTAAAGGAGTGGCTGGCGACGGAATGTTCTTGGTATTTAAAAACGCCTGGACAGCGATAAATGCCCTCCAGGTCTGATAAACTTTGAAAATATTTGTGAATACCCATACTGATCCCCTAACTGGCTTATGGGCCACGAGAATAATTCCGATCAGTATAGTTCAGAAAATGAAAAGCGTCAACTGATAGCCATATAGCCAGCTTGCTGACGTACCTGTTCATTTCTTTGCTTAATTTTTGCGAATAATTGTTTGATATCAAGTAATGGAAAATGGGTCGAGGCATTCGTATACTGGACGGAAAACAGTTGCTCCGCTGTTTGATTGGCTAAGTCGGTCAGTGATTGATCGGTACAGGGAAACGTTTCTCCAATCGCGTCGACATGTAACGCAGCGGTCAACTCCTGATCAGTAATGATTAGATACTTTTCATCAAATTGTTCAGCCGAACGCTGCGCCTCCCCCAATAATTTCGAAAGATTGATCAGTGGCAACATGCGGCCGCGAAGCGCGATCACGCCTTCAAAGACATCATCGGTAACGGGGACACGTACAGGATTGACAGGTTCGATAATTTCGTCAACAGCGAAAATGGATAGCCCCATTTGTTTTTTGGCAGCAAAAAAGCTCAACAGTATTTGTTCCGCGTGATGTTCAGACATGTCTGGCATCTCCTTAAACTTGTTAATATGTTATTTATCGGTATTTTTTTATCTTTTTGTTATTCAAATCAGGAACGGATTCCGGTTCAATGATCTCCCGATCGGCGTACCATGGGTTAATATGAATCAATACTTCTTCAACATCGGGAAATCTTTCCATGACGCGCTGACGAATGGCTTCGGTGATATCGTCACCTTGCTGGATATTAAATGTTGCTGGAAGCCGAATCTGTGCGTCAATGAGTATCGAGTTGCCATGTTCACGGGCACGCAGTATATCCACCTTTTTCACTTCCGGAAAGGAAAGAAATAATTGGATATATTGTTCCTGTTTGCCCTCGTCCACGCTGCTTTCCATAAGTACATTGGTTGCCTTAATCATCATAATAATGGCAATGCGCAAAACAAGCAGGGACACAAGGATGCCGGCGATAGGATCGCTGTAATTTGTATAGGGCAGACGAAGCAGGTGGCCTATCCAGCCAATGGTAAGGCCAATCGCGGCAGCGAATGAAGCATAGATATCGGCAAGATGATCGGCCGCAGTAGCGGACAGACTCTTGCTATGGTAAGCCACTGCCGCTTTATGTGTATAGACGTAGAGAAACCATTTCCATATTGCGGAAATAATGGCGGCAGCCAGAGCCCAAATGCTGACAGCGTGCTCCGTACCAAATAACGATTTAATCGCATCGTAAATTAAGAAGGCGGCAGCAGCAATTAAAATAAGCGCAATAAACGCGGTCGATACATCCTCAGCTTTTCCGTGTCCATAAGGATGTTCTCGATCAGCGGGGTGATTGGACAGCTTCATCGAGCCAATAGTGGCCAGTGACGCAATGACATCGCCGCCATTATGCACACCATCGGCGATCAAGGCTGTACTGTGAAAGACTAAACCGCATACAACCTTAATTATAGTAAGGAAGAAATTACTGATTAAACTCACCCATGCGGTGAAAAGTGCTTTTGAGTTCTCATAAGACATTTTAATTCACCCCCGCTGAATTGTTTGCTTGGGGAAATTTAAAAGATTGAAAAGGCAATCCACCATTGGATTGCCTTTGATTAAGTGTGATTAAATTATGTTTTGTCATCATGAGCACCAGCTCTCCAAATCAAACGATTTCTTTGCACGTTTAAGAACATACAAGGGATCTCAGCGAACCAAGAATAAGAAAGGCTGAGGCTTCGTCTTCATCCAAGCAACTCGGAAGACCCGATTTCCAACGAATAATTATTGGTAAAGGTGACTATTGTCTAAGATATCCTTTGTTCCGCTAATAATATATTGTATAAAGCGCTTACCTAGAGCAACAAGAATATTATTCATTATAGAGAGTTCTGCCTGCAAATGCAACCGATTCGCCTATGCTGTTATGCGCTTAGGGTCGACCCCTTTTCTAATATGATCCTTTTATACTATAATGAAGGTTATGAGAAGAAACAAGAATTCAGACTAGACGAATCCGTGTATTTCCAATATTATTCATGCTATATGGTGCCGGTTACGTGTTTATTTCTGTCAAGAGGTGTGACTATGAACGACAAGCACGCTCTGTTTTCTGGAGTGCTCGCCACAGTTATTTTATGTATGCTGCTGATTTTAACCTTATTCACTTACTTGTCATTTCTGACTATTTGGTTTTTGCCGTTGCCAGTAATGTATTTGGGTGCAAAATTTGGTTGGCGCGGGGGCGTTATTGGATTAGCAGTGTCCTTTGTCTTGCTTGCTGGTTTTGGCATGAACAGCTTATTCACGCTATTTCCAATATTTTTCTTTGTCATGGGGCTTGCTATGGGGGTGGCTGTTAATTATAAGAAGTCAGCATTTGCCATTCTGTTATCAGGCGGTTTAGCCAATTGCGCGGTATTGATTGCTTTTCTTGCCATTTCAGTTCTTTATTTTCATTATAATATTTCTCAAGAGGTTGTGACCTTTCTCACACAGGCTTATAATCAGGCTGTGAAAGAAATGGGCAGCACGCTGAATGGGCAGGATCTTTCTATGCTGCGTGCGTATAAAGAGACCATTCCCGATATTATTTACCTCGTACCAGGAGGAATTGTTGTTGTATCATTCTCCTATGCCTTGATTATTTCTCTTATCAGCTTACCAATTTTGCGTCTATTTCATATCAATGCGCCACATTGGGTTGCTTTTCGCAAGTGGCAGCTGCCCAAAAGTATTTTATGGCTTTATTTGATTGTTCTCTTGGCACGTCTGACGAATATCGTCGGAGAAACAGGGACACCACTCAATATCGTAACACTTAATTTCAATTACGCCCTGCAGATCGCACTTGCTGTACAAGGTTTCAGCTTCCTGTTCGCATTTGCTTACAGGCGCAAATGGCCGCTCGTCATGCCCATTCTCTTAAGTGTTGTGCTGTCTATTCTAGGGTTTACGCCACTGGAAATGGTAACGATATTGGGTATAATTGACTTAGGCTTCGATCTCCGCGGTAGAATTCCTGAAAAGAAGTAGTGACGGCCGGCTGTTCCTTCCGATAAATGCAAAGAAACAGATCGAACCCCCTTGTGAACTGGGAGCTGAAGAAGTTGGCAAATCAATTTAAACATCGATGGCGAAGCGATCTCTTGCTTGTGATCGGCTTATTATGCCTACTCTTTATTGTATTTGTAGCTTTTCTTAATTGGATGCTTGCTTTAGCGGGCGGTATAATCCTTATATTTGCAATTGTCTGGTTTATCTTTAACGAAAAACAATTTGATAAAGAGCTTGTGGCTTATATCGCTGGACTTTCCTATCGCCTGAAGGATGTCGGTGATGAGGCTCTGCTGCAAATGCCGATAGGAATTCTTCTTTATAATCAGACTGAGTATATTGAGTGGTGCAATCCTTATTTAACGTCTGCCCAGACAGAACCGAACGAGTTGATTGGACGTCCCGTGCAGGCATTATCTGTGTCACTGTCCGAACTGATTCATTCAGATAAGGATTCATCAATTATTCTTATTGGTGAACGCAAATTTCGCGTACGTGTTAAACGAAACGATCGACTGATTTATTTTACGGACATCACAGATCTATTGAAAATAAAGAAAGCCTATTATAATGAGCACATTGTTCTAGCCCTTATTTATCTGGATAATTATGACGAGGTGACTCAAGGATTAGATGATCAAGTGCGCAGTACAATCAGCAATCAGTCGACGACAGCGATTAAGAAATGGGCGTCCAGCTATGGATTTTATTTGCGGCGAACAGCGGCCGATCGCTTTCTCGCTGTAATGAATGAACAAGTCCTGAAACAGATTGAGACGACTCATTTTTCTATCTTGGATCAAATTAGGGAAATTACGGTACCACTCAGCCATATTCCACTGACACTCAGTA
This sequence comes from Sporolactobacillus sp., assembly GCA_047718535.1. Taxonomy (GTDB): domain Bacteria; phylum Bacillota; class Bacilli; order Bacillales; family Sporolactobacillaceae; genus Sporolactobacillus. Next base: position 39,714 of record JBDNRH010000024.1, read on the forward strand.
TTGGTGTGGGTGCGGGGACAGCGATGCTTGAGGATCTTGGGACATTCGCCCAGTCAGCGCTTGATCTTGGACTTGGCCGTGGAGGCGATCAAGTTGTCATTAAGCGGCCGGACGGTGACGTTAAATTCTATGGCGGTAAATCCAATCCGATTGAGAAACGAACGCGCGTACGCGCTCGGGTTATTTCTCATGCGTTGTCGGAACTGATGCTCGAGAGTGATCAAGTATTAGTTATGGGGCATCGCGTGCCTGATCTCGATTCGGTCGGTGCATGTATTGGCGTGATGAAAATCGCTCATGCCAATGGACGCAGTGCGAAAATTATTCGTGATTCAGATGAAAATTTGTCTGGAGTTGCTCGCTTGATTGAAGAAGTTCGTAAGGAACGGCCTCTTTGGAGTCACTTTATTACTAAAGAGGAAGCAGAGGAACAAGTCACAAGAAGAACGTTGATTGTGGTCGTCGATACGAGCAGGCCGTCTCTCGTTGTGGCGCCTGATTTGCTGCAGGAAGTGCATCGTGTCGTAATCATAGATCATCATCGGCGGGCAGAAGAATTCATTGAAGCGCCTGTTCTCGTTTATATGGAGCCATATGCGTCGTCAACATCCGAACTTGTGACGGAACTGCTTGAATATCAGACGAATGAGCGCCCGCTTGATGTACTTGAAGCCACTGCTATTCTCGGCGGAATTGCTGTGGATACAAAGAATTTTACGCTTCGAACAGGATTTCGCACCTTTGATGCTGCCTCGTATTTGCGGGCACATGGTGCGGATACCATCCTAGTTCAAAAATTTCTCTGTGATGATCTTATTCAATTCAATCAGCGGGCGGATTTGATCCGTCGAACTGAAATTATTCGGTCTCTGATTGCGCTGACGACGGGTGAGGAAAATAAGACCTATGATCAAGTGCTGATCGCTCAAACTGCGGACACCTTGCTGACTCTCGAGGGAATTCGTACATCGTTTGTAATCGCCCGCCGTGAAGATGGCAGGATTGGTATCAGTGCGCGTTCACTTGGTGACGTAAATGTGCAGTTAATTATGGAAGAATTAGGCGGAGGCGGTCACTTGAATAATGCGGCGACTCAACTTGCGGATACAACGCTTAACGATGCGGTGACTAAGGTGAGACAGGCAATCGATTCATATTTTGAAGGAGGTCTATCCTGATGAAAGTAATTTTTGTTGAGGACGTAAAGGGAAAAGGGAAGCAGGGAGATATTAAAGAGGTTTCTGAAGGCTACGCGCGGAACTATCTATTTCCCCACCATCTTGCGGTCGCGGCCAATAAGGCAAGCTTGACTCAGCTGGATGCGCAGAAGAAGAAAAAACAGAAAGAAGCAGCGGAAGAGCTCTCTGAGGCGAGAGAAATGAAAGAGAAGATCGAAAAGCTGACGATCGAGATGCAAGCGAAATCGGGAGAGGGCGGCCGGCTATTTGGATCAATCACAAGCAAACAAATTGCTCAGGCGCTTAAAAAGAGTGGCATTGAAATTGATAAGCGGAAAATTGATCTGCCGGAACCTATTCGGACGCTCGGTTTTACTGATGTCGCCCTAAAGCTTCACCCGCAAGTGACTTCAACTGTGAAAGTGCATGTTCATGAGTGATCTTTTTGCTGACCGTACACCACCGCATAATATAGAAGCGGAGCAGGCGGTGCTTGGTGCAGTATTTCTTGAACCCGCTTCGATCATAACCGCTTCCGAGGATTTAGTACCGGACGATTTCTACCGAACGAGTCATCAATTAATTTTTTCTGTCATGATCGAGCTCTCTGATCGGAATCAACCGGTTGATGTAGTGACTGTGACCAATATGCTGCAGTCATCAAAACATTTGGATGAGGTCGGTGGTGTCTCCTATCTCGCGCAGCTAGCAGACTCGGTCCCCACGGCCGCAAATCTCAGTTACTATTGCCAGATAGTCGCTGAGAAGTCATTGCTCCGCCGTCTGATTCGTACGGCGACGCAGATTGTCTCTGAAGGCTATACGCGCGATGAAGAAGTGGAAAATCTGCTCGATGATGCGGAACGAAAAATTCTTGAGGTGGCTGAGCGCAAGCACACGGGCGAATTCCGCACGATTAAAGATGTACTGATAGAGACGTATGACACCATCGAATTGCTGCAGAATCGAAAGGGCGATGTCACAGGAGCGGCGACTGGTTTTATCGAACTTGATCATATGACAGCTGGATTTCAGAAAAGTGATCTGATCATTGTAGCCGCACGTCCGTCAGTCGGGAAAACTGCGTTTGCGCTGAATATTGCTCAAAATGTGGCAACGAAAAATAATGCGAATGTGGCCATTTTCAGCCTCGAAATGGGCGCACAGCAATTGGCGATGCGCATGCTCTGCGCAGAGGGGAATATTGACGCACAGAAATTACGCACGGGACGGTTGGAAGACGAAGATTGGCAGAAATTAACGATGGCAATGGGCAGTTTGTCTCATGCCGGAATTTATATTGACGATTCACCCGGTATTCGGGTGAATGATATTCGTGCGAAATGTCGGCGGCTTAAGCTGGATAAAGGACTTGATCTCGTCGTGATCGACTATCTCCAATTGATTCTTGGATCGGCGGGGAATGCGAGGCAGGAAAATCGGCAGCAGGAAGTTTCGGAAATTTCACGAACATTGAAGGCGATGGCACGTGAATTGGAGGTGCCCGTTGTCGCTCTTTCACAGCTGTCGCGTGGGGTCGAGTCGCGGCAGGATAAGCGCCCGATGATGAGTGATATTCGTGAGTCAGGAAGTATCGAGCAGGATGCCGATGTCGTCGCTTTCCTCTATCGAGACGATTATTATAACAAAGAGAGTGAAAAACAAAATATCATTGAAATTATTATTGCCAAACAGCGTAACGGTCCGGTTGGTACAGTCGAGCTCGCTTTCATTAAAGAATATAATAAGTTTGTTAATCTGGACAGAAAGCATGAAGACAGTGTTTCCAAAGGTGCCTAATCTATGAAGGGACAATCAGAGACGAACGAATAAATTAAATCAATATTAATTGTTCGCCTTTGCCGTTGATTTTAGCTGGTTAAACTGATAAACTAGACCATGGCTCGTCAAGACGAGCTAGTAATGATGGTTCAGACTAAATGAGAGATGTCCGTCGAAAATAAGGACAGATCGGACGATGCGATCAGACTGTTTAATCTGTTCAAAGATTAACGAATACAATTTTCAGGGGGCTTGATGCATGTCGTCAGTTGTAGTTGTCGGTGCCCAATGGGGCGATGAAGGGAAAGGTAAGATTACGGATTACCTTTCGGAAAACTCGGAAGTGGTTTCTCGCTACCAAGGTGGAGATAACGCTGGACATACGATTGTGTGGAGCGGAAAAACATATAAATTGCGCTTGATGCCTTCAGGAATTCTCTATAAAGACAAGATTTGTGTACTTGGTAATGGAATGGTGATCAATCCGAAATCGCTCTGCAAAGAACTTGATTATATGAAAGCGAATGGTGTATCGACAGCGAATCTGCGCATCAGCAATCGCGCCCATATCATTCTTCCCTACCATTTGAAACTGGATGTACTGGAAGAAGAAAGCAAGGGCGCTTCGAAAATAGGCACGACGCAAAAAGGAATTGGGCCAGCCTATATGGATAAAGCAGCACGAATTGGTATCCGTATGGCTGATTTGCTTGAGCCGGAGACGTTCAAGGAAAAGCTGATAAAAAATCTCGCGTTAAAGAACCGCTTATTCGAAAAGATGTATGAATGCGAAGGATTTAATAGCGACGCTATTCTTGCTGAGTACCTAGCCTATGGTGAGCGTTTGCGACCTCTTGTCTGTGACACATCGGCAGTGCTGAATGATGCGCTTGATGCAGGTAAGCGGGTGCTGTTCGAAGGCGCACAGGGCTGCATGCTGGATATCGATCAGGGAACCTACCCTTTCGTGACCTCCTCTAATCCAGTGGCAGGCGGTGTCACAATCGGTGCAGGTGTCGGTCCGACAAAGATCAACCATGTCGTTGGCTGCGCAAAGGCGTATACGACGCGTGTCGGCGATGGACCTTTTCCCACCGAATTGACCGATGCGGTGGGTGACAGGATTCGCGAAGTGGGTCATGAATATGGCACGGTGACCGGTCGGCCGCGCCGTGTCGGATGGTTTGACAGTGTTGTGCTTCGCCATTCGCGCCGTGTAAGCGGGCTGACGGATCTCTCGTTAAATTGTGTAGATGTTCTAACCGGATTAGAAACGGTTAAGATTTGTACAGCGTACGAGTATCAAGGAAATATTCTTGAAGAATTTCCGGCCAGTCTAGTTGTCCTCGCTCAATGCAAACCGATTTACGAAGAAATGCCGGGATGGGACGAGGACATTACTGGTGCCAAAAGTCTCGCTGAATTGCCGGCCAATGCGCGTCATTATATTGAGCGCATCTCCCAACTGAGCCAAGTGCCGTTGACCATGTTTTCTGTTGGACCCGATCGCATGCAAACGATTGAAGTACGCAGTGCCTTTGCGTGAGTTGCGTGAGAGAGAGCGGTTATAGTAGTTAAAACTCAGCCGTAATTTTCGGGGCCGGGATAGTTATATTTCAAAAAAAACAGCAATCAGCAATTTTGTTCTTGCTTTTTATAGCAAGCAATGGTAAAATATTTCTTGTGCCGCAAAACGGACAATGATTTATTATTATCATCGCGGGGTGGAGCAGTCTGGTAGCTCGTCGGGCTCATAACCCGAAGGTC
>JBDNRH010000025.1:0-44133 GCA_047718535.1 Sporolactobacillus sp.
GACCATTCGCTGTCGCTCATCTCTCAATCAGCAACTTTTATATCTTACCATGCTGATTTCAAGCTGTCAACATCTTTTTTTAAGAAGTTCAATGTCGTTTTGGCGACAAGAAATATTATATAATCATATGACATATATGTCAATGATTATTTTTAGGAAAAAATAAATCAGCAAAAAGTATTTTATCATCTCACACTCGAAGCGTCAATACAATTGGCCGAGTCCATGATACAAGCCTCGCTATACATTCAGCGTATATTTAATCACAATAAGCGCCGCTAGGCCTGGCAACCCCAGTAATCCACCGATTGCTGTTGTCGCTAGATTAATCGGAATATGAAAAGAAAACGATTCTCCGATCACATTAAGCAAAAAAAGTAAAAACACACCAATGCAAAGCCGAATAATTAATTTCCCTATCCACTTCACCGGATGAAAGGAATTGCCAAAGATAATTAGCAGAAAAAATAAAACCAGAGCAGACAGCATGCCTAAGAGGATTGTCGTATTCAATAGATAAAACCTCCATACACTTTTTTCTTCTGATAAAAGTATATGGAGGCCTGTCCAGTTAAGAACGGAAAATTTATCGCGATTTTGTTATATTCAATGTACGAATTTCTTTAAGAAGAAAGAAGTATCTTGCTTCCGCTAATTTTAACTGATGGATAACTTCGTCAGACGGATCGATGCTTGCTTCAATCACCTTTTTTTTGGCCTTCCAGTCGTTTTTACAGCGATTGAGCGTGTCTAACAATGTATTATACTGTTCCTTTCGAAGCGCACCCTTCTTGCTTCCAAACATGCCGGCCTTCCTCCATCCATTAACTGGTTTGCCCATTCTTGCATATATAAAATCTAATGACGCCGATTATCATTTTCTCTAGTTGACCGTTCTGCGTCTAGGCAGCACTAATATACTTCGGCGACCTACAACTCTCTTCGGCCCTCCAGCGCTTTCGATAAAGTGACTTCATCCGCATATTCCAAATCTCCACCAACAGGTAACCCGTGAGCTATTCGCGAGACTTTCACTCCGATTGGTTTTACGAGACGAGATAAGTACATTGCCGTTGCTTCACCTTCTACCGTCGGATTGGTCGCCAAAATAATTTCTTTAATTTGCTCATCCTCAAGCCGCCGAATCAGCTCAGCAATTTTTATATCCTCCGGTCCCACGCCATCCATTGGTGAGATAACACCATGCAGGACGTGATACAGCCCATGATAATCGTGCATCTTCTCCAATGCAACCACGTCTTTCGGATCCTGAACAACACAGATGGTCGAGTGGTCCCTTGACGGATCATCACAGATTAAACAAGGATCATGATCGCTGATATTCTGACAAATGGAACAATACACAAGATCACGCTTGACGCTGACCAACGCACGCGCGAATTCCATAACATCTTCCTCGTTCATATCCACCGTATAGAAAGCTAAACGAGCAGCCGTTTTCGGGCCTATGCCAGGCAGCTTCATAAAACTGTCAAGCAGTTTAGCTATCGGTTCCGGATAATGCATTCTCTTTTCCTCCCCTCACGCACGGGTTCAGCCATTTACCATAATTAAATTAATGGAGATTGAGTCCGTTCAGCTCCGCGCCAGTATCAAGAAGGCGGCGAACCCGTTCATTAAAAAGAAGGCAGCCATTCCCAACCATCGGCATGTGATTGATTACGCGCCCGATTAGAAATTGCTGCCTCATCGTCTGTGCGATCTTTTAAAAACCAGGTAAATTCAATCCTTTTGTAAATTTGCCAAGCCGCTGAGCGGTTAACTCATCCGCCTTGGTCAACGCATCGTTAACAGCAGCCACTACTAAATCTTGAAGCATTTCCACATCCTCCGGATCAACCGCCTCCGGCTGAATCGCCACTTCAAGAACCTGTTTCTGACCGCTGACCTTCACGGTCACAACCCCGCCGCCTGCTGTACCTTCAACGACCTCTTCCTTCAATTGTTCCTGCGCGTCAGCCATTTGTTTTTGCATTTTCTGCATCTGACGCATCATATTGTTCATATTTCCACGCATCATCGAGAATCGCCTCCACTATATTATCAGTCTTTTATATCAATTAAATCCGGACCCACTAATTTTTCCGCTTCTGTAACAACTGGATCAGCCTGCTCATCAACATCTGAAGCAGACGATTCTTGAGCGTTCATTTTCGTTCGACTAATAAACGCTTTTTTTATTCGTAACCATTCCTCTTCCGGAATAGGATACAACGTCTTTTGTTTACCCGTTACATCTTGAACGATGGCCTGAACAAGTTCAAGTGTATGATTCTTATTCTCCGTCACCATTTGGCAATGGAAATCGTGTTTAAACGCCTGGACAACAGCCTCAGGAGAACTGGCTACCGGTGTACTGTCAATTAACCAGGCATGCGCTGCCACATTTTGGGCGCGAATCTTTGTCATCACGGTTGCCCACGCATGACGCACATCAGCTAAATCTGCTTTCGTCGCCTGCTGCAATATGTGATTAATTGCCTGAACGGGTATTTTTAAGTCACCTGACCGTTTCGAATGCGGTGCTGGCCGCGTGAAGGCGGCCGGCTCGTCTGCTGACTGATACACTGTCGCAGTGCTGGGATGCTCGCCCAAGGACTGAAGACGCCGCTCTAGAGCAGCGATTCGTTTCTCCAGATGGGACGTATCCGCTCGTTCATCAGTCACTGCGGTGATTGGCGGATTGGCCTCGCGGGCGGTGCAAAGGTGGACAAATGCCGCCTCTAGCAAAATACGCGGGTGATTGGTTCGTTTCATTTCCATGAGGGTGTCATTTAAGCGTTCAATCACTTGATAAATCCGATCAGTCGTAGTTTGTTCCGAGAACTTACGAAACGTTTCATCAATTTGCGGACGACTGAGCACATCTTCCAATTTTGCTGATGTTTTATAAAGAAGCGCATCACGGTAGTAAAAAATTAATTGGTCAATTAATCGCAATGAGTCTTTTCCGTGATCGATCAGTGCGCCTGTTTTGCCAATTGCCAACGCGGCATCCGCGGACTCAAGCGCATCAATTAACTCCTGGATCAGTTGATCGGACACCATGCCGGTCACATCCTGAACATCACTGACCGTTATCACGCCTTCACTGTAGGCAACCGTTTGATCGAGCGTACTGAGCGCATCACGCATCCCGCCCTCACTTGCCTTAGCAATTAAATCAAGGGCAGCATCCTCTGCTTCAAGATGCTGATCGCGCGCGACGAAACGAAGACGTGCGGCTATCTCGGAGGAAGGAATGCGGCGGAAATCAAATTGCTGGCATCGCGAAATAATCGTCAAGGGAATCTTTTGGGGCTCAGTCGTTGCCAGAATAAAAATCACATGTTCAGGCGGTTCTTCAAGCGTCTTAAGCAGCGCGTTAAATGCCCCGGTCGAGAGCATATGCACTTCATCAATAATATAGACCTTGAAGCGTACCTGACTCGGCGCATATTTCACCTTATCACGGATCTCGCGAATTTCATCGACACCATTATTTGAAGCAGCATCGATTTCAATCACATCCGCCACGCTGCCTTGGGTTATACCGCGACAGGCTGCACACGTATTACATGGTTCAGCAACCGGTGCCTGCTCACAATTCACTGCTTTGGCAAGAATTTTCGCTGCACTCGTCTTTCCTGTTCCGCGCGGTCCTGTAAACAGATACGCATGTGAAAATTGCTGCTTAAGCAGCGCATTCTCCAAAGTTTGTGTAATATGCTGTTGCCCTGCTATATCCTGAAACGTCTGCGGCCGATACACGCGGTATAGCGCCTGATAGACCATAAGACTCCCCCTTCCCTTCTGATTCTAATCCGGTCAATGTCTATAAATTCATTATACCGATTTCAGCAAGCGAAAGAAACTGCCATATGCTGCACGTACCCGGAAACAGCGATCATCCGCTTCCCCGTCAATCATCCTTGGAGATAAAAGCAAGGGCTACCAGATCACATCCATCTGATAGCCCTTGCCATTTATTTAACGCCGTGCACCTTTTGTCGATAAGGCATCATGAACGCTTCTCAAGTCGCCAGCTCAGCCCGGGTAGCCCCGCGGCACACGAAAGGTCTCACTTACTGCTGCTTCCTTCCGGACCTGACAGGGTTCATGAGTTTCCATTGCGCAGGACCCGAGCGTCAACACCACGTATTTAAGGCTGCTTCACCACGCACAGACCTCGAAAAGGAATTCGACCCCGCTGTAGCGGATTGCGGGTACAGGGCACCGCTGCCTCCCCGTCTAGCACGGCTAATTGGATAACAATATAAAATGGCGGAGGCGAGAGGATTTGAACCCCCGCGGCGCCGAACGACGCCCTAACTGATTTCGAGTCAGTCCCCTTCAGCCACTTGGGTACGCCTCCACACAATCATACCGCTGTCAACAGTTGAAACCGGTACGACGTTGATTAGTTTACCATAAGAGTAATGGAAGAGCAAGAAGGATATCTCTCGGTTTTATTGGAACATGAATTTATAAGTATTAATCTTCACATTAAAAACAAGCCCCATGGCAAACATCACAACCAATAAAGAGCTGCCGCCATAACTAATAAATGGCAGACTAAGGCCAGTAATTGGCAATACACCAATCGTCATTCCAATATTTTGGAAAATCTGATAGCCAAGCATACCAATGGTGCCCGCGCAAACGAGTGTGCCGAAAGGTGAATGAGACTCGGTTCCTATCTTCACGATACGATACACGAGGATAAAATAGGCGAGTATCAGAATCGACGCGCCGAGCAGTCCCCATTTCCCTCCAACAATCGAAAATATAAAATCAGAGTACGCATAAGGTACAGAAAAATTAGATAAACTTGCGCCGCTCAGTTCACCCGAACCAATGGCATTAAGTGAAGATTGGAGCTGATAGCCATCCGAATTCGTGTAGCGATACGGGTCAAGCCAGCCGTAAAATCGCTGTGCTTGGTAAAGAGGCAGGCGACTGATTATGGAATTGAAAAACATATTTGGATCAACAAAATAAATAACGATTAACGCAGCCAATAGCAGCGCAAATGGAGCAATTAAAATTAATATGGTTCGGATGCGAATTTTTGATACAAATAATATAGTAATAAAGATCGCTGAATCGACGAGCAGGCTTCCCAAATCAGGAAACTCCTTAGCAAAAAAGGCAAGCGGAATCATATATAATACGAGTTGACCAATAAAAAGAAACTCTTCCTTCATCGTCGTCAACGTCTTTTCCTCGTGCAAAACGGATAGCTTGCTGCTGAGAACAAGAATTAACCCAATTTTCATGAATTCACTCGGCTGCAATGACATAGAGCCAAACCGATACCAGCCTTTTGCTCCATTCAATGTCGGCGCGATGCTATCCGGTGCAATTAAAATGCCAAGCATGAATAGAACGCAGAATAAATAAATATAAAATGAAACACGTGAGACAACATCTAAATCAATAAACATTGCCAGCAGAAAAACCGGGACAGACAAGAAGTACATCACAACTTGTCCCTTCAGAAAACTGCCGCCATTAATCAAATTGTCCGCTTGCGCTGTATACAAGACAAAACAACTGGTGCATAGAAGCAGAAAAATAATAAATAGCAAAGTATAGTCTAATCTATCCCACAGCGTTCCTCTATTATCCAATGTCATTGCTCGCTTTCTTGAGTTATCGTTCTATAAATGATCGCTTCCCGGTTCTGTTTACACAAGAGTGACCCGCATCTTAATTGAAAGCTAATCTGTTTTCTGACTTATCGAGTGCCTGCACAATTATCATTTATCTTAAATTTTATACTTTCTGGTCATGCAAAGAAAGCATTCGTCCATAAACTTATTGTTTATTATACTATTCTTCGCCGCATTTTATATAAATAAGGGAATACGACCAATATTCCTTTACTGCTCTCATACAAATGCCAAGCGATCACCGCCCTTTTAAATTATACAAAAAAAGATGCTCGAGGTCAGCGGCCGACCAGCGAAGCATCTGCTTGTGGTTATATTTTCGTTAGATACAGAGTATATGTCAAAATCCAATCAATGGCTGCTAGCCTCAAGATGAATAATCCGAACAGACAGCGCACCGCCTAGAAGTGCCAATCCACCAATTAATAACATCGCCGGCATAGATTGCCCAGTTAACGGAAAAATGGCGAAACTGGCGACAGATGCTACAATCTGTGGCAGACAAATGCTGCCATTAAATAGGCCGAGGTAAGCCCCCTCATGCCGCCCATGCAAGGCCGAGGTAAACAGCGCGAACGGAACAGAATTCATTGTAATCCAGCCAATGCCAATCAATACAAAAGAGGCAATCAACAGCATTTGCATATGGATAAAGAAGACGGAAAGGAATCCAAAACCACCGAGGAAAAGACCAATCGTATAGACTGTTTTTCGCTGATGGGGCTGAATCTTTGCCAAGACAAGCCCCCATAATACTGCGGCAACGGCCTCAATTGATGAAAGAATACCAAACCAATTTCCAGCGGCCTGATAAGCAGCAGTTGATGGATCAGCCGTATGCCAAACATTAGCCGCAATTGCCCCTGTCCCATACGTCCAGAGATACTGAAAAGCAAACCAACAAAACATCTGAACGAGTGATATTTCCCAGAATGCCTTTGGGGCTTCCTTCAGCAAACGAATTAAGCTGACTTTATCACGGTTCGCCAATGGATCGATGCCGTGATACGCCGCATATTTCTTCGGGTCGTATTCGCGGACTCGCAGAATGGTAAAGAGCGTTGTTAGAAGTAGTACGCCTGCACCAATATAGAATGTCCAAATGACCGAATGTGGGAGTGTTCCTTTGCTGGCCGTATTGGCCACACCAAGGGCCGTTAGTGCAAACGGGAGAAGTGTCGCGATAATTGCCCCCATATTGGAGAAAATCTGCTGCCAAGACCAAGCAAAATCCTTCTGATTTTCATTAACCATATCACCAACAATCATTTTAAATGGCTGCATGCAGACATTCGATGATAAATCCATAAACAATACTGCAATGGCTCCGAACCAGAGAGCAGCTAATGATGCATAACCAAACCCGAATGAACCGGAGTTCGGAAGGAGCGTTAACACAAGTGCGGCAACCGGCGCACCAATGAGCAAATAAGGCATCCGGCGGCCGAAGCGGCCCCACGTCCGATCTGAATACGTTCCAACCAGAGGCTGTACAAACAGACCCATTAATGGTGGAAGAATGAAGAAAAAGCCAAGCCTCGTTGGATCCGCGCCAATCGTCTGAAAGATTCTTCCCATTTGTGAACTTTGCAGTGAGAAAGCCATGTTTACACCAAAGAACCCGAAGGTCATGGCAAAAATAGTTGCCAAGGGTAAATTGGGCAATTTATTTTTCTTTTCGATTACCTGTCGCTTGGGCTGTACAGATGACTTTTTAAAGACTGCCGAATTCACATTTCCTGATTGTTCCATTTCAGATCACGCTCCCTCTTTATTTTCATACAAATAGACTTTAGCTTCGTAAGGACGGAAATATCCTCGTTGATTAGCATCATAATTGCTAATTAACAATTGCGCGTCTTGGGGTATTGAATAGTGTCGCTGCTGCAATGTATCCGTAAAATTCAAAGCGACAAATAAGGTCTGTACTGCCGTCTTTCGTGTATAAGCATATACTTGATCGTCATCCGCATTGCCATCCCATAGAGCGTAAACACCATCCGTAATAATCGGTAGTTTATGGCGCAGGTTAATTAGCTTCTTGTAATAGTAAAAAATTGAATTCGGATCTGCTAACGCTTGAGCAGTATTAATTTGCTGATAGTTCGGATTCGTCATCAACCAAGACTTACCGTGAGTGAATCCCGCATTTTCCTCATCAGACCATTGCATCGGCGTGCGAGCATTATCACGTGATGTATGCCTAAGATACGTCATCATCGTCTCCGGATCCACTTCATGTAGCGTATCAACCAAATAGTGATAGGCATTCAATGTCTCGATATCGCGGTAATCGCTTAGGTTCTGAAAAGCTGCATTCGTCATGCCAATCTCTTCGCCCTGATAGATATAGGGCGTGCCTTGCATGAAGTGAAGCAATGTTGCCAGCATTTTAGCCGAAACCACTCGATAACGCGGAGAATCATTACCAAATCGAGAGACGACACGTGGCCGATCATGGTTGTTCCAATATAAACTATTCCATGCTTTTCCATTCAGGCTGGTCTGCCACTTACTCAGGCATTGCCGCAAGTCACGCAAACTCGTCCGTCTGTCCGACCATTTACCAAGCAGGGGCTTCGCGTTGTTATCGAGCTCCATATGCTCAAACTGGAAAACCATATTGAGTTCCTCACCATTTTTTCCTGCATAGAACGTGGCATCCTCGGGTTGTGCACCTGGAGTCTCACCGACCGTAATTAACTTCTTGTCATGAAGTACGTAGTGGTTCATCTCTCGTATATAGTCATGGACGTGAGGACCGTTGGCAACTCTTGCTTCTACATTGCCATAGCGTTCACCCGCGGACTGCGGTGCCTGAGGTAGCCCCTCCTGCTTCGAAATTAGATTGATGACATCCATTCGAAAACCATCGACACCTTTTTCCACCCAAAAGTTCATCATTTGATAAACGGCCTGACGTAATTTCGGATTTTCCCAATTTAAATCGGGCTGTTTTTCCGCAAATAAATGCAAATAATATTGTCCCGTCTTCGAATCATAGGTCCATGCGGAACCGTTGAAATACGATCCCCAGTTATTCGGTTCGTGCCCATCAACCGGATCCCGCCATATATAGAAATCACGTTTGGAATTAGTTTTGCTTGAACGGCTTTCGGTGAACCATCGATGTTCATCTGATGTATGATTGACAACCAAATCCATCATGATTTTCAACCCATAGTCATGCGCTTTCTCCAGCAGGGCATCGAAATCACTCATGGTTCCGAAATCGCTGTTTATTGCCTCATAGTCGCTAATATCATAACCGCCGTCGACATTAGGGGACGCATAGATAGGATTAAGCCAAATCACGTCAACGCCTAATTCCCTTAAATAGGGCAGCCTCTCTATAATCCCTTGTAAATCACCAATTCCATCTCCATCTGAATCTTGAAAGGACCTCGGATAGACTTGGTAGATGATAGCCTTTTTCCACCAATCAACCGATAAATTCATTCGATTAGTACCGCTCGTCTTCTCCAGCTGCATAGGTCCAACCCCATTTCCACAAAATTATTTACGACGTAAACGTTTACATTTTCCTTAAAAAAAATAGCCGCCCTATTGAGCACACTCTGCTATAGCTTCTTACTACTATATTGATTAAACTAGAATTAATTGTAGAATATCGGGTGACGTAAACGTTTACGTAAACGTTTACAAGGACTATTTTATACCTGTTCTGCAAAATGTCAAGCCATTGAAACGGCTTCGAAGGGACTTCTCAATATGGCCATTACGATTAAGGATATTGCAAAAGAAGCTGGAGTGTCGATCGCTACAGTATCCCGAGTCATCAATCATACGGGCGGCTACTCACCCGCTACGGAAAAAAAAGTCACCGATTTGCTCAAACAATTTAATTATCGTGCAAATAGACTTGCCCGTGGACTGGTCAAGAATCAGAACCGCGTGCTTGGGGCGTTAGTGACAAATGCCTTGTCCAATTTTTCCGGGGACTTGATCAATGGCATTGAAGATCAGGCTTACCACAATGGCTACAGTGTTATCTTGACACACACTGGTCTCGCCGACGAGTCACGCCTGCTGGATGCCATTCAGACCATGGCAGAGCGGCGAGTCGACGGCGTGCTAATCATATCCATTCAGTTCTCAGATCAAGCACGTCGCACATTGCTTGATCTTAACCTGCCAACAGTGTCACTCTCCATTCAGGTGCCACACACACAGATTCCATTTTTTAAAGTGGATGATTACAAGGCCACATTCGCGGCAACAGAGTATTTAATACAAGCCGGTCATCGACAAATTGGATTTGCAGGAGTGAATCCAAAGGATCCCGCTACAGGCCTACCGAGGCTTGAGGGGTATCTGTCGGCAATGTCCACGCACCACATTCCTGTACAGCCTGTTTGGATACAAGGCGGCGATTTCAGTTTTGCTTCCGGTCAAAAGGCATTGATTGCTTATATTCAGGCCGATATGCCCGTTTCGGCCGTCTTATGCGCAAGTGATGATGCGGCAGCCGGGATGCTGTCAAGCGCCTACACCCATCACATTGCCATCCCAGATAAGCTATCGGTCATGGGATTTGATCATTCGTTTATCAGTCAAATCACCACGCCACCCCTAACGACTGTCGAGCAACCTTTCTATAAAATGGCCGCGTTAGGAACACAGGCCTTAATCGAGCACTTGGAGCATAGTAGACCGATTGCAAGTCAATTATTGAGGCATCAGATTGTTGAGGGCGGCTCGGTTAAACGTTTGATATAGAGCCACATTTTCTGAATAGAGCCTATGCGTTATTCCTTACTGACTAGGATAATCATTTACTTCCATCCAAAATATTGGTAAAATTAAAGCATATTTCCTGTACGGAGGTGTCCTGCATTGACTGTTCAGTCGGCGCTGGCGTGGATTAGTCGCGTGCACTCAATTTTGCATGTAGTCGTTCAAGACGGGATTCGTGCGCCCTTTTTTACTAATCAAAACCAGCGAAACACGCCTGATTGAACGACAGGATGCCGTATAATTCCTCAATTATTACGCAGCCGGTGCCGCAAATCTAGGGCCGGCTTTTTTTTGCGTCCGCATATCAGGCTTGAACGCTGCTAGGGAGTGTTCAGCCATGCAGTCACCCATTCTTTCACATAATATCAATAAAGGTTATCTCTATAATTTCTGCGCCTATTTCGGCATTACCAATCTCTGGGTGATTTACTTACAGCATCAGGGACTGTCGCTCATACAGGTCGGCCTTTGCGAGAGTATTTTCCACCTGACAAGTCTACTATCTGAGGTTCCGTCCGGCATCCTTGCCGATCGCTATAGCTACCGAACCATTTTAATTTGGGGCCGCCTGATGGCCATTATTAACGCGATAATCATGCTCACTGCCGATAATTTCTGGTTGTTTGCTCTTGCCTTTGTTTTCACAGCTTGGTCCTATAATTTACAATCGGGAACCATCGATGCATTCATGTATGAATCGTTAGCGCGGGATAAGAAGCAATCATGCTACCCGCGGGTCATCAGTGTCAGCAACTCGATTATTGAGGCTGCCAGTACACTCGGCGTCATCTTGGCCGGCTGGTTTGTCCACTGGCATTTTGCGATAACCTATTGGATTTATCTTATCTGCACATTTGTAGCCATTACCGTGCTGGTAGCGATGATTGACCCACGCACATTGAAAAAGGCTGCGTCAGTCGGGGAGAAGCGACCATTCATTTGGCCGATGATTAAATCTGCTGTTTCTATTTTTCGCGTGCAGCCGCGGCTTGGTCGATTAATGCTCTTTCATGCCGCCTTTTCGGCAATCGGCACAACATATTACTATTACTTTCAATCGCTGCTCGATACGTATAAGTTCAGCGGCCCTGCTATTTCCGCATTGCTTGGCCTGTCTGCTGTGCTCAATATCGCAGGGGTTCAACTGACGCCATGGATGCAAGCGCGCTGGAAGCAAGGAAAGCTAATCTTGAGACTATCACAATTCTTAACTGCTGCGCTGCTTGCAACCTTGATCAATTGGATGTCGCTCTTGCTTTCTCTCTATCTATTAATCAATGTTCTGATGGCGATTGTCGAACCGTTGTTCAGTAATTACTATAATGTCCTAATTCCAAGTGAGCAGCGCGTGACCCTGCTGAGCGTGGCCAGCATGCTGTTCAGTCTCGTGATGGTGGTCTGTTTTCCTGTGACCGGCTGGCTTGTCGAGTTCTGCGGCTTCTCGCTGACGTTCAGCGGCCTAGGTGTGCTGACTTTGCTGCTGATCGCTTGGTCATTTAGAAAATAAGCACGTAAGCAAAAAGCTCTGTGGGCAGCCACAGAGCTTTTTGTTTGCCGATCAACCGATTAACGTTTCTTCTGACGCAGCCGGACGAAAAATGTCTTAAGCAATCGCGCGCAATCCGCCTCACGCACCCCGACAACAACCTCGGCGCGATGGTTAAACCGCGGTTCGCGCACGAGGTCGTAGAGCGTACCCGCACAGCCAGCCTTTGGATCAGAGGCGCCGTAGACGAGCCGATCGATACGGGACTGAACAATCGCTCCCGCACACATCGGACATGGCTCAAGTGTGACATAAAGCGCGCATCCGGACAACCGCCACGTGCCAAGCTTGCGAGAAGCTTCCTGAATCGCCAGCAATTCCGCATGGGCAAGCGGCTGCTGCATCGTCTCCCGGCGATTATAAGCCGATGCAATCACCACGCCATCCTTTACGATCACTGCGCCGATTGGCACTTCGCCGATCATCTCCGCTTTCTCCGCCTCTTCGATGGCCCTGTCCATATACGCTTGATCATCCACCATCCCCATCGCCCGGTTACCCCCGTCCTTTGTTTAGTCTTCCCTATTCGACCATTTCAGACGATTGATCAAAGCGAAGAACAGGCTGAGCAGCACGCCGATGATCGTCGCCAGACCCATACCATTCAGCGGTACGCTGCCGATATTGATCGTTACGCCGCTGAGTCCAGAGGCGAAAATAACCGTGGCGAGAATAATATTCTGAGCCTGGGCAAAATCAACCTTGGATTCGACGAAAATACGAAAGCCATTGGAGGCAATCACACCGTACAGAATTAACGAAATCCCACCAATAACAGCAAGCGGTGTGGCCGAAATTAACGCCGACAGCTTGCCCACAAACGACAGCACGATGGCGATAACAGCCGCCCCGCCGATGACCCAGGTGGAGAATACGCGCGTGATCGCCAGCACACCGATATTTTCCCCATAGGTCGTATTCGGCGTTGAACCAACGAAACCTGAGAGAACCGTTGACAGTCCATTGCTGAACATTGACCGATCCAGTCCCGGATCTTTGATTAAGTCCTTGCCAATAATATTGCCCGTCACAATTAAATGACCGATATGTTCCGCCACAACCACGAGCGCGGCAGGCAAAATAATGGAAATACTAGCCGCATTCCAACTCGGCGCATAGAAATGAGGAAGCGATAGCCAATCGGCCGCCGCAAGCGGCTTGAAGTTCGGAAGGCCGGCGCCCCAAGCGATGAAATAACCAGCGATAAAGCCAATTAGTATCGGAATAATTTTCATAAACCCACGAAAGAGAACCCAGCCCAAAACAGTGATGGCAATCGTCAGCAGCGAGACAAGCACTGTTTTCGGATCCATCACCCATTTTGTTGCTCCCGCGGGCGCAATCAACCCAGCATTTTGTGCCGCCGTTGGAATAAGCTGTAATCCGATGATCGCTACAATCGATCCCATTGTCACCGGCGGGAAGACAACATCAATCCATTTTGTCCCGACAAGATGAATAATAAAGGAAACGATGATGAAGGTCACGCCAACAGCGACAAAGCCGCCAAGAGCCGCCCGATAGCCATGCGTGCCGATAACAGCCATAACCGGGGAAATGAAAGCAAAACTCGAACCAAGATAGGCCGGGATTTTGCCCCGGCAGATCGCTAGATAAATGAGCGTACCGATACCGTTCATCAGCAGAATAGTTGACGGATCGACTTGGAAAATAATTGGGACAAGAATAGTTGACCCGAACATCGCGAATAAGTGCTGAAAGCTAAGCGGAATGCTTTCAATCAACGGCAGTCTTTCGTTCGTCTGAACAATGCGCTGACTCAAGAAGAATCTCCTCCAACTCCAAAAAATTTACTATCTTGTCCAGTATAACGAAAAAGCATAGCAAACGCCAAAAAAGAGCGGGCACGCGTGCCCGCTCTTCGAAGCTCGGAATTCCGTATTAATTTTTCGAACCAATGCCGATAAACTGCAAAATATAGAGAAACAAGTTAATGAAATCTAGATAAATTGAAACGACGAGCATCGGAATATCGCCATCCGTAAATCCGTGAACGGTCAGGCGACTGAAATCAAACAGCGTATAGCCGATGAAAA
The DNA here is from genome assembly GCA_047718535.1 of Sporolactobacillus sp. Classification (GTDB taxonomy): domain Bacteria; phylum Bacillota; class Bacilli; order Bacillales; family Sporolactobacillaceae; genus Sporolactobacillus. Next base: position 14,037 of record JBDNRH010000025.1, read on the forward strand.
TCAGGATACCCATTCCCGAATAAATCAGCATCGTTGTGCTGGAATACGGGACGAAAGCACCGACTAGTCCAATCAGTACAAGCGCAATCAGTCCGAGGAACAGAAAACCACCAAGGAATGAGAAATCGCGCTTGCTGACCATGGTATACACAGCAATCGCGCCGAACGATACGGTGGTTACCGCGAACGCTTCAAGAACAACGGTTGCGCCAAGAATAGCCATATAATACGCAATTGCCGTATAGAGTGTCACACCCGACAGAAACATGAACCCGTACATCATCAGATAGCCGACAGATTTCTGCTTGCGCAGGAACATCATCATGAATAACAGCGCAATTTCCACGACATAAATTGGCAGACGCCATACAGCCGGCAGATATTGACCGACATACATGCCCACCGTGGTCAGCAGCAGGCCGGAAAATAACGCCGCAAACAATTTCGCATAAGGACGACTTTGCACACCATAAGAACTTTCCATATTTTCATCCTCCTTGAATTATGCTTCTCTTACGCAATTACGTTATTGATGACTAAAAAGTTTCGTGCTGGAGTATCTTTCCATTACATCTCTTAATACCATTAACCAGCTTTTCCTATAGTATACATCGATTGTCCCGTTTCTACGACTGGTTTCTAAATAACAATCGAAAAGCGGCCGCCACAGATGGCCGCCGCTTTTCTTTTCCCTTTTCCAAGAAGAATTACTTTTGATGTCGCCTTGCGTTAACCTCTAGAATCTTTCCATTCAGCGTCTGATCACTTTCCCCATTCACCTGTTTGGATGAATGTTTTGCATTTAAATGATCGGATGCTAATCGAGACTTATGCTCATTGGAATGCTCTGAGATCGGGTTCATTTGCAATCAGCCCTCCACGTGATCTGTTTGTTCATGCACTCCGTCATGAGCTGAGAACATCCGCTCACCGGGCCGGTCATTAATCGTACCGTCCACTCGTTTGGAGGCGTGCGATGCTTTTGCCGCTGGCCAAAGCCGGTCTTCATCTTGAACACTGTACGTGGTTCCCGGTTTATCCACCAAAGTAAGGACCTCCTTTATCGAAGGGTAATCCTAGTATGTGCAGTAGTTCTTAATTTATTTATTCTCTGTCTTGCTGTTAAAGCTTTTCAATAATTTTATCAACAAGACCGTATTCTTTCGCTGCTTCAGCGGATAAAAAGTTATCGCGATCCGTGTCTTTTTCAATCGTCTCAAGCGGCTGTCCCGTCGTTTCCGAAAGAATGGTGTTCAGTTTCTTCTTCGTCTTCAGGATATGGCGCGCTGAAATTTCAATATCACTCGCCTGCCCCTGAGCGCCGCCAAGCGGTTGATGAATCATTATTTCGCCATTAGGCAGAGAAAGCCGCTTGCCCTTTGCACCAGAGGTGAGGATAATCGAAGCCATCGAAGCGGCCATGCCAACACAAATCGTCTGAATATCTGGTTTAATGAAATTCATCGTATCAAGAATGGCAAACCCCGCAGATACCGAACCACCAGGACTGTTGATATAGATCGATATGTCCTTCTCCGAATCCTCAGAAGCGAGGAAAAGAAGCTGGGCCACTATACTATTGGCCAATTCATCATTAATTTCGGAACCAAGAAAAATGACGCGATCTTTTAATAGGCGGGAATAAATATCATAAGACCGTTCCCCTTGATTCGATTGTTCAATTACATACGGAATGACAAAAGATGACATAGTATCTCCTCCAAATACAAACAAATTTTAAGCGGCATAGCGCATCGAAACTGTATCAGACGCTGCTTGCGGAATAGGCGATCGCTGTTTTCTGAACAGCCGCAGAATTTCATCTGGTGAGGCCGTTTGAAAGGCACGAATATAGCGACTGACCAATTCCTCATCAACATCGGGAGCGACTGTTTGCTGCGTATTCTCATGTAAACGTCGGCGCGCCCGATGCAGCGCGACAGTGAGCGCACCACGTGTGTCACCAAGCCAACTGGCCGCCTGCTGAACGGTGCAGCCAAGGCCGTCAATCAGCATGATCAAAAGTCGCTGTTTAACGGGCAGCAGGACAATAAGCCGCGCCATCGCCCGACTCAGCAGTTCCTCCGAAAGTAGCTCTTGACCCACCTGTGCCAATTGTGGATCCGGCAACAGCACTTCTTTAACGGCCCGCCGTCGCTTCCAGTCAATTGCCATATTCGCTGCAATTCGGTAAACGTAGGCTTTGGCAATATGACGCTGCGGCTGCTGTTTCCAAGCGTGATACAGCTTAAGCAAAACAAGCGCGCCAAGTCTTCGCCATCCTGTTTGGAATCGGTTAATGCAGCGCAATAGCGTTGAATATAAGGATTGAGGGGGCCGATTAAAGCTGAAAACAGACTATCGTCGTTTTGCCCTATCGTCTCCATGATTGCCCTCCTTTCCTCGTTCTTATCTTATAAAACGAATAAAACGAGGAAATAATTACAGTGCATATAGTAATTGACTAGTCTTATCATATACAAAATTAGAACAAACACCAACTTTTTTGCGATGTTGACTGAAGCTCCTGCGCTGAGCCAATTGATTGCCTGAATCGTTAAACCCGCATACAATAATAATGTAAGCCGTTTCATTGCTATTTTATCGAAGGGAGGAATGAACAATGAACTTAATCAATCCCGTTACACTCGTCATCGATACCGTTGTGACAGGCGGTGGCATTGTTCTGATTTATGCCCTTATTCGCAGCGTATCTCACAAAAACAGTAAGAACGGATGATCCCAACAAAAATTGGATTCTCATCGCTGAGAATCCCTCTTTGAAGCCATTTGTGATATTGATCACAAGTCATTAACAACCAATCGTTCTTCTAATTCATTACCCGTTTTTCGCCCATCTGCCCCTCACACATCCATCCCTGATACTCTCCTCGAGAACAAAGATCGCATTGCTCCCAATCAACAGCCAATAAAGCCAGCGCGGCAGATAAGGTTCAGCGCGCCGATTATAGACTTGAAAGACGAGATCCTCTTTGCCAGCCTTCTGATGATTGCGCATAAGCATTCCGTCCGGATAGATATCGCGCTGATCAAATCCCCTGCCATTAACGGCATATTGAACCTGAGCATTTGGAGTTCCACCGCTCTTACGAATTGACAGTCGATACGCCTGTGGATGGATGATCGATTCCGTTGGGATAGTTATTATCTGGAAATTTCCATTACTCAGTGCGGTTTTCGGATCGAGATGAAATCGTTTCAATTCGATCATTTTATGCGGATGCATTTTCATTAATTGCAATTGATACATACCGTTCCCACTTATTTTATCCACCTTAAGACCAATCCGGTTAAATGGAGCCGACACGTGAAAGGTTTGGCTGATCACTTGCTGGTTATCAACCGTAGCCGTACAGTTGCCCTGACCATGGGGGAGATTAATTCGGTAATCCGGATGATTCAACCGATTGCTCGTTAATGCAAACTGATTAGCTGCACCGCAGAGTATAATCGCACCAAGCAGCAGAATAACGGGGATTGCACATAGCTTGAGCACGATAGGACGATATCCGCTCTGGGCAATCATTTGCTGCCATTTATCAAGATAAACACGGCATTCTGACAATCCAAAAACAGCACTGATGAGAATATAGGGTGAAAAGAGCAGACTATATCTTGGCTCAGCTTCCCAAATAAAGGTATAAAAAATTAAATTGCCGAACAGGCAAATTTGGATTAACAGATTCAGCGTCACTTTCTTCGTTCGAAAATAAGAAAGAACGGAAACGAGCATCAGCAGCAAGCTGACAATATAGAAAACCTGACAGATGAATAACACCAGTTCTTTCTTGCTCCCGAAGATATACGCATAAAATGGTGTATTTTTATTAGTGAACTCCGTATACCAATAATAGCCGTGCGCGGACACGCTCCACGTGCGGACGGTTTTAATGGCCCATAGTTTGATCAAACCTTCCGCGCCATCGTGCGCCACCCTTTGTCTAATAATCGCCATATCCTTAGCCTTTTTCGCGGCCAGCGTCGGCTGATCATACGTTTTATGAAAATCAGAAGTCGTATACTGTCCAACCGACGACAGACCGAGCATTACCCAATGCACATTAGGCATCGTATACCTCGATGACGTTGTAAATCCAAGATGGTGTTCGTAGCTTTGTCCCCCGGCGATACAGGCAGCGAGCACAGTGCCAATGACGACAAGATTAACCAACATGCGCTTGAATCTAAGCGTAAAGCACATATAGATTGCCAGTGCCGGCAGAAATAAAATAATATTGGGGCGAATTAAATAGCCGATGCCAAATGAAAGACTCAGCAGTAAAATATACCGCATTTTCGCTGTCTCACTGTATAGCTGCCAGAAATAAAGCAAGAGCACAGGAATACACATGATGGTCGTATCGGTATAGAAATAAACGGTATAGAAAAAGAGTGGAAAACACGTCAGAAACAGCAAAAGCAGCATATTCCCCATTTTTCGATTAAACTGCTTGCAGACAATCCGCCACGACACAAGCATACAAAGGACCAATACGCCACCATCAAACAGCCGATCAATCAGCATATAATTACGGAAATGAAAGAGTGCGAAGAAACGGTAAAGCAAATAACGCAGAATAGTCACGGGCACATTATTCGGATACACCGAGAAATAGACGCTTTTAGATGCGTAATGGTGCAAAAGCAGATAGCGTGCCTCGACATACGTATGTCCCCCGTCAATGAGTGGCGGCACAATGTCCCGTGACTGCAAGATAATCCATAACTCAGCCGCGATAGCCGCAAAAAACAGCAGAAGTGCAAGACCTGTCTGCTGGGCCTCATTGAATCGATCAAGCCAGTGCGTCATGCGCACAAAAAAGAAGAGGGTGACCGCAGAAAAAACAGCCAGTCCCCACGCGATTCGCCCAAATCCGGATGCGTCTTTCATAATCAGCATATAACCGAAAGCCGCGAAAAAAATAAATAAAAATCCCGCAGCAAAGGCAATTTGAAATAATGACAGAAAGGAATGCTTCAGTCGCATCGTCAACACGCTCACTTTCTCAGTTCAACAAAATCATGAGCGGCCGACAGATCCCGCTTACTGCATTTTGTTTCAATGATATATCGTGGTCTGTGTTTCGTCTCTTTAAATATTTTCCCAATATATTCACCAATTACGCCGATAGCAATCAACTGAATGCCGCCAATCAGCCAAATCGACAAGATGAGCGATGTCCAGCCCGTTTCCACATGGCCGGTAAAATGCTGGATCAGCACGTAAAGACCATAAAGGAAACCAAGACCCGAAATAAGAACACCAAGCCATGTCACCATTCGAATCGGAACAATTGAGAAAGACGTAATGCCGTCAATCGCGAAATTGAGCATTTTTCTCAGTGGATACTTCGACTCTCCGGCCAGCCGTTTGCCGCGATTATAATAGACTTTCGTGCTCTTGAAGCCAAGCAGCGGAATCATGCCGCGCAGAAACAAATTCTCTTCGTGATAGTTGACAAACTGGTCAAGTACCCGCCGGCTAAGCAAGCGAAAGTCCGCATGGTTCGGTACCATCTCCACACCGAATGCCCCCATCAAACGATAGAATATGAGTGCCGTGTTACGTTTAAACGCCGTGTCGGTCTCCCGCGCATCGCGCACACCATAAACGATATCGAAACCTTCCTGATATTTACGCAGGAACGTGAGGATCGCCTGCACGTCGTCCTGAAGATCGGCATCAATCGTAATCACACAGTCAGAATAAGGACGTGCATTCTCCATTCCGGCAATCAACGCATTTTGGTGGCCGAAATTGCGGCTGAGCTTCAGTCCGGTCACATTGGCATGGTGCAAGGAGGCCGTTTCAATCAGCGACCACGTCGCGTCTTTGCTGCCGTCATCAACAAGCAGTAACGTACTGGCTGTTGAAATCAGCGTTTCTTCACACGCTTGACTAAGCACATTGCGAAGGATGGGCAGAGATTGCGGCAGCATGTCTTCCTCGTTATAGCAAGGAACAACGATTGTTAAAATCGGTTCGTTCATGGAAAATAACCCCTCAATTCATTTTTCTCTATAGCTTGTCTGTTGTTTGCACGTTCAATAACAGACTTAGGCAAGCCATATGCGTTGATTCACGGTTACCTTTACATAGGCTAAACTTTTTTTGTAAAAGAATAACAAAGTTTATATTAATTTATTATGAGAAATTTCTAATTCGGATAACGGCGCATGGAGATGCACACTGCCGTCTGTTTCCCTATAATTAAGAAGATCAGTCATATTATTCGGAAAGTGATGGCTTTATATGGATATGGGAAAAAATACAATTCTTCTTGTTGAGGATGAACCGAGTGTGGCCTCATTCGTCGCTACTGAATTGGGATTTGAAAATTACGAAGTGACCATCGCCACTGACGGTGAACGGGCACTCGACTTCTTTTTCAAGGAGCAGCAGAACTGGGATTTAATTCTGCTCGATTGGATGCTGCCTAAATTGAACGGTTTAGAGGTTTGTCGACGGATTCGCAAAAAGAGCCTTGTCCCGATCATTCTGATGACCGCACGTGATTATATTGGGGACAAAGTGGCCGGACTTGATGGCGGTGCAGATGATTATATAACCAAGCCATTTGAAATCGAAGAACTCCTTGCCCGCGTCCGGGTCGCACTTCGACGTGTCACGAATTATGAATCCACTGCTGATGCCCATCAGCTTCGTGTCCACGATCTGTTTCTCGATACCATTACACGCACGGTCATGCTCTCAGACGAGACGATTATCCTGACCACACGCGAATTTGATTTGCTTGCCTATCTGATGCGGAATGTTGGTAAGGTGCTTAGCCGCGAGGAATTACTGGCTAAAGTTTGGAATTTTGATTATATGGGACAGACAAATATTGTTGACGTCTATATTCGCTATTTACGCAATAAAATTGATGATGGTGCACACAATCGGATTCAAACCGTTCGTGGTGTCGGCTATCGACTGCGAGGCAACTAATGATTTTTCCACGCCGAAAAACGATGCTCTATCAAATGAACTATTGGTATTTCCTTGTCTTTTCGCTAATCGTCATCCTGATCAGCCTATCTGTTCTATCTACCGTCATTTTTCAACTTTATGTGGAAACAAAGCAAGAAGTCCATTACGTAGAGAAAAAGTTAATTCATGTCTCTAAAAAACAACAGCCCAACTGGCATGAAGCGATAGAAAATCAAGTCTATACGCAGCACCCCGATTTCTATGTCCATATCGAAACACCCGCGAAGCAGACGATTTACTCGACAGGAAGTGAGGGAATTACAGATAATGATCATTATTTAATCCATCTCTCCCTATTCTCCTCCATTTCGTTTAAGCAGAAGCTCATTCCGATCTATCATCACCGCTTCTATGCCCATGGCTATCGGTTTGATCTGTTCGTCCGGATGATCCGCATCTATTCATTTATCAAACTTGTCGCCAAAGTCCTAAGCATTTGCGTGCTTATCGGGATTCTCGCTGGCCTTCTCGCCATTTATCAATTATCACGGCATCTAAGTCTTCCGTTACGGTTGGTGACCGAGCAGATCAATCAAGTCACGATCACGCAGAACTTGAAGAAGGCAATCGCTGTACCTGATCAGCCGAGCGAAGTCCACGACCTTGCATTAGCTTTCAATCAAATGACGACCCAGCTAGATCATCTGATCGCGCGCGAGAAACAGTTTGTAGCTGATGCCTCACATGAATTGAGAACACCATTAGCGGCCATTCGCGGCCATGCGGCGTTGATTCAGCGCCACGGCAAGGGCCATCCAGAAGTTGTTGACGAATCGATGCAATTTATTGATCAAGAATCAAGGCGCATGCAGCGGCTGATGGATCAATTGCTGATGATTACCCATCTGGACAAACAAGCCACCGATTTGCAGGCCGTCAATCTGTCGATCATCGTACGGACAGTCGTTTCAGATTATCTGCGCGCCTTCGCCCATCCAATTCATACAATTATTGACGATCATGTTATTGCCCTATCAAATGAAGATTATATTCACCAGATTATTATTTCACTTCTGGATAACGCTCAGAAATATACCCCGGATACCGGCCGGATACAAATCACGGTGACCTCAGACGCGACTTTCGCCTTTATCCGCGTATCCAATGAGGGCCCGGTAATTCCCGATGAAGAAAAAGAAGCGATTTTCACTCGATTTTACCGCTTAGATAAAGCGCGCAATAGTAGCAAGGGGGGATCGGGGCTTGGTCTGTCAATCGTCAAAAAGCTAGTGAAAATGATGGACGGCGACATATGGGTCGAAGATGCTCCCGGTGGAAACGTTTTTATTGTCCGGATGAAAAAAGCAGACGATCATTTCAGTTAAATGGAAGAACTGATTTGTTTATTTATTATTGCTCACTATGTGCCGATTCATTTTCATCAAAGAAATCATGCAGAAATGGGTATCGATCATCGGTTGTCAACCGCGCCTTGCACTCTTGAAGACTACCAAGTGCTTGAAGCGTGCCCTGCTCGAGTAAAAAAATTTGCGGCGATGAAAAGTTGCTAATATCATTGGCCAAATGCGTCGTATAGATGACCGTTCGATGCTTAGTCTTGGCAAGATCGTTAATCCGCTTAAGAATAAGCCGTGCATTCCGTCGATCCACACCAGCCGTTGACTCATCAAAGAGATACAGCTGACGTTCATAGTGCACATAGCATTGAATCATCAACCAGCGGCGCTCACCGGGTGACATGAGCCCATACTCCTTCGTCCATAGATCGGCGAGCTGCTCCCGCTCCTCTTCGGTTAATTCAGGGAAAACGTCATCCATAGTTGCCGATGCATGGCCGCCGTCTGCACCAAACAGCAAAGCGATATAGTGACGACCGGTCATCGTACTCAGCATCGGCACTCCTTGTAATTGATACACAATATTATCCGGTGAACTATCTATAACTGGTGATCCCTTTTTATGGAGACTACCAGAAATCAAATCAAGCAATGTGGTCTTGCCGGCACCGTTAGGGCCAATCAACACATTGACTTTTCCTTCCGCCAGCTGCCAGTTCAAATTGGTGAACAGTGGCTGCTTCGCCTTCGGATAATAGAATGTCAACTGATTGATTCGCATCGTTCAATCCCTCCTGCTTCATAGCTTATAATTTGGCTGCACCTTTATTTTTTTCAAAGCCACTGCTCCGGCGCAGAGATAACCGGCCGTCACCACCGCGAGCCAAGTCGGTGAACATGCTGTCTCACCACGCACGGGCAGGCCAAATGTGTGCAGCATCAATAGACTGACTTGACGAACGTACTCTCCCGGATTCACTAAGGTGAGCAGCGAAACTATCAGTGAGTTGTCAAATTGATAGGCAGACAGGAAAATAAGAAGGAAGGTAGCAAGCATTAACAGAGGCTGCAGCGTCTGCATCTTCAGTGGCAGCAGTCCTATTAGAAGTAACGCACCATATACTGGCACACAAATCATCAAAGCTGTCAGCAATAGGGTGAGACAAAATATAAGCGACAATTTGAAGGCCAGTACCAACGCAATATACACTATGAAAAGAACAAGTGATAAAATGAATGTCTGCGCAAGAAAGTCTCCAATCACAATGGCTATTATTCCCCGGGAAACCAACGAAAACATCTTCAGAAAGTTTTCTTCTCTTAGAATAACAAGCCGCGTCCCACTGCCATTAGCTAGATACCAATAGACGACCATATACCCAAGCCACGACGTCATGACGGGAACGGCTTCAGCCAGCGTCGGCGAATGAACAAACCAAGTGGATTTATTTAATAAAATATTAGCTAAAGGAACACCAATCAGCATGATAAAATTAAGCTTAAAATAGAAAGTCAGCCGTAGAAAATACTGGGCATAGGCAAGTGACTTAGTCAGCAAACAAACGCACCTTCTCTTCAATCCGCAGAAATAAACAAATTTTATTTCATTGTAAAACTCTGACAATCTTTTGTCAGCCTTTTAAGTAAAATAAATCTAATTAATAGAATAATTGCTAAAATAGGCTTTTTATTTGGGGAAGAGACTTTCCAATGTTTCTGTTGCCATGTATGATTAGGCATAGATAAGAACGGAATGATTCGCAGATGAGGCGAAGAAGATGAAACTAGCAATTTGTGACGATGATCCGGCACAGCGTGACTATTTGAATACCCTTGTGCAGCAGTGGGCCGAGGCGCGGCAGCTATCCGCCGTTCGCCTCTCATTTGCCAGCGCTGAAGCGTTCCAATTCGCATGGGATAATGACAAAACCTTCGATGCCGTACTTCTTGACGTGCAGATGGAAAAGATGAATGGCTTAGCACTCGCACGAGCGATACGTAAAGAGGATCAACGCTTAGCAATTATCTTTATCAGCGGATACGATGAGTATATCGGCAACGGCTATGAAGTCGCTGCTCTTCACTACCTGCTTAAACCTGTGAAACGCGCGCAGCTATTTACCACGCTTGACCGTGCAGTTGAAGCGGCTGCAGATAAGCGTTCGACCGTGATGATTGAGAGCAGCGGAACGCATGAACGATTATTTCAGGAGGAAATTATTTACGCTGAAGCTCAGGCACATCAGCTTGACGTGCATACAACATCCGGCCTTCATGTGCTACGCTCCGGGCTCGACACCTTTGAAAAGCAATTAGATACCGCATTGTTTTGCCGTATCCATCGCTCCTATCTCGTTGGTCTGCGGTTTATTGCCCAGATTAGGAAAGACAAACTGAAACTGGACAATAACGTAGAGCTTCCAATCAGCCGCCGGCGTCTGTCTGCAGTGAATCAGGCATTCATCCGCTTCTTTCATGGAGGTATGGATCAATGATCATCCTCTTGTACATATTGCTTGTTATCGGTATTTTGTCTTTAGTGCTGTGGCGCCTGTTTCACCACTTAGCGATAAACGAACGACGGAACACCCGTTTCCAGAACGATGTCCTGCGCCACCATTACGAAGAAGTTGAAAATATGTATGCGAAAATGCGCGGCTGGCGTCACGATTACCACAATCATATTCAGTCGATGAAAGCCTATCTTGCATTCGGCCAACTTGATGAATTGACGCGCTATCTAAACGATCTTGATCAGGAACTAACAACTGTCGATACGCTCATAAAAACGGGCAATGTGCGGCTTGACGCGGTGCTTAACAGCAAATTGTCGTTGATTCGTAACGAATCGATCCGAGTGAAAGCAGATGCACATGTACCCGCTACGCTGACCATCAACGCCTTCGATCTCAGTAGTATCGTCGGCAATCTGCTCGACAACGCGCGCGATAGCTGCTTGGCACTTACCAAGACAGATGACCGCTTTATCCGCATCTATATTGGTACGCTCAAGGCACAACTCTATATTTCCGTGACCAATGCAACAGCTGCGAACAAGAGACGCAGCGATTACCACTCGACCAAAGGCAGCGGACACGGCTTCGGTTTGCGCCGCATCGACGCCACCGTGCGCAAATATAACGGTTACGTAAATCGGCAAAATGAGCCAGGTGTATTCGCTACAGAAATAATGCTGCCACTTTGACTGCCTCACCAGATTTGACCTACCATTCATGCCCGTGCAGCAACCATTCGTGTCATTTTTTAGCCGCTAGTGCACCAATATGCTAAGCTGAGAGCATTCAAAGGAGGCTGCGCAAAAAATGGCTACGAAATCTAAGGATGAGCCCAATTATTCGACACCAAATCTCACCTATTATTATTTGAAACATATATGGGCTTGGAATAAGCGCCTGATCGTCCTATGTCTCATTCAAATCCCTTTGCTTGTTCTCGCTCCGTTTCTCACCATCTTCATGCCAAAGCTCGTCATCGATGCACTTACCGCGAGAAGCAGCCCTAGCCATTTTGCCCTCATCATCGCCGTTATGACACTAGCTATTCTCAGCTGTCAGGCGCTGAGCGCGTGGCTGAAGCCACTGATTAAATGGCATAGCACTTCCATTCGACTCAATTACATAAAATTAATTTATCGCAAACAAATGACCACAGATTACACCAATCTCGAGAGTCCAGTCGGACAAGAACGATTAGAACGCGCAGAGCTAGCCTGTGACGCTAACGCTAAAGGTACCGAGGCCATTGTCACCGTTTATGTGACCTTTATTGCCAGCCTCGCTGGTTTAGCGCTTTATGGCAGCATCCTTGGCGTGCTGAATATATGGATAATTCTTTTTCTCATCACCACAGGTATTCTAACTTTCATTGCCGCGCAGCTGGCGCAGAATTATGAGCAGAGACATAAACCCGAATGGACACCGCTCGATCAAAAAATTGACTATCTCACCGAGAAGAGCAGTGACTTCTCTGCAGGCAAAGATCTACGGATTTACCATATGACTGACTGGTTTTCTCTCCAATTTAACCGGATCATTAATCTGCGACGTCTCTGGTTGAACCGCGTCGCCCGTCGTTATAGCTTCGCCGATAGTTGCGGTGATGTGCTGACATTATGCCGCGACACGCTCGCTTATGCCTATTTATTAGTTCTCGTCTTGCACAATCGTATGAGCGTTGCCAATTTCACGCTTTATTTCGGACTAATCAGTGGATTTTCTATTTGGATGGCCGATATGGCGGCACAGGCTTCAGAGATTCGCCGTATGTGTCTTGAAATCGGTGACGTTCGCCACTATCTAGAAATGGTGGATGCCGCTCCAATGACAAGCCGTCAGCCCTTGCCGCCGCCATCCGCCTGGCCATGCCGTATCACCTTTGATCATGTCAGTTTCTGCTATCCCGGCAGCGACAGACTTGTGCTGGATGATATCAGCTTTCGCGTAGAAAAAGGAGAAAAAATCGCCCTCGTTGGTTTGAATGGTGCCGGAAAAACGACATGCATTAAACTGTTGTGCGGCTTTTATGAGCCGGTAAAGGGTCATATACTGATTGACGATCAGGATCAGAGTGAATACGCACGGACTGATTATTTTCGCCTATTTACGTCCGTGTTTCAGGATATCCATCTGCTGCCTGCGTCGATCGCCCACAATATAGCGCCGGATTTAGACGAATCTGTGGATCGCGAGCGCATTATCCATTGCCTGGCGCTTGCCGGCCTGAAAACGAAAATCAACAGTCTGACGAACGGCATAGACACGCCGCTCGTCAAAACAATTCATAATGACGCTGTCGATTTCTCTGGCGGTGAGCTTCAGAAACTTTTTTTGGCACGCGCCCTCTATAAGCGTTCACCGATAATGATTCTAGATGAACCGACTGCCGCACTCGATCCGCTCGCTGAAGACGAAATTTATAGACATTATAGTGAGTTAACAAGCAACCGCACCTCTATTTTTATCTCCCATCGGTTATCCAGCACACGCTTTTGCGACCGTATTTTTTATTTGGAAAAAGGGCGGATTATGGAGACGGGTACACACGAGTCATTGATGAGACTGCATGGCCGTTATGCCCATCTATTCGATGTCCAAAGCCATTATTATAACCAAAGCGCTCAGAAGGGAGCAGATACAGATGGAAAAGACAATTCGCAATAAGGCATACGCCATTTGGTGCAGCCTAAAGCTGATTCAACAGCATAGCCCACTCCTTCTTCCAGCAACAGTTATTCAGACATTATCCAAAGCATTCGCTCCATTCATAGCCATCTATATGAGTGCTCGCATTATCGATGAGCTGCTAGGGGCGCGCTCTGTCAGTCGTCTCAGCTTCTATGTGCTGCTTACTGTGACGCTGAAACTTGTTGTGACCGTTCTTGAACACAGTGCGCAGCGTCTGTCAGATAGTCGTACACAACTGCTCTACGCATATTTTGATCACGAGATGGATCAGCTTATTCTCTCTACCGACTATGAAAACGTCGAAAATCCCGATTTTCATTTAAAAAAACAGAAGATTGATGAACTCGCCAATATGAGCGGCAATCCCTTTCAACAATTAGTCAAATCATTGGCCGATCTCCTATCCGCCAGCTTCACCGTTGGTATTGCCGTCATCCTCGCCTGGACTGCTTTTTTCACACCGGCTAAGGCATCTTTATGGATCAATTCACCGTGGATTGCCGCTGTCATGATTCTTTTAATTCTGATTACGTCTGGGTACTCGCTGATTGCGACAGCACAATTGAATCATGCGCTTTTAAAGGATCTAGATGATGTTATCGTTGCCAATCGTCGCTATCATTTTTATTCTCAGTTCATGCATAATCATGAGACGGGCAAGGATATTCGCCTCTATCGCCAGCAGCCCCTGCTCAATGATGCTTTTCAGACGTTCAGCGACGCCTTTGTGCCTGTCTTGCTCCGTCTTGGCCGTCTGCAAGGAAAAAGCGGTCTCACCGAAGCCCTGTTTTCTTCGCTAATCAGCGGTCTAGTCTATCTTTTCGTTGGTTTGAAGGCGCTCGCGGGTTTGATTAGTGTTGGCTTCGTCGTTCAATATGTCGGCGCGATCAGTCAATTCACCACCAGCTTATCCAGTTGGATCGGTGCAGGCGCTGATTTATGGATGACAGGTGATGCCCTTGTGCTATACATCGATTTTATTAATACGAAAAGTACGAAATACGAAGGCACATTGCCCGTCGAGAAACGCTCTGACAACGATTACTGCATTGAATTCCGTGATGTCTCTTTCAAATATCCGGGTGCAGCAACCTATGCCTTGCGTCACGTTTCCGTTAAGCTGAGTATTGGTACACACTTTGCTGTTGTCGGTCGAAACGGATCGGGTAAGACCACGTTCATCAAGCTGCTCTGCCGTCTCTACGATCCAAGCGAGGGAGACATACTGCTCAACGGCATCTCGATACAAAAATATGATTATCAGCAATATCTAACCTTGTTCTCCGTCATTTTTCAAGACTTTCAGTTATTTGCTTTCTCTGCCGGACAGAATGTAGCAACGAACATGACTTATAATCCTGCCGATGTCAATGACTGTCTGGACAAAGCCGGCGTAAAGGAACGGATCACGCGTATGCCGAAGGGTCTTGACACCCCGCTTTATAAAATTGATGCTGACGGCGAAGATATATCCGGAGGGGAGGCTCAGAAAATCGCCATTGCTCGCGCACTGTACAAGCATGCGCCGTTCATCATCCTCGATGAACCAACCGCCGCCCTCGATCCGATTGCAGAATATGACATCTACTCAAGATTCCAAGCCCTGACTGTAGGCCAAACGGCCATTTATATTTCACATCGACTTGCCTCATGCCGATTCTGTGATCAGATTCTTGTCTTCGACAGCGGACAAATTATTCAGCACGGAACGCATGACCGATTGCTTGAGGACAAAGCTGGCCTTTACGTGGCGCTTTGGGATGCTCAGGCGCAATATTACCAACGCAGAAAAGCATAGATAGACTGTGTCCGAGATGCAGAATTATAGATTATGGCCATGATGGTACTAGGTAAATTTTTTTGACGAAGGATCCTAGGACAGGTATAGTTAATAGCATAGTTTTCTTTCTCTTGCTTGTCGGGGAATTCATTTCAAAAAAATATGAAAGGGATTTCAAAAAAGGGTTTAACATGGCCGATAAATTTCGCATCTTTCTTCAACTCAGTGCCCATCCGCCGCTGTTCTTTGCCGCCTGCTATGGCGGATCGATTCTTATTGCAATTTGTGTCTATATGACTGGTGGCACAGCGACCGTTTACGCGAATTTGATGTATCTACCCATTGTTCTGGCAGCAACAACAAGCAGTGGCAGCCGTGTCTATCTGCACACCGTTTTCAGTGCCTTGCTCGTTGGCCCCTTTATGCCACTCAATGTATCCGAACATTTAAGCCAGTCGACGAGCAATTGGCTCCTAAGGCTAGCCATTTATTTGTTAGTCGCTATAACAGTCAGTGTCTTCGCTAATTATTCACGGCATGAATATGCACGAAGTCTGCATAAAGATAATTTGCTGAAGGATGCTCAACTGGCGACCATTTACGCGCTTGTCCAGCTTCTTGAATCACGCGACGCAGAGACGGGTTCGCACGTTTCCCATATGGCCATTTTATGCAAATTATTGGCGGAGAAATTGAGTCAGCTCCCATCCTATAAACAAATCATTGACGATGCATTCATCGAAACAATGTATAAATCAAGTCCCCTGCATGATATCGGAAAAGTTGCAATACCTGATAAAATTTTGTTAAAACCAGGCAAATTGACGGCTGAAGAATTTGCAGAGATGAAGAAACATACAACAATAGGCGCAGAAGCACTGGCCCGTCTGCAAGACACGTATCCATCGAATCCTTTTTTCACTTTCGCCGTCGCGATTACCCGTTATCATCACGAACGCTGGGATGGCCAAGGCTATCCGGATCGGCTGGCGGGCTCAGCCATCCCGCTTTGCGCACGAATTGCCGCCGTAGCCGATGTCTATGATGCACTGCGTGCCAAACGCGTGTATAAGCCTGCCTACTCTCATGAGCAATCAGTCAAAATCATTGCTTCCGGCAAAGGCACGCAATTTGATCCAACGATTGTTTCTGTCTTCATGGATCATTGTGATCAAATCGGCCGCGCCTACGATGCCATCAGTAAGTAGGCGTTCGATATTGGAAAAGGAAAAGGCCTACCGAACGAACGCTCGGCACGCCTCTTTTCAGTAGATTATCTTTTACATTGGTCAAATACACCATCGTCACCGAATTAATGTCCCATATAACCAATCCACATCGCAATTACAAGAATAAACAATACGATTGTCGTAATCCACACATAGAGATAGTCTTTCTCAACGGCAAACGCGTAAATCGACACGGCGACGCGTAGGACCGGTGTCAGAATAAGCAGAAACAGACCCGTCATTAGGATGGCAAGCGGTTTAAGCAGGATAAGGCCGGAAAGAATCGCGGATGGCGTCTTCGGAAATGTCGTCCCACGATAACCAGTCTCCCCAGCGAACAATCCCGCGATAATCCCAGCCACAATGACAAAAGCGGAAAGACCGACACCGATCCGCAGAACATGGCCAATGATGCGTTCAATTTGATCCATTTTCTGTGCTTTTTTCAATTCTTCATCGGACATCATTTTCGTTTGATCGTCAGACATATTAAATCGTCACCCCAAATCCCTTAACCAGCATTTGCACGCCAATATAGAAAAGAATCGGTATGAACAACATGCGCAGTACGCGCGCCCGCATCCTCTTCATGATTCGTGAACCGAGCAGCGCACCGACAAGTATACCGAGCGACAGTGGCGCCGCAATCGTCGGTTCGATTGAGCCATTGAAGAAATAGACCGTGGCGCTGGCTGCGGCTGTCACCCCCATCATCAAATTACTTGTCGCGCTCGAGGGCTTGAGCGGCATCTTCATAATCGTATCCATCGCGATCACTTTGAACGCGCCACTGCCAATGCCAAGCAAACCACTGGCAATTCCTGCACAAAGCATCATCGCGAAACCGCCGGATACGTGAGACACTTGATAGGTCACCTTTTTATTGACTGCATTATCGTAGTAATAGCCATTTAATTTCAGTCGAGTCGACAATGCGTCTGGAGCTACATCAGTCACTACTTCCTTACCAGACCGCAGCTTGCGGACCATATTATAGCTGGAAAAGACAAGCAGTGCGCCGAATAAAACATACAGAATACTGGAAGGAAGCACACCCGTCAGTATCGCACCGACGATTGCACCAATTGTCGTCGCAATTTCCAGAAACATGCCGACACGTAAATTCAGCATATCATCTTTTAAATAGGCAATTGTCGCTCCGGAACTTGTAGCAATGACCGCGATAATACTTGCCCCAATCGCATATTTAATATCTAGGCCAAGCAGCAAAGTCAGTATTGGTGTAATGATCATGCCGCCGCCAATACCGAAAATAGCACCGATGATACCCGCTGCAAGTCCAATTCCAACAAACATGATCAGTGAATTCATCACGTAAACGGCCCCCTTTCCTATATGCCAATCATTCTCCACTGTACGCCAGCGATTGGCGTCCATAAATTTTTAGTGAAAAAATTTTCGTCTGCCCGCAAGGTTCGTGCCCGCGTGTAACAGCTCAAACGATTGCCTGAAAATCATACAATGATTATTATACCACCTGTTGCTTTATATTTTATGGCAGCAGTCTTTTGCACTGATGTGAAAATTTTTTTGACTCATTGTGAGCGATGTTCATGAAGCGTTCATATGGAAAGTATAGTCTATTTCATGTATTCTCTATATCAGGGCATTCTGTAATAGAGATGTTCTTTCTAATTTCATTATAATGTGAGGAGAATTATTGTATGAGCACAGCAACACGTCCTGTCGACAGTGATGGACATCCATATAACAGAACACTACTAATTATTGTTATGTTGATTGGCGCTTTTTGTACGAT
The DNA here is from genome assembly GCA_047718535.1 of Sporolactobacillus sp. Taxonomy (GTDB): domain Bacteria; phylum Bacillota; class Bacilli; order Bacillales; family Sporolactobacillaceae; genus Sporolactobacillus. Next base: position 32,343 of record JBDNRH010000025.1, read on the forward strand.
TTTGAACCAGACATTACTGGCAACCGCGCTCCCCGATATCATGAAGGACTTTCATATTACTGCGTCATCCGGTCAATGGCTGACAACCGCATTCTTATTGATGAATGGTATTATGATCCCGGTTACAGCGCTTCTGATCAATAAGTTCAGTTCCAAATGGCTCTATATTCTATCCATGACTATTTTTCTAATTGGTACGATACTCGCCGCTGTTGCGCCAAATTTCTCAATCCTACTGCTCGGCCGTATTGTTCAGGCGTCAGGCGCCGGGATTATGATGCCACTGATGCAGACGATCTTCCTGCTTATTTTTCCACGCGAAAAAAGAGGCATTGCCATGGGGCTAGTCGGTTTGGTTATTATGTTTGCTCCGGCAATCGGCCCTACACTTTCCGGATGGATTGTCGATTCCTATTCATGGCGTGATCTCTTCTATATGATTATTCCGATTACGGTGGCAGTCATTATTCTCGCTTTGTTTGCGATGAAAAAAGTCGTTCAGCTCACTTCACCGAAAATTGACTATCTGTCCATTATTCTGTCCACCACTGGATTTGGCGGATTGCTATACGGATTCAGTGAAGTTGGTAATGATGGCTGGTCCAGCTTCACCGTTATTTTCTGGCTAATCGTCGGCGTCATTTTCGTTGGTCTGTTTATTTGGCGCCAGCTGGCCATCAAAGAACCGATGCTTGAACTGCGTGTGTTTAAATCACCGATCTTTGCCTTGTCTGTTATCATCAGCAGCTTTGTGATGATGGCCATGATTGGCGCGGAGCTTGTCCTCCCCCTATACATCCAGAACATTCGCGGTGAGAGTGCTCTTCATTCCGGACTGATGCTGCTCCCAGGAGCCTTAGTGATGTGTTTTATGAGCCCTATTACCGGAATCATTTTCGACCGCATTGGTGCGCGTAAACTGGCCATTGCTGGCATTACTGTCCTTACAGCGGGCACGTTGCCATTCATGTTTCTAACCAATCATACGAGCATCACGTCGATCGTCATTTTTTATGCCATCCGCTTCCTTGGCATTTCAATGGTCATGATGCCGATTACAACCGCTGGTATGAATGCCTTGCCAAATACGATGATGAGTCACGGCTCGGCTGTCAATAATACAATTCGTACCGTGGCCGGTTCGATTGGAACAGCCATCCTCATTAGCGTATTGACAAATGTGACTAAAACAGACAAGCCGCATGCCGATTTGCGAACCACCGACCCTGTGCAATACGGTCATAAAATGATCGACGCTGCGCTTAACGGGATGAATGCTGCCTTTCTTGTTGCCGTCTGTTTCTGCCTGCTCACGCTTTTATTGACATTCTTTATACAAGGAAAACGGAAAGCGGCCACTAGCAAATCGACTGCTCAATAATCAATCGTGTGTCAAACGCGTTCATAATTAGAGATTAGGAAGTGAAAAAATGATTTTAATTCTTTCAATCATCAGTGCAATTTTGTTCGTCTATTTTGTTCTTTCCGGTGGGGGAAAATGGTTTTCCCGGCATAAAGCCACGAATGGACTGCTGATTGTTTTGTCGCTGATTGTCTTACTCGGCAGCGAAACGCTGACTGTTTTAAATGAACACAGTCACTTCGGTATGAAAAATAAAGTGTCGATCACCTATAAACCGATCTATTCTGTCATTCCCGCTTCTAAGCAAACCGCTGCAATTCCTTTTATTTTGCTTCATCATGATATCGGAAAGGATCCGATTTATCTATATAACGCAGCAAGCCAAGGAAAACCTAAAATGAAGCATTCCGGAATCACTGACAAGACCATAATCAAAACAACTACTCAATCACCCTATCTTCTAATTGAGAAGAAAAAATACGTGTTCAAGAACAAATTTTACCGTATTCTCTTTCCGTTTAGCGGCCAGAACAATCGGCAAATTTCGAAGACAAACGTCTTCTATTTACCTACCGCGCATCGCGTGATGACGACAGAAGACTTGCAGAAAATGCAGAAAGCGATGCAGAAGCAAGCGGCGATGATGCGTAAAGCCGCCGAGCAGAAAGCGGCTGCCGCTGCGCAACACAAAAAATAAATTTTCACTTAAAAAGACGGATGCAAATCTAAAGTTTGCATCCGTCTTTTATTTTTTTCTAATAAAGTTTAAAACTCTCAGCGGAACTAAGTATAAGACAAGCTAGGACTCTGCCTTTAGTCGTTCTGCGCCGCAAAAATTTTCCCGAGTACGCTAAGCAATTTCGGCATATCCATCTTTTCCATGATCACTTCAGCAAAGCGCAAATTATCTGGATGAGCCACCATATCTTTCAAGGCCTCCGCCATCTCGCCTTCAGTCGTTATTTGATAACTTTTCACCTGATTATCGGCACCGAAGACGGCAGGAATCTGATTATAATGCCACATTTGAATGTCGTTATAGCATTCTTCCGGGCCATGAATCGAGCGCTCAACCGTATATCCATCGTTATTGATGGCAAATATAACCGGATGAAGGTGCAGACGAATCATTGTGGAGAGTTCTTGGAACGTAAGCTGGAACGCCCCGTCGCCAATGAGCAGGATATTCCGTCGCTCTTGATTGGCGAGCTGTGTGCCGAGAAGAGCAGGAAGCGTATAACCAATTGATCCCCAGAGCGGCTGGCCAACGAACGATACGCCTTTTTTGAGAGGTATCGTCTCGAATCCAAAGTAAGACGTTCCTTGATCAGCAATGACAACATCATTTTCTTGAATAAATAACGTCATCATTTTCCAAAAACGATCTTGTTCCAATTTCCGCGTCGGTTCAAAATAGAAAGGCTCTCCCTTCTGAGCCACTCGGTCAGATAAAGAGACAAGATTGAGTGTCTCGCTAGCACGCGGCTGCAAATGCTCCGCCAGCAGCTCCAATGTTTCTTCCATGCGAATCCCATTAAATTCTTTCCCCTGATAGATGACCTTATTCGGCTCAATGGCAATTACAGCATCCTGATTAAATCCTTGCGAAAATCCACTTGTAATCGAATCGGTCAGTTTGACACCAACTAAAAGAACACAATCTGCTGTATCGACACGCTGACGCAAATAATCAGGACTTGTTTTCCCGCTGTAGACACCAATAAACTGCGCGTCTTCCTCATTATAAATCCCCTTACCCATGCTTAACGTCGCGACCGGAAAACCGCTCTCTTTCGCTATGTGCTGGAGCGCTTGCTGCGCATGGAAACGGTCCACTTGATAATCAGCCAGAATGACAGGCGTTTTCGCCTGCTCAATGGCTGGGAGGAGCGCATCAAGCAGCTCTTGCTTGACTTTTGGCTGCGCTGCTTGTGCTTCATTCAGCAAAGGGGCGATCGGTGGATCGGCTGGCAAGCCGTGTACATCCACCGGCAGATTCATATAAACCGGTCGGCTTTCATTGACACATATCCGCAGCAGCCGGTCGATTTCCTCGCAAGCCGTATCCGCGTTCAAAATGGCCGACGCGGCGGTCACCTCTTGATACATTCTCGTGAAATGCTGAAAGTCACCATCACCGAGCGTATGATGCACAAGTCGTCCTTCGCTAGTGACTTTAGTCGTTGGTGATCCCGTAATTTTAACTACCGGTACTTCTTCAGCATAAGCACCGGCAATGCCGTTCACCGCACTCAGCTCACCGACACCATACGTTGTGACCAATGCGGCAATGCCATGCAGTCTTGCGTAACCGTCTGCTGCATAGGCCGCATTTAATTCATTACAATTACCGACCCATTCCAAAGCCGGATGCTGCACGATCGTGTCAAGGAATGAAAGATTATAGTCGCCAGGAACGCCGAAGATGTGACGAATGCCGAGTTCTGCCAATCTGTCCGTAAGATATCGTCCAATCGTATACGTCTGTGTCATGTGACAAGCGCCTCACTTTTGCATATTTTTTCTAACAAGGTCAATGCTGTTGACCTATAAACAGCATAATGGATTTCTCCATTTAGGTCAAATATATTGACCTAATAAGTGTCAATACATGACGGGTTATGGTATACTACTAATCCAAGAAGAGAGGAGTCGGAACATTTTGACTGAAGAAGACACACAATTAAATGAAGTTTTGCAGCTCTTTTATTTCGGTTATCGGACGTTTACAGAAAAACCAGATCAAATCATTGAAAAATATGGCATACAGCGAGTCCATCACCGGATTCTTTATTTTATTGCCCGCGTGCCCGGCATTACAGTCAACGAATTGCTGTCCGTATTGGAAGTCTCTAAGCAAGCACTCAATCTGCCGTTAAGACAATTACAAGATAAACAATTAATCCGCACTGTTCAGGCTTCCTTTGATAAGCGTTATAAAAATTTGTACTTAACCGATTCAGGTAAAAAGTTAGAAACAACGCTTAGCACTGTTCAGCGCGAACAAATGAAAGCGATTTTCTCCAAACTAGGAGGGAATCATCAAGAGGCGTGGATTGCGGTCATGAAGGTGCTTGCCGCCGAGCGTCCGGGACAGAAGCAGCTGAATACACTGAAGGAACACGCGAATATAAGTGTCTCGGTTGATTCACTACCGATCGGCCCGTCGTCTCTTAAGACTATTTGATGCTCAACATTGGTCTCCATTCGTGCCAAACTGACAATTCTGTAAGACCGGGCAATAAGACTGTAAGCTAGAACCCCTGTGATCGGCTGTACACTAAATACATCAAATAAAATCAGTCATAGGAGCCGATCGCATGTTATTACAAGTCAATCACTTACAGAAAGTCTTCCAGACTCGCTTCAGTAGAGAAAAAACAACCGCCTTGCAGGACGTGACCTTTAGCGTTGAGAAGGGTGAATACATCGCCATCATGGGGGAAAGCGGTTCGGGAAAAACAACCTTGCTGAACACGCTGGCAACGCTCGAAAAACCAACATCCGGATCGGTCATTCTGAACGGTCAGGAGGTCACCCGAATTAAAGAAAACAAACTGGCCGAATTTCGCCGCAGCCATTTGGGATTCATTTTTCAGGACTTCAATCTGCTTGATACACTGTCAGTTCGCGATAATATTTTCTTGCCACTCGTTCTTGGTCGAAAGAACGTTCACGTGATGGAACAACGCTTAGAAGCGCTGGCTCCGAAAATTGATATTGCCGATCTGCTGAACAAACAGCCGTTCGAATTATCCGGTGGTCAGAAACAGCGCGTCGCCATTGCCCGTGCCTTAATCACCGAGCCCGAGCTTATCCTTGCCGATGAACCGACCGCTGCCCTTGATTTTAAGAATAGCGAGAGTCTCCTTTCTCTTCTTGAAGAAATTAATGAAGCTGGTCAGACAATCCTCATGGTCACGCATTCGGCCATCGCTGCCAGTCATGCCAAACGTGTGCTATTTATTAAGGATGGCCGCATCTTCCATCAGCTCTACCGTGGTCATCGAGAGCCTGCCACGTTCATGCAGGAAATCAGCATGACAATGACCAATCTTCTCGGAACGGAGGTGCGATAAATTGTTTTACGTGAAGTTAGCGAGCCGTAATATCCGCCATTCTGCCAGTCATTTCCTCCCTTTTTGTCTCTCGAGCGTCGTCATGTTCATTATGAATATGATTATCGCCACAATATTATTTAGCCCGAGTTTGAAAAAACTAGAAGGCGCACAAAGCTTTACGCTGCTGCTCGGCTTTGGTTTTATAATTTTGGCACTTTTTGCTACTATCTTTATGATTTATAGCTATCGCTTCTTGTTGAAACGGCGGACAAAAGAATTTGGACTCTATCATATTCTTGGTCTGAAAAAAAGCCAGATCGTCCGTATCTCCATTTTAGAACTATTCTTCATGCTCCTTGTGACCGTGATTGCCGGAACGGTCTTAGGCATTATCTTGGCTAAATTTTTCTATCTCATTTTAATTCATCTGCTTGGTGCCAATTACTTTGACCTGCGGTGGAGTCCGCTCGCCGTCGCGCTTGTGGCAATCATTTTCGCATCTATTTACCTGCTGCTGATGATTATCGGCACGGTTTCGATCCACCGGCAATCCGGCCTCGACCTGCTTCGGAATGTAAATAAGGGCGAAAAAGAACCGAAAGCCTCTCGTTTACTTGCGCTGCTTAGCATCATTTCACTCGCCATCGGCTATTATCTTGCCGTCACAGTGACAACACCGCTCGATGCGCTGACAAAGTTTTTTATTGCTGTCTTGTTTGTCATTGCCGGCACTTTCTTGTTCTATATGAGTTTTACCATTTGGTTGCTTAAACGGCAGAAAAAGAATAAAAACTATTATTATCAACCGAAACATTTCATTACGGTGTCCAGCATGCTCTACCGCATGAAGCAAAACGCCATTGGTCTTGCCAATATCACGATTCTTGTGACAATGACGGTCGTTACCCTGGCGACAACCGTCGGCCTTTACGCCAGCATCAATGGTATTTTGCATGGTTACTTCGTTCGCAACACCATTATAACGGTTGATACAACGCAGCAGCGAAGCAATGCCTTTGTCAATCATGTGGCAAAAGCCAATGGAATTACCTTGAAGCATCGAATTAGCTACGAGATGTCCGGCAGTTTACTCGGATCGATGATCGACGGAAAATTTGACATGAAGCAAAACCTTTCCCATTTAACCGCCGTTAACTTCATGACTGCCCATACTTACGAGCAGCTGAGTGGAAACTCCCTTCACCTGCATGGAAATGAAGCCGTCGCTTATCCGGTCATTGGCTCTTTCAATGGGCAGCAAGTGACGTTTGGCACACACACCTTCAACATCAGCCAGAAGATTAATCGAATTCGCAACTTTCCATCGCTTTCGATGACAGCGTCCAATTGGCTCATTCTGATTGTGCCGTCGAACGCGCAGATTCAGCCAATTCTTGATGCTGCCTCCAAGGCGGCGGGCGGTCAATACACCCCGCTTCATATGGAAACAACGATTAACGCCGATATGCCTGCAAAAGAGGCGAAGAAGCTCGCACTGGCCTTATCTAGCTATCGCGTTGATGGACAAAAAGGGATTCAACATATCAAGACGGAGAATGAACAGGCACTTAGCGGCACTGCCCCATCTGTAAGAAGCTATGCTGACGTGCAGAAACAATTTTTCGCTTTCGCCGGCGGATTCTTGTTCATCGGTTTAATCTTGGGATTCACCTTTATCCTCGGCACGGCCCTCATCATCTACTATAAGCAGATTTCTGAAGGCGAGCAGGATAAACGCAGTTTCAGAATCCTTCAGGAAGTCGGGCTGAGCCGTGCGGAAGTGCGGCAAACGATTCGTTCACAAGTGCTGCTCGTCTTCTTCCTGCCGATTGTCATCGCCGCTTTTCACTTTGGCTTCGCCTTCCTCATGATTCAAAAGCTCATTAGTCTGTTTGGAACGACGCATCTAAGCCTGCTGCTGGCCACGAGTGCCGGAACCCTGGCGGTCATTGCCGCTATCTACTATCTCATTTATAAACAGACGAGTCGCGCCTATTATCGATTGGTTGAGCGTTAAGTGCTATCAAGGCCGCTCTCTTAAGAGAGCGGCCTTTTTTCTAATACGTTAAGAAGTATATAGATTTCAGCGGGACTAAGCTAAGGCTCCGCCTTCGTCCAAAGGACTCGGCAGAGCCAAGTTTTTCTAATTTATTTGTTCCGACCTCGGATAATCAGTAGAATGAAGATAGTTGATCACATAGGAGCGTTTTCGATGAAAAAATTATTTATCGTGGAAGACGACGCAGCGCTTGTAAAACAACTGACGTCCGTACTGACAGACTACACGGTTGTTGCCGTGCAAAATTTTCGCAGCGTCCGTCAGGAAATTGAAACAGAGGATCCGGATTTAATTTTAATGGACATTAGCTTGCCTTATTTCAACGGCTTTTACTGGACAACTGAAATTCGTAAAAAAATGACCACCCCGATCATCTTTCTCAGCTCAGCCGACGATGATATGAATCAAGTGATGGCGATGAATATGGGCGCTGACGATTACGTTACCAAACCATTTTCGATCGATGTGCTGAAGGCAAAGATCAATGCCCTGCTGCGCCGGACCTATAACTTCTCTCAGTCTCAATTGACCTTTAACGGCTTCGTCCTAGAAGGCAGCGAATTAAAAAAAGCACATGCCAAAGTTGACTTGACGCCAACCGAAGCCAAACTATTGCGGACGTTGTTCGAACAGCCGAACCAAACGGTGTCTAAAGATGTGCTGCTGGCCAGGCTCTGGGAGTCAGATGACTATATTGATGCCAATGCGCTGCAAGTCAATATCGCCCGCATGCGCAAGAAATTGAATACGATCGGCTTTGATTCTATTGCCACCGTGCGGGGTGTCGGCTATGTACTGGCGTGAACGCAAGCCCTATATCTCTGCTGTTTTTTTCATTATCGTCGTCATCGGTCTGACCTTCTATCTGCGCGGGCTGCCGATGCACACGTTCTGGTCAAGCCTGCTATTTGGTGTGACCGTCTTGACCCTGTTCAGCAGCTATGATTACTACCTGTTTCGACGCCGTCACAATGAGCGTCTGCAACAAATCGTCCCGCAGATTGATTTATCCGCGCAGTCGCAGGCTGAATACGATCTGTTGCAGCTGCTTGAGGAGCAAAAAAACTATTACGAAAAAAAAATCGCCGCGATGACGAAATTTGATACGGACTTAACCGATGTGGTTCGCATCTGGAGCCATCAAATGAAGGTCCCGCTCTCCGTCCTTGATTTGATGGGGCAGACCGGTGATTTCACGAAAGATGACGTGAAGGATCAAACATTCCAGCTGGAAAATTATCTCGATATGCTGCTGCATTACTTGCGCCTGAATCATGAACAAACGGACTACCGCTTTACCCACGTACCAATCAAACCGCTTGTTCAAACTATTGTGCGTAAATTCGCCCCACTGTTCATTCACAAGGGACTCGGTGTCACCATCGAAGGGGATGCCATTTGGACAACCGATGAAAAATGGCTTTTATTTGCTCTTGAACAAATTATAAGCAATGCCGTCAAATACACAAAACAAGGTAAAGTGAGTATTGTCATTCATGCGCGCACGATTCAAATCAGTGACACCGGCATCGGTATTTTAGAAGAAGATTTACCGCGTCTGTTCGAACATGGGTTTACTGGCTACAACGGCCGCCGCGAGAAGAAAGCAACCGGTCTCGGCTTTTTCCTAGCGAAGGAAGTCGCTGACCGGCTTTCGTTACGTCTAGACGTCGCTTCAGAAATCGACAAAGGAACCACCGTAACCATTAAACGAATAGATGGTGAGTAGTCGGAAGACGGCTATTGGCGAAAAAAAAGCGCCCCTGTTATAGGCTTATAAAGCAATGTTAATCGATTGAATTTTTAATAATCTGAATTTTTTAATCACAATTATTGAGCCTTATTATCAAGAAACAAATGACGCAACAATCGCTATAATTTCTTTATTATACTTTTCGGGTTCTTTGTTTAATTCCGATAGAGCAAATTCAATATCCTTCATTTTTTTATACGGGCGATAGGAGGTAATTGCATCAATGACATCAGCAACAATTACAATTTGACAATGCAGCGGAATCTGACCGGCTTGTAATCCTTGCGGGTAACCACTTCCATCCATACGCTCATGATGTTTATAAACGATGTCTGAGATTGTTTCCGGTAAATGGTAGTCTTTGATGAGATCAAGCCCTAATTCGCAATGTTGCTTGATTAAAACAAACTCAGCGTCTGTCAATTTTCCCTTTTTCATCAATATTGATTTGGGAATTAATAATTTCCCTATATCATGCAGGACAGCACCCAAAGCGATTTCATGTTTATAAGTATTTTCGAGTTGCAATGCGTCGGCAATTATCAAAGAGATGAGCGACACATTGATAGAATGAGAATAAACCCAGGATTCCATATAGTTGCTTAATGTCTGAATTAAAATCCTATAGGGTTTTTCCTTTGCGCAGAAGACAACATCTTGAGTGAGGGCCACTGAACGCTTAAACAATTGGTTATTAATTTTATTAAATTCTTTTCTTACATATTTTCTGCTTTCTTCAAAAACGCACTGATGGTTCTTGACTTTCGATTCTTGATCAAACGTCACTGCGCCTTGCTTAAGAAGCTGTTTTAGTCGTGAATACGTATCTGCGGAAACCGTTGTCCCTTGTGAAACAAGAAGTGCTCCGTTTTTATTATATACGTCGCTGTTAATCCGATGATCCATTCTATCCCCTCTATTAGTTATACTGCACTTAGCGAGTGTTCACGATTACATCCCGTCGCTCTTTACTTAACAAATCCCCCCCTGAATGACGCGTCGACAAGAACTTCAGCCTTTTTTGTATATTATGTTACTATTAATAATCATCTTTAGCTGGAGTGCTACGCAAAAAGTAGACTTTTACGCTCATCACCTGCTATACTAAAATTGTTATAAAAAAACATGAAATTGTTAAATTTTAAGTGGTTGACACTTAGTTTTGAGTGAATGTGAATGAAAAATTACATCCGAAAAAAGTCTACTTTTTCTGTCAAATTAGCTGATTATTTACGTATCCAACGTAGAAACGTGTCTTGAGAAACACCTAGGCATTTGGCAGCTTCACGGGAAGACAATTTTTTGGCTTGCCATTTCTCTTTAATTTGCTTGAAATTCTTGGGCTTTGGAATGGGTGGTCGCCCGAAGCGAATGCCTCGTTTTTTTGCTGCTGCAATTCCTTCTTTTTGCCGTTGACGGATGAATTCTCGTTCCGTTTGCGCAACATAGGATAATAGTTGTAAAACTATATCTGCAATTAATGTGCCTGTTAAGTCTTTGTTTCTTCTTGTCTCTAGCAATGGCATGTCTAAAACAATCATATCTGCTTGTTTTTCTTTCGTTATAATTCTCCACTGCTCGAGAATTTCCTTATAATTTCTGCCTAGTCTGTCGATGCTCTTTATGACTAAAACGTCTCCCGCCTTCAATTTACGAATTATTTTCTGGTACTGCGGTCGATTGAAGTCTTTACCGCTGAGTTTATCCATATAAATTTGCGTGTCTGGAATGGGAAAGTTCCGCATGGCGAGAAGCTGCCGATCCTCGTTCTGATCCCTTGATGAGACGCGAATGTATCCGTATGTTTTGCCCATGAAATAATTCCTCCGGTGTCGCAACTGTATTCCCCATAATATGTATGCGTAAATAAGTGCCCACCTGATTTCCAGGAGGGCACTGGAGATTCTTTTCTTCTTTTTGTGTATTACTAAATATGTCAATGCGTGAGATTGACCTCTAAATTCAAAATCCGGTTATGCTTTTGCAAGCGATTTATAGTATTGTCTTAGGTGCTAATAAAGCAAATACCAACTGTGAGTACCCCTATTATTTTATAATGTTCCTCAGCAATTGACCAGTGTCTAATGTACGTTTCTAGTATATGCGCTGAATTATTTTAGGTAATACATTATAATAGTCTTACCAAATTATTGATGAGTTACTGAGCCATCGTTTTTATTCATTCTACAGAAAAGATCATTAAACCTCGGGAGATCGTGAAAAAACTAGTTTTCCCTACAAAGTTATGACAAACAAAAGCAGCCGAAACCCCAGTCATGGCAAGGGCTGACGGCTGCTTTTGGAGTGAATCAGCTGCAAAATTTGCGGTTGATTCACGGTAAAAAAATTGAAAACACAATATATAACTAAAACTTGAATGATAGAAAAGTGTCCCAATCCCTAGCTGGTTCTACGCTTATCTTGAATAAATTAGCCTAGTCTGCCACTTTCTTCAGTTGTTTTTGATAGTTGGACAGCAGTTTGTCCAAAAATCTTGCAATAATCCTGAATTCCCGGTATTTATAACGATGGATAACTTACACCGAGAGCATCAT
>JBDNRH010000026.1:0-42355 GCA_047718535.1 Sporolactobacillus sp.
TACAGAGTAGTACGCGTTGTCTACAGAGTAGGTGCGTTTGTCTACAGAGTAGGTGTGTTTGTCTACAGAGTAGTACGCGTTGTCTACAGAGTAGCACCGTTTGAGCGCTGTTTGCCCAAACAGTATCCATATTTGCCTCGTTAATCGACGCTCGGCCTGTCTTTTTATAAAAAAAAGTGAAAAGGAAGCGTGCAGATGGTCTGGACACGCTCCAGCCAAGAACGGTTGGAAACATCAGTCTTCGTCAGCTCGGACGATTGCTCGGCAGACTCATGCTCAAATTGATCGACCAATTGGCGGGCGAGAGAGCAGTCATCACAGAAACCGAACACCTCGTCATTCCAAAATAGGCTGCGCTGATCAAAATTGGCCGAACCAATATAGAATCGCTTTTGATCGACGATGAAAATCTTGGCATGATAAAAACCTTGGTGAAATTGGTAAAGATGCGCCCCTTTTTCAACAAGCGGGGCTAGATAGTGGAAAGCAGCCGGTTTCACAAGGGCATGATCAGCCTTCATTGGCACAAGAATGGACAAACGGATGCCGTCCGCCAGACATTCCAAAAGGACATTGAACAATTTTCTGCTTGGGACAAAATAAGGCGAACATATAATTATCGAAGTATGTGCGCTGCGGAAATAGTTGACCAGAAGCGTTTCGGCCTGATTGGCATTGGTAGCGACTAAGTCGAGCGCGGAACCGCCGTTATTTGGATAAGCGGCGGGAGTCAAAGTAAAACGACTGCCCGTTGCACGGTGCCAATCAGCTTCGAAAATCTGTTCAAGTTGGGCGGCTCCATCGCCATCAACACGAAGATGATTATCATGCCAATTGCCCATCAGCGGATCATTGCCAAGATAGGCCATGCCGACGTTAAATCCTCCGAAGTAGCCGATTTGACCATCGACGATCAGCAGTTTGCGGTGATTGCGCCGATTCAGGTAGTAAAAAGTAAACGGAAAACGCGGCTTGCCAGAAAAGGCAACGACAACTCCCGCCGCACGCAGACGGGCGAGATGCGGCCGCAGCGGGCGACTGTTGAGAAAATCAACGAGCAGACGCACCGTCACGCCTTGCCGTGCCTTTTTCTCGAGCAGGTTCAGCCATTTCATACCAACAGGATCCGTTTCGAAGATAAAAAAAGATATCGAAACACGTTGCGTGGCTTGCTCGATTACCTGCTGCATATCGGCGAAAAGCGCATGGCCTTCGCTAAAATAATGCATCTGGTTCGTACTGTGCATCGTTACGGCAGGGGGGAGAAGCGGCCGCTTCAAGCGTATCCCTGTGTAAATATCTAGCCAAATAGCGGCAAGCAAAAGGACAATAAGAACGAGCAGGCAAACTACACTGATTAATAAATCGATCATTCGGATAAATCCTCCTACCCTAAGGGCATCTATAACTGTTAATGTTAATATAACCGATCCGCTCGCGGAGTATATCGGCCGATGGATTATTTTTCGAACGGCTGATCGCTCAATTGAATGGATATACTTTGTGTGGAATGGCTATCTGCTCGGGTAGGACTTGATTTTCAGCAGGAAACCGATTATTGTAGTTAAAGAATAACCTTACAATGAGCCTTTTTGTGCGTGCTTCGTACAGATAGAGGTAAGAACAATCAGAGCTTATTGTCAAGAGGCATCGGAAGGAAAGGATGTTTCCAGTGGCAGAACATGTAGTTGAACAGTCCAAAGTAGATAAAATGTACGATATACTGTTAGGCAGCAATAAAGAACCGAAAACATTCTATGAACTGGCTGATTTGGTTTTTGAAAGTGGTGAAATTGAGGCAGATAACGGCGAGACGCTGGCAAGGCTTTATACAACTCTGTCGCTGGATGGTCGTTTTCTAAATGTCGGACACAATCTTTGGGCACTGCGCAATTGGTATCCGCTTGAACAGCGTGAGGATGATGTAGCGAAGACACTCGGTGATTCAACGCATCGCAAGAATAAGATTGACGCGGATGGCTTTGATGATTATGATGACGATGAAGATATAGACGATGATGAGCCGTTAGTTGAAGATGACGATGAGGACGATGAGTCATTTGATGATGATGATTTGAATCGAATTCGCAGTCACGTAGAGATTGATGAAAGCGAAGACGATTAATTTTTATCGGCAAATGCACTCAATAAGCAATGGCATTTCCAAAAAACGGATACTTGATCCTGTAAGCTAAGTTTGTTAGAATTGCAAAGGGCTATAAGAATATGTTCGAGAAATAAAAGCGAGCCCTCCCGTATACGGTGAGGGTGTCGCTTTTTTTTTAGTTGTAATAGGGCTTACCCGTCGATGCTGAGTTTTTTTTAGAGAAGCGGGCTTCGTCACAGTGAATGATCTGAGACGGCACCTGCATTTTATATAAGGGGGACTATATTCAGGATGACAAAGTATATCTTTGTAACGGGCGGCGTTGTCTCGTCGCTCGGTAAGGGCATTACTGCCGCTTCACTCGGCCGGTTATTAAAGAACAGAGGACTGCGTGTCACTATTCAAAAATTCGATCCGTATATCAACGTTGATCCGGGGACAATGAGTCCTTACCAGCATGGTGAAGTATTTGTTACCGATGACGGTGCAGAAACTGATCTTGATCTTGGTCATTATGAGCGGTTTATCGATATCAATTTGAATAAGAACAGCAACGTGACGACGGGCAAAATTTATTCATCCGTGTTGAAGAAAGAACGGCGCGGCGATTATCTTGGGCGAACGGTTCAGGTCATCCCGCATATTACGAATGAAATCAAGGATCGCGTCTTCCGCGCCGGCAAAACAACGAGTGCCGATGTTGTCATTACAGAGATTGGCGGTACAGTGGGCGACATCGAGAGTCTCCCTTTTCTCGAAGCAATTCGTCAGATTAAAAGTGATGTTGGCCTTGATAATGTGCTCTATATCCATTGTACGCTGATTCCTTATTTGCACGCGGCGGGCGAGATGAAGACTAAACCGACACAGCATAGTGTAAAAGAATTGCGCAGTCTCGGCATTCAGCCAAATGTGATTGTCGTCCGGACTGAATTTCCTGTTCCCCAGGAAATGAAAGATAAAATCGCATTGTTCTGCGATATTGACAAGAACGCCGTAATTGAAGCACGTGACGCGGAGACGTTATACCAGGTGCCGCTCCAGCTTCAGGAACAGCATTTGGATGATATTGTCTGCGAGAAACTTCAGCTTCCGGCGGTTGAAGCGGAGATGAACCAGTGGCACGATCTCGTTGAGAAAGTACTGCATCCGAAGCAGAAAGTCACGATTGGACTTGTCGGCAAATATGTCGAATTGCAGGATGCCTATATTTCTGTTGTGGAAGCATTGAAGCATGGCGGTTATACGTTTGATACGGAAGTGCATGTAGAGTATATCAATTCTGAAGATCTGCTTCCGGAGAATGTAGCCGCTGCTCTGAAAAAAGTGCAGGGGATTATCGTTCCCGGAGGATTTGGTGATCGCGGAATTGAGGGTAAGATTTTAGCTATTCAATATGCTCGTGAAAATAAAATTCCATTCTTTGGAATTTGTCTCGGCATGCAGCTCGCTTCGATTGAATTTGCTCGTCATGTCATGGGAATGACAACTGCAGATTCGGCAGAATTTAATGCGGCCTCCGAAGATCCAATTATTGACTTACTGCCGGAGCAGAAAGATGTGGAGGATTTAGGCGGTACGCAGCGCCTTGGCCTCTATCCTTGCAAATTGAAGCAGGATACAAAGGCTTATGCTGCATACGGCAAGGAAATTATCTACCAACGGCATCGGCATCGCTATGAATTCAATAATCAATACCGTAAGTCAATGAAGGAAAACGGGTTGATTTTTTCCGGAGTTAGCCCGGACAACCATCTTGTGGAAATGATTGAATTACCGGATCATCCTTGGTTTGTCGCCTGCCAATTTCATCCGGAATTTAAGTCCCGTCCAACGCGCCCTGAGCCCCTTTTTCGCGAATTTGTTCAGGCAGCAATGAAACACGTGAATGAATAAGTTGTTCTCACGCGCTTAAATCAATGCCAGTTAAGAGTCCTGCAAACGTTAAATAAACGATGCCATTTCTTTAGCTATTGTTTGATGCTATGGGGGTCAAACCATTTCCAAGAGCATTCGAGGCCGTCATTTTACGTAATCCCGGCTGAAAACAACACGAAGGATGGGCATTGTTTTTTAATCGGCAAGGCTCTTTTTTTCTTTTCTTTGCAGGAAAAACAATGGGCCGCGTGGAATGAAAAAACTAATAGCAACTTATACATGATTGAAAGGATAGAAGAAAGAGGGCATAAACAGTGACAAACGAACAAGAGAATGCGCATTCAGTCTGCTTAAAGGATCGGGTACTCGTCGTCGATGACCAATACGGAATACGTATATTGATTAAGGAAATATTGAAGAAGGATGGGATCGAAACACTTTTAGCGGCGAACGGTACTCAGGCGCTCAAGCTGCTTGTTGAAGAAAAACCGAGTCTTGTCCTTCTAGACATGCGGATCCCAGGTATGAGTGGAGTTGAAATCTTAAAGAAAATTAAGGAAATCAGCCCGGAGACAGCGGTTATGATTATGACCGCTTATGGTGATGACGAGATGCTTGCTGAATCGAGAGAAAACGGTGCGGCGGCTTACTTCCCTAAGCCATTCGATATTGGTGAGCTGCTCCACACTGTCCGTCAGGCACTGGATGAGCAAGCGAAGAAAAGCAGCGGCAAACTGTAGGTTCTCTGCTTTTTTCGATTCGGCCAGCAGGACTATTCTGATAAGTTATGGTATACTCAAATTGGTTTTGACAGTTAATTTTGTGCGGCGATGAAATGGTTTGACAGCGCAGTTTAAAGCACAAGAATTATGACGCATTGATGTTTCGCTGAGGCTGCGTGAAGACAGTATAAAAATGTTGTGGAATACAGGAGAAACAAGCTCTAGACATAATTGCCGTTCGGGCTTTAGCTTTGCCCAATTTTTTAAATAGCCGGGGAATAGGAAACGCTTGCCTTTTTGTACATAAGATAAGTGTTGATGTGAAATAAGGGGCTCTTTTGTTTAGCATCGGCTGCTTACGGGCAAATCGCGCGGAAAGGAAAGTCATTCGGAATATGGAAAAACTTTTGATTGAAGGCGGTCACAGACTGACGGGTACGGTGCAAATCAGCGGTGCGAAAAATAGTGCAGTTGCTTTAATTCCGGCAACGATACTGGCCGACTCACCGGTGACCATCGATATGCTGCCTGATATTTCAGATGTCCGGACACTTTGTACATTGCTTCAGGAAATTGGCGGTGAAATTGACTATGCGGATCATACATTGGTTGTTGATCCGCGGAATATGGTTGATATGCCGCTTCCAAACGGTTCGGTGAAAAAATTGCGGGCTTCCTATTATTTGATGGGGGCTATGCTCGGACGGTTCCATCGGGCGGTCATTGGACTTCCTGGCGGCTGTAATCTTGGCCCGCGTCCGATCGATCAGCATATTAAGGGATTTGAAGCACTTGGCGCGCAGGTGACCAATGAACGTGGAGCTATTTATTTGCGAGCTGAACGGCTTTTTGGCGCACGTATTTATTTAGATGTGGTTAGTGTCGGTGCGACCATTAATATTATGCTTGCTGCTGTGCGTGCAGAAGGGCAGACCATCATCGAAAATGCGGCTAAGGAACCAGAAATTATTGATGTAGCGACGCTGCTGACAAGCATGGGAGCGAAGATTAAGGGTGCGGGTACGGATGTGATTCGCATTGAAGGCGTTGATCGGCTGCATGGCTGCCGGCATATGATTATTCCTGATCGAATTGAAGCGGGAACTTTTATGATTATTGGCGCGGCACAAGGGCGTGAGCTGATCATTGACAACGTGATTCCACAGCATGTGGAATCACTGACGGCCAAATTACGTGAGATGGGTGCCGATGTGCAGACAGGCGAAGACCAGATGCTCGTTTCACGCAGTTCTGACAAATTAAAATGCGCGGATATTAAAACGCTAGTCTATCCGGGCTTTCCGACAGATTTGCAGCAGCCGCTAACAAGTCTTCTGACGCAGGCGGAAGGAACAAGTTTAATTACCGATACAATTTACGGTGCTCGTTTTAAACATGTCGATGAATTGCGTCGAATGGGTGCCAATGTGAAGGTGGAAGGCCGTTCGGCGATTTTAACCGGCTCAACGCATCTTCAAGGGGCCAAAGTGCGGGCAACCGAT
The DNA here is from genome assembly GCA_047718535.1 of Sporolactobacillus sp. GTDB lineage: Bacteria > Bacillota > Bacilli > Bacillales > Sporolactobacillaceae > Sporolactobacillus. Next base: position 6,210 of record JBDNRH010000026.1, read on the forward strand.
TTGCGCGCGGGGGCGTCACTTGTCATTGCTGGTTTGATTGCCAGCGGTGTGACTGAGATCAGCGGTGTTGCCCATATTGATCGTGGCTATGATCACTTGATGGAGAAGTTAAGCAATATTGGGGCACACGTATGGCGTGAATCGGTAGATGATGAAGAGTTACCTAATCACTTGAATCCACATAATCAATAAGAATTCATTTTGAAAAGATAGATAATCCCTCTTTTGAAGGAGCCGCAGACAGGAAATATACGACTGTTTCGTTATACGTTAAGACAGCATAAAGATTTCAGCGGAACCAGGTATAAGAAAAGCTAGGGCTCAGCCGTCGCCTGCGGGCTTGGCTTTGCCAAGTTTTTCTAATGCCAGGGGTTCTTCTGCTTGAAATCTTGCTTATTTGTGCATAATGTGCTACAAAAGGAATAGAGTATTGTTGATGATGGACGCTCGGGACTTTGACTCCGGATTAATTGCTTATTGCGGATGAACGAATCTGCCCTTACCTTCTTGTTGTCTCATCGCTTCCAGATTTGCGGGCGGCTGAATGAAGCTGTTGCAATCATCTCCTACCGCACAGTTATCGTGCGTTTTGATGGTATTCCCAATGGATTGAGTTGAACAGAATTTGTTGTTACTAACGTCGCAGTGCGGTCAGCTTTGTTGAATAGGCTTTCATATGGGCTGCGCGGATGACGAACTTTAAATAGTCGATATTATAATTGAAATGTGGTGTGAGAATGACAGTGACGTTAGCTGAATTAGAAGATATGAAACTGAAAGAACTCTATGCGCATGCCAAAGAGTATAAGGTTTCCTATTATAGCAAGCTGACAAAACGAGAATTAATCTTTGCAATTATGAAAAAGCAAGCCGAACAGGATGGACTTTCATTGATGGAAGGCGTTCTGGATATCATTCCGACCGAGGGATTTGGTTTCCTGCGGCCCATTAACTATTCACCAAGCTCCGAAGATATTTATATATCGGCGTCACAAATTCGCCGTTTTGATCTGCGCAATGGGGATCGAGTCACTGGCAAAGTGCGCCCACCGAAGGAAAATGAGCGCTATTTTGGTTTGCTGCGTGTTGAGGCAATCAATGGCGAGAACCCGGAAGCTGCCAAGGATCGCGTTCACTTTCCAGCGTTGACGCCGCTTTATCCCAATCGTCATATCATTCTGGAAACGGAGCAGGAGAACTTCTCGACACGAATTATTGATATGATTTCGCCCGTCGGCTTCGGTCAGCGTGGTTTAATTGTCGCCCCGCCTAAGGCTGGTAAGACAACCTTGCTGAAAGAGGTAGCAAACAGCATCAGCATTAATTATCCGGAAGTAGACTTAATTGTGCTGCTCGTTGACGAGCGGCCGGAAGAAGTGACGGATATTGAACGCTCGGTCAAAGGCGATGTTGTCAGTTCCACCTTTGATGAAGTGCCGGAGAATCATGTGAAGGTGTCTGAACTTGTGCTCGAACGAGCCATGCGTCTTGTTGAACAGAAACATGATGTCGTTATTCTAATGGATAGTTTGACACGTCTTGCCCGTGCGTATAATCTAGTGATTCCGCCAAGCGGACGGACGTTGTCCGGCGGCATTGACCCAGCCGCTTTTCATAAACCGAAGAAATTCTTTGGTGCCGCACGAAATATTGAAGAAGGCGGCAGTCTGACGATTTTAGCGACAGCACTTATTGAGACCGGTTCGCGGATGGATGATGTGATTTACGAAGAATTTAAGGGTACGGGTAATATGGAACTGCATCTCGACCGCAAGCTTGCTGAACGGCGGATTTTCCCAGCCATCAATATTCGTCGCTCCGGTACTCGTAAAGAAGAATTGCTGATTAACAGTGATCACTTGGACAAATTATGGGCGATGCGCAAGACGATGGATGAATCGGCTGAATTTGTTGAACGTTTCTATAAGCGAATAAAAGAAACGAAATCAAATGAGGAATTCTTTGATATTTTTGATAAGGAAAAGAATGGAACATTGCATGCCTGAGAGGGGTCATGGACTGTTGCAATGGGCTTTACACGCATTGGTGGGAATTTAATAGCGGTTCTTGCAATTATTGCATCGGCTGATATAATAAAGATTATGTGCGGTGTTATCAGACTCTGGTTTGAGAGAATAATCAGGGCGTAAAGGAGATGAATGACATGAGATCAGGTATCCATCCAGATTATCATGCAGTTGTATTTCAGGATTCGAGTACAGGATTTAAATTTCTGAGCGGATCGACGAAATCGTCGAATCAGACGATTCAATGGGAAGATGGCAATGAATATCCATTGATTATGGTTGAAATTAGCTCGGATTCCCATCCATTCTACACAGGTCGTCAGAAATTTGCCGACAAGGGTGGACGTGTGGATCGTTTCAAACAGAAATACAACCTCAAATAATTTTTTATTTGACGGAAAAGAGACGGCGCTTTCCAAAACAGGCAGAGAAATAAAATTCTGTGTCTGCTGGCGGGAGGATAGCCGTTTTTCTTACAAAGAAAGAAAATATACAATTTTTGCGGACGGTCCGGGAAAAAACGAATAACTGAAGCATTGCTGCAAACAAAACAACGGTCTATACTTGGTTCTGCTGCAATTTATAAATACTAATAACGTAAAATAAACGGCAGGCAGGGAAACCTGCCTGCTTTTTCTGAATATGGCAGTGGGGGTGTAACCATTGGCTCAGCTTTTTTTTAAGTACGGTGCGATGAACAGCGGTAAATCCATTGAAATTATCAAAGTGGCCCATAACTACGAGGAGCAGGGTAAATCGGTACTGCTGTTTACGTCTGGTCTGGACGATCGGGATACAGTCGGCTCGATAGCCAGCCGGATTGGTTTCAAGCGATCGGCCATTCCGGTTTTTCTTGACACGAATATCTTTTCAATTGTTGCCGACTATCATCCGAAGCCACATTGTGTACTTGTAGATGAGGCTCAATTTTTAGCAAAAGCGCATATTTTACAGATGGCGCAGATAGTTGATCAGCTCGATATTCCTGTGATGTGTTTTGGTTTAAAGAATGATTTCCGCAATGAATTATTTGAAGGCAGTAAGTACTTGCTCATTTATGCTGACAAACTTGAAGAGATGAAAACCATTTGCTGGTTTTGCGAGCGGAAAGCGACGATGAATCTGCGTATTGATAAAGAAGGTCATCCGGTCTACAGCGGTGATCAGATTCAAATCGGCGGGAACGAAAGCTATTATCCGGTTTGTCGGCATTGCTATAGCGACCCTCCGATTAATCGATGAGTGATATCTCTTCCCCTATGCAAATTAACCGTTTCACTGCAGGCTCTATGGCGATATGTATACTTTCTTAATGTATAATAAAAAAAGACGAATGGATAGACGGATGCGCGCGAGGCGTATGCTGTGTCGAGGTGACTGCAAATGTTTGAACGGCTTCATACACTTGAAGAACGTTATGATAAATTGAATCAATTGCTTGCTGATCCCGAAGTCATTGCCGATTCGCGTAAATTGCGGTCCTACTCAAAGGAACAGTCGGACCTTCAGGAGATCGTTTCTGTGTATCGCCATTATACTGAGGTAGCGCGTGAGTGGACGGATGCCCGCGAGATGCTCAATGAATCACTTGAAGAGGCGATGCGTGAATTGGTGCATGATGAATTAGGTCGGCTGGAATCGGAGAAGGCATCATTAGAGCAGCAATTAAAGCAATTGCTGCTTCCTAAAGATCCGAATGACAAGGGCAATGTCATTATTGAAATCCGTGGTGCAGCAGGCGGCGATGAGGCTGCCCTATTTGCCGGCGATTTATTCCGCATGTATTCACGCTACGCGGAAGCGCAAGGCTGGCACGCGGAAGTAATCGATACGAGTTCAGGTGAAATGGGTGGCTATAAAGAAATTGTTTTCATGGTTAATGGAACTGGTGCGTATTCAAAATTGAAATATGAAAGTGGCGCGCATCGCGTGCAGCGGGTGCCCGAGACCGAAACCGGCGGACGGACGCATACATCGACAGCAACGGTTGCCGTTCTTCCTGAAGCGAAAGAAGTCGAGTTTGAACTGAATGACAAGGATATTCGTGTCGATCGCTTTGCCTCAAGCGGTCCGGGCGGGCAGAGCGTCAACACAACGATGTCGGCCATTCGTCTGACACATCTGCCGACGGGCATTGTCGTTTCCTGTCAAGAGGAGCGTTCGCAGATAAAGAATAAGGAAAAGGCGATGAAAGTGCTGCGCGCCCGCGTCTATGATAAATATCAGCGTGAAGCACGCGAGAAATATGACGCCACGCGAAAATCAGCAGTTGGAACCGGCGATCGTTCCGAACGTATTCGGACCTATAATTTTTCGCAAAATCGAGTGACGGATCACCGGATTGGATTGACCATTCACCAGCTCGATCAAGTGCTGAATGGAAAACTGGACGAAATTATTCAAGCGTTAATCGAGCACGATCAGGCTAAGAAGCTGGAAGAGGAGAATATATGGTAACTCGCTGCTTCGATTTGCTTAAATGGGCAGCCAACGAGCTGCACGCGCATAACCGCGATGAGAATATCGGTGAAATTCTGCTTGAAGCGCGATTAAGACGTTCACGGACTGCGCTGCTCGCAAATTTAAATGATGCTGTATCGGAAGCAGATACGGCATGGGTCGCGGCCCGTGTGAACGAACATATACGGACAGGCAAACCCGTACAATATATGCTTGAGGAGGCGCCCTTTTATGGGCGCTTGTTTCACGTCACTGCGGATGTATTGATTCCTCGGCAAGAGACCGAGGAACTTGTCTTTCGGGCCGGGCAATGGGCGGCAAAGTATGTTGGAGAGCAGACATCACTGCGCGTTTGCGATATTGGCACGGGCAGCGGCGCGATTGCGGTGACACTGGCATTGGAGCATCCTAATTGGCAGATGACCGCAGTGGATGTATCTTGGCACGCGCTGAAAGTCGCAGAGCAGAATGCGGCGCGTTTGGGTGCAGCTGTTACTTTCCGTCAAGGAAACTTTCTCGAACCGCTTGACGGAGAGAAAATTAATATGATTGTGGCTAATCCTCCCTATATTACTCGCGAGGAAATGGCGGAATTGACAGACACTGTGCGAGAGTTTGAACCCCATCTTGCCCTTTATGGGGGGATGGACGGGCTCGATCCCTACCGGGAGATTCTTGCTCAGCTCCCTCCTGTTATTGATTCCAGTCAGCCGTTCCTGATTGCATTTGAAATTGGAGCTTCTCAAGGGTCGGCGGTTGCTCAGCTGATTCGTGATTCATTTGCTGAGAGAGTGACGGCTCTGGAAATTGCCCAGGATATCGCTGGACTGGATCGCAATGTAATGGCTGTTCTCGATTAGCAGGGTTTGCCTGCCCATCCAGAAATCGAAAACAGAATCACTCAGTGGGTATAAAACCGACGTCTCCTGTCCAAAATGCTTGTATGGAGGCGGGCGCAATGAAACGTGCATGGGTAATTGTTTTCATACTATCTATTAATCTAGTACTTATTTTCTTTTTCTGGCAGCAGCAAAATGGACATGCCAATCAAAGCGGACCCATACCGCAAGATGCGATACGGCTGCGTATCCTCGCCAATAGCGATTCACCTGCTGATCAGGCAGTGAAGGTTCAAATTCGTGATGCAGTCAACCAGAATATCACGAAGTGGGTAGCCGATCTCAAACAATCGACTCAAGCGGAGCTTGTCATTCGTCAGCATTTGCCCGAGCTGCGCCAAATAGTGGCTCAGACATTGAAGAAAGTACATTCCGATCAATCTTTTCATGTGCGTTTGGGGAAAGCTGATTTTCCAACCAAGCTATATGGAAATTATGTGTATCCGGCAGGAAGCTATCACGCGCTCGTGATTACACTTGGTTCAGGTCAGGGCGCTAATTGGTGGTGTGTTCTGTTTCCACCGCTCTGTTTTCTTGATTTTTCTAATAGCGAAGCTGTGCGTCCCGAAGCGCAGCAGTCAACGGTGACAGAAAGCACATCGCCACGTTCTCATAATGACCAGCAGATAGAGACTAGCGAGAAAAAGGCGCGTACGATCGAGAACCAGCAGATTCAGCAGAACGATCAGTCCTTGCCTCAGGCGCAGGCTGCAGGCAGTCGCTCAGCAAGCGATACCGTTCAAGTACGCTCTCTTGCTGCCGACATTATCACGAAACTATTTCATTTCCTTAATTAATGATCGGTAAAATTAAAATTCAAGGAAGATGAATAGTGTATACTGGAGATTAGACGAGCCGGCCTCGAGCCGGTTTTTTGAAAAGATAAACTCTTTGATTCAATTTGACGTAAGGGGACTTTTCTCATGACAGAGACAAAGATTTGGCAAGTTAATCCGAATGAGAACCATCTGGAAGAAAATCCTTCTATTCAAGAAGCCGCAGCCTGCCTCGCAAGCGGAGAGATTGTCGCTTTTCCAACAGAGACGGTATACGGTTTGGGAGGAAATGCTAAACAAAGGGATTCAGCATATAAAATCTACGAGGCGAAAGGACGCCCAAGTGACAATCCGCTGATTGTTCATATAGCAACAGACGAGCAAGTACGCAAGCTCTGCACAGATATTACACCAATTGCCCGCAAGCTGATGGATCATTTTTGGCCAGGACCGCTGACTTTGATATTGCCTTCACGCGGCGAAGTTTCAGACGCGGTGACTGCGGGGCTTTCGACAGTGGCTGTTCGCATGCCGCAGCATCCGATTGCCCGTGCTCTGATTCAGGTAAGCGGTCTGCCGATCGCTGCACCGTCAGCGAATACATCCGGTCATCCAAGTCCGACGACGGCAGAGCATGTGTTTCACGATTTGAATGGCAAGATAGCGGGTATTGTAGATGGCGGTCCAACAGGAGTTGGCTTGGAGTCGACTGTTGTGGATTGTACGACCACGCCGGTCACCATCTTGCGGCCAGGCGGCATTTCTAAGGAGCAGTTAACGGCAGTAATTGGAGCTGTTATCGACGATCCTGGGCTTGTTCGTCCTGATCAGGCGCCTAAAGCACCGGGAATGAAATATAAACATTATGCCCCGCAGGCGACGATGTATTTAGTACGTGGCGGACCGCAGCAGATTCAGCAGCTTGTTACGCATGAGAAAAATGATGCGCGTCATGTCGGCGTATTGACTACAGAAGAGAATAAGGCGGCCTATCCTGAGGCCGATGTCGTATTGGTTTGCGGCAAACGCTCAGATCCAGACTCGATTGCCCATAATCTCTTTGCAGTCCTGCGCAATTTTGATCGTCAGCATGTCGACGTGATTTACAGCGAGACTTTTTCAGAGGAGGGCATAGGCCAAGCAATTATGAATCGTTTACTCAAGGCCGCCGCTGGGCGTGTGCTTGAGTAAATACTGAAGTGATTGTTAATGAAACGTTTGTTTAATACGTTAAGAAAGTATAGAGATTCCAGCGGGACCAAGTATAAGAAAAACTAAAGCTCAGCCGTCGCCTGTGGACTTGGTTTCGTCAAGTTTTTCTAATACGTTAAGAGAGTATAGAGATTTCATCGGGACTAAGTATAAGAAAAACTAAAGCTCAGCCTTCGCCTGTGGACTTGGCTTCGTCAATTTTTTCTAATAGAATAGGCGCATAGTAACGGATGTCCAAGGTGGTTCTCACTGAGCGGCATCCTTTTTGTATAAGACGAGATACCTTAAGCGCAGCATTCAGAAAATAAGCAGAGATCAGGATTGGCTTTTATCTAAGAGATGCTTCTTTACCGAATTTTCACCTTCTATATAAAGCGGGACATGCATAGATTGTCCTATGGAGTCGGGAGGGAAGCAAATGACTGCAGATTTGATGGGTAAGAGCTTTGCACTCATCCTGATGGCAATCGCTCTTGGCATGGATGCTTTTTCTGTTTGTATGGGCCTGGGAATGAAACGAATTCGGCTCGGTCAAATCGTAAAAATAGGCTTACTGATCGGACTTTTTCATATAATCATGCCTTTATTTGGCTTGATTCTTGGCCACTTCCTATCCGAACGTTTCGGTGATTGGGCAAACATGGCCGGCGGCGTTCTCCTTGTTGTCATTGGCATACAGATGATTTTGTCATTAGCGAAGCATGAACAGGACAGAACGCCGATTCAATCGACAGATATGGGTATGAGCCTATTTGCGTTAAGTGTCAGTATTGATAGTTTTTCAGTCGGATTAAGCATGGGACTGTTCCGTGCTCGCGTACTTTTCACTATTTTTCTATTCGGGTTTGTCAGTATGTGTATGGCATGGCTTGGCTTTATCTTTGCACGTCGGGCACAGCACTTATTGGGGCGGTACGGCGAAGCGCTCGGCGGGTTAATCATGCTTCTGTTTGGACTAAAATTGCTGCTGCATTTTCATTTTTGAAATTGCATACATGTGCTGCAGGCAGCAGCAAAAAACATATCAGCGCGGAAAATGCTGGCGAATAGAGACAGGAGCGTGCGAATTTCCCGGGAAATAGAGTGAAAAGGTCGAATCCATCCACTCGGTGCTAAGGAAGCTGATATAATAGGGACAAACGGATAAAGCAAGGAAGGATCACTATGGAAATAAATGAACAAGATTGGCAGGCACAGCTTGATCAAGCACTGACTGATTTGCAGCAAGCGATGGCGTTCAATGATAATAAATTACTAGTAATTGGCTGCAGTACGAGCGAAGTCAACGGCGGAAAGATTGGCACGGCGGGTTCGGCTGATGTGGCGGCTGTGCTGTTCCGAACCTTTGAATCTTGGCATGAACGTACAGGCATCCATTTCGCCTTTCAATGCTGTGAACATTTAAACCGCGCCTTGATTTTGGATCGGAAGCAGGCGGATAAACGCGGTTATGATCAAGTGACGGTTCGACCCATTCGCCATGCGGGAGGGGCGATGGCGACCTACGCTTTTGAACATATGGACGATCCGATTGTTGTTGAGGCAATACAGGCCGATGGTGGAATTGACATCGGTGATACGTTAATTGGTATGCATTTAAAAACAGTCGCGGTGCCAGTGCGCAGCATTGTGCCGAGAATTGGCAAGGCCAATTTGGTCATGGCGCGCACGCGTCCGAAATTAATTGGTGGTGTACGTGCGGTTTACCCACAAGAAGATTGCAGATAAAATTCCCAGATTGACTTGTTAAGCTGTAATGGTGAAGCTTGGCAGGTCCTTTTTTATGACAGCCTCTTCTCGTTAAAGATTTATTTCGCGCGGATGGGAGAAAATATGATAAAATTTAATTAAGCGTGTTAAGGATATCGCTTAGTTCAAGCAAAAGCATTTTCGAGAGGAGTTGCGCGTCACAAATGAAGGGTATTGAAGCTCGCGATCCAGAAGTGTTCAAGGCGATTGAGAAGGAACTGGGCCGACAAAGGAGTAAGATTGAGTTAATCGCCTCGGAGAATTTTGTCAGCACAGCGGTGTTAGAGGCGGCTGGATCGGTATTAACCAATAAGTATGCAGAAGGATACCCGGGCCATCGCTATTATGGCGGCTGTGAATTTGTTGATATTGTTGAAAATTTGGCGCGTGATCGTGCGCTCAAATTATTTGGCGGTGATCATGTTAATGTTCAGCCTCATTCCGGCGCGCAGGCCAATATGGCTGTGTATGAGACAATTCTTAAACCGGGAGATACAGTGCTCGGTATGAGGCTTGCTCATGGCGGCCATTTGACGCATGGCAGTCCTGTTAATTTCAGCGGTGAACTTTATAACTTCGTTGACTATGGCGTGACGCGTGAGACTCAGTATATTGATTATGATGAAGTACGCAGTCAGGCACTGACCCATCATCCAAAGCTCATCGTAGCCGGTGCAAGTGCCTATCCGCGTGTTATTGATTTTAAAAAATTCCGAGAAATTGCCGATCAGGTCGGTGCCTATTTGATGGTTGACATGGCACATATTGCTGGACTGGTTGCTGCTGGGTTTCATCCGAGCCCCGTTCCGTATGCAGATTTCGTGACAACAACGACCCATAAAACGCTGCGCGGTCCACGTGGCGGGATGATTATTTGTCGGCAGGAATTTGCCAAGAAGTTAGATAAAGCGATTTTCCCAGGCATTCAGGGCGGACCGCTGATGCATATTATTGCGGCTAAGGCGGTGGCGTTTGGTGAAGCACTGCAACCGTCGTTCAAGGATTATGCGGCACAGATTATCGCCAATGCGAAGGCATTTGCCAGTGCGCTGCAGACAAATGGACTGAATCTTGTCTCCGGTGGCACAGATAATCATCTTGTTTTGGTTGATGTGCGCAATCTCGGTATCACTGGAAAGAAAGCCGAAGCCGTCCTCGACGCAATCGGCATTACAACAAATAAAAATGCTATCCCATTTGATCCAGAGAAACCATTTGTGACAAGCGGTATTCGCATGGGTACGCCTGCGGTAACGACACGCGGTTTCAAAGAAACGGATATGGAAGAAACGGCAGCAATTATTGCCTCTGCTTTGAAAGCACCGGATGATGCAGCCGTTCAGGAAGCATGCGCCGCGCGGGTGGCCAAACTCACAGACAGCTACCCACTTTATGCAGCTGGAACTGGACTATTTGCCTGAGTTTTAGAAAAACTTGGCTCAGCAAAGTCCTTTGGATGAAGCTTAGTTTTAGTTTTTCTTATACTTAGTCCCGCTGAAAGTCTTTAATCTTCTAGAACGTGTTAGAAAAACTTGGCCAGCAAAGTCTTTTGGATGAAGCTTAGTCTTAGTTTTTTCTTATACTTAGTCCCACTGAAAGTTTTTATACTTTCTTAAACGTATAACAAAAAGGCGGAGGGTATAGAAACCGCCTTTTTCTCTGCCTGACAATCGCTCAGTCACTGCGCATTGCTCAGAGCAAATGGAGGAAAGCATATGAGTAAATTAATTGTTCTCGATCATCCGCTGATTCAGCATAAATTAACAATGATTCGTGATCATAGGACGGGTACGAAAGCATTCCGCGAACTTGTCGATGAAGTCGCCATGCTGATGGCCTTTGAAATCACACGTGATTTGGCTTTGGAGGAAGTGGATGTGCAGACGCCTGTAGCTACCGCCAAAGCACGCCGCCTTTCTGGAAAGAAATTGGGTATTGTACCGATTCTGCGTGCTGGACTTGGCATGGTCAACGGTGTTTTGAAGCTGATCCCGGCAGCCAAGGTTGGACATATTGGCCTTTACCGCGATCCGGAGACCCTGAAACCTGTTGAATATTATGTGAAAATGCCCCCGGATATCAAAGAACGTGACTTTATTATTGTTGATCCGATGCTGGCAACCGGTGGTTCAGCAGCAGCGGCGATTACCTCGCTTAAGCAACGTGGCGCTGTTAATATTAAATTGATGTGCCTGATTGGTGCCCCGGAAGGCGTCGAAGCGGTTCAAAAAGCACATCCGGATGTTGATATTTATTTGGCCGCTCTTGATCAGCAGCTGAATGAACACGGGTATATTATTCCGGGACTTGGCGACGCGGGAGATCGTTTATTCGGCACAAAATAATTGCATGTAGCAAACTTTATAAAAAAAACAAGAGCAATCGAGTGAATAATCTTTCTCAGAAAGAAATTAACACTGAATATTATTTTCTTTTTTAATGAACTGTCACATTTCTATCGTCCAAAATGAAAAGAAATGATTACAATCATTAATAAAGGGGATACGATGGAAGACTTTATGCCATCTTTGTCAAACCGAAAGAATGATAAAAAAAGCACAGTGAAAATTGTCACAAATTCTTAAGAATTATTGACATGAAGAGAGCGCTTTCGCTAAAATGTATAAGTAATGTAATTTTTTAGCAAATCAGCTCGATGCCTATGCTTTTCTGGAGAATGATTATGAGACGGTGCGTACTTCGATTGTTAAAGTCCTGTGTCGTATCCCTGAATGGAAATTATTCAGCCGAATTTATTTACTAGTGGTTGAACAGCGGCCAGGATGGCTATGACTTAAATAGCATCACTTTTATGAAATGGTGTCTATTGATTGTTCTTTGAATCCCGGTTAATAGTAAAGATTCTTTTATACATAAGCATGTATAAAAAAATTAGCAAAACGAAGGATAAGAAGAACATAGGCTTGGTTTTCGTTGAAGGATTGACATTGAGACGAGGCTCTATGCAGCACGGGCAATGAGGGAACGGCAGGGGGATGGATGATGGCGGATGGAAAAGGGCCAATGAGCCCCTTGCAGATGGCTGCGATGGTCAGCTCGATGGGCTTTGAAATTTTCGCGTTCATTATTCTTTCCGCGCTCTTCGGCAATTTTCTCGACGCGAAGCTAAGAACCGCACATCTGTGGCTCCCGATATGCGCTGTTATCGGGCTTTTTCTCGGGCTCACCAGTTGCTTCTTCACATTGAAATCTTTCATAAGGAAATGAAGAAATGAAGCCTCTTGTCGTCTGGGTTAAACCAAAAGTTTTGCTTGTGTCTGCGAGCTATATTGTTGGATTAGGGTTAATCTGGTTGTTGACACCGTGGAAGGCGGCCGCTGCCGGTGGCCTTCTCGGGGGATTAATCAGTTTATATAATAATTATCACCTGTATTTTCGCATGAAGATAGTCGGACTGCGAATCCGTTCGGGTCATCGGCCTGCGGGTTTACATATGACAATTCGGCTGCTGACTGTTATAGCTGGCTGCTTGGTTGTCTATCGTTTTCCGGCACATTTCGACTATCGGTTTTTTGTGTTGTCTCTTTTATTTGGTTATCTTTTAATGATCACGGTAGTCAGCATCTACTATCTGCAAAAGGGAAACACAACTTCTCCGAATGAAGGGAGGGAGACTCTTGGATCTGACTCCGAAAGTGCATTTTCTCGGAATGACGTTTGATGTGACGGTGATGATTGGTACAGTTATTTCAGCGCTGATTGTGATGCTCATTGTATTTTTGCTCACGCGCAAGCTTAGCCTGCGGCCATCCGGAAGGCAGAACGTGATGGAATACATTATTGATTTCATTAGCGGAATCACAGGCATGATGCTGGAAAAGAAAGAGGCAGCGCGTTATTGCAGCTTTGCATTGACGACGTTTCTCTTCATTCTTATTGCCAATCTTCTGGGTGTTGTGGTCATGGTTACTGCGAATGCGCATGGCGCCATACCGTCACTCGGAATCACAGCCGCCGCTTTGAAGATGACTTCATCGGTGAGCTGGTTCAAATCACCAACATCTGATATTAACGTTACGGTGGCTATGGCCGGTGCCATTTTTATTTATTCGCATGTTGCCGGTCTGGCCAAAAGTCCGAGAGGCTATGTGGCTCATTACTTCAAACCGTATGCGTGGATGCTTCCGATTCACATCATTGACGAAGTGTCGAAACCGGCGACACACGCCTTACGACTTTGGGCCAATATTTTTGCCGGTGAAGTGTTAATTATTATTTTGCGAGAGGGCACGTTTTATTTCACTGCTGTGCCGCTCTTTGTCTGGATGGGCTTTTCCGTCTTTGTAGGCTGCATCCAAGCCTATATTTTCACGGTACTGGCAATGGTTTATATTGCTCAGAAAGTGGGCGACGAATAAGCGGTGCCGCGTGCGCGTCCGCGAATCGGAGTTTTGACAGAAAGTCCGCTCCGAAAGATACTTATGTTAAAAACATAGACAAACTAGGAGGAATTTTGTTATGAGTTTAGCAGTTCTAGCTGGTGGTATTATGATCGCTTTTGGTGCTCTTGGTGCCGGTATTGGCAACGGTCTTCTTTTCTCCCGCTATCTGGAAGGCATTTCACGCCAGCCAGAAGCTCAAGGTACACTTTTCGGACAGTCAATGATCGCGCTTGGTCTGATCGAAGCGATGCCTGTAATCGCGATCGCTTTTGGTATTCTTGTGCTTTTCGGAATCATTGGTTGATCCGTTTCGCGCAATAGGGTTGGGGCAGCGCTTGCCCCCCTGCTGTCGGTCTATACGGCAAATCATATGATTGAAAGGAGTGGCAAATGCTGTGTTAAGTTTCTCGGTAGGCACTATCGTGTTTCAGCTCGTTATTATGCTTTTGCTGATACTGTTCGTGACCAAGATTGGTACAAAGCCAGTTATATCGATTATGGAAAAACGCAATCAGTATATTAACAACCAGATTGACGGCGCCGAAAAAAGTCGTCAGGAAGCTGAGACTTATCTGAAGCAGCAGAAGGAAGAGCTTGAAAAGACTCGAGTACAATCACTTGAGCTGCTTGATCAAGCAAAGCATCAGGCCGCTGTTGAAGCGAAAAATGTGCTTGATGCGGCGAAACAGCGCTCCGAACTGATGGTTAAGGAAGCGCAGGAAGAAATTGGCCGTGAGAAAGAACAGGCAATTGCATCGATTCGTGATGAAGTCGCTGACCTTTCTGTCTTGCTGGCTTCGAAAATCCTGGAAAAAGAAATCAATGCCAAAGATTATACGGCAGAGGTTGATCAATTGATGAAGCAGGTGGCGATTCAAAAATGAGCGAAATCGTAGCTAGCCGTTATGCCGAAGCGCTCTTTGAAATTGCAGAAGAACGCCAGTTAATCGACGCGATTGAAACTCAGCTTGCTTCTGTCAATGATACTTTGTCTGAAAATGATGAACTGCGCCGTGTGCTCCAGCACCCGCAGATCAGCGCAGATGAAAAGAAAGCACTCGTCGACAGACTTTTCAAAGACACGGTCGGTCTTGAAGTCAGTAATCTGCTGAAGTTGCTTATTGACCGCAAACGTGAATCACTAATCAATGACGTGCTTAAAGCCTACACACATTTTGCAAATGAAAAGCGGGGCATTCTTGATGTGACCGTCACGACAGCCGTTCCTCTTGACGAGGACGAGCAGTCGGATCTGGCCCGTAGACTGGGCGAGGTGCTTGGCAAGAAGCTTCGCATCAGTTTGACGGTGAATAAGGAAATTATCGGTGGTATTTTGATGCGCATCGGTGATCGTCTCTATGACGGCACAGTGGCCGGAAAACTTGCCGGCTTCAAACATGAGATTACAAGTAGGTAAATAGGGGTGAAAATATCGTGAGCATTAATGCGGAAGAAATCAGCTCACTTATCAAGCAGCAGATTGAAAATTATCAATCTACTGTTGAAGTGAGCGAAGTCGGCTCAGTTATTTCAGTCGGCGACGGAATTGCCCGCGTCCACGGTCTTGACAGCTGCATGTCAGGCGAGCTTGTCGAATTTTCCAACGGAGTCATGGGAATGGCTCAGAACTTGGAAGAAGACAATGTTGGTATCGTTATCCTCGGACCTTTCACAGATATTCATGAAGGCGATGAAGTAAAGCGTACCGGACGCATCATGTCCGTCCCTGTCGGCGAAGAATTATTGGGCCGTATCGTCAATCCGCTTGGACAGCCAATTGACGGAAAGGGACCAATCCATACGAGCAAGACACGTCCGGTTGAAAAGAAAGCGCCAGGCGTTATGCAACGTAAGCACGTGTCTGAACCATTGCAGACGGGCATTAAAGCGATCGACGCCATGATTCCGATTGGCCGCGGTCAGCGTGAATTAATCATCGGTGACCGTCAGACAGGTAAGACGGCGATTGCCATTGATACGATTATTAATCAGAAAGATCAGGATGTTATCAGTATCTACGTAGCGATTGGTCAGAAGGAATCGACCGTCGCTGGTGTGGTCGAGACGCTGAAAGCATACGGTGTCATGGATAAGACAATCGTTGTTTCCGCTGGTGCGTCTGAACCTGCACCATTGCTTTATCTGGCTCCGTATGCCGGTGTCACCATGGGCGAAGAGTTCATGTATAATGGCAAGCACGTCTTGATTATCTATGATGATCTTTCGAAGCAGGCAGCGGCATACCGCGAACTTTCCTTGCTGCTTCGTCGTCCGCCGGGCCGTGAAGCGTTCCCTGGTGATGTGTTCTATCTGCACTCCAGACTGCTCGAACGTGCGGCAAAGCTGAGTGATGAACTCGGAGGCGGTTCAATTACCGCGCTGCCGATCATTGAAACACAGGCCGGAGATATTTCCGCGTATATTCCAACAAACGTTATTTCAATCACTGATGGCCAGATTTTCCTTGAATCGAACCTCTTCTATTCTGGTATCAGGCCAGCTGTTGACGCCGGTACATCGGTATCACGTGTTGGTGGTGATGCGCAGATCAAGGCAATGAAGAAAGTTGCTGGTACACTGAAGCTTGACCTCGCCTCGTATCGCGAACTCGAAGCCTTTACTCAGTTCGGATCAGATCTGGATAAGGCAACGAAGGCGAAGCTGGATCGCGGTGCACGCACTGTAGAAGTACTGAAGCAGGATCTGCACGCCCCGTATCCGGTTGAAAATCAGGTCGTTGTGCTTTATGCATTGACGAAGGGCTATATGGATACGGTAGCGCTAAGCGACATCAAGCGCTTTGAAAAGGATTTGCTTGCTTATTTCAAGCAGAACCATGCAGAGCTTCTCGATAAGATTCGCGAAAGCGGACAACTTCCGGACGATGCTGCATTCAAGGCCGCCATTGAAGAATTCAAAAAGACTTTTGTTGGATCGCAGGCTGACTAATCCGGCAGATGGTCTCTAAGTTCGGCTATGGAATGCCGGCAAACGGATGCCTGCGCATGACTAAAAGATTTTGAGATCTTTCAAAGGTGGTGAACGAAAATGCCTTCAATGCGTGACATTAAGGAAAAGATTAATTCGACAAAAAAGACACGTAAAATAACCAAGGCAATGCAAATGGTGGCGGCGGCAAAATTGAACCATGCTCAGGAACGGGCTGGGGAGTATGCGGCCTATGCAGATAAGCTAAAGGAAGTCGTCTCCAGCATTGCCAGTGGCAAACGCTCAGGAAGCAACCATCCGATGCTAGAAAGCCGTCCGGTTAAAAAGACCGCCTATCTTGTCATTACTGAGAATCGCGGTCTTGCCGGCGCTTATGATGCCAATGTCTTGAAATACGTGCAGAATCTGATTGCCGAAAAACATCAGTCGAAAGACGAATACACCATTATTGTCACGGGTAAAATCGGCCTTAACTTCTTTGAGAAGAGAGGTTATCCAATTGCGTTCAGCAAAACGGATTTGGAAGATGAGCCGACTTTCGATGAAGTGATTGGTTTAGCAAGACAAGCGGTGGGTCTGTTTGACACGAAGAAGATTGATGAACTGCATATCGTCTACAATCACTTTGTCAACGCCATTTCGCAGCGCCTTGTTGACAGTCAGCTGCTGCCACTGACCAATATTGAAAGCACTCCTGCTGTCAAGACCGATTACATCTATGAACCTGATGAGGCTGCCGTGCTGGAGAATCTGCTTCCCCTTTATGCGGAAGGCCAGGTCTATGGGGCAATACTGGATGCAAAAGCTGCTGAATTTGCCGCTCGTATGTCGGCAATGCGCAGTGCCTCAGACAATGCGAGTGACATTATCGATCACCTGTCGCTAGTCTATAACCGGGCGCGTCAGGCTGCGATCACGCAGCAGATTACAGAAATTGTCGGCGGTGCCGCCGCACTTGAATAAAACATATGTACTGCAATTGAGTAACTCCGAAAATGGCTCGTTTATCGCCGTATTTTACTGACGGGAAGCGCCCTCTTTTCGGCAACTCTCTAGAAGGAGGAAGTTTGATGAACGAAGGGTACATCACTCAGGTTACAGGAGCTGTCGTCGACGTTAAGTTCGAACGCGGTCATCTTCCTGAAATCTACAACGCTCTGACAGTCAATTACAAAGCAAAATCCTCCCACGAAGCGGATATCCATCTGACCCTTGAAGTCGCTCTTCACCTCGGTGACGACTCCGTGCGTACGATTGCCATGGATTCTTCAGACGGACTTGTTCGTGGAATGGAAGTCGTTGATACAGGCGCACCAATTTCGATGCCTGTCGGCGATGTGACACTGGGTCGCGTATTTAATGTGCTTGGTGAACCGATTGATGGCAAGCCGCTTCCTGAAGATGCAGCGCGCAATCCCATTCACCGTGATCCGCCGAAATTCGCCGAATTGTCGACAAAGACCGAAGTGCTGGAGACAGGCATCAAGGTTATCGACCTTCTGACCCCTTATATCAAAGGTGGAAAAATTGGCTTGTTTGGCGGTGCCGGTGTCGGTAAAACCGTTCTGATCCAGGAATTGATTCACAATATCGCTGAAGAACATCACGGCGTATCTGTATTTGCCGGTGTTGGCGAGCGAACACGTGAAGGAAATGACCTTTTCTTTGAAATGACGGATTCCGGCGTTATCAAGCAGACAGCGATGGTGTTTGGTCAGATGAACGAGCCGCCGGGTGCCCGTATGCGCGTGGCTCTTTCCGGACTGACAATGGCCGAATACTTCCGTGACGTTGAAGGTCAGGACGTGCTGCTTTTCATCGACAATATTTTCCGCTTTACTCAAGCAGGTTCAGAAGTATCCGCGCTGCTTGGCCGTCTGCCGTCCGCCGTTGGTTATCAGCCAACGCTGGCTACAGAAATGGGCCGTCTGCAGGAACGAATCACGTCAACGACGAAGGGCTCTGTTACATCCATTCAGGCCGTATATGTGCCTGCCGATGACTACACCGACCCGGCGCCAGCGACAACCTTCTCTCACCTTGATGCGACGACTAACCTTGAACGTGGGCTGACTCAAATCGGTATTTATCCGGCTGTGGATCCGCTCGCATCGACATCTCGCGCGCTAGCTCCGGACATCGTTGGTGAGGAACATTATGAAGTGGCTCAGCGCGTCCAGCAGACCTTGCAGAAATACCGTGAATTGCAGGATATTATCGCCATTCTTGGTATGGATGAACTGTCTGATGAAGATAAACTGACGGTAAGTCGTGCGCGCCGCATTCAATTCTTCCTCGGCCAGAACTTCCACGTCGCTGAACAGTTTACCGGCGTGGCAGGTTCTTATGTTTCAGTTGATGAAACAATCAAGGGCTTCAAGGGAATTCTTGACGGCAAATACGATGACGTCCCAGAAGAAGCTTTCCGCAACACTGGTACGATTGAGAACGTGCTTGAAAGAGCGAAACAATTGGTTTAATTTTTTGCTTAAACCCATTTAAGGGGGCTGACAGATGAGCACAGTGCATACGGAAATCGTCACACCGGCGGGCAAGATTTATTCGGGTGACGTCCATATGGTCAGTGTGCGGGCAAAAAGCGGCGAACTCGGCATCCTGCCGCATCATATTCCGCTCGTTGCCCCGCTGGAAATCGCTCAGGTTCGTCTCAAGCATGAGGATGAAAAAGTTGTCGATTACGCTGCGGTTCATGGCGGATTCATTCAGGTCAGCCGCGACGCAATTACAATTCTTTCTGAAGCTGCCGAAATGAAGAAAGACATTGACGTAGAACGTGCGAAGAAAGCAAAAGAAGAAGCCGAGCACCAGCTTGATACGCTCCACGAATCGGATGAAGGCTATCCGGAAGCTCTTCTCAAGCTCAAACGCGCCGACCTGCGCCTGAGCACGGCAGCACTTGCTGACCCTGTAGCAGAATCCTGACACATATACAATTCAGAAGAGGGCAGTTCTTTCCGAGTGAAAGAGCTGCCCTCTTTCCGATCTATAGAAATTAGACCCAGTACAAATGAAGGTTCAACCGAACAAGTGAAAAGTTCAACCGAACGAAGCGAAAGTTCAACCGAACGAAGCGAAAGTTCAACCGAATGAAGCGAAAGTTCAACCGAACGAGGGAAAAGTTCAACCCAATATGCAAAAAATCTTCAACTAAGCGTGGCCAAGATTGATCGGAGAATGTAAAAAGTGTAGCCTGAAATGTGAAAAAAATTGTATACTGTGGTATTTTTTTTAAACAGGGGCTAAAATAAACAATAGAAAAATTATAGTTATATTATAATCAGATTACAGATATATTACAGAGCGGCATTAAAATGACTTGCCATTGGTCAGTTACGGCAAGCTCACTATCATTATTGCCGAAGGAGGAGAAAGTTTCTACATATTTTAATGGAAAGCGGGTGTACGCGTGACGAATGTCGGTGCCCAGGCGCTTTTGGCAATTTTGGTTCATTTAGTTTTTTTCATCCTTACCTGGTGGGCACTGCAGGGCGTTCAACTGGAGAAATTACTCCGCCGACCGGCGGGAATGCAGGCGCGAATTCTGTATTTGCTGCTTGCAATTGCAATCAGTTATCCGGTGGCGGCATTTTTTCTCGATTATTTGACTTGGTCGCTTGAACTGCCGCGAATTTATAGCTAACTGCGCAGACTTTGACGAAAAGTACCACGTATGGCTTCCCTTATTCAAAGGAAATAATGAATAAGGGGAGCGTGAGAACATGACGAAAAGAAAATTGATTGCATTGACAATGATCGTAATTGCTTTATTGATGGCTGGTCCGGCTCAAGGGAAAAGTCGTCCAGTACCGGCTAACCAATCACTGGGGCCTATGGTAACGTTTGTCAATGCCGTCATTAAAAATAAGTCTAAAGTCATAGGTTGGAGTGTTTATGCCCGCGAACAACAATCTGCTGTACTTTCTAAAAAACAGTGGCATACTTTCCTGTCAGACATGCAGGATAAACAGCCGCAGATGGATTGGCAAGCGCTTAAAAGTGAGCCGCAAGTGATTGGTTGGCAAGGCCAGAAGAAGCTCAAAAGAGGCGTGACAGCCAAGCTAAGCTGCTTCGCCTACCCAAGCGGTAAAGGTTACCAGACGGCCATTTCTTATGAGGTCGATGGCGAATATTTTAATAAAAAACTGTGGCGGGAAGAAAAAGTAAATATTCGTCGAGATTTGGCTCAAATTTTTGACGGACAAGAGCAAATCTTCTCTTGTGTAAAAGCCGACAGCGGTGTTAAAATTAAACCCGGCTTAATAAATCAGGCAGAGAATTATCTTAAGCTTTTTTCAGCCGCTCCAATCGAACGACTTAATGAAAAAACCTTTGTATCGATTTCCGCATATACTAAGGCATGGAACAATCACATAATTTCTGGAAATCAAAAAATGAATGTGCAAATTGCCTTGCGACAGGATGACGGGCACACTGTCACCACGCTAGGCACACCGATCATCACGCAGGCTTATTAGGACGGTATGCCCCTTCCGATTTTTGCGTGCGTGAAAAGCGGATGAGCGATAGCTGATTTGCGTTTGACTGGGCGCAATCAGGCGAAGAGATATAAACGGGACGCGGAGGGGAAAAGTTTGGAGAAGATTATTATTCATGGAGGAAAGCGGCTCTCAGGTTCGGTGAAGATTGAAGGAGCTAAGAACGCAGTCCTTCCTGTCATTGCTGCTGCGATGCTGGCAAGCAAAGGCACAAGCAGAATTTATAATGTGCCAGAACTTGCCGATGTATACACGATTAATGAAGTTTTGCGCCATTTAAATACGTCGGTTAATTATTCGAATAAAACGATCATGGTCAATGCCGTAGCCGATCTATTTACGGAAGCACCATTTGAATTTGTAAAAAAAATGCGCGCCTCTTTTCTTGTCATGGGGCCGCTCCTTGCCAGAGTCGGTCACGCGACGATTGCTTTGCCTGGTGGCTGTGCAATTGGTTCGCGTCCGATTGATCAGCATCTGAAGGGCTTCGAAGCGATGGGAGCCGAAGTCACGATCGGAAGCGGTTCAATTGAAGCACATGTCAGCGGCCGCCTCAAGGGTGCTGCAATTTATCTTGATTTTCCAAGCGTTGGCGCCACGGAAAATATTATCATGGCCGCCACACTTGCTGACGGTGAGACCGTCATCGAAAATGCCGCCTGTGAACCGGAAATTGTCAATCTTGCGCAGTACTGCAACGCCATGGGTGCGAAGGTCAGCGGTGCGGGAACGAGTCGGATCACGATTGAAGGCGTGTCTGAATTACACGGTGCAGAGCATTCCATTCTTCCTGACCGGATTGAAGCAGGAACTTATATGATAGCCGCAGCGATTACCGGCGGGGATGTCTTCATTGAGGATGCAGATATTGAAGACTTGCGGCCGCTGATTGCCAAACTGCGCGATATGGGTGTACTGATTGAAGAAACGATTGACGGAATTCGGGTCATCGGCAGCGATCATCTGCAGGCAGTGGATATTAAAACCATGCCTCATCCGGGCTTCCCAACCGATCTGCAAGCACCAATGATGGCCATTCTGCTCAAGGCAAAGGGCACGTCTGTCGCTACAGAAACCGTGTTTGAAAATCGCTTCATGCACGTCGAAGAATTTCGGCGGATGAATGCGTCGATTAAAATTGAGGGTCGTTCGGCGATTATCAGTGGGCCGTGTGATCTTCAGGGAGCCGAAGTGGCAGCTACGGATTTGCGGGCGGGTGCGGCGCTTGTGCTTGCAGGACTTGTTGCTAAGGGCTATACGCGGATTAGCAATTTGCATCACATCGATCGTGGTTATGTGGATTTAACAGGGAAACTGCGCGCACTGGGTGCAGACATTGAGCGCGTCAGTGTAACCCCAGCGGAACAGGAAGCGCCGGTGCTTTCTGCAGAGACGTCAATGCGTACCATGAGTGTCAATCCTAAGTTTGCCTGAATGGTGCGGCGGTTGCGATTCAGCATGGCCAATCAGGAGCAGCATGTGGTGATACAGGTCGCCTAGGGAGCCGCCAATTTTTACTAAAAAGGAACTGAACAGCCGAGTCAAATGACTTGGTTTTTTCAATTACATAAATAACTGAAAATTTAAAATATAATCCGGTTAATTGCCATTACTGGATTATATGAGACTACGTTAAAATTAGAACGATTGCTGAACGCTTTCATAATTTTTACACGTTAAGAAAGAAAAGAGGGTCTAAACGCTATCCGCCAGGCATAGGAATGGGGGACAAGAGTTTAGTGATGGAGGGCGGACATGAAGAAAAGCATCTACATCTTCCTCGTTTCAGTGCTGATTATCATCATTATTCCTGCAATGATTGTTCTTCCCTTCCGCAAGCAAACCACAAGGCTTCACCTGCCAATCATTGGCCAGCAGATGGGTGTACAAAAGAAGCAGACGACACAGAAAGACACACCGCCGACCATCGCCGTCTATCGTTCAGTCAGCGGGGTAACCGAAGAAATTGATTTGACCAATTATTTAATTGGCGTCGTTGGATCAGAAATGCCGGCGCGCTTTCCTATTGAGGCTTTAAAGGCTCAGGCAATGGCCGCCCGCACCTATATTCTTGACCGCCTGCAGGAGGACCCTGGAGCACGCGTGACCGATACCGTCCAAAATCAAGTCTATCATAGCCGCGCAGAACTGAAGAAACTTTGGGGAGACGCCTACACTTGGAAAATTAAAAAAATAACACGTGCGGTCAAGGAAACAAAGAATGAGGTGATTACCTATAATGGGCATCTGATTGCGCCGGTCTTCTTTTCCACAAGTAATGGCTATACAGAGAATGCTGAAGCCTATTGGTCAGAAGCTGTTCCCTATCTTCGTTCAGTGGCCAGTCCTTGGGATCAATCATCACCGAAATTCAGAGAGACCAAAACAATTCCTGCCGCCGCGGCCGCCGCAGCCCTTGGTGTGACACTGTCTAAGCAAAATGGGCGTGTGGGCCAAGTCGTAGCCCGCACCGCTTCCCATCATGTTTCCCGATTCGAAATTAACGGACACCCGTTCACTGGCCGCGAAATCCGCGAGAAGCTGGCACTAAGTTCCACTGACTTTGTATTGACAAGAAAAGGCGATTCAATCATCGCACAGACAGTTGGAAGTGGGCACGACGTAGGCATGAGTCAATACGGGGCAGCAGGAATGGCTAAATTGGGTAAGACCGCAAAACAAATCGTTACTTATTATTATAGTGGAACAAAAGTGACGACCTTGACCCCGCAAGCAGAACTGGCGTTAGCCAAAAAATAACCGAGCGCATAGGTGAAGCAGACCGTAGTTTTTTATAGTTAATTTCATTGAACTTTTCCAATCTTCTAAAACATGGTAAAAAAATGAAATAATCAGGTATAGAACCTTGACAATCTGATCACACTGATTGCTGAGGTGATACTAGTTGATAGAAAACAATAATAAGAAAACATCGCAGGAAAAAGAGCTGTCCGGTCTGCGAAAACTAGCAAAACGGCGTTGGTTCTATCCCGCTTTATACCTTTGCGCCGCTGCGCTAGTACTAGCGGGTGTGCTATTTTTCCAGACTCGCGGAGCCGAACAAGCCAAGCAGAAAGAAGAGCAGAATCGTGTCGTCTTCAACCAGAACAAGCCGTCGAAAACAATGACTGCTGCTGACGAAGTCTTTGAATGGCCGGCCGTACGTTCCGACACACAGGTCGTTCAACCCTTCTATGACCCAAAAGGAACTGTACAGGAACAGGAAGCCGCTCTCGTAAACTATAATCACACCTTCGTCCAAAATACAGGCATCAATATTGGCGCGAAAAATGATCAGACGTTTGCAGTAACGGCGGCACTGTCCGGTAAAGTTGTGGAAGCAAAGAAGGATCCATTGCTCGGATACACTATTACATTAAAGCATGCGAATGGCGTTGAAACACTTTATCAAAGTCTGGCGACAAGTGATGTTGCACTTGGCCAGAAAGTGGAGCAAGGCGAAACACTTGGAACAGCCGGAACAGAAAATTTCAACAAGGCGATGGCTGTCCACCTGCATTTTGAAATTCGTAAAGATGGTGTCCCGGTGAATCCAGAAACGTATATGAACAAAGGTACGGCAGATGTGACCACCAAAGCGTCAAACACAGAAGCAACAACTGCGTCACCATCTGCATCTGAGAAGCTGCAAAGCGATCAAGGCACAAGCAGCAGCACAAGCTCAGACTCTGGTTCGACAAACAGCAAAGGCGGTCCGAGCAAAGGTTCATCCGTCGATCAAAGCAAGATGGACACAACTAATTCAGGAAATTAATCGTGGGAAAAAATGAATAACCTATTGTGAACCCCCGAAGTTGGATGGTCATTATCCAATTTCGGGTTTTTTATATAAACAGCTATTTAAATTTGGTGCGACTATCTGAGAATTGGTGCGCGGCCATGCATTTGATACGCTTTTCCACTGTTTTGGCGCATCGCTCAAAAATTCTATTTGGCGCTGATCCAAAGCATAGGCGCTTCTTTCTGTTAATTTCGAAATTATACAATAATTTTTCGTATAGTGTGTTATAATTATCAAAAAGCAACTGGTCAGACCACCGAATGAACGATCAAGAAATGAGGAGTAGTCGATGCAAAATGATATCTATCACGCGTTTAGCCGCGATGGTCTAAACATTCCGCCTGATGGCAAGGGTACGCTTGACGGACTCACCTTTGCAGCGAAAGACGTGTTTGCAGTGAGAGGACATATAAATAGCGCCGGCAATCCAACATGGCAGCGCACACACCAGCCTGCGACGCAGCACGCACCCGTTGTTCAGAAACTGCTTGCCAGCGGTGCGACTCTCCGCGGAATGACGGTAACCGATGAACTGATGTACAGTCTGAAGGGGGATAATCAACACTATCCGCCGACGATAAATCCGCAGCTTCCCGATGCGTATTCAGGTGGCTCATCCAGCGGTTCCGCCGTATCTGTCGCCGCTGAGCTGACTGACTTCGCGCTCGGTACGGACACAGGAGGATCGGTGCGCATTCCTTCCTCCTACTGTGGACTGTTTGCCATTCGCCCGACCCACGGTGCGATTTCACTGGACGGCGTCATTCCATTGGCACCAAGCTTTGATACCGTAGGTTGGATGGCGCGTTCCGCAGCAATTTTGGAAAAAGTAGGGAACTGCCTGCTGCCACCAAGCTCTGTGCACAGCTATACTAACTGCTATGTATTGGAAGAAGCATGGCAGCTGGCAGCCTGTGAACAGGAAAAACAAGCATTGCTGCGCTTCGCAGGCCAATTGCTAAATGGAATACCGCTTGAACGACTAAGTTTACCTTTTATCAAACCTTTTGAACTCGCAGAAGTCTCCCGAATCATTCAAGGTGTGGAAGCTTGGCAAAGTCATGGCCAATGGATAATGGATAATCAACCGGATTTCGGACACGATATCGCCGGCCGCTTTACTGCAGCTGCCCAAATGACGCGTGATGCCAGATTCAATCAAGCAACTGAAAGCAAAGAGCAGCTCGCGAAAAAAATGGATGAATGTCTCGATCCAGAAACACTGCTAATCGTGCCGACTACCTATGGACCAGCACCGAAAAGAAGCGCTTCATCCGAGCAGGCGGAACGCGTGCGAGCGCATACGATGCAGCTAACCTGTATTGCTGGTGTGTCGGGCCTTCCTCAAGTTACCATTCCGCTCGTCGTGAACGGCCAGCCGCTTGGATTATCTTTTATTTCCAGCCGGCACAGCGATCGGCAATTGCTGGAGTTTGTCAGTAAACTGTTTTAATTTTAAAACTTATGAATCAGCTAGATATAAATAGGCAACTATTCTTTTTGTAAAACTAGATTATGTGTTACCATAATGAGTATTTTTTGTCAGAAATTATAACACGCTTAAAATTGAAAAGAAAACCTGTGTTATAATTTATTTTAAGTGGTCAGACCGGTAATGCCATAACACTATATGAGCAGGAGGAAAATGAATGTTAGATTTACTTATTCGTAATGCAGTCAGTATTCATTATGATCGATTGATTGATATTGGTATAAAAGATGGCTTAATTAGTTATTTAAAACCGACGGGTACTGCATTCCCTGAGGCAAAGAAAAAAATTGATGCAAATGGACGCGTGGTTTTACCTGGACTTAACGAGTCGCATATCCATTTAGAAAAAGCATATTTACTCGACAAAATGCATCAAGATGCCGCATGCTTGAGTGATGCTATTCAAATAACTTCAGATTTAAAGAAAACATTTACAGTACCAGATATTGAAGAACGAGCAAGTCGCGTTTTGAAGAAAAGCATTCAAAGTGGTGTGACCAACCTGCGCTGTCATGTCGAAGTTGATGATATTCTTCAACTCAAAGCAATGGAAACAATCTTAAACTTAAAAGAAAAGTTTAAAGATAAAATCACTTTGCAGATAGTCACGTTTCCACAAGAAGGTATTTTTGTACAGCAGCATGCAGCAGCGCTAATGGAAGAATCGCTGAAAATGGGCGCTGATGCAGTCGGTGGTATCCCGTATAATGATAGAGATCCTCTTGAGCATCTAGATTTTGTGTATAAGTTGGCTGAGCGATATAATAAACCACTTGATATGCATATTGACCTTTCAGACGATCCTAACGATTTATCCATTATAGATATTATTAAGCGCACTAAAGATTATCATATGGAAAATAAAGTGTCAGTTGCTCACATGACTGCGCTTGGCTCTGTTGCGAATCGCAGAGCACATCAAATCGCTGCTCAGATTGCTGATGCGGGTATCAGCGTTGTGGCGCTACCGGCGACAGATTTGTATTTGAATGGACGTGAAGATACAGAAAAAGTGCGCCGAGGGTTGACACCGGTTGACATCCTTCTTGAAGAGGGTGTCAATATAGTGTTTGCAACTAATAATATTCAAAATCCATTTACGCCGTTTGGCACTGGTAATATTCTTGACATTGCTTATTTATTTGCTGAAGTTACGCGTATGGGCAGTAAGCAGGATGCCGAGACGATTATAGACATGTTGACTTATCGATCAGCCAAGGCATTGAATCTTGGAGACTATGGATTTAAGGAAGGCAGTAACGCGGATATTGTTATGTTTGATGCTCGGAGTCTTCGTGAATTATTGCTAAATCAGGCTCCAGTTATTTGTTCTTATAAAAAGGGGAGACCAGTCATTCAAGAAGCCGTGGAGGAGGGTATTTATTAAGTGAAACGATTTCTTGGAAAATCGGTTGTCATTACTGGTGGTGGTTCAGGTATCGGATTAGCGGCTGTTCACCAATTCATAGAAGAAGGTGCGGAGGTATCTGTTTTAGATTATCAGAGTACCACTGAATTGGAGGAGACTGGCTGTGACATCTATCATGTAGATGTCCGCGCAGCGGATCAAGTGAAACAGGCTATTGTTGAAATTGTTCGAAAGAGAAAGCGGATTGATCGACTGATAAATAATGTTGGTGTGGAGTTGGTCTGTGCATTTGAAGAGACAGAAGAAAAGGATTGGGATCGAGTGATTGACACAAATTTGAAGGGAGCTTTTTTGGTTACAAAAGCGTCATTGCCCTATTTAAAAGAGAGTCACGGTTCCATTGTGACCACTGCTTCACAACTTGCATTTGTCGGCTCTGCACTCTTTGTGGCCTATACAGCATCAAAAGCGGCGATCATAAACTTTACAAGAAGTTTAGCAATTGAATTAGCAAAAGATGGGATCCGCGTGAATGCCATTTGTCCAGGCGCAATTGACACGCCGCTTTTAAGACGTCAATTTTCCAACGGGAAAGTAGGGCCTCAAGGTACGATGCAGGACTTGATTCAAATGCATCCGATGGGTCGCCTTGGACGGCCTGAAGAAATTGCCAAACCGATTCTCTTTTTATGCAGTGACGAGGCCTCATTTATTACTGGGAGCGCGCTTGTGGCAGATGGAGGCTATACTTGCTGGTAATGATTACTTCATAAAGAGATAGTTAAGAAGATAGGCGAATTTGAGCAATATCGAGCCAGTCCTGCTGTTTTTCTTTGGTAGGACTTTTGGCGTGCAGGGTAAACATGATAATATAGATAGACAAGGATAAAAGGTTTTTTTACCAAAAGAAGGGGCCTATTCAGTGATTATCGTCAGTGAGACCGTACAAAAATTTATCTTGGATTACATACGCAAGAAGGTTAAACCTGGCGGCAGACTACCATCTGAACGTGAAATTGCAAAAATGCTGGAAGTGGGTCGTTCATCAGTACGAGAAGCACTTCAGATCCTGGCGGAAAGGGGAATTATTGAAAAAATACCGGGGAAAGGAAATTTTCTTAAAGAAGATTTTTCGGATAAACTTTCCGGTAATTTCAAACGGCTGTTACCCACTGTAGATATCGATTCCTCGCTGGATCTCTTGGAATTTCGCCGGGCAATTGAATCGGAAAATGCCTATTTAACGGCTCAGCGCTGCACAGAGGAGGTACTTGTTCAACTGCAAAAATCGATTGATCAGCTTAAAATATGTGTAGCGGCTGAGAAATCGATAATTGTGCCAGACATGGCATTTCATTATACAATTGCTCATGGAACTCAGAATGGTGTACTGGCCTCTGTTTACGATTCGATGGTTGATTATTTTAAAAAAGTTCGCATTGAGATGGCAATTTCAGATGATGTTCAAAAAGCGATTGAGTACCACGAAGGCATGGTTGAAGCGATTAGACAGCGCGATTCAGATAGAAGCAGCGCGCTCATGCGTTTGCATATTGAAGATGTACGACAGCATTATGAAAAAATGCTTGCTGAACTTCCAGATGAATAAAAGTAAAAAAGCATCGATTAATCAGGAGCGTCTGTTCCTGATTTTTATTATGTCTAATTTTATAACAATTCTTCCTTTCTAGGTGCAGTTTAGAGAAGAGACATATGAATTTTTTAAATGGCTTGAATAAACTGATAAAAAGTATGTAAGATTATATGACACGAAACTTATTTTCATAGATTATGATGCTATAATAAATGCATCAACTGGTCAGACCGGTACGTCCAATAAATTATAGGAAAGGGGGCGAGAAAATAAAATAATCTGCTGAAATGAATGTGTTAACGAAAGTTGTTTCACTCTATATTATCAGAAATTATAAAAAATAAAATTTTTGATATGAGTAGGGAGCAGAATAAACAGGCTATAAACTAAAAAAATTAAAGAGGTGGCGCTTTGTGAATAAATCAGTCAACTACTCGCCAAATCTATACAATGCGGATTTAGCTCCGGTAAATGCCAAACAGAAATCTTGGACTTGGATTAATTTCACAACCATATGGATGGGAATGGTTCATAATATCGTCGCCTGGGAAACAGCAGGAAGTCTTATTGGACTAGGTATGAGTGTTTGGCAGGCTGTGTTTACAGTAATAGTAGCAAATGCTGTTTTGATAACAGGTATGTGGTTGAACAGCGTGGCCGGTGTGAAGTATGGTGTCCCCTTTCCAGTCATAATAAGAGCAGCCTTTGGTCATAAAGCAGCAAATATTCCTGTAGTCCTTCGTGCATTCGTTGCTATTTTCTGGTTCGCTGTTCAAGCTTATGCCGGAAGTGCGGCACTTAATGCTATATTAGGAGCCTTATTTCCAGGGTGGAATCACCTAGCGCAAATCAATGTGATTGGCATGGGATTAAATACAGCAATTTCAGTTGTTCTTTTCTGGCTTCTACACATTTTCATTATTATGAAAGGAATGCACCGCATCAAATTATTTGAACTTTGGGCGGGTCCGCTTGTTATCGTGTTCGGCCTCATTCTTGTTATTTGGTCATTAATAGCCGCACACGGTTTTGGCCCCTTTTTCACAAATCCCGGCAAGCTTACGAACGCACAATTCTGGACGATTTTCCCAGTCTCAGTCACAGGGTTGGTTGGCGTATGGGCGACGCTTGTATTAAATATTCCTGACTTTACTCGTTTTTCCAAAACGCAAAAGGATCAGGCGATTGGTCAATTGATTGGTTTGCCGGGCACAGCTGTGCTATTTGCGCTGATGAGCATTATTACGACGTCAGGGACGGTAATCGTTTTTGGTCATCCAATTTGGAACCTTGTGGATTTGCTGCAGAAGTTCGGCAATCCTTTCCTCCTCTTCTTTGGTGCCATTGCATTAATTATCGTTACTTTGTCCGTTAATATTGCCGGGAATGTGGTATCTCCGGCATATGATCTTGTGAACCTTTTTCCGAAAAAATTAAATTTCATCAAAGCAGGCATTATATCAATCATCCTGTCACTCTTCTTTGCGCCTTGGCTATGGTTTAATAGTGCCGGCATCATCATGCAAGTAATGGGCGCTGTAGGTGGTGCGCTTGGACCAGTAGCGGGAATCATGTTTGCTGACTTCTATATTGTTCATCGGCGGCAATACGATATTGACAGCTTCTATCGTGAAGAAAGTGCTTATACGTATTCGCACGGTTGGAATATCAACGCATTGATAGCCATGGGGATTGGTACCGTACTAGCATTGATTGGTTTGTTTGTTCCTGAATTGAAATCTTTTTACGCCTATTCATGGTTTATTGGTGTAGGAGCAGGCTTCATTATCTATGCTCTGCTGATGTCGATGAAAGACAAACATGTGAAGCAGGAAGCGCTGTCTGAGGTCTGAAGAAAAGATGAGATTAATCCTTTGTCAGCCTAGCTATCCAAGCTGATAAAGGATTTTTATTGCCTAAAAAATCTACTCTTGAGTGTGCGCACAAAATTCATGGCGATTATTTTGACAGCTAACTCGCAGAATCGAGATTTAGAGGAAATAGTGAAAAGAGCAATAAATTTCGTTTAAATAAGCATTGTAAGCGTCTTTTTCAATTATTATAATGTGGACAAATGGCAGGAGAAATTCGGATATCAGAGAGGATGGACAGAATATGTTTGATTATACGGATTATCCATATGCGTCTATAAGAATTCCGACTTTTTCCAGCAAAGGGATGATTGCAACGTCCCAACCGCTTGCTGCACAAGCAGGACTGGAGATCTTAAAAATGGGAGGCAATGCTATTGATGCGGCTATTGCCACCGCCGCGTGCTTGACTGTTGTAGAACCGACATCCAATGGAATCGGAAGCGACGCATTTGCTCTGATATGGACCAAGGGAAAATTGCACGGATTAAATGCAAGTGGTGTGGCGCCTCAGTCAATGACGCTTCAGGCGTTTAAAGAAAGGGGAATGACTTCAATTCCGATGCGCGGGTTAGAACCCGTCATGGTTCCAGGAGCACCCGCCGCTTGGGCAGAGTGCGTTCGACAATTTGGACGACTCTCTTTGGAAAAAGTGATGCAGCCTGCGATTTCTTATGCGGAGTCGGGTTATCCGGTATCTCCGGTTGTCGCTCAAAATTGGGGGCTGGCATTTAATGATTTTAAACAACACCTACAGGGTCCAGAATTCAACAATTGGTTTAGCACATTTGCACCAAACGGGCATGCTCCTCAAGCAGGAGAAATATGGCGCTCCCAAGAAATGGCTGAAACTTTACGTAAAATTGCCGAGTCCGATGCTGAAGAGTTCTATAGAGGAGAATTGGCCGGACAAATTGATTATTTTTCTAAACAATTTCAAGGATTTATATCCAAGGAAGACTTGTCCAGCTATCATCCCCAATGGACGAACCCTATTTCTGTAGATTACCGGGGATATACTATATGGGAAATGCCACCGAACGGTCAGGGCATGGTGACATTGATGGCGTTGAATATACTTAACAATATGGAATTATCTGATAGAGAAGATCCTGAAACGTATCATAAATTGATTGAAGCTTTAAAACTTTCATTTTCAGATGGCAAAAAATATATTACCGATCCAAGAAAAATGGCTAATCAGGCCGAGCAATTGCTTTCGCGGGCATATAGTTTGACGCGGATACAGCAGATTGGTTACGAGGCACTGCAGCCCGCATCTGGGACACTTCCAAAAGGTGGAACCGTCTATTTGTCAACAGCAGACGCTGATGGAAATATGGTCTCTTTTATTCAAAGTAATTTTAAGGGGTTTGGTTCGGGCATCGTTATTCCGGGAACAGGAATCTCACTTCAAAATCGTGGCTTTGATTTTTCTCTAAGCGAGAGCGATGCCAACTGTCTTGCACCAGGGAAGAAGACATATCATACCATTATGCCGGGATTCATCACGAAGGGTAATCTGCCTATAGGGCCATTCGGAGTTATGGGTGAGTATATGCAGCCTCAGGGGCAGCTTCAAGTTGTGACGAACTTAATTGATTTCCACCTTAATCCGCAGGCAGCACTAGATGCGCCGAGATGGCAATGGCTCCATGATAAAAAAATTATTGTTGAACGTGATTTTCCCAGCAAAGTCGTTACTGAATTAGTGCAGCGGGGGCATGAAATGACATATGCATCTAGTAATGGATCGTTTGGCAGAGGCCAAATAATTTGGCGCAATAATAAAACAGGAGTACTCATCGGTGGCACGGAGTCGCGGGCGGATGGCTGCGTAGCTGCTTGGTAGATGAAGCGTTCGTGTGCTGAGCCTAGTAGTTAACGGTGAAATATTGAAGCAGCTTTTGAACTCTAGAATGGCAGCCTATGCAGGTATTTGGTAATAGCGTGTTGCTAGACACAGGAAAAATAATATTAAAAAAATCAATTGTTATTTTATATAAGCAATTACCCGAATGAAAGGTTGATCGAATGAATGCTCGAACGCATATAAAGCCACGTTATCGTGATATTTTCACCGCCTTTTTCCGATCCAGCATTTTAACTTTTGGCGGCGGGCCTTCTGCAATTCCGCTAATCGAAGCCGAGGTGGTTAAACGCTTCAAGTGGATGGAGATTGAGGAGTACGGCAATGTCGTGGCGATCGCCAACGCGTTGCCGGGACCAATTAATACGAAAATTGCCGGCTATATTGGCTGGAAGCTGCGCGGTTGGGGCGGCATGCTGACTGCGCTCGTTGCCTGCGTCTGTCCAATGGTCGTCGCCATGATAGTACTGCTTGGGTTCCTAGCGGCTTTTCAGAAAGAGCGCTGGGTGCAGGGCATGACTCACGCGGTGCTGCCAGTAGTTGGTGTACTGATGGCTCAGCTCACATGGAGCTTTCTCTCCAGCGCGAAAAAGGGTCTCGGCTGGACCGTCAGTCTCGTACTCGTCGCCGTCAGCTTTGTGTTGATGGAAGTGCTTCATGTGCAGCCGCCGCTATTGATTGCGGCCACACTTCTCTATGCCTTGCTTATGCCTGTACGCATGCAGAAAGGCGGTGCCCAATGACTGCAATTTGGCAATTATTTATCGCCTTTTTCATACCGGGCATTCTCGGCTACGGCGGCGGACCGGCATCGATTCCGCTGATTGAGAACGAGGTCGTCGGGCACTATCATTGGATGAGCGTGAGCACATTCAGCAACGTGCTGGCGATCGGCAATTCGCTGCCCGGACCGATTGCACCGCAGCTCGCTGGTTATATCGGCTACGAAGTCGGCGGTGTACCCGGCTCCTTAGTGGCGTTGATTGCAACGATTGCGCCGTCACTAATTTTGCTGATTGTGCTGCTGCAAATCCTTTATAAATTCAAAGATTCGCCAAAAGTGAAACGGCTGACGCTGCTGATTCGGCCGATTATCGTCGTCATGCTTGGCATGATGGCCTTTAACTTCTTCGCTGCATCCAAGTCCGCGTCCGGCTGGCTGCCGATGATTCTGATCGGTGCTGCAAGCTTCCTGCTGATGCAGCGATTTAAACTTCATCCAGCGATCATCATCGCCGCGGCGCTCGTCGTTGGCGGCGTGTTCATGAGTTAAGCAACGCCTTCCAGAAATGCTGGGAGGCGTTTTTGCACGAGGGACTTATTTTATAAAAATAGTGCGGGTGTGATGGCTAACTTGCATAGGCTCTGAGTTTAAAAAAGGCATAATTTGCGATTCGATGCGCCGTCAATTGGCACGATTAAACGTCTCGTTTCCATTGCGAGAACACAGTAATGGCCAAATTTCTGCTGATCGGAGTTGATAATCATTCGTCTGAATTGATTTTTAGTCTGGAGCGAAGGAAAATTTGTAAATGCTGTCGAATTGTAATACTATCCTGAAAAAAAGGAGGCCTGATTTATTGATTGTGAAACCGCTCTATGTACCGCTGAAACTGCTTGCTGACCAAGCGCTGCTCGACCATCTGCCGCGCGACATTCCCGAACGCGCGCAGGTGGTGGACGAATTGGCGCGTACTCAGGCCGGATGGCGCGGTGAACAACAGCTCGCGTACCGACTTAGCAGCTTTCAAGACGATCAAGCGGTACGTATTTTCTATGGGCTATGCCTCGGTGCTGCGCACAACACGTTTCAAATCGACACACTTGTGCTCACCCGGCAGGCTGCCGCAATTCTAGAGGTGAAGAATTATTCCGGAATACTGACTTTTCATTCCGATGGTCAGATGATCCGGACGCTTAGCAGCCGCCGCGATGGCTGCCCCAATCCCATTCTCCAAGCCCAGCGCCAGGCAGCGCTCCTGACCCGATGGCTGTCTATCCGAAGTTTCCCCCAGTTCCCAATCGAAATCCGCGTGGCCATTGCCAATAACACCACAATTGTCGAAAATCCTGATCATCTTCAATTGGTGACGTCTTCCGTCATCCATACGGAACAAATTCCTACTCTTCTTTCACGCTTAATTCAGGAGCATTCAAAGAAACTGCCAGAGAAAACGCTGAGCGAGCTTGAGAAACAGCTCCTTGCCGCGCATACGGATACGGTACATGACGTGTTTCCCCGATTCAGACTCGATCCTCAGATCGTGCGCCGCGGTGTTCGCTGTCCCCACTGTTTGGACTATACAATGGCACGCATACCCGGCGCATGGCGCTGCACGCAATGCGGGGCCACGAATAAACAGGCTCACGTCCCGATGATTCTCGACTATTTTCTGCTCTTCGGCCCGACCATGACCAATAAACAATGTCGCTGGTTTCTGAACATGGATGATCGGCAGCTTATTCGCTATCTATTGAAAAAGATGAACTTTAAGCCTACCGGAAACGGTTGTGGCCGGGGTCTATACTACGAACGTCCGACACATAAAATGTATCATGACTATTATCTTCAGACAAAAAAAGAAATGCATTCGAACAGCTCCAAAACTCCTCCTTTTTGAAAAGTTAATAGGTAAAGTTCAACCAAACGAGTCAAGTTCAACCTAAACCTATGAAAGTTCAACCGAACCGGGCAATAGTTCAACCGAACGCTGTGAAAGTTCAACCGAACGAGCCAAGTTCAACCGAAACGTATGAAAATTCAACCGAACTGAGCAATAGTTCAACCGAACTGAGCAATAGTTCAACCGAACGCTGCGAAAGTTCAACCGAACGAGTCAAGTTCAACCGAAACGTATGAAAGTTCAACCGAACTGAGCAATAGTTCAACCGAACCG
Source organism: Sporolactobacillus sp. (assembly GCA_047718535.1). GTDB lineage: Bacteria > Bacillota > Bacilli > Bacillales > Sporolactobacillaceae > Sporolactobacillus. The sequence goes on from JBDNRH010000026.1 coordinate 42,097, forward strand.
AGCAATAGTTCAACCGAACGCTGCTGCAGTTCATTGGACAGCACAAAGCGTGTTCGGGCAGGATTTTCCCTCTAGTATCAATGGAAAATCCTTACTTATTTGAAAAGAAAATGAGGCATTCCCGCGGAACACGACCGGGAATGCCTTTTTGCATCGTGTCGGCGCGATCCCTTGTCCCACTTGATTTTTTGGCATATAACGAAGACTCGTTTAATAAGATGTTACAAACTCACATACGGGGTTTCGAGGTGAGCGCGGC
>JBDNRH010000027.1:0-23368 GCA_047718535.1 Sporolactobacillus sp.
CGCAGAAGAGGGGGTCGATCCCGCAGAAGAGGGGGTCGATCCCGCAGAAGAGGGGCGTGATCCCGCAGAAGAGGGGGTCGATCCCGCAGAAGAGGGGGTCGATCCCGCAGAAGAGGGGCGTGATCCCGCAGAAGCGGGGCGTGATCCCGCAGAAGCGGGGCGCGATCCCAGCAAAAAGAAGAGCCCTGCACTTCTAAGAAGCGCGCGGCTCAAGGAGCGTATAAGGGAAAATTTTAGCCGAATTTAAACGCCAAATGACGCGATTAATACTGAGTAGTTGTACTTGAGCTACTTCCAGAGGAGGAGCCTTCAGGAACGCTTGACGAAGCGCCTGAGGTAGCGCTGCCAGTGCTTGTCGCTGATGAAGAGGAGCTTCCACTGAGCGTGCTGTTTTCGTCAGTCAGTCCTAATTGCTGATGAAGGATATGACTTATTTTAGCTAGATAGGCATCATCCAAATCAAAATAGTAGACACCGGTGCTCATATCGTCGGCACCTTTTAACTGCAGCGTCTTGATCCCATGCAGGGCGCTGGCATAATTGCGCAGGCTAAGCATTTGCCCGAAGGTCAGATTGGTCTGAAAGTGGCCATTGAGCGAATCAATGACCTGACTGTATTTTGTGAATGAAGATAGCTTCGTTGCCTTGTTTATCATCGCTTCAATCACAGCCATCTGCCGTCTGCCGCGCCCGAAATCACCGCCGGCTCCTGGAGATTTGCGGTTGCGCACGAAGGCAAGCGCCTGTTCACCGTTCAAACGATGCCAGCCGGGCTGCAGGACAATGGCATGCTGACCCGTCTGATCCTTGCTGTTTTGCGTGACGAGTTTGACAGGCACGTGGACATCAACACCGCCTAGCGCATTAATAATCGTTACAAACGAATCGAAATCAACCTGAACGAAATAGTCGACGGGCACATTGAATAAATGCTCGACAGTAGCAATTGTGAAATCTTCACCATGACCATTTTCAGCATCGCCATAGGCATGTGCGTGGGTAATTTTCGACACACCGAAGTCATGCTGATGAGTTGGATCGATGATTTGCACCTTGGAATCACGTGGAATACTGACCAATTTAACTTTTTTAGTTTTGTGATTAAAGGTGGCAAGAATAAGCGCATCCGATCGGCTCGGTCCTTTTTTCCGGGCATCAATACCCATAAATAATAGGGTAAAATTATCCTTCACAGGATCGACTTTCTCTGTGCGGAGCGCAGATTTGTCACCGCGAACAAGATGTCTCTGCGCCTGATTGGCGACCGTTTCAAATTTCTTGGCTAAATAATAGCCATAGGCAATTCCGGTTCCGCCAAGGATTAAAAGCATGGCGAGCGCGGCGATTAGTATCGTTTTCCATTTCTTACGTTTTTTTTTCTGTTGCTCCGTTTTTCTAGTAACGTTCATCGGTGGTTTTCTCCTTTACGGCAGGCCCAGCTGTGTATGTAATATGGGCAGAATGAAGCGGCACGAATGGCAGGGAAATAAAAAATGTCAAAACTTTACACCTCTTTATTTTACAGGAGACAAGAGGAGAGAGCAATGTGCGGTAGGAAGAAGTCATTGAAGGATGCAGCAGGCATTTCGCCGCCGATGACAAAGAATCAATGCCCTCGCCTTACAAGAGATTGAGCGTGTCCAGATCGACTGTAACGAGGCGCTCCCCCTCACCCGTTTTCTGAAGACGCGCCTGGCCATTGCACCAGTCGGCAATCTGCTTCTGGAATTGAGCTGATTCCTCCTGAAGGATACTGATGGTGTACGTCACGTGCTCAGTATAGGTTTCATCTTCAACAATATAGGAAGATTCTCGCAATTTATTATCAAGCGTGCCCTGTAAATGGTAAGCTACAGTGAGCTGCCAATAGCAAGCAGGCACATGCTCCACAAGTCCTGCGGCGATAATGCCAGCACGCGCGCTGTGGGCGTAAGCACGGATTAAACCACCAGCGCCAAGTTTAATTCCGCCAAAATAGCGGGTGACAACGAGTAATGTCTGACAAATCTGATGGCGTTTTAATACATCTAATATCGGCACACCGGCTGTCCCGCTCGGCTCACCGTCGTCACTTGCTTTTTGGATCTCTTGATGAAGGCCCGTGGTGAAGGCAAAACAATGGTGTGTCGCTTTCCAGTCACTCTTGCGGCATTCGATAATTTTCTGTTCCGCTTCATCCGCGCAGGTAATGGGGAAGGCGCGGGCAATAAAGCGTGAGCGCCGGATCTCTGATTCACTTATTCCATTTTGGGCAATTGTTAAATAGGCAGTGTTGGCCATCCGCTCATTTCCCTTCTTCGGCGGCAAGCACCGCTTCTTCATCTATTTTACGAAGGAACCGTAGGCGCGGCAAGATCCAATTGACAGCGAAACCGACGTGCCGTGCCATTCATTAACTAATGGGACTCAAGCTCTGGAACCACAAGACCAAATGCAGTCGGCAAGCAGGACTGCAAAGCAGTTGTGATTTACGATTGAATAAGCCTATAATCGAAGAAAAATGATGGATGCGTTTAATCAATCGCCGGAAATGGGTATAGTTTCTTTAATATGCGTCAATTTCGCCATAAATAGCAAAGAATGCCATTTCTAATGGTAAATATTACACTTGCCAAGCACGATGCCACGTCAGACAATAGATATAGAGAGAATGGCTGAGTTAAGCCATTGGTACTATGAGTGATTAGGTATTCAGTGCCTAGCGTCTGATGGTGTGTTTCGCTAGAGTGAATGATGGAGGGAAAAAATGTCAGCCGGCAGCAAGATCAATCCTTCGTCTTTAGATGTTAACCACTTAGATAAAATAATAAAAAAAATGATCGCCAACGTCAACGATACGAAGACACAGATTTTCGATATTGGCGAACAGTCCCGGAAAGAATATGAAACGCTGAGCGGTGAACTCAAACGTATTCGCCGGGAACTGGCAGAAGTGATCACTCGCAGTGACCAGCTGGAGATTGAAGCCCGCAGGTCGAGAGGACGGCTGGCAGATATCAGCCGTGCCTTCGATCGCTACGGGGAACAGGATATTCGTGAAGCCTATTTGCGGGCAAATACTATCCAGAACGATTTGTCGCTTGTCAGACAAATGGAAACGCAAATGAAGCAGCGCCGCACAGAACTCGAACGACGGATTGTGCAGCTGCGTGCCACGATTGAAAAGGCGGAACATTTAGTTGGTCAGGTGACGGTCGTATTAAACTATCTGACGAGTGATTTGAAGCAGGTTGGCGATGTGGTGGCTTCTGCGCGGGAGCAGCGGGCGCTTGGTCTGAAAATCATTGAAGCGCTCGAAGAAGAGCGAAAACGGTTGTCGCGTGAGATACATGACGGTCCCGCCCAAACGCTGGCACAAGTTCTGATGGGGATGGAGATTGTCGAACGTGTCGCGAAAAAGGAAGGCGAACAGGCGGCACGGGAAGAGCTGCGAAAATACCGCCTCATGGTTCAAGACGCATTGGCTGAGGTTCGTCGGATTATCTACGATCTGCGGCCGATGAGTCTGGATGATTTAGGCCTATTGCCGACATTGCAGAAGTATTTTCACCGACTTGCGCAAGACTATCCCGATTTATCGATTGATTTTCGTATCATTGGCAATGAAAAGCGGCTGTCCTCGAAAATTGAGAGCGCCCTTTTTCGTATGATACAGGAGGCCGTCCAGAATGTATGCAGTCATGCGCATGCCCATCATGTGACCATTCGTCTTGAATATCGCCGTGAGCATATCATCATCCTTGTTCGCGATGATGGCGTTGGCTTTGATCAGGATGCAGTCAGCGAAAACAGATATGGGCTGATCGGCATGAAAGAACGTGCCGATTTGCTCGATGGTGATCTTGTTCTGCATTCTGAGCAGGGGAAGGGAACCTCACTGCTCATTACTATTCCGCTTCATTATGAAGGCGAAACATAATAGATGGCAAAATCTTTAAGTTGCTGGTATGCACGCGTCCCGTGATTGCGCATCGCCAGTCAAAAATACTAAGTGAGGTGAGCAAACTGTTGCAGTCTGGGACAGCACAGCTGGTGGATTTCGTTTTTAAAGCAGCAGCCGTGACTATGCAGCAGGAGAATGATGACTAATAATCGTCCACAGATAACAACAATTGCTTTGATCGATGATCATCGGCTATTCCGTGAAGGTGTGAAGCGCATTCTTGATATGGAAGATGACTTTCAGGTCGTAGCTGAAGGTGATGACGGCAGTGCCGCTGAACAATTGATTGAACAAACAAAACCGGATGTCGTACTCATGGACATCAATATGCCGAAGATGAATGGTGTCGAAGCGACGCGTCAGCTGATCATCAACCATCCTGGGCTCAAAGTTATTATTCTGTCGATTCATGATGATGAAAGCTATGTGACCCATGTACTTAAGTCCGGGGCTTTAGGCTATTTGCTTAAAGAAATGGACGCAGATTCAATGATTGAGGCTGTGCGCATCGTTGCCCAAGGCGGCGCCTATATTCATCCTAAAGTGACGCATAATTTAGTAAATGAATTCAGGCGCTTGGCGACGAAAGGCTATTCCAGTGAACCGTCTGGATTCCGCGATCTGGAATATCGGCCACCGCTTCATATCCTGACCCATCGTGAATGCGAAGTCTTGCAGCTGATGGCAGACGGAAAAAGCAATCGAGCGATCGGCGATCACCTTTATATTAGTGAGAAAACAGTCAAGAATCACGTCAGCAATATTTTGCAGAAGATGAACGTGGATGATCGCACCCAAGCCGTCGTTGAAGCGATTAAGAATGGCTGGGTCAAAATCTATTAATACGACGCGAATGAAATAATTCGATCGTGCCACTGAAGGAGTAAGAAGCTCTAGTTGCCGCGCTGATTCAAGACGGCTCGATGAAAAAATGAAACTGCACCGTGGGTTAAATCACGTGCAGTTTTTTTGAACGACAAAAAATGTATGATATTTGCTGTAAATTTTAATCGAAAAAAGAGGAATCGGAAGTGGCGATGAAGAATTATATAAAGGCAGGCCTTGGAACCTGATTCACAAGGTCGAGCCTCTTTTCCCAGACTTTCTCCATTCCTCAAATGATGCCTATTTCGCCGCTTTTTGTATCCGCCGTCCGCTCCCTTACTTTTCCCAATACATTCTTTTTTTGGGAGGACGAGTCAAATGGCACTTATTTATGCGGAAACCGAGCAATCACCCAGCAAATTTTCAGTGAATCCAGAGTTACAGAATTTTCTGTACGGAAAAATCTACCGTATGGAAGACTTGCCATTTCCACCGGAGATCATCAACGCGCATCGGGCGCACGGCCTGCTGACTGTGCGTCCGGGCATTACGGCGCTCCCCTCCAGTCTGCTGTCGCGGCTGATCAGCCCGCAGAAATGGCGATGCAATCGCTGCGGCAATGAAGATCCGCGGGCTTTCGGCCGCTGCACGCTCAGTGGCTGCGAATGCGTGTATTGCCGCCACTGCCTGTCTATGGGCGGGATCATCCGTGATCGCGGGCTGCTTGTGACATGGACAGGGCCGGCGCCAATTGACAAGCAGCCATGGGGAGCAAGTGAACAGCTCTGCACGTGGAAAGGAACCCTGTCGCGGCAGCAGCAAATAGCAGCTGATCAGCTCAACCGGGCACTGACGGCGGGCCGTTCGTTCTTAATCTGGGCAGTCACCGGCGCCGGGAAGACGGAGCTTCTTTTTCCGGCCATGGCGCACGCCCTGCTGGCTGGCAAGCGCATTGCTCTGACGACGCCGCGAACTGACGTCGTGAAAGAATTATTCCCACGTCTGCGTGCGGCTTTTCCAGACGTTCCGATCAGCGCGCTTTATGGCGGCAGTGAAGAACGCCTGCCCGCTGCACCGCTTGTCGTTGCCACGACACATCAGATGATCCATTTTTATCATTATTTCGATCTGATTTTGATTGACGAAGTTGATGCCTTTCCATTTCATGCCGATGCCATGCTGCCGTTCGCAGTCGCCAGAGCGGCTAAAAATAAGACGCCGATTGCCTACCTCACAGCGACTCCCCCCGATCATTTGCGCCGCGCATTTATAAAAGGGGAGCTAGACGGCGTGCTCATCCCCGGACGTTATCATGGTCACCCGCTTCCGTTACCGAAGATGTGCTGGATCGGCAATTGGCAGCGCGCGGTGGCAAGAAATTTTTTGCCGCAGCCCTTCAGCAAATGGATTCACGAGAAACTGTCTAAAAAAATTCAGCTTTTTATATTTGTGCCAACGCTGACCTTGACGTATCAATTAACTGAATTATTACAGCGAGAGGGGATCGGCCGAATTGCCGGCGTGCATGCCGATGATCCGGATCGGCATGCGAAAGTGACTTATTTTCGTCAAGGTGAACTGGATATCTTAGTGACGACAACCATTCTTGAGCGCGGTGTGACAATCGCCGGTGCAGAGGTCGCTGTATTTGGTGCGGATGATCCGATATTTGATCAGCGGGCGCTTGTGCAGATTGCGGGGCGAGTCGGCCGATCGGCGGCGCGGCCTGGCGGTGATGTGCTATTCTTTCATAATGGACGTACACTGCAGATGATCAAGGCTGTCCGTCACATTGAGCGAATGAACCGGGAGGCCGGACATGAACAGCAATGAATGTCTCTATTGCCGTAAAGATCGCCACCTGCCGCTCCGTTTTTCCCGTTTATTGGCTGCGGAGGACTCACCTGGATTTTGCGCGAGCTGCCTGAGCAGGCTGTCGCCCATTAATCCGCAGACGAGCTGCGCTGGCTGCGGACGTGATCTGCGCCTGCTGCCCGCTGAGCATCATGCAGACGGCTATTGCCGTGACTGCCGCGCTTGGTCGGCTCAGGACGTCGACAAATATGGACGAAATACAGCGCTTTTCAGCTATAATGACTGGATGAAAGAAATCTTTTCGGCCTTCAAATTTCGCGGCGATATCTGTCTAATGGAAGGGTTTAAAAAAGAGTGGCGGGATGCCTATCACCGTTTGACAGGGCGCAGCTGGCGTGACTTCTGGCGCAGGGGAGCGAATCAAGATAATCCATTGCTTGTCCCGATTCCAATCAGTCGTCAGCGCTTGACCGAACGTGGTTTTAATCAGGCTGATGTGCTGGCTCAATTACTTGACGGCTTGATTGTTCCTGCACTGAATCATGATCAGGGCGGCGGCAAACAAAGCAAGAAAAACAAACGGGAACGAATGACAATGGAAAATAACCCGTTTCATTTACTGCCGCAGTGGAGCGAGCAGCTAGCGGGGAGACGGCTTTTAATCATTGATGACATCTATACTACCGGCGCCACTATTCGCAAGGCGGCCACGAGTTTAGCGTCGGCCCAGCCGGCAGCCATCGATTCATTGACGTTGATTCATGGGTAATAGGCAGCGGTCAAATTCCCGGAAAGTCGCGATAGCTGATTGCTTGGCTGCCCATTTGCTGCCAAGCTTTGATGAACGCCTCTTTATTGACCGACATATTTTTCCCGCCAAGTGGATTATTGAAGAAAACGGAGTCAGGCGTATAACCCGTCAATAAGACGGCGTGTTCAAAATAAGTGACGCGTACCGTTCCGTTTTTCGTTGACCATGTTTGGAAGGCGGATGATGCCAGCGGACGGAAGGTTGTGTTGATAATCACAAGCACAGGCTTGCCTTCGCTTAATTTTTCCTCGACGGCAGTAAAACTTTTTCCGCTTAAATCTGTAATGCGATTGGGGAGATAGTGATCCGCAAGACGGACAAGCGGCTGATGGTAGACGCCGTAGCCAGGCTGATCACTGCGGTACATATTACCGACGAACCCCTTCTCCGGATCGCCGTAGCGTCCATTGGCCGAATAAGGAACCTTGTGAATGGCGTGTGCCAAAGTCAATTTATTCACGTCAACACCCGCGTAATTCAGCAGCATAGCAAGTGAAGTGACTTCGCAGCCACGCGGAAGCTGAGGATACTGCTTGATCAGCGGAATATTCAATGGTGTCACCGCCGTGGGTGGCTGTTCCGGCATCCCGCCTATTGTTTGTTTTGCCTGACTCAGCCAATCGCTGAGAAGGACTGGTGAAGGAAGCCGTCCTTCGTCGTGCCAATAGAGTCCGGCCAGCATGGCTGACAAAAAAAGATCGAGGCCGAGAAACCATTTAAGCCAATGGTGTTTCTTACGTCGCAATATAATGTCAACTCCTGATTAGAAAACGGTAAAACTTAGCATGTCTAGTTTTAACGGGAACCCGCACGCTTAAACTTGATCCGTTCCGCTTGCCCGAGGCTCATGAGGCCGAACGGACGCTTACCTCTTTGGAATTTTAACATAGGATGATGGCGAATGCTGGTTTACGGATAAAAATACAAGAAAAGGTCAGACGTGTAGAAGGAGGAGCGAAGTGAACCTTCGTCCGTTTAGCTATTAAAAATAGCGGCAGACTTGCCGATATAAAGGAGCAGCAAGCCTTTTTACTGGAGAAGGAGAGGATCAATATGGCGGAACTTGCCAATTGCACAGGCTGTGGTAAAGTTTTCGTTCGTGTCGCGTCACCGTTTTGCCCGGATTGTCTGAAGGAACAGGATCGACTATTTGATCTCGTTTATAAATATATTACGGCCAAAGCGCACCGAATGGCGGGTGTCCAGGAAGTGCATGAAGAGACGGGCGTGTCTCTGGAACTGATTTATCAATGGATTCGGGAAGGACGCTTGAAAACGTCACTCTTTCCTAATTTGGGTTATCCATGCAAGTCATGCGGGCGTTTAATCCAATCCGGAGTTGTCTGCGCGGACTGCCGGACGACAATTGAAAGCGAGATCACTCGTGCAGCTGCGGAAAAAGAGGTTCTGGAAAGAAGCCGTAATGAACGACAGACTTATCACACGAGAAATAGACACGTATAAATGGTGCGCCGTTAAACAACAAATTCGGTTTATCCGATAAAGAAGTTAAGGGACTATACTGTGCGTTCGAACTTTTTGGGAAAGTGAGGGGACTATTGATGAAGATTGATCGCTATCAGCCGGTGCAGCAGAGTTATACAAATTATACAAATTCTGTGAAGAGCAATCCAGCGGCCAGCACGAGCAATGGACAGTCGAATGATAAAGTGGAAATATCCGATCAGGCGAGGAAGCTTCAAGGGTCGAGTCAGCTTGATGAGGCAAGAAACAGCCGGGTTGACCGGTTGAAGAATGAAGTACAGTCCGGGACTTACCACGTGTCGGCAGAGGATATCGCAGCGAAGATGTACGCGTATTGGAATAAATAAATAAATTCGGAGAGTGAGTCAGATGCCGGTTGACACCATGAAGAAGATTATAAGACAACTCATTGATCTGCACCTCCGCCTGACACAGCTGGCAATTAAGAAGACAGAATTCGTTAAGGCGGGTGATACTCAGGCGCTCGCTCAATTAACGAAGCAGGAAATGCCGCTCGTCGATCAAGTCAATCAACTGGAGCATCTGCGGATTGAAGAGACGGTGCGGACGACTGAAGGTCTGTCTGAAAGAGGCTGGACGTTTAAACGATGGATCGAGGAAATAATCCCTCAGGAAGAACGGGACGAGTGGGATGCACTCTATGCACAGCTGAAATCGGCGGTTTCGGAGCTGAGACGGGTCAATCAGCTCAATCAATTATTGCTGAATCAGTCTCTGCAATTTGTTCGGCTGAGTTTGAATTTGCTGCAGCCGCGTCCGTCGTCGACGACGTACGGTAATAATGGGAATACGCGCACGACTTCCTATAGCGGACGAATTGATTCACGCGCGTGAGAGAAGGGAAGGACTTAACGCATGATTCCAATATTTTCAAGCCTTAATATGATGCAGCGCGCCTTAGAGGCCAACCAGGAAGTCATTCAGACAACCGGCAACAATATTTCGAATGCCAATACAGACGGCTACTCGCGTCAGCGTGTTGATTTGACGACGTGGTATGCCTACCCGGCAGCCGGAATCAATGCCTCTAAAGGCGCAGGGCAGGTCGGTACAGGTGTCAATGCGGGATCGATTACGCGAATTCGTGATCAATTTGTCGATGCACAAGTTCGCGATAATGCCAATCAGAATGGGTATTGGTCAGCGGTTAATGATGCGTATAGCCAGATGGAGAGTATTGTGAATGAGACGTCTTCAGATTCCGGAGTAGCCAACACGCTGGATACATTTTGGCAATCGCTACAGGACTTGGCATCAAACGCGGGGACAAGCGGTACGGGATCAACCGTGCTGGAAGACGGATCGGCAGTTACTGACACGTTTAATTATATGGCATCTTCCTTAAATAAAATTCAAACAAATATTGGCCAGCAAATTACTGAAAATACAACGCTTGTTAATAGTTATGCCGATCAAATTAATTCGTTAAATCAAGAAATTAATACGCAGGAAGCAAATGGTATGCTTCCAAATGATCTTTATGATCAGCGTGATGCACTTGTTGACAAACTGTCTGCACTTGTCAATGTTAAGGTGACAACAACAAAAAGCGGTGGCAATCCGTCATCCCTAGCTGAGGGATTATATACGATCCAGCTTGTTGATGCGAATGGCAATCCTTATAAAAATGACAGCAATGGGGAAAATGCTACACTTGTTGACAGTAAGACATTCACGGACAATCACCTGTCCGCTCCACTGAGTACAGATGCGAATGGAAATGCAACAGTGACGCAGTCGCTTGTCAGTGCAGACGGCACGACACCGGTCGTTAGCACGCTCACAAATATGTATGGTACACTGCAGGGAGAAGTTGACGCCTATACGACGGATTATCCTGAAGTGATGAAGAGTCTCAATAATATGGCAAGTACGCTGGCCACTAATTTTAATACGGCTTATGCAGCGAGTGCCGGTGGTGCTGCTAAAGCTCAGGCTTTCTTCCTTGGCAATGGCAGTGGCAATAGCGCGGGGACAGTGACGGCTCTCAATATTCATGTGAATTCGAACTTATCAGGAAGCGACATCACCGCCAATGCCAACGGCGCTGTGAGTGGAGATAACTCAGCCGCAACGGCGATGGCAGATGTGATTGCTACCAATAAATACAGCGTTGACGGCGGCAGCAGTACACCATCAACGCTAGAGGACTATCTGTCCGGCCTAGTTGGACAAATTGGTGTAAACGCACAGTCCGCCGATCAGCTTTCCACAAACACAAGTACGCTGCTGACGTCGGCGCAGAATCAGCGTGCGTCGATCAGCGGTGTCTCGGTTGATGAGGAATTAACGAATCTTATTCAATATCAGCAGGCATACAGCGCGTCGGCAAAAGTGGTCACAACGTTGAATACGATGCTGGATACACTGATTAACAGAATGGGAGAGTGAGTGATTCATGCGTGTCACACAAGCAATGATGTCCAATACGATATTGAACAATATCAATTCAAATTATGCAAAGCTTGCTGATTACCAGAATGAATTATCTTCGGGGAAAAAATTGACGAAGCCATCTGATGATCCGGTTGGCGCATCTCTTAGCGTTAGCTACCGCGCCGATCTGGATCATATCACCCAGTATCAGAAAAATGTTACCACTGCCCAAAAATGGATGAGCAGCACGAGCGACGCACTGACTCAGGTCAGCAGTATACTTGATCAGATTAATGATTTGACGCTGCAAGCGAATAATGGCACACAGACAAGCAGTGAATTGAATGCGGACGCGACGGAAGTCGATCAACTGACGCAACAGCTTGTCACGATTGGCAATACGCAAGTCGGCAGTCAATATATTTTCAGTGGTGCAGATTCTGCTAATCCGCCGTTATCGATGACGACCGATGCCAATGGTAATACCGTCGTCACCTTGAGTTCTGCCTCGATGAATCCGAGCAATGCCAATGTGAATATGACGGTCAATGATGGTACACAAATAGCGGTGAATGTTGCTCCTGGGAAGGTATTCAGTCAGCAGCTGTTTACGGATCTCTCAAATTTGACGACTAGCCTGAGAAGTGGTAATACATCAGGGCTTAGTAATTCATTGGCAGCGCTAAGTACTGATAAAGACACGGTTGTGAATGTTCAAGCTGATATCGGTGCCAAACAGCAAAGATTGGATATGATCAGTGGCTTCTTAAGTGATCAGAGTACGACGACAACGCAAATTAAATCGAATAATGAAGATGCGGATTATGCGCAGACAATTGTTGGATTGAATCAACAGCAAAGTGTTTTTCAGGCATCGCTGGCTGCCGGTGCGCGAATCATACAAAAATCGCTAGTCGATTATCTGAATTAAGTGAAGAAAAAGAGGGAATTCAATCGTGAAAGTACAGACCAAATATTTTGGCGAACAAGAAATTGATGCAACCGATATTCTCTCTTTACCCTTTGGCCTTCCTGGTTTTGAGGAGGAAAGACAGTTTTTTCTCCAGCCGTTTGGCGAAGTCTTTTCACTTCTCCAGTCGGTTGTTACCTCGCAGCTTGTTTTTGTAGTTGTTTCTCCCTATCTTTTCTTCAAGAATTATACGATTGACTTGCCTGATGCCTTCACGCGTCAGCTGGCTATTGAGAAGCCTGAAGATGTGACCGTGTTGGTGATTGTCAGCGTGCAGTCTCCCTTCTCGAAATCAACAGTGAATTTGAAAGCACCGTTGATCATCAATAACCGCAATCGATTAGTCAAGCAATATATTGCGGATCACTCGGTGTATTCGCTGAGAGAACCGCTCACTTCTGGTCTTTTGGCAAAGAAGGTGTGAGGGCGATGCTAATACTGACACGCAAACTCGGTGAGTCGATCAAAATCGGCGATGCCATTGAAGTGAAAATCGTTGCCATCGAAGGCGAACAGATAAAGATTGGAATTGAGGCACCGCGTGAAATTGACATTTATCGCAAGGAAATCTTTGAAGCGATTCAACGAGAAAATAATCAGGCCGCGTCGCGCGCACTGAGTCCAGAACTGCTTCAGTCGATGCAGGCCGTGAAGAAACAGCCAAATCGGATGAACGAGCTCGGGAAAAATGGACATGAATAGTCATTTTTTCGGCCGGATAATAGTGGATTGTTGTTTTTGATTAAATGTAAGCGATACCAATTAATGCTTTTTACTGTTTTTGGGAGCACAGCATCACGTCGCTCCTGTTATAATAGAATAGGATTAGAGAAGCGGCTTTGAATAAGCATATAGCTGAAAAACAGGACACAAGGATGTGGCGTCATGGCGTTTTCCCATTTAATTAAAGACAAGACATTTTATCACGATTTTCAGCCAATAATCGATTTAGATTACCATCAAACGATTGGTTATGAAGCCTTGTTTCGTTCAGGTGCCTACGCCACTCCCGAGTCTGCCTATGATCAGGCGATGAAAAGCAATCAGCTGTATGAGCTGGATATCAGTTCAATTGACAAAGCGGTGCACAGTTTCGTGCATATTCAGGATGCAATGACTCACAAGAAGCTGTTTGTCAACGCTTATCCGTCAACGATTCTTCATCCGCAATTTGCGACACATATGGATGCACTGCTGAACTTAGCGAGAGAAAAAGAGCGGCCCGTTGTCTTGGAAATCATTGAAAGCGAAGAAATAAACGATTTTAGTAAGCTGGCAGAAGTGGTGCGTGCGCTGAAACAAGAGGGACTTCAGATCGCGGTTGATGATTTTGGCAAAGGCGGAGACAATATTAACCGCACGATTGAGGTCGATGCAGACTATATTAAGCTCGATCGTTATTTTTCCATTAATTTGACGTGCTCACAGAAAAAACAGGCGTATGTGTCATTCATTGCCGAGTATTGCGCCAAATTCAATATTAAAGCGATTATTGAAGGGTTGGAGAATGAGAAAGACATGGAGCTCGCAGCCAATTTGGGCATTCACTACGCGCAGGGTAATTTTCTTGGCAAGCCTCAGCAAGTGAGCCATTCCGGCGACTTTGGATTAAAAAGAATTGACGATCAGCTTTGAAAGCTGTAAACTAATAGCAATTAAATAAATCTTATCTAGAGTGGTGGAGGGAACGGCCCTGTGAAACCCGACAACCAGCATGCACGGCATGTATGGTGTTAATTCCGTCAGACATTGTCTGAGAGATAAGAGAGATAAATCGCGCGCAATCTCTTCTCTGTCAGAAGAGATTTTTTATTTACCCTTAGTCTCCCGGGCTCTTAGACAAGAAAAAAAGGAGTGCGAGATTAATGACAATTGATCAAATTGAAGCGTTTCTGGCGGTGATTGACAAGAATAGTTTTCATCTTGCAGCGGAGCAATTATATTTGTCACAGCCATCCGTCACGTCGCGAATCAAAGCGCTTGAACGGGAACTCAATGCACAATTATTTATTCGCGAAGGACGGGGAATCAGCTTATCTGATTCAGGGACGCGCTTTGTTCCTTATGCCAAGCGGATGCTGCGGACGTATCGAAAGGCTCGCCTCGTTCTAGAAAGCTGAGCTGGGAATTAAAGGAGATCGGTTCAAAGCAGTTGACAGCTTAACTGATCGCCAGTAAACTGTAACATTAAAAGATTATACTATTGCTATGACGCGCCTGTTCTGGAGACTACTTATATGAAGGAGCTTCTGATATGAACACAAAAGCGAAAAAACACCTCATTGATGATTATCTGGATCTCTACCGCCTGGCTAATCAGATGGCAGATGAAGAATGGAAGAATGAACTGCGGGGAAAACTTATTGCCATTCTTGAAGGCAGGGATTTATTCGGTGAACAAAAGCGCGCCTTGCAGCAGCAATTCATAGAAGTTAACCGACTGATACTGACACTCTTTCAACAAATACATCGCGGCGAGGCGGAAGATCAGAAGCTGTCTCTGAAACTCTTTGCTCTGAAACAGCGCCGCAAAGAATTAAGACGAGAAATTGCCCAAATGAAAAGTTTATCCTAAAAACGAACGCTGTGATTTCCGAGAAGGGAAACACAGCGTTTATTTTGAATAAAGCCTTAGCTGCACCAATTTTGGAGAACCAGCACCAAAAATTGAGAAAAGCGCACCAAATCTCGGGAAACCGCGCCAAAATCTTAGCCTACACGCGGAGATATGGTCATTCATGTGCAATCCTTACAGCTGCTTTACAGCATCTTCACATGCCATTCATAGAACAAGCAAGAAGCTTAAGATAAGCTGAGTAAAATGGAGAGGAAATATGCAGGAAGCTGCAGCTGTTTGAAAATTTATTTTTCAGCGGAGGGGAATGCATGAGAATCGCCATTTTTACCGACACGTATGCACCACAAGTGAACGGGGTAGCGAAAACACTGGCGCGGTTGACCGATTATTTGGATAATCATGGAGTGGAGTATCTTGTGTTTGCACCGGAAAATGTTGGCAGCGACCAGACAATGGATCATGTCGCGAAAATCCGCAGCATTCCATTGTCGATATATCCGGAATGCCGGTTGGCGATGCCGGGAACGCGTGCGATCCGTGAGAAAATCATGCATTTTCAACCGGATTTCATTCATGTTGCCACACCGTTCACAATGGGTTTGATCGGAAAATATTATGCGCGCAAGCTCGATGTCCCACTTGTCGGCTCGTATCACACGGATTTTGACGCCTATCTCAGCTATTATTAAGATGGAATGGCTCTCGCCTGTGCTTTGGAATTACCTGCGCTGGTTCCATAATTCGCTGCAAAAAACATTCGTTCCTTCCACCGAAACACTCCGACAAGTTCAGGCTAAAGGCTTCCAGCATTTATCGATCTGGAGCCGCGGCGTCGACTGTCAACTCTTCCATCCAGTAGAAAATCAATTAAAGCTGCGTGAAAAATACGGCATTAGGCAAAAGTACAGCCTCGTGTTTGCCGGTCGGCTCGCTCCGGAAAAAGACCTTGAGACGCTGCTCGAAGTCATGCGCCGCGTCAATCAAATAAAACAGGCAGAAGTCTGCTGGCTGATTGCCGGTGACGGACCAATGGCCGCAGAGTTAAAAGAAAAAGCGCCGCATAACAGCGTGTTCACCGGCTATCTTGAACCGAGCCAATTGGCAGACGTTTATGCGGCGTCGGATTTGATGGTCTTCCCCTCGCCGACAGAAACGTTCGGCAATGTCGTGCTTGAATCAATGGCTTGCGGCACACCAGTCGTCGGAGCAGATGCTGGCGGGGTGCGAACGATTATCGCCGATCAGCAAAATGGGCGGCTTTGTCCGCCGAAGCAGGCAGGCTTCTTTGCGGATGCGGTACTTGCGTTACTAGAAAATCATAGGCAGCGTGCGGCATTTGCTCAAGCGGCGCGCGGCTACGCATTGACGCAGAGCTGGGAGGCGATTTTCAACCAATTGCTGGCTGACTATGACGCGGTGCTGCAAAATGATGAAGGTGCAGCTTTGCCGGGCTGACTCAGCCACCCAGACAGTCGAGAAAACTGCGCACAGACTGAATGATCGAAGCGCAGTCGCTTTCACTGAGCGTCTGATCAATCGGCAGCGCGACAAGGTTCGTTTCCAATTGATGCTCGAAGCTGCCCGGGGTTACACGTGCCAGCACGTCGTCCCAATAATCAGTAACAAGTATTTTCCGATCCAGCAAAAAGTTTTTTAACCGGGCGCCGCGCTCAATCAGAAACGGGTAGCAAAGCGGGCCATTTAATTTTACAGCGCTTAAGTCGAGCCTATTAAAACGGCCAAGCGCTTCATGAAGCTGGCGGAAATTTCTGTTTCGCTGCGCGCGGACGAGCGGATAATTGATGCTCTCTAATAAACGCTTGGTCAGCGCGGCCATCTGCTTCATCCCGCAGTGATCGAGATACGCCTCGTTCTCCATGTATAGCGGCAAGGCGGCGTCATGTCCGGCATCGATTTGCTTTAATAAACCGTCACAGCGGTAATAGGAGCTGTCTTCAGTGAGTGTCAGACGGTCTGCACTATCTGTATATAAATAACCGCCATCGGGCACACCGAAAAATTTGCGCGCCGAATAAATCGTGTCTGTGCCGGCGATCGGCGGCTCGAAGAAGGCCTGCGTATTATCGATAATGACGTGCTTGAAGCGGCGGCTGACGATTTCAGCAGCCGCGCGAGTGACACCGAAATAAGTAACGTAGAGCAGGCACGCATCTTTTTCAGGATCGCGTTCGAGCACAGGCATGAACTGCTGATCGAGACGATAGAAGGCGGTTGCTAGGTGCAGTCGCTTGATCGGCTGCAGCACACTGTCACAGATATAGGCCGGAAGATAAATTTTCTTATACGATTTGATCCGCAGCACATATTCAAGCGCATAGCGAGCGCTGTTCAAATGGATGGCGGATGGGTGGTATTCCTCGCCGCGTGGCAGTTCCAAAGGAAGGAAACCGCCAATTGGCTTGTTAAACGGATGCTCAGACATTTTTCTATACCCCTAAAATGAAACCGCCTGCGTCAGTAGGCGGTAATTGTCTATCAAAGGTGCGCACCGTGCGTCATTGCTTTTCGCGTGCTTCAAACAGTGTGACCTGTGTGGGTTGATTGAAGAAAACACCTGCGATTGCACCGAAATGCGTAAAATGGTCGGTCTGATTGTGGGAATCGACCGCCGCCTGATCACGCCAGCGTTCGACCATCATGAATTGATTGTCCGCTCCAACTTTTTCTACTAAATCGTAGCTGATATTTCCTGCCTCTGCCTTAGAACCGGCGAGCAGCGGCTTCACTGCCGAAAGAAATGCCGCGCGCTGACTGGCCTTAACGTCAAAAAATGCATGGATAATAATCATTGGAAATCACCTCGAGTTTATTATATCAAAGAGAACGGTACAAGCGCTTCTGAGTAACTCAACGTCTCGGTAATTCGTATAGCCGCAAAGCAATTGAGGTGCTTAATGGTCAAAATAAATAACTGGACTGATTCAATGACTTTATTTAACTTTATGACTAATTAAATGACTAATTATAGTAATACATAAGTTATAATTAGTAATAAAAATAGACCGAGTTTACAAACGTAAAAACAAAAAATGCTTTAATATAGCCATTTTTCTATTACTAATTGAAACAAAATGATTTAACAAGAGAGAAGGGAATTGATAATGAATCTAGAAAAAGTTCTGAGGCATCTCATTTTGAATTATTGAAAGAGAAGAACGGAAAATCGCGTAAACAGTCATTACCTATCGTAATACGCTTATACATAAGGTTCTGGATTGTTGGGACAAAGTCCCAGCAACTTGCCCTCAAGTCGAGCACTTTTATCAAGACTTACTCAAATAAAGATGCTTCTGGTCATGGCTATTGACGGACTATTTTTCTCAGACAAGAAGGTGAACATTGGCTATAGGCCTAGTGACGCCGAAAAGAAACCTCGTCTGTTTATGGGACCAATGGTTGGAAAATGTGGGAAAATAAGAGAGTAGTTTGGAAGATAGATTGATGTCAACACAACTGCACTATTCTAGGTATTTGCGCGAGTTAATCGTTAGCATCGATATTTGAAATGTTTTTGAAAAAGCGATCAGAGACAAGCCATGGAACCACTTATGAACTAAATTGCTTTATTAAATCAAACGTGCAACAGAAATGGGTGTAATCAAATGAAAAGAGTTATGGCGGCTTTTGTACGTCAATCTGAAAAAAATGAAAATATCATGCATTTGCTGGAACAAGTTGATGGGGATGGTGTGATTGTCCATTTATACAATATAAAGCAGGATGAGACCCTAACTAGTGAGCATTTAAACAGTGTGTACTATTCTTTGGTGAAAAAATATTCACTGTTTAATTTTTTAGTGTTCAGTAATGATTATTCGTTTATATTACAGGCATTCGAACAGCAGATTGTGGCTGTAGATGGCTTGTATTTGTTTTTAGAAGATTATAGTTTTCCAACAGAAGTTAAGCGTTCTTTTTTTCAGAAAAAAGTAAGCATCGTGCGCCCAATTCAATTAATTGTTGACAGTGTAGAGCGAGCACTGCCTTTTATTATTCATTACCTCCCCTATGTCAAACTAAATCTAAATAATAAGCTAGACATTCCGAACGACTCACGTTCTGATTATAATCAATTATCTGCTCCTGAGAAAACAGATATATATCGAGTGATGTCATCTTTTTTCTCATCACATTATATTCCAAAAGAAATAAGTGCACTTTTTTTGCTGCAATATTACGATAATAGAAATGAGATAGACAAAGAACTAAAAATGATTTATTCTGTGCAACAATATTTATCGAATGCTACTTTGGAAAACTTTTTTGAGGATTTTATTGAACAACTTGGAATATTAATGACAAATCGACCTAAAATTGCACTCTGGTCGTTGGCTTATGAGGCAACAAAAGATAAAAAATACATTTTAAAAATGCTCAATAGAAGCTTTTATCAGTCGTTGCAGTTTCAGGAGAAATATTCGCTCTACCTATGTCTTAAGCGAATCGACTTTGTCGGAAAGGTGAAGTTAACTTCAAAAGAGTTGGGTGAGCTTCGTTGGTTCTATAACGACTGTGTAGATGAACTTGCTGGTATGTTGGATGTGCCATCAGATATGACTTCGACTAGCCAAACAAATCATGTCGTTATTTTCTCAAGCCAGATATTAGGTCTATCTCATTCTCCAACTCGACAAGTAATGGATTATGCCTTGAGTTTAAAAAAATTAGGGAATGAAGTGTTTATCATTAATTCTCAAGACGTTTTGACACAATTATACGTTTCCTTTTTTGACGGATTCGTGGGAAATGTTATTGAAGAATTCAGTAATTTGAACACTATAGAATATGAAAAAGAAACATTCAAGTTCTTTCAGCCTAAGCAACCAATGCCTAATATACAAGAGGCACAAAAGATGGTTAATCTTGTTAAGCAGTTTCGTCCTCAATTTGTAATTTCCATGGGCGATTCAGCAGTAGGGGATTTGTGTAGTTCGTTTACAACGGTAATTTCGATGGTGTTTGGTGGCAATACTCCAAAATATCGAAAAACATACTGGGCAATTACTCGCAAAATGACGGCGGAAGATAGATTTTTCATGGAGAAGTTTCAAATTAAAGAAGAATGTGTTTTACCGGTTCAGATGGCGTTTCTTAAGAAAGAGAAACAAGGTGTGATGACAAGAGAAAATTTATCTATTCCTTTGTGCTACAAAGTGCTTGCGGTTGTTGGAAATAGACTTGATGTTGAGGTCAATGAAACATTTTTAAATGAATTAAACCAAATTTTAATTAAGGTTAGCACTACATATGTTTTATTTATCGGATCTTTTGAAAAATATCAGCTGGTACTGCAAAATTATCCGTTATTTAGAGATAGATCGAAAAGCATGGGCTATACCCAAGATATTCAGGCAGTGTATTCGTGTTGTGACTTCTATATCAATCCACATAGAGAAGGTGGAGGTTCGTCAGCTGCTGAAGCAATGAGCGAAGGGGTGCCGGTAATTACTGATCCAAATGGTGATGTATACAATCAATTGTGGATGGATCAATCTTTTACTGATGTAAATGAAGTCATCGGTTATTTGCAAAAGTGTATTGAACAGCCTTCTTTTTATCAACATGAAAAGCAGAAAAGTTTGGACAAAGCTGAAAACCTTTTTGATTCTGAACGTATGATGAGAGATTTAATCAATAAAGTGTCTCAAATTAATTAAACCGTGAAAAATGACGATTATACTATTGTAAATGGAGATAATTAATTCAAGAAAGAGGTTCGTTGAAATTGAAAATTATCGGTGTCATCCCTGCACGGTATCATTCACAAAGATTTCCAGGAAAACCGCTCACGCAAATTAATGGGAAAACGATGATTCGTCATGTCTATGAACGGGCAATCAAATCTCGAGTTCTTGATGATCTAATTGTCGCAACCGATAGCCATTTGATTCAAGAGGAAGTGCAATCGTTTGGTGGGCATGTCATGCTTACAAGTGTCACGCACGCGTCTGGTTCTGAAAGAGTAGCTGAAGTAGCTGACAAAATTGACGGTGATTTTTTTATAAATATTCAAGGAGATGAGCCATTAATTAATCCGTTATTGCTTGACGATATTGCAATGAAAGCCATTGAATTTCCCAATAGTGTCGTTACCGCTAAGTTAAAATTAATAGGTAAATCTTCCGCAGACAATCCTAATATTGTTAAAGTTGTCACGGATAAAGCGGATAATGCGCTCTATTTCTCTAGATCAAGAATTCCATATAATCGCTCAAACGAGGATGTTGAATTATTTAAACATATTGGCATTTACGGGTTTCCGAAGAAAATATTGCAGGGCTATACAACGTTGCCCAGAATGGAGCTTGAAAAAGCAGAAATGCTTGAACAACTTCGCTTCTTAGAAAATGGTATTAATATTAAGGTCATTGAAACCATGTATGATAGTTACGGGGTTGACGTTAAAAATGATGTGCTGAAAATTGAAGCAATGATGAGGTGAGTTTATGTCCATTAATTTAGGACCTATACAGATTGGGGATGGTCATCCACTTGTTCTTATTGCCGGACCCTGTGTCATTGAAAGTGAAGCACTTGCGCTAAGTACTGCGGAAAAAATCAAAGAAGTAACTGAGAAACTTGGTATGCCATTCATTTTTAAATCATCCTTTGACAAGGCGAACCGTTCTTCAATATATTCAAAGAGGGGCCCTGGATTGGCACGGGGACTGGAGATTCTTGAAAAAATCAAAAATGAACTGGACGTCCCTGTTCTTTCTGATATACATGAACCATGGCAGGCGAAAGAAGTTGCGGACGTACTTGATGTCATTCAGATCCCTGCGTTTCTGTGCAGACAGACCGATTTGCTTGTAGCTGCTGCAAAAACAGGGAAAATTGTGAATGTGAAAAAGGGTCAATTTCTTGCGCCATGGGATATGAAAAATATAATTAAAAAATTAGAGGAATCTGGAAACAAGAAAATTTTACTCACAGAACGAGGCTCAACTTTTGGTTATAACAATCTTGTGGTGGATATGCGTGCGCTGCCGACGATGAGAAGCTATGGCTATCCCGTTGTCTTTGATGCGACGCATAGCGTTCAAATTCCCGGGGGAAATGGAACTTCTACAGGAGGCAAACGAGAATTTGTCCCATTTCTGGCAAAGGCGGCGGCAGCTGTTGGCATTGATGCTTTATTTACTGAAGTGCATCCAAATCCCGATCAGGCCTGGTCTGATGGACCAAATATGCTGAAGCTTGATCAACTTGAAGAAATTTTAAAGCCCATCTTAGCAATTGATAGACTCATTAAAACGAGTTAAGGAGAGGTTGGAAATGACATCTCAAATAACAAAGAAAAAAGCAGATTACTTCCATACCATTTTCGATGTGCTGGATAATGAAGCAAAAGCCATTATTGCGTTAAAAGAGAGGTTAGACGATCAGTTAAATCAAGTGATTGATCTCCTCCTGCAATGTGATCATCGAGTGATTGTGACGGGTATGGGGAAATCAGGTCATATTGGTCGGAAAATTGCAGCCACATTGGCTAGTACCGGAACGCCTTCTTTTTTTCTCCACCCAGCAGAGGGCATTCACGGGGATCTTGGGATGGTCACTGATTCCGATGTTGTCATCGCTATTTCTAATAGCGGGGAAACGGATGAAATACTTAATCTGCTGCCTTCAATCAAACATATTGGCGCAAAATTGGTGGCGCTGACTGGAGCATCCGATTCCACCTTGGCCTCGAAATCAGACTTTGTGATCAGTATCGGGTATTTTGAGGAAGCATGTCCCTTTGGTCTTGTACCAACGACATCAACTACAGTTACCCTCGCGCTTGGCGACGCTCTTGCAGTTGCCTTGTTAGAGGCAAGACATTTCAATGCGCAAGATTTTGCTCTGCTGCATCCGGGCGGATCACTCGGAAGGAAACTGCTTCTTACTGTTGCAACCCTTTTAGATAAACAAAGGACTAATCCAGTGACACAGGCTGATCGTTCGGTTAAAGATGTTTTGTTTGAAATCACACAATCCGGTCTTGGAGCCATTTCAATTGTTGATCGCGAGGGACAGCTCGTTGGCATTTTGACTGACGGGGACATTAGACGAGCGTTGATGAACGACAATGGTTATAAAATGCTTGATCAGTCGATCAACATGCTATACGCGCGTACCCCTGTTACAATTACCGAAGATAAGCTGGCTGCTGAAGCGTTGCGCTTAATGGAGAAAAACAAGGTTAATGTTCTACCAGTTATAGATGACAAGAAGCGACCCGTGGGTATGCTGCACATACAAAATCTGACGAAACTTGGGTTATAAATATTCTATCTTTCTGTCTCTTTCTCTCTAGTAAAGAGTTTAGCATCGATGAGTGGGGAATATGTAGTCAGATGTTTCATTAGGGTTCTTCATATAAATAATCGACATTTTAGTATTAAGAAGTCTAAATATATTTTTATAGATGTCGATATAGGTATTGTAATAGGCAATGAGGGCCCTCAAATTGCTCTGGTATGCCACACGGATGTGGACATTTTTTCATTTCAAGGAGGAAAAATTCATGATTATCAA
>JBDNRH010000027.1:23468-38922 GCA_047718535.1 Sporolactobacillus sp.
ACACTGCTGTTGACCGGACACAGCTGCAGGACGAAATCAACCAGTACACCTCGCAGATTAATAACATCTCCAACACGACGCAATTCAACACGCAGAACCTGCTTGATGGCAGTCAGGATCATTCAGCGGCTGTAAAGGGAGAAGTTGATTTCAAACTGCTTGGAACTGTAACTGCTGGTGAGACAGTACAGGTTGGTAACCAGACATTCACCGCTGTTGCTTCCGGGAAAGGAACAGGGACGGGTGGTGCAGCGGCTTCTGGAAAAGAATTTGTTGTTAATTCATCTTTGTCTGGCAAAACTAATTTAGGTAACTTGGCAAATGCCATTGGTCAAAATGCAGCACTGAGTAGTGCATATACTGCTTCAGGAGCTAGTGGTACTCTAAAACTCAAACAAAGTAGTGCCAATACTTTAATGGTCAGCATTGCTGGTACAGCAGTTGATCAGAACTCTGTTCAGACGGCAACAGCAGGTGTAACGGCTGGCACGGGCAAATCCCTGACTTTCCAAATTGGTGCCAACCAGAACCAGACGTTGTCGTTGAACATCGGCAAAATGGATGCGACGTCACTTGGTATTGCTTCCAATGCTGCCGGTGCAAACGGCAATGGCTTCTCGACCTCAGAAGACATCACTAACGGGACGGATAACACAGGTATTGAATACGGTCTTGACATCACGACGACGAGTGGTGCGGCTAAAGCGGTGACAACGCTGCAGAGTGCGATCGACATGGTTTCCGCACAGCGTTCCGTGCTTGGTGCGTATCAGAACCGTCTCGACTCGACGGTCAACAACCTGACGACGTCGTCTCAGAATTTGACATCTGCTAAATCTGTTATTACTGATACAGATATGGCGGAAGAAATGTCGAATTTCACGAAAGAAAATATTCTGTCGCAGGCGGCACAGTCGATGCTCGCTCAAGCGAATCAGCTGCCACAGAACGTGCTCAAACTATTGCAGTAATCACTATTTTTTACAGGCAGGTCCCTTTTTGGGGCCTGTTTTTATTTGGACTTTTTTAAATAGCGTGCGGCGATTTATGCGTGACGTTATTTTTTCCGATATACTGTAATGAAGGAGTTCTTTAACAGAAAGCAGGGACAAGGATGCAGTTAATCATTGAAGGCATGCAGAGTACTTTTGATAATGGTGACGCGGAGCAATTGGTGGCACTTATCCAAAACACGTTGCAGGCAGCGCACCGCTATTACAACTATCTGATTGTTGATGGACGTCAAATAAGTGAGCCTTATGCAGCATACATAAACGAGCATTTCCATGAAATTGAAGAACTGGAGCTTGTCGGACAGTCGTTTGAACAGCTCATTTACAATAATTTGGCGTCTGCCAAAGCGTATCTTGACCGCGTGCAGGAGAAGCTGCCGCCGCTTGCAGAACGTTTTTATCAAATTCCTGAAGCTGCCGACTGGCAGGGATTTGCTGATTTCTTGCAGGGGATAGGTTGGATCGGCACGCTTGTCGAAGCGCTCAAAAATGTACCTGATGAGCGCATGCGTGCGCAGTCACTTATTTCTTGTTACGGCGCGCTTGAGCAGAAAATCGACGAGATGAAGGACAGCGTTGAGGCGCGCGATGCAGTCGCCATGGCCGATGCACTGACCTATGAACTGCTGCCGCAGATCGACACGCTGCGCCGCGCGCTTGTCACCATGCTCGTCAGGGAAGGGGAACATCATGATCAGGCTTGAGAACCGGAATTATCTGCGTCTCAGTAATCGCGCACTGCTGCAGCGGCTTGATCAGGCCGAACATGAGACGGACGAAATGATTGTTTCTGAGACAGCTAAGAATGGCGAGCCGACGCTGAAAATGAAAGTCGGTTCGGCCTTCCAATATATCCACAGCCGCTATAATCCGACACGTGAAGCTGAAGGCCTCGTTGCCGCATTTGGGGATCTGAATGCGTATGAGCACGTGCTGTTCATCGGCACGGGTCTTGGTTATGCCGTGAAAATTGCCGCTCAAGCCTATCCGGATAAACAAATTTATATTTATGAACCCAATCTCAAGGTGTTGGAGCAATTCTTCAGTGTCCAAGATTTATCGGAACCGTGGGCGGCGTCGGTGCGTTTGATCACCTCTGATGCTAACAAGGCACTGGAAACTGTCGGACAAGCGATCGATGAGACGGGCCAATCCTTTTATTTTGCCGTGCTGCCCTTCTATGAAAGGAATGAACCGGAGCAGGTCAAGAATTTGCTGAACAGACTGAAGGAACGGTTGCTGAATCGGCAATCGGCGCTTTACACTGACTTTTCGTTTCAGCAGCGCTGGATCACGAATGCCGTTCACAATTTTCCCAATGTGCTTGCGACACCGAATATACTGATGGATATCGACCCGTCCATTTTCCAAGGGAAACCGGTTATGCTTATTGCTGCCGGTCCGTCATTGAACGCTGAGTTTGACCGGCTGAAGCAGATTAAGGCAGAGCGGTCGGCTTATCTTTTTGCCGTGGGTTCGGCAATCAATGCGCTGCTCGCTCATGATATTGTACCGGATGCGTTCTGTTCGTATGATCCGACCGTGAAAAATCAGCAAGTGGCGCAGCTTGTCAAAGACCGCAAGCTAACGCAGTTGCCGATGATCTTCGGCAGTACGATTGGCTGTGAGACATTGGACGGTTATCCTGGTCCTTTGCTTCATGTCGTTAATCTTCAAGACACGCTGTCGCCGCTTTTATTAAAGCGTACGGATGGTGCGGCGATTGCCGCGGTGAACGACGCGCCATCGATCGCGGTCGTCACGCTGCAAATGCTGCTCGCCCTGAAAGCCGAACCGATTATTTTAGCCGGACAGAATCTGGCGTATTTCAATGAAAGCTCCTATGCACAAGGCATTGTCTATCACGAAGCCGATCAGAAATTGAGTGAGGCTGATCAGAAAAATATTATCAAAGTTAAAGATGTTGACGGCAACGAGGTGGCGACGACCCGTTCGTTTAACAGCATGCGTCGTGATTTGGAACTCTATATCGCGCAGCATCCCGGCTGCCGCGTGATCAACACCACACGCGGCGGCGCGGCGATTGCCGGAGCCCCTTTCCAGCCGCTTGAGGAGGTCATGGCTGAACTCGTTCCAGATGTCGTCGTCGACGATTGGCAGGCGGCCGGCAACAACTATGACACGGAGTATGCGCAGCAGGCACTGGCGCGGCTGATTTGGCAAGGCAGGGAGTATAAAGAACTGTTTGAAAAAGCCGTCAAGGCGCTGCGCCAGCTCAAGTTGTTAAATGAGCGGCAGGCGGGCGGGCAGCAGCTTGAGGCGCAGATCGAGAAAGCGAATCGCGTGCTCCAGCGCCTGCAGAAAAATAATTTTTACAGCAATCTGATTGTTCCGATGATGCGCGTGCAAGTGGCACGCTTTAATAAGGCGGGGAATCGAATTCGCGAGATGACCGACTCGCGCGAGAAGACAAAGACCGTTTTGCAAGAAATCAATCTTTTTCTAAGTGAATGCGGTATGAACTATCAGATGGTCTTTCCTCTAGTGGAGCGCCTGCGCGATCAGATTGCGAACTAAGGGTGCACCCGCGAGAAAAAGAGAAATAGTGTTGGTTGCGAAATTTAAGAATAAAAAAGACAAATTGTCAAGCCATTTTCTAAAAACGGCCCGCCCTTTTTCCGATAAAGGTTATAGATAATCAGATAGGGGCGGAGGGATAGATCATGGATATATCATTAGTCACTCCATCAACGACTGTGACGGGGTCCGATGGGCTTTCTTCAATCCAGTCGACAGACACGAGCACGAAGTCGTCAACTGATCCAAGCGATACGCAGAAGGATCAAAATACGACATCGAAAAGTCAGATGAAGCAAATGACGGCACTGGCCAATCAGATGCTGCAGCCGCTGCAGACACAGTTACAGTATGTTTTCTTTGACAAATTAGATCGCTACTACGTCCAAGTCGTTAATTCGCGAACAAAAGAAGTTGTCCGTGAGATCCCCCCGAAGAAAGAGCTAGAGTTCTACGCAGCCTTGCAGCAACAGATGGGGCTATTGACTAATCATCAAATTTGAAAGGGTGAGTGACTATGACGGGTCTAGGTAGCTTGTCGTCCAGTACGAGTTCGTCTTCCTCCAGCTCAAGCAGTTCGTCAGACGTAACCATTCAGGAAATTAACAGCCTAATTGGTTATACGAATACGAACGCTGTCAGCGGTCTTGTCAGCGGGATTGATACGGATAGTATTGTCGCTAAATTAATGGAATCACAGGCATCGCCGCTGATTCAACTTCAACAGAAACAGCAGCAGCTGGAATGGCAGCGCGACGATTACCGTTCGATGAACACGTTATTGCAGACATTGCAGCAAAATGTGCAAACCATGAAACTGCAAAGCACCTATCTGGCGAAAACGGTGACGTCAAGCAATTCCGCTGTGGCAACGGCGACGGCGGGCGCGACCGCCGGCAATTCCACATATACGCTGACGAATGTGACGACAGCGACGTCGGCGACGCTGATCGGCGCGGCAATTAGCAATGGCAGCTTTGACCCAACACAGAGTCTGTGGAGTCAGCAGGGGAATATGGCCTTGCCTGTTTCTAATGAAAGCGACAGCGTGGCAGCGGACGGAACGGTTCAGCTGGCTAAGACGTCAATTGACAGCAGCGCGCAAAGCCAAAAGGCCACGCAGATTGTAGCAGGTGGAACAACCTATTCAGTAGCGAATAGTAATCTGACCTTTGGTTCCGGAGATCCCTCGGCAGCTTTAGCAGCAGGTCAGGCTTATATTAATACGTCGACAGGCAAAGTGTCGTTTGGCAGTTCACTAACGGCGGGGTCGACCGTAACGGCGAGCTATTCCTATAATCCGGCGATGTCGTTCACTCCGGTCAGTGTGACAGGAGAGACGCAGACGACTTCTGCCGACGGAACGACATTTAATTTAAAGAATGCATATGTAGACAGTGGACAAAGTGCAAGTATTACTGTCGGCAGTACGACCTATTCAGCGGCAAACGGAAATTTAACAATTGGAACAACGACGCCGTCGACTGTAGCGAGCGGTCAGGCTTATCTTAATGCGACAACCGGACAGATGACCTTTGGTGACACCATTGCCGCGGGTTCGACGATTACATCCAATTACAGCTATGATACAGTGAACTTCACATTGCAAACCTATTCGTCGGACACCGCCGGAGGAACGACGAATTCGCAGAATTTTACCTTCAGTCCGAGCACATCACTCAATACGATGATGCAGCAGATCAGCGATTCGAATCTTGGTATCAACGCGTTTTACGACACAGCAACCGGAAAAATTTCAATGACGCGTACGGATACAGGTAATCTGAATGGCGGTACGACGAATAATGCCATTACTGTTGTTCCTCCAACCGGTAACACAGGTGATATGACAGGCGTTAACTTCTTTAATAACGTTCTCGGACTCGGCACAAGCAGTGGAGCCACATCTACGGCAGGCACAGATGCCACGTTCACCCTAAACGGGCTGGCAACTTCGCGGCCGAGCAATACGTTTACAGTGAACGGGATGACCGTGACGCTGCAAGGCAATTCAACGGGTCCAACGACGCTTAGTGTTGGTGCGGATACGAACACAGTGACGACGGCGATTAACAGCTTCATCACACTCTATAATAGTACGATTAGTCAGATTAATAGTAAAATTACTGAAAAGAATGATCCAAATTATGCCCCGCTTTCCAGCATTCAGCAAGCGCAAATGTCCGATAGCGATATTACAGCATGGAATACGAAGGCACAGCAAGGGATGCTGTCTAATGACTCCATTCTAAGCGGTGCATTATCGGAAATGAGAACCGACATTTACTCATCAGTTGGATCAACCGGGAGTTCGGCGATTCAGCAGCTGGCGCAGATTGGCATTACGGTCAGTGCGGATTATACGCAGAACGGCCAGCTCAGCGTGACCAATTCGCAGGCACTGCAAAGCGCAATCAGTACCAATCCCCAAGCAGTCGTTGCTTTGTTTACGAACATTAGCAGTGATCCGTCTCAGCAAGGTATTATGCAGCGACTGAATACGACGCTTACAAATGCGATGAACCAAATCACGCAGAAAGCCGGAACAACAAGCTCGGCAGATGGTTCATATTTTCTAAGTAATAATATTGACAGTCTCTCTGATCAGATAAGCGCAATGAAGACGCAGCTCCAGTCAGTCGAAAGCCGTTATTATACGGAATTCAACGCAATGGAGGAAGCGGTTGAACAGGCGAATCAGCAATCCTCCTATTTATCCAGTTTTGCGAGCAGCAGCTCATGATTGAGCACTTAGAGAAGGTGGTTTGAAAATGGCTCAGAATGGTTATAAAGCGTATCAGCGGAATTCAGTTTTAACAGCAACGCCGGGTGAATTGACATTACTGCTCTATAATGGTTGCATAAAACTCATTCGCCAGGGACGATTGGCAATGAGTGCAGGAAATATCGAAGAGAAGAATACTTATTTGTTAAAGGCACAGCGCATTGTTCAGGAATTAATTGTGACGCTAGATCGCAAACAGCCTGTGTCTGAAGAGTTTCTTCCATTGTATGAGTATATGCACAGGCGATTGATTGAAGCGAATATGAAAAATGACACGGCAATTCTTGATGAAGTCGAGCGGTTAACCATTACCTTTCGCGATACGTGGAAACAAGTTATGGAGAAAGCAAAAAGCACGCAGCCGAAACGTGAGCGTGTCTAATGGTTGATCTGAACGAGATTTACGCGCAGACACGAACATTGAGACATTTATTGGAGCGTCTCGCTGGCGGTGAAAACGCACTTCTGAAGGAACAAATTCTGCCATTGCTTCGAACCCGTGGCGTACTCATTCGTAAGCTTGAACGCCCGTGTTCGGAGGATCAGCGCATGCTTGCTGAGCAAATTGTGGCGGAAAATTATTATGTTGATCAATTGCTGAAAGAGGCTGAAGCGAAACTTATTGGAGAGATAGGGAGTTTTAGAGAACGAAAGCATACGCTCACACGTTACCAAAATCCTTATGCGAATCTGAAGAAAAATAGTGTGTTTATGGATAAAAGAGAATAAATTAAAAGAAGCAATGAAAAAGCCCTCGTTCGAAATTGAATTCGAACGAGAGCTTTTCATTTCTCTCTATAATCAGTTAGCGGCAACCGCTTCTGGTGCGTTCAGGCTGGCAAGAAATTGCAGGTAGTTGTACGTAGACTCTTTTTCGTCTTCATTCAGCTGTTCAAATAATTTAACGATTTCTTCTGTTTGGATGGTCATTAGTAAGACTCCCTTTATGAGATGATGTCACCGTCTCAAACGGACATTGAGAAATTAATCACAAATTAGAGTAGAAAGACAAAACGCTAAGTATATCATTTACCGATCGGCTTGGATGTGAATCAAATCACGTAGTTGAAAACACCCTTGCTTGCGTAACTTATTATATGTGGATTGGCTGACGGGGTCAATAGCATTTGGCCTATTTGGGGCTTGACTTTCGATTGCAATTTTGCATAGAATTAGTACCTTTTTTGCATGAGTAGAGAATGTGTAGAAAAATGTCGAAATTATGTCTTTGAAAACGTTTTATTTTTATAATTTGCCATGTTTAAGAAGGAATTAGGACGGGAATGGCGAAAATATATAGTATTGAAGGGAGGCTTTCTCATGAATCTGAATATTCGAGGAGAAAACATTGCAATCACACCATCTCTGCAGGAATACGCGGAGAAGAGAGTCAGCAAGCTGGAGAAATATTTCAGCGAGCCGCTGGAAAACAGCGCGCGTGTGAATATGCGCGTTCACAACAAAGATCAGGTGGTGGAAGTCACAATCCCGATGCAGGGCCTTCTTTTGCGAGCTGAAGAAACGAAGGACGATATGTACACAGCAATTGACGCGGTTGTTTCTAAATTGGAGCGTCAAATTAAAAAATATAAGACTAAAGTTCACCGCAAGAGCCGTCAGGAAGTGCGCAGTGTGGTCGAAGGTGCAACAAGCACAGCTATCCGTACGGCCGAACCAGCGGCAGAGGCGTTTGAGGTGGTACGCCGCAAAAGCTTCGTCTTGAAGCCAATGACTGTCGAAGAAGCGATTCTGCAGATGGGAATGCTTGGCCACAGCTTCTTCGTTTTCCAAAATGCAGACTCTTCCGATATTAGCGTTGTTTACCAGCGTAAGGATGGGCGGTACGGCTTGATCGATCAGGAAGATTAATCTGAAAATAGCGAGAGAGGACGTCATACGTGGCGCTCCTCTCTTTTTCAATGCGCAAGGAGCAGCGATACGGGCATTCAGTAGGGAGAAACCGCACATATCTGGACAATTGTCAGCACCTATGTGGGCGTTCAACCTAAGTCACAGATTTTTCAACCGAACGAGGCGAGAGTTCAACCTAAGTCACAGATTTTTCAACCGAAAGTCAGAAAAGTTCAGCCGAACATCGAAAAAGACTGAGGAAATTTTTCCTATCATTTTTCAATAGAGGCAGGCGGAGCTGTTTTCAAACGTCGGTGTTACGTCTATAATGAATAGGGTTTAGTCTTTTTAGAAAAAGTCAGCTGCGTTCGTTCATCTGTCTGCCAAGAACATGCGGCCGATAGCATTGTCAGGCAGACGGAAGATTGCTACAATTAAAAGCATATTCTCCTGCGCAATTGGGACGAGTTGGTTGAGTTGTGTTCAGATGGAAATTAAGCAGGCCTGAAAGTCACTTTCGGGTCTGAGATGAGGTGGATACACGCATGATTGGAATGCTCAAAAAGGTACTTGGCGATACAAGCCTTCGCAAACTGAGCAAAATGGAAAAATTGGCGCATGTCATCGATGAGATGGCTGAGGACTATAAGGCACTCAGCGATGACGCATTGCAGGCGAAAACGCCGGAATTCAAAGAACGGCTGGCAAAGGGTGAGACGTTAGATGATATTCTCCCAGAAGCGTTTGCCACGGTTCGCGAGGCGTCCACACGTATTCTCGGCATGACGCCCTATTATGTGCAGCTGATCGGTGCGATTGCGCTCCATCAAGGCAATATTGCTGAGATGAAAACCGGTGAAGGGAAAACGCTCGTCGCAACGATGCCGCTTTATTTGAATGCACTTGAAGGCAAGGGTGTGCACCTGATCACGGTCAATGATTATCTGGCGTCGCGTGACGCAGAGCAGCTTGGCCTGCTTTATAATTTTCTCGGCATGTCGGTCGGCCTCAATACGGTCGGTCAGTCGCCTGAGGAGAAGAAAGAAGCTTATGCGGCGGACATCACATACGGCACGAACAGTGAATTCGGATTTGATTATCTGCGTGATAATATGGCCCTCTATAAAGAAGAAATGGTGCAGCGGCCGCTTCACTATGCGATTGTCGATGAAGTCGATTCAATTTTAATTGATGAGGCGAGGACGCCGTTAATTATTTCCGGTAACGCGGAAAAGTCGACCGATCTTTATATCCGAGCGAATCAATTTGCTCGTTTGCTGACTGAGAAGCAAGATTTTACGGTAGATTTGAAGACGAAAACCGTGCAGCTGACTGAAGACGGTATGACCAAGGCTGAGAACTTTTTCCATATTAAAAACCTCTACGACTATACGAATGTCGAAATCAACCATCATGTGAACGAAGCGCTGAAGGCGCACGCGATCATGCACTTGGATACGGATTATGTCGTTCAGGATGGACAGATTGTGATTGTCGATCCGTTTACCGGCCGTCTGATGCAAGGGCGCCGCTATAGCGAGGGATTGCACCAGGCGATTGAGGCCAAAGAGGGTCTTGAGATTCAGAGCGAGAGCAAGACACTCGCGACGATTACACTGCAGAACTATTTCCGCATGTACCGCAAACTTTCCGGTATGACAGGTACGGCGAAAACTGAAGAAGAAGAATTCCAGAGCATTTATAATATGGATGTTATCGTGATCCCGACGAACCGGCCGATGGTGCGCGACGACAAGCCGGATTTGATTTATAAGACGCAAAAGGGCAAGTTCCAAGCGGTCGTCGAAGAAATATCCGAATTATATCATCGCGGTCAGCCAGTGCTTGTCGGCACGGTCGCCGTGGAAACATCGGAATTAATTTCCAAATTGCTGAAACGCAAGGGCATCCCGCACAACGTCTTGAACGCGAAAAACCATGCGCGTGAAGCGGAAATCATCGAGAACGCCGGGCAAGTGGGCTCGGTTACGATCGCTACGAATATGGCCGGTCGTGGTACCGATATTAAGCTCGGCAGTGGTGTCGCTGATCTCGGCGGGCTGTTCATTCTTGGCACGGAACGCCATGAGTCGCGGCGAATTGATAATCAGCTGCGCGGCCGTTCCGGTCGTCAGGGGGATCCCGGCGAATCACGTTTTTATCTGTCGCTTGAGGACGATTTAATGCGCCGTTTCGGATCGGACAAGATGAAGGCGATGATGGAGCGGCTCGGGATGGATGACGATCAGCCGATTGAAAGTAAGCTCGTCAGCAAATCTGTGGAGGCGGCGCAGAAACGGGTTGAGGGCAATAACTTCGATGCTCGTAAGCAATTGCTGAAATTCGACGATGTGATGCGTCAGCAACGCGAAATTATTTACAAACAGCGTATGGAAGTCATGGAATCGAAGGACTTGCGTGCGGATATTGAAACGATGATCAAGACCGTGATTGAGAGCGCCATTCATGCGCATACGCCGGATAATGAAGTGCCGGAAGATTGGGATTTGAACGCGGTCATTGAGTTCCTTAATGGACAAATTTTCGATGAAAGTTCTGTTTCGCTGCATGATCTGGAAGGTAAAGATCCGGAAGAAATGATCGATGACCTCTATGACAAGGCGGTCGCTCGCTATGATGATAAAGAAGAACGGTTCACCTCGGATCGGATGCGCGAATTTGAGCGTGTGATCATGCTGCGCACGGTAGATACGAAATGGATGGATCATATCGATGCGATGGAACAGCTGCGCGAGGGCATTTATTTGCGCGCCTATGGACAGGTGGATCCATATCGTGAATATCAGATCGAAGGATTCAAGATGTTCGAGGAAATGGTAGCCAGCATCGAACAAGAAGTTGTGACCTTTATTATGAAGGCAGAGATTGAGGAACGCCCGATTGAACGCGAGCGGGTGACCCACGGCCTGCGCGTCATTTCCGGCGGTCAGGACAACGACGATGAGCCGAAGAAGCAGAAGCCGTTTATTCGTAAATCGCATATCGGCCGCAACGATCCTTGCCCATGCGGCAGCGGCAAGAAATACAAGAATTGCCACGGCAAATAATTTTTAAACCATGTATTGCATAGATTAAAAAGGGATGCGGGGAAATCCGCATTTCCACTTTTTTCTTGATAGTCTAATAAATAAAGAACTAAGTATAAGAAAAACTAAAGCTCAGCCATCGTCCAAGAGACTCAGCTTCGCCAAGTTTTTCTAATAATAAATGCGCGGCGGCGTGTCCCTCGCGCAAGGAAAGTAGGATGACTGATGGATTTAGCGGAAATGAAGCATGAGATTGACGAAATGGAGACACGTCTCCAAAAATTTAGGGGGTCTCTTTGACTTAGATAATAAAAAGGCACGCATCGCTGAGCTTGATGAGCGGATGTCGATGCCCGGTTTCTGGGACAATAATGAAAAAGCGCAGAAGGTTATTGACGAGTCCAATGATTTAAAGGGCAAGGTCGAGGATCTCGGCAGCCTGGAGACGAAATTCGAGGATCTGCAAGTCGCCTACGAGCTCGTCAAGGAAGAAGAGGATGCCGAATTACAAGCGGAGCTTGAAGAGTCGCTTGAGGAAGCGCGCACCGCGTTCAACAAATATGAAACGCGTCTGCTTCTGAGTGGTCCGCATGATAAAAGCAATGCCATTCTCGAGCTCCATCCGGGTGCCGGCGGTACGGAAGCGCAGGACTGGGCGTCGATGCTGCTGCGGATGTATACACGCTGGGCGGACGCGCACGGCTATGCGGTGGAAACCGTTGACTATCTGCCGGGCGATGAGGCAGGCGTCAAGAGTGTGACGCTGCTCATCAAGGGGCCGGACGCTTACGGTTATTTGAAGGCGGAAAAGGGGATTCACCGGCTCGTCCGGATTTCACCATTCGATGCCGCCGGCCGCCGACATACGTCGTTCGTCTCATGCGAAGTCACACCGGAACTGGATGACGATATTGATATTGACATCAAGCCGGATGAGGTCAAAATGGATGTCTTCCGCTCAAGCGGCGCCGGTGGGCAGCATATCAACAAAACGTCATCGGCGGTGCGTCTGACGCATCTTCCGACCGGTATAGTCGTCAGCTGCCAGTCGGAGCGCTCGCAGTTCCAGAACCGCGATCAGGCGATGAAGATGTTGAAAGCGCGTCTCTATACACTGGAAGAAGAGAAGCGCGAAGCCGAGAAAGCGGCGCTCCACGGTGAACAGAAGGAAATCGGCTGGGGCAGCCAGATTCGTTCCTACGTGTTCCACCCATATTCGATGGTCAAGGATCACCGTACGAATGTCGAAGTCGGTGACGTTAACCGCGTCATGGACGGCGACCTCGACCCATTTATTGATGCGTATTTACGGCTCAGTCTATAAACTTGATAGATCCAATCCCTCTGAACCCCTTTGTGGGCGTTTGGAGGGATTTTTATATGAACGCGTGCCTGTAACCTGACTTTTTTGCCGGGCAGCGGGCGGTTGGCAGGCAACGTAAAAACTTAATATGAAAGGGAGAGCTGCGGTTTATTCTCGGCGCTTCTATTTTACATAACGGAAAGATCGGACCACTGGGCAAAAGGTCTCTTAAATTTTTCATTTCCAGTAGGACGTTCTGTTGAATGTTTCTATTACTAGGATCAGAAGGAAATCGGGCGTATACAATAAAACCCACGGTGGTGGGATAGATCGCAATTATTTTCCGTCTGGAATGGGCTTATATTTCATGCCAGTATCAATTCCATACGAAAAATTATCTCTAAAGCAATTTAAATTAACATGCCTATATGAGTTTTTATATAAGCTGCTATAAATGTATAGATAATCAATACCAGGATCGTTCTTTAAGGTGACTTCTTCTTGATACCCGCCTTGTTTGAAGTCTTTTTTTATTGTTTTGCTCTCTATTTGATTAATTGGAACACCTTGTTTGTTCATATAAGCACGAATTGATTTTAAAGCTGCAGATTTTTGAGAGCAGCCAAATAAAGTGATGCACGAAACGAGGCATAAAGCTATCAGAAGTAAAGATTTTTTGTGGGTGTTTAATACTGGCATAATTTTATAATTCCCTTTCAATTCAGAATAAACCCATAGTTGAATTATACAATGGAAAGGGGCTCTATTAATATGAAATTTTTAAGCAAAGCAAGAATTGTATTATTTTGTTATTAATGAGAGTATTCCTGAATAATTTACCATTCAGTGTCTATTTAAAGCGGCCCCGGGGATTGGCCTTCAAACGAATGGTACAGGTGACCGATCTGGAACCCTTCTTCAATCTTGCGAATACATCCGAGGTGTTCGGCAGGGGTTTCTAATCATACGTCGACGATTGAATTAAAAATATGGGAGACCGCTAACAACGCGTGTTATTGGCGGTTTTTTCGCGTCTTTTTTATTGCAGATCGATGTTCCGCAAAAGCGTTTTGCTTGACAGTGGGCCTAAGGATTCGGTTATGATTATATATAACGATACATTAAAAGCTATTAATTTATTCTTTTTATAGCTTTAATACAATCCCTCGCTTATTCTGCTGATTATGGCAGGAATGACTGATCATTCCTCGCTACGGTACAAGGAAACACCTCAATTGGCATTTGTCACGGATCGAGGATAGTCCATGCTGCACGATTCCTCACATTTATCAGATTATTCGTTCTCATTGTGGTATTCAACAGAGGGCTCTCTTTACTTCATAGGTCATGAATTTTGAATCATCAAAAAATAATTTACTGAGAGGTGTATGGTTTGGGTATAAAAGAAAAAAGACATGAATTGATCAAAGTTTCTTTTTCCGGTTGGTTGGGGACGACACTTGAATATGTTGATTTTCAGTTATACGGGCTGGCGGCCGCCCTTGTTTTCAATACAATTTTCTTCCCGGATATCAGTCCGGCTGCCGGGTTAATGGCATCGATGGCTACTTACGGTGTCGGCTACTTTTCAAGAATTCTAGGGGCCTATGTATTCGGAAGAATGGGCGACCGTATTGGCCGGAAAAATGTGCTCACAATTACTATATTATTAATGGGCGGCGGCAGCACGCTGATTGGTCTGCTGCCGACTTATGCGATGATCGGACTGTGGGCGCCATTTCTCTTGCTCATTTTACGCTTGATACAAGGCTTTGGGGCGGGCGCTGAAATAGCCGGTGCCTCCGTGATGCTGACGGAATACGCGCCGCCGAAGCGTCGGGGAATTCTCGGTTCACTGGTTGCCTTGGGCACAAATTCAGGTACACTTCTCGCTTCGGCCATCTGGCTGATTCTGACGACCGTGCTCAGTAATCAGCAGTTGATGAGCTGGGGATGGCGTCTTCCGTTTTTGTGCAGCTTTTTACTCATGTTCTTCACCGTTTGGCTGCGGAAGCATCTTTCGGAAACGCCGGTCTTTTTGCAGCGTGTTGATGTTGTTGATGGCAAGGCGATTTCTTCCGTTGAATTTAAAAAAATGATGCGTGAGCAGTCCGCGCATGTTTCCGATGAAAAACGAGTGAAAGGCAAGTCATTTCTGTTGGCATTCGGTTTGAGGCTGGGACAGAGCGGTAACTCCAGTATTATACAGACGTTTCTCATTGGCTATGTGGTGACGACTTTGGCGGTCACGAAGTCGGTGACAAGCATGGCGCTTGTCTATGGTTCGCTGATCGGATTTCTGACCGTGCCTTTCGTTGGTCATTTGAGTGATCGTTTTGGCCGGCGAAAATTATATACGGTAAGTTCCATTCTGTCGGTCGTTGCCGCGTGGCCAGCCTTATTGATGATTATGTCTGGCGTGACTTGGATGGTGGTAGCTGGTATTGCACTGGCGTTGAATCTATGCGTGCTTCATCTCTCGTCGCTGGAAAATGTGACGATGACGGAGTTGTTTGGCGCGCGCAACCGCTATACACAGCTTGCTCTTTCCAAAGAGTTTGGCGGCACGCTGGCGGCAGGAATCGCACCGTTTGCCGTTTCCAGTTTCTGTGCGCTGACAGGCTCGTGGTGGCCGATTCCAGCGACACTCGTCGTTTTTTCGCTGATTACATTAATTTCTGCGAGAACAGGTCCGGAAGTAGCCGGACGCGATTTGAACGATTTACAAGACGCGGCGATGTGATTATATTGCAGCGATGAAAAAGAAGCCCCTATCTATGCAGCTGCATAGGTGGGGGCTTCTTTTTGGCTGCGAATTATCCGGCCTGAGTGCGCGGGTTTCAGCCCAACAGAGCCGATAATCCGTCGGAAGCGCGGCTTGATCCCGCAGAAACGCGGCTCGATCCCGCAGAAGCCG
>JBDNRH010000028.1:0-38320 GCA_047718535.1 Sporolactobacillus sp.
AAACGAGAACCAAATCCACTAAACTATTTGTGTCCAATATATTGACTTACATCCACTTCTCTGATTAATAAAATTTGTAAACAATTTATTTTTAAATCATTTATTTCAAATTGTCAGTTCATCTGTTGAATAACAGTTCACAAACTGACACAATGGCTATTCCCCATCCAATAAACCATAAAATATTGATTAAGAATTTTTTGTATCTTTTCGGTATTTCCAACCATAATCGTAACGCTCTCTTGCTCCCATTTTTCAAATGTCACATTCTCCTTTCAGAAATAATTATTAATCACAATTATTGCACCTTTTTTTAAATCTGTATAAATATGTCAAATAAGTTAATAAATATTACTAATTATTCCGTTAACTCACGATATATGAAAGACAGGGCTCAATCAAAAAATCATTCACACCCAAAGGTTGATAACATAACCGTTTATAGCGTTTGAATAACTCAATGATAAGGGCAAAGGGTCGTGTAGCTCAATAAAAATGAGTCAAAAGAATAATCAGATAAATATTTCTATAATGAGTGTCCCTCTAATTTATTATCGTCTCGTTTCACGAACGCATATTCGTTATAATTAAAGTGTAAAGAATATACATTCGGAGGACGAAGGTTATGGAAAGCAAGAAAATATGAGCTTTTTTGATTTTCAAAATCAGTTTCCCGATAAATTTTCTTGTGACTCCTACTTGTTTCAAAACAAATGATACGATGGCTTTATCTGCCCTATCTGCGGCGCGCACACTTTTCAGCAGGTACAGATACGCCGGCTGTCCCCTATACATCTGTCAGCATTGCGGACACCAACCGACAGCCAGGCCGTGATGGAACGAACGGTCTCATACCGATCGGAGAAAATGATTCTGGGCAATCTATCTGTCCGCTCAAGATAACAGTGAGATCTCATCCATGATGCTTTCCCGACAGATAAACGGCTAGGTTGATGCTGCACAA
This sequence comes from Sporolactobacillus sp., assembly GCA_047718535.1. Taxonomy (GTDB): domain Bacteria; phylum Bacillota; class Bacilli; order Bacillales; family Sporolactobacillaceae; genus Sporolactobacillus. The sequence goes on from JBDNRH010000028.1 coordinate 965, forward strand.
CATTCGTCATACTGTGTCCGTTAACCCTTTTTATACAATTATACGGCCTCAACTTCTCTTTGAAAATCATGCTCGTATTTTTTCACTTAATCACCTCCCCCGCGATAGCAAATTAAAGATGCTAGCTACAATGCACCAACTCAATGATGCTGTTTCCACGACTTGATAATAAGACCTCACATGGAATCGTCTGATAAGTTTGAAGTCTAAGTCCCTCACGGTATAACAAAAAACATCAAAAATCAATGTAGTGTTATTTTCATCTAGTTCATGGACTCATCATATTTAAAAATGACTTCAAATAAAGGATTTGCTCAATCATTTCTAATCTGGAATCCATAATATAAAGTAAGCTTTATTGATTAAAGCAGACTTAGTTTCTACTCCCTCTTGTCCGTTTCAGAATCCATATCTATTTTCCAAGGATCATTCTTTTTTTCTTTGATGACGTATATGTCTCTGTATTGTGTTGCAAGAAGAGCAGGTACTAATTTGGGATCTTTGACTTTAAAGTCAACTTCTCCGTAATAGATTTTCACGGCATAGTATTTTTTATATTGATAAAGATCGGGAACTTCTTCGTTAGAAATATCTATTAATTTGTGAAAGGTTGCTTTTTGAATGTTTTTCAGATATTTGATCATTTTTGGTGTTCCCCCGAATTTTAATTGAGGGCCTAGCAAGGAGGTTGCGGATTTATAGTCTTTTATTTCTAGATAATGATAATAGTTTAAAATTGTTGCTTTCGCTTCTTTGTTAGGTTTTGTAATGACGTTACTCTGTCTGTGGCTTGATTCATTCCCATTTGTTTTTTTTACGTGGGCTTCTGCTTTGTTCGTATGCAATGTTTTATTTGCGACTTTTGCTGAGCTATTAGTTGCGTCTTGGGTGCTATTGTTAGAGCAGGCAGATATTAGAAGAAACGCAGGCAGCAGCATACTCAGTACCATTCTTTTTTTAAATTTCAAAGTGTTTTCCCCCTTTTTGTTTAATATCCATTTCCGGTTATTACAGACGTACTTGGATAATAATAGCTTAACATCCATCTGTAGGATTTTCCTTGATTTGCATAGTAATGTTCACCGTTTTGGTATGCATTATTATAAAAGTTATAGCTGGATGATTCTCTCGCACTTCCATACGAGCCTGCCTTATAGAATCCTGGAATTTCTGTACTTCCATAGATAAGAGCTTCTCCGTTTGTTGCATCGATCGCTGAGTCCGTTGATGCTTTATGTGAACCGTCTTTAAATACTTGAGATGCTGTTGTATTGTCGACATCTGCTCCCCAATTAGCATATTTAGGATGATTGGTACAATACCATCCATAGCTCCTAACGGATATAACACCCGCTTTTAGTGCGTCGCTGTCCCATGAAGCGACCCATTCATTGGGTAGAACATCTCTTAGATATGTACTGAATTTATGATTTTCCACTACGTTTTGTGAACGCATATATACACGTATTGTCGATGGTTCATGTTGATACCAATATCCTACGGATAATGGCGTTATCGATTGATTTTCTCTTTCCTTATCTGATGGGGCATTAGAAGGACGATTGTTCAGCGCTCCAACGTATCCATTCTGATCTGGGCTAAGATGTTGTTGAGGAACATTGGTAGCGTCAGCTGCGAAACTCGTGTTTAAACCAGTTACAAATAGTAATGCTAAGATGATAATAATAGTTGATAACATTCTTTTCATTTATGTTCCTCCGCGTACAATAAGTTTTGAAGATAATAGCCAAACTTGTTCAGCTCGGTATTTCGTAGGATCTCCTATACTTCCAATATTCAGGGAAAAATAAATTGTTTTTCTTCTGATTCGCATTTATCATGTTCTTCTCGCTCAGCAGTGCTGCTTCCACCATTTGATAATTGAGTCCCAAATGGAACGGTCTGATGATTCACCTCCTGAATCCCTAATAGAGAGAGTATGATGGTCCTGAATCTGAACTTCAGCATGAGCGAGTCCTGATGAGCGCATTTGTATAAATCCAGTCAGGCACAGACAAAGTAAGCAAACAATACTTACTTTTTTCCATCGGCCCATTGCTCCGCCTCCCTTAGCCACTATAATAAACCCACCCAAGAGATTTGGAGCCGATCCGTCCTAAACGTCGTGTTTTCCGTCCGCAACGTCAGTTTTATCAACCGTTTCTGACGTTCACGACTCATCAACGTGATAAATTTCCGTTTGACAAATGAAAATAAGGTATTTTGATCTCTTTCAAAATGCCTATGGTATCATAAAGAAAAGACAGCTTTTTAGGATTGTCTGCACATTCATACGCTAATTCATTGATGCTTGCCTTATGGCAAATATACAATTAATGATTTGAGGTAAGAAGATGCTCATTAGTCCATTCAAACTCTATGCGATTGATTTAGCCGCCATTCTATTCTATTTATCTTTACAAGATTGGCTAAGTCCGCTTATAGGTTCGGAGAATAAAAAGAGGCGCACGTATACATGGACGATCGCCGGGGTGTGTGCGTTCGCTTTGGTTTTTTCAAACCTTATTGGGTGGCTCTGCTTCATAGGGGGGACGTTAATCAAGGCGTTCAAGGATCGCGCAAGAGAAAAAATATTCTTTCTCTATGTCCTCCTGTTCATCGACTATATACTTGCTGACGATTCGTCATCGGATATCACGCTTCATCTCTTTCATTTACAGCATACAAACACGCTCGTCACTTATACATGGTATGTAACCGGCGCACGAATTCTTATGCTGCTCAGTATTAGCCTATGTTTTGCCTGCATCATTCGATTGTTTCTCAATAACTCCCTGTTTAAACTGTTTGCCGCAAGTGAGAACATCCGCTTTTCAATCTATGTGGGTGTGTCGATCTGTCTGCTCATTTTGTCGATGAATACAGTAGTCAAATTCTATGGCATTCAAATTGCTTATTTCAGCATGACCATCGCCGTCTTTTTCGTGATTGTTCTGATTGCCGCGCTTTCGCTTACTGTCTATTTAAAAACCCGCAAGAAAGAACAGGACTTGCGCCTCGCCATCGAACAAAAGGAGATCTACGACCATTATATGAGCGATTTGGAAGAGAACTATAATCTATTAAGAGCGTTTAAGCATGACTATCAGAATATGCTTCTCTCCTTGGAATTATATATAGAAGAAAATGATCTGAGCGGGCTCAAAAACTATTTCACTCAATTAAAGCAAAACAGCGATTTAGAATTGACTGCGATACCGGATTATTATAATGCGCTAGCGGCTGTTGCCAATACATCGGTGAAAAGTATTCTGCTCGTGAAAATAACAAAAGCGAAAGATTCAGGGATTGCTGTGACACTTGAAGTCGAAAAAAATTTCTCCCTCAGCGCTTATGAATACGAAGTCGTGCGAATGCTTGGTATTCTCCTCGATAACGCGATTGAGGCAAGCCGCGGGGCGGAGCATCCGGCTATTCACCTTGCGCTGCTCGCTGAACCCGGCAGCTTAGAAATCGCGATTCATAATAGCTATAATCCGGATTGTCCAATTGATATGCGGCGGCTTGTTGAACGCGGCTATTCCACAAAGGCACAGCATACGGGAATGGGGCTCTATACCGTCAGGAAAATCGTCGACAGCCATCCCGATATGCTTCTTGAACTGGAGAAAAAGTCATTTTTCATGGTAACAGTGACCCTCTTAACCGAAAGCAGGTGACGACATGCTTCCCATCTATCTTTGCGAAGATAACCCGAAACAACTAAAGGCCTATGCGCAGATTATTAGAAATCAGCTTGACTTTTTCGAGTATGACGCGCAAATAAAAGAGGCAGCCGACAATCCAGCTCAGATTCTTTCTTCATTGAAGAGGGCTAAAGAAGCAGGCGGTCTTTATATTCTCGATATTGAGTTTGCGCATCAGAAAAAGAACGGTCTGGATCTTGCTGTTGCGGTGCGCGCATTGGATGTCACCGCCAAGATTATTTTCATTACGACGCATTCGGAGATGTCATTCCTGACTTTTGAAAGAAAGGTTGAACCTTTCGACTATATTCTTAAGGATCGTGGATTGGAGCGGATAAAAAGGCAGCTTGAGGATGATTTGCGGATTATTTTAGAAAGGCGGCACGAGGGCGAACAGTCATCGAATGAACGATTTTCTTACAAAGTTGGAAACCATTGGCGCCATATCCCGATGCACGATTTATTATTTTTGGAGACTTCCCCCGTCCCCCATCGCGTCATCCTGCACGGAGTCAACACAAATGCTGAATTCATTGGCACGCTCGCTCATATTCAGGCGGAGTACCCGCAGTTATTTCGCTGCCACAAAAGCTTTCTCATTAATCCTGACACGTTAGCGGCTATCGACAGCAAAAAACGTCTTGCTGTTTTCCCAGGCGATCTCACGTGTGACGTGTCTCATCGGAAACTAAGCGACCTGCGACAGTTTTTCCTGGACTGACGGCCTGCCGCAATGGGAGAATCCTAATTCAAAGGGAGTATGTACATTGAAAAATACAGAGAAATTTTCCGGAAAAGCAGGTATTTATAGTCACTACCGCCCGAACTATCCCGAAGCGTTAATCGATGATTTAATTAACGCTGCCGGCCTGACTAACCGTTCTTCCGTTGCCGATGTCGGCGCGGGGACAGGAATCTTCACGCGGCAACTGGCAGCGCGGGGTCTGCCGGTCGCCGCCATCGAACCGAACGAAGGGATGCGCCAAGAAGCGATGCATCTTTCAGCCCCATTCGCTGCCATTGAATTCATTGCCGCCCCGGCTGAAGCGATTCCGCTGCCTGACGGATCCGTTGATTTGATCACGGCAGCTCAGGCGTTTCACTGGTTTGACGCGGTCGCATTCAGAAAGGAATGCCGTCGCCTATTAAAACCCCGCGGCGTCGTTGCCTTGATCTGGAACAGCCGCGATTCAGAGGCGCCGCTAACCCAAGACTGTGCCCGCATCTGCCAGACCTTTTGTCCAGAATTTAACGGTTTCTCCGGTGGACACATGGCAATCGACTTTCGCAGCTTTTTCCAAAATGGAGCGTTTACTGAAAAACAGTATGCGCATCCATTCACTTATACGCGTGATCAGTTTATCGGTCGCTATCTCTCGGCTTCCTACGCGCCTACTCATCCACAGGAAGTCGCCGCCTTCCGCGAAACCCTTGCCGCGGTTTTTGAAACCTATGCCATTGGCGACGTACTCCCATTTCCAAACGAAACACGGCTTTATCTCGGCAACGTGTGACGTGCTGTGTAAAAGGCAACTTACTCTTATCGTATATGTTTGATTCCTGTAATTAATCGGTCGATTTGTTTCTTTAGCGGATTCCTTTTATCAGCTATTAAAGTTAAGCCGCTTTTTCCAGCGATCTCCTCTATAATGCTGGCGACACTCTTGTTATCCGTAATTATTTTCTCTTCCGTAATTTCATAATTAAAGGCATAGATACATTGGTCAATTTGTGATTTCGCCCATGTGCCTCGTTCAAATCGTTTTTTGAGTCGTTTCTCTATTGTTTTCTTTTCTGCATAGAGAATATAATGTTTGACGTCAATGCCGTCCTTTCTCAGCTTGCCAATTATTTCGTCATAATAGTGAGAATGAATCAATGTCATAGGAACTAAGATGATTCCATCGTAGACGTTAGACAAATAGTGCAACATCTCATAATTGATTAAGCGCCACTGCTCATGATCTTGAAAATTCGACTTATGCAAACCTATAGGTATATTTTGCCGTATAAAATAGCCTGCATTCTCGGGATCATAGACAAAAGAGTGAGGTAGCCTTCTGTTTAATTCAAAGGTGCACGTTGTTTTCCCAGAACCCCATGCACCATTTATCCAAAGAATCATCTCGCACCTCGTTATCTTCCACCATAAAGGACTGGATAAATAAATGCTTTTTGGTAGAATTTCTTGATTAGTTCGACTGAAATTTTTAAACTCCTTAACGTATTAAAAAAACAAGGAAGCTGTCCCCTCTGGGCTTGCTTCCTCGTTTCTAACGATGCTCTTAAAAAGTAATGTGATTGCTTTGCTGAATGAAGGCGGCACCGGCAACGATGCAGAAAATGATCACGAGGGCAACAAGCACAAGTCCGATAATCATCAAAATGCCCGTCCACTGCACGTATTTCGCATAATAATGAAGCATTTCTTTATGGCTTGCCGCGTCCATTTCGATGTTACCGGCCGCTATCGCTGATTTCAGCAGAAAAACACCGATGATAATTTCCAGCACGCCGGGAATCGCGCCGACAATAAGGGCAATGACGCCCCCGAGTGCGCTCAATGAGCCACTGATGATAAACATAATACCGGAGAATTTGCCCCATCCGGCGATTTTGCGATAAAGCAGGAACTCATCTTCCTGATTTTCCAGCGGAGGTAAGCCAGTTGCATCAGGCGTTTGAACGAGCCCCGTTTCATTTTGGGTCGTATTATCGGTCGTTTGATCATCCATTTTCCGTTTCCCCCTTTTTGCGCTAGCGTTTACTCTATTTTATGCACCGTCACATTGCTTCAAGGCGCTCGATTCGTCGTTCAATCGGCGGATGCGTGTCAAACAGGCTGGCGCGCCGCTTTCTGCCATTGCCAAATGGATTAGCAAGATACATTGACGCCGTCGCTTCTTTCGCCGCCTTAACCGTATGCGTATCCGCGCTTATTTTCCTGAGCGCGCCGATTAGCCCCTGCGGATCGCGTGTCAATTCGACAGCCGACGCATCGGCCAAATACTCGCGGTTGCGTGAGACAGCCAAATGCACGAATTGCGCCGCCAGCGGCGCGAGAATCAGCACGGCAAGCGACCCAATGAGTAACACTGGATTCTTCTGATTATCCCGTTTTCGCCCGCCGCCCCAGAAGAGCGCACGCTGACCCATATCGGCAATGATCACAATCACACTGACGAGCGCGATACAAAGCGTCATAAGGCGAATATCATAATTGCGGATATGTGAGAATTCGTGAGCCGCAACGCCCGCAATCTCCTCACGGTTCAGTCGATCCAAGAGTCCCGTCGTAAAAGCAATCGCGCTTTTCTTTGGGCTGAGTCCTGTGGCAAACGCATTGGGCGCCGGATCGGAGACGATATAAATCGCCGGCATCGGCACCGCCGCAGCGAGCGCCAATTCCTCAACAAGATTGAAAAGCATCGGATTGTCACTCTTCTCCAGTTTGCGCGCGCCGGACATACTGAGCACCTGTGCACCGGCGCTGGCAAAGGTGATCGGCAGATAGATCGCCAGCACGATGATGGCAAGCGCCGCACCACCAATCGCGCCGATGTCAAAGAAATAACCGGCCGCCCAGCCAATTACTCCGATCAGCACACTGAAAAGAATCAAGAGCAGCACGGTCTTGCGTTTATTTTGCTGAATCTGTTCATATAACATAACGGTCACCCTCCCCAATCACGCCGAATCAGAAAGCGACTTTCGGTGCTTCGCGATCCGCTTCTGGAATCGTCAGCATCTCCTCACGTTTGAAACCGAAAAGCGAGGCAATCATATTGGACGGGAAAGATTCACGCTTAATATTATAGTCCTTGACTGTTTTATTATAGAGTTGACGAGAGTAGGCCACTTTGTTTTCCGTCGTCGTCAACTCTTCCTGCAGGCTAAGAAAATTTTGATTCGCCTTTAGATCCGGATACGATTCCGCTAAAGCAAAGATAGAGCGCAGCGCGCCTTCAATCTGATTATCCGCCTCAATACGCTGCTGCGGCGAACCGCTGACGAGTTGATTGCGCTTTTCGATCACCTGAGTGAGCGTTTCTTTCTCATGCTTTGCGTAGCCCTTCACCGTCTCCACTAAATTAGGAATTAAATCGTGGCGCCGCTGCAGCTGCACATCAATCTGACTGAACGCTTCCTGAACCCAGTTCTTGTATTTGACCAAGCCGTTATACGCGGAAATTGCCAATAGCACGAGAACAGCCACCACAACAATAATGATAATCCATGTCATAAAAGACACACCCCTTCTTCATCGTTCATTCTTAGTCTTCTTTTTAAACATGCACGCCATACGTCTGCTCAATGGCCTTGATGCGCTGATAGAGAAAATCATTGACTGGTGTCGCGATCCCATGCTTCTTGCCAAGACGAATCATTGTCCCGGCAAATAGGTCGACCTCGGTTGGCCGATGCGCGAGAGTATCTTGGCGCATCGACGGCAGACCATCGGCGCTCATGGACGCAAGCACCTTCATCCAGCCGTCGATGTCGGCTTCGTTCAAGGCTACACCTTCTGCCGCAGCAAGCTGAATCACTTCGCGCATCGCCGCGATCATCGTCGCGCGCGCCTCCCCTTCCTGCTGCACACCGCCGTAATTGGTCTCAAACACGGCCACCGTCTGATTAATGCCGGTATTGAGCATCAATTTGCTCCACATATGGCGAAGAATATCGTGCGGCCGATCATGCGGAATACCGGCTGCGTCCATGAAGCGTGCCAAGGCGTCTACTTTTTCTTCGTGCGCGCGTCCCGCAGAGCCAATACTCAGCCAGCCGATATGATCATAGCGGAGCGCATAGCCTGTCTTGACCGCGTCCATTCCTTGCGCCACCGCATAAAGTACCTTGTCCGCGCCGTAAGCGTCGGCAATCTCCTGCTCGCTCGTAATCCCATTCAACACCGAGATAATTAATGTGTCCGGCCCAATCTGATCGGCGGCCGAACGAATCGCCGCGGCAAGACCATTATATTTAACGGCGAAAATCAGTAAGTCCACCGGATCGCCTGCTTCCGCCGCATCGACGTAGTCAAACGCGCAGCGCTCGCCGTTGCAATAAATGCCTTGTGCCTGATAGCGCGCAATCCGTTCTTTGTCAGCGACAATGCGGAGCGCGTTCTTGCCAAGCGTCTTCGCGATTTGCTGCGCGTACATGATGCCAAGCGCTCCGAGACCGATGATTGCTGTTTTTTTAATTTCCAAAATAATTCGTCCCCCCCTGCTTGCTTGCGGATCGATTGTCTCTCTTTATCATACCTTACTTTACCGTTAAGATGTACTGCCAAACATGGTATAAGTTTCGGATCGAGATGAACTATAGAATATAGAAAAATGACCTCCACCATCATTCGAGGCAGAAGTCCATAATTTTCTGGCGCGCCGTATCATCAATACCGAACTCACTTGCTAGGTAGCTGTCAAACGAACCATAATGCTTCTTTATCGAGCCTGCCGCTGATTCCAAATACACATCCTGAACGAGGAAATCCGATTGAAATTGCTGCAGCCGTTTATCGCTCAAATAATGCGACGCTTCAGCGAACATTTCCCGATGATATTTCTTCAGAAATTGGTTTGATAACAGATAGTCTTCCATAACCGTCTCAAATGGCACATCTAGTGTGCGCAGAATCAGCATCGCCCCAACTCCTGTGCGATCGCGTCCACCGGCGCAGTGATGTAGGATCGGCAGATTGCGTTCCGGCTGCGATAAATAGCCCATCAATTTGCGGTACGATTGGTTCTGAATCGGCATTTGCGAATAGACCTTGGCGAACATATCCAGTGAGAACGTTTTATAGAAATCGCCCGGATTCCATTCCGCACGTGCCGTGGACTTATCTTCACCGTTCACGGCAATGCGTTCATGCCGCTCCGCTGCTATCTGCGGATCCGGCCGCATATCTGCTTCCGCTTTATCACGATAATCGAAAACCAAGCGAATCATCAATTCTCTGAGACGATCCATATCTTCACCCGTCAAATCCGTTAAATCGGCGGAACGATAGAGCAATCCCTTCTTGATCGTCCGCCCGTCTTTCGTACGCAGTCCACCCATATCACGAAAATTATACGCGCCTTGCAGCGGCAGCGCTCGTGTTGCCAGCCCAGTCTCCATCGGCAGCCCCCTCATCGAAAGTCATATTCTTTTTTAATCCTACCATATCCAGCAGAAGAATTATGTTATTTCTCTAAAGAATTTGATAAGAATATGGCAGATTGGCAGCATCCTTATCGCACAGGGTTTTGAACAATATCAAAATAGCTTTGTTCATTTGTCGCGTGAAAAATTGTCACGTTGACGAGTCGTGAACGTCAGAAACAACTTTTGAAACGAACGTTGCGGACGGAAAACACGACGTTTAAGACGGATCGGATTCAAATCTCTGTAGTTGATATATTATAGTGGTAAAGGGGAAGCTGAGAAATGAAAAAAAGTGAGTGTTGTTTGCGAGCTTTATCTGTGCCTGAATGGATTTTCACAAATACATGCCGCAATTTTATAGGGTGCTAGCTTATATTCCTTTTTTATAGAGCATTAATCTTTGTGATTAATCCACCTGTTCACGATTTTTATAATTCCTCGGCTAAAAGAAGAGCGACTAAAAAAGAAACGGCTCTTTTCTTGTCCCATAATTTCATCAATATAATGCACTAATTCTTTTGAGACGGCGACTCTGTTATTAATTATATCGACATCCAAAGTAAATACGTTCTCAACATTATAGCCATTTTTTATTACTAATACATTTATTTCTACTACTTTCAGTTCCCTATTCTTCCATTTTATGGTTTCTTGTAATGGGATACATGTAAAGCCCTTAAGAATTTGCAAAGGTTTCATCCTTTCCGAAGACTGCGTATAGATTCAGTAATGAAGGACCTCGCGATGTTTGTATTTCGATTTATTACCAACAAGTGACTGCTAAAAATGCTAATGGATATTTAGATTTTACCACACCCGGAACAGTGAACGAATAAATGAACCCGTGGGAGGAGACTCATTTTGAGAAATAAGAGAGCGTTCATGCTCGTAGCAGTAGCTATGATTGTATGCATTCTTACAGGGTGTACCCATTTCCACACGCAAAAGAACAGCACTGTTTTACTGCGGTACACAAATGAATCAGGTCAAGTGATAACCATTGATAACGAGCAGAAAATCCATCAACTTAAAACCATTTTAGATCGCATCAAATGGAGTAAAAATACGTTTAAACGCCCAAGTGGTTATTATTCAATTTGGATCGAAAAAGGGAGACCTAAATCAAGAATATTAAATTATCGCATTTGGATTAATGCTGACTCGAATGATTTCACCAAAGATGATGCTAAGATTTTTGACCCCCAACACGACTCTTACGGACATCTTAATACACAGGCTACTCACAAATTGAAAGCAATTCTTCACTGGTAATAGAAGAACAGAATGCTTTGAAGGGAAAGGCTCTCCTTCAACATACTGCTGTTTTTTTATTTTGAAACGTCCTGGTCAAAAAAGTCAATTAAGCATTGAAGGCGTGCCTTATACGGGAGGCGCGCCTTTCATCAGTTGAGTCCGACTGTTAGTCAATCGTTTAATTAACCCGTTTGTTTCCTATATTATTAGGCCAGAAGGAGATAGCGGGCAGCGAGACCGACAGCCATACCAATAAGAATTGAGGGCAGAAACCATTTCAGGAAGCGCATCGACAACGCGGCGAACAGGCAGCCGATCAGCACGGGTGGCGACAACGTCAGCGTCCCATGATCAGGGATGAAAATCTGTTTGATCAGCAGTGCCGCGATGATTGCCGCAGGAACATAGGTGAAATAAAGGCGCAGCATCGGACCCATCTTGCGATTCGCCATAAATTCCAGTCCGGCAAGACGGGACAAATAGGTGGAGATGGCCAAAGCTGCGATTAGAAGCCAATTCTTAAGCATGAGCACCCCTCCTTGCGATGAAGAGACCGACAAATGGTGCCAAAGCGCCTGTCGCGATAATTGTGAAATCATTGCCCGGAAAGAACCATTCAAGGCCGAGCGCGAGCACGACCGCCGCAAGAGTTGTCGCAATCACCGGGCGGCCATGCAGACCGGGGACGAGGAGGGCGACAAAGGTGACCGGAAAGGCTAGATCCAGTCCCCATGTTTTTGGATTAATCTGATGGCCGGCCAGCGCGCCAGCCAGAGAAGAAAGTACCCACGCGCCATAGAACATGATGGTCAATACGCCATAATAGAGTGGGCTTGGCCCATTCTTCTTGAAATAGGCAGATGCCAGCACAAACGGCTCATCGGAAATACCCGGCGTGAGCAGCCAGCGCAGACGCCGATTCGTGCCAAGGCCACCCGACAGTGCCGCACCGTACAGCAAATTACGTAAATTCAATAGCAGCGACGTCACGAAGATGCTGATCGCACCCGCGCCCGTCATAATCATAGCGACAGTCACCATTTGAATCGTTCCGGAAAAAACAAACAGCGACATGCCCACTGTTTCTGCCAAATTGAATCCCGCCTGGGTCGCGAGCACACCGTAAGACAGCCCATAGGTAGCAACCGCCAGCGCAAGCGGTGTCACTTCGGTAATCGCTGTCCGTATGATCTGAAGCCGCTGTTCACGTTCCATGTTGTTCCCTCCTTTTAACGTATGTTATAATGAACATACATACGTTATATAATACATCAGATTCTTTTGTCAATGTCCAATGCTATTTTTAAGGGGGAGCCATTGATGGATGAACTACAGCATACCATCGCGTTAAACTTGAAACGAATTCGTCTGCAAAAGAATTTGAGTCTTGATCAGGCCGCTTCATGCACAGGCGTCAGCAAATCGATGCTCGCCCAAATTGAGCGTGAGAAATCCAATCCGACGATCAGCACATTATGGAAGATTGCTACAGGCCTGCAAGTTTCCTTTTCGTCGTTTTTGGAAAAAGAACAGACAATGATCGAGAAAGTAACCTCTGCCGATCGGACAATAACTATCGACGATCATGGCCTTTACCGTGCCCTTCTAATCTTTCCGTTTGATCCGCAGAAGAAATTTGAAATCTATGCCACCTACCTTGCTGCCGGTCACAGCCACCATGCAGAGCCGCACGCGGGTGAAGAATACGTGCTGATCACGGCCGGAACATTAAACCTGTCTGTACATGGCAAGACGCAGTCCCTGCAAACAGGAGATGCCCTGCATTTTATTGCGAATGGCCCACATATTTACGAAAATACCGGAACTGTGGAAACTGTCTTCTATGACTTGATTTATTATCCACAATAAGTCAAGAAATGCGCGTAAATTCGAGGCTTGATTTGCTATACTAGATTTATCATTTGCGAAGTGAGGGGAAATGTCTTGGAGAAAACGTGCGTTCTGCTTGTTAATCTTGGTACGCCGAGCGCGCCAAACGTCAAAGCGGTGCGCCGCTATCTTGCTGAATTTCTCAGTGACCGGCGTGTCATCGACTTACCCCGCTGGCAATGGCTGCCCATTCTTCATGGCATCATTTTGCGCGTTCGGCCGAAGAAGTCTGCCGCACTCTATCAGAGCATCTGGACAGAGCAGGGCTCACCGCTTCTTCTGCATAGTTTGACCCAGAAGAGAGCGCTTCAGGAACGTTTTGACAAGGATGCGGTGCGTGTTGAACTGGCAATGAGCTATGGGGCGCCTTCGATCGCGTCTGTTTTGAATCGGCTGCATCAATGGGGCCTGCGCCGCCTCGTTGTCCTGCCTCTCTACCCGCAGTATTCATCGACAACGATCGCGCCAATCTGGGACAGTCTTACGCGAAGTCTCGTCAAGTGGCGCGACTTGCCAAGTCTCTCATTCATCCGCGATTATGCCGATCAACCGCTCTATATCGCAGCCCTCGCCGCACGCATCCGGCAGAGCTTCGCCGCGGACGGCCTGCCGGAGAAGCTCTTGCTCTCCTATCATGGCATCCCGCTTCGTTACGCCGAGAGCGGTGACGATTATCCACTGAATTGTAAACGAACAACCGCGGCACTCCAGCAGCTATTCCCGGACATTGCTATCCTGCAAAGCTATCAATCTAAATTTGGCAATGAGGAATGGCTGACGCCCGCGACGAGTGACATGATTCCCAAGCTCGCCCGAGAAGGCGTGCGCCATCTTGCCGTTGCCGCGCCGGCTTTCACCGCCGATTGTCTGGAGACGCTGCACGAATTGCAGCAGGAAAACAAGCAGTTTTTCCTTTCCGCGGGGGGCAAACAATTCACTTATATACCCGCCGTCAATGAAGACAAACTGTTCATCGACTGTCTGGAGGACTTGGCACGTATGCATTTGAATTTACCGAAAGACGCTGCCGATTGTTCATCTGTCTAAAATTATTACATTGGAGATTGCGGATTATGTCACTGTTCAAAACTTTTTTTGCTGAATACCGCGGCTTGCCCCGCGAGATTTATGTATTATTCATCGCCCATATCATTACTAATATTGGAAGTTTCGTCCAGCCGCTGCTCGCGCTCATCCTGACGCAGAAGATTGGCCTTGGAAGCAGCAGCGCCGGGAATGATCATCGGCGGCAGACTGGTGGACAGCATCGGACGCAGAAAAGTCTTGTTAGTCTCTCAAGTCGCCGGCGCACTCGCCGTTCTCGCCTGCGGATTCGTCCAGCCGTCGATGCGAATGGTTTCCATGCTCATGCTTTCATCCGTGCTTTACTCTGCCGGACAGCCAGCATTTGACGCCTTGATCGCCGACATCACTGTACCGGCAAACCGCAAAGCATCCTACTCCTTAACCTATATGGGGTGGAACCTCGGTTTTGCGATCGGACCGATTATTGGCGGCTTTTTCTTTAAATATGATCTGCCCCTCGTCTTCATCGGCGACGCGCTGACAACCCTTGTTTCTGCCCTGCTCATCTTCCTCTTCGTCGGCGAATCCAAAGGCCGCGCCGATGCGTTGAAACAGGGTGACGATCGTCCGCTTGAGCAGCATGTCAGCGGTTCTGTCTTCAGTCTGCTGCTGAAACGGCGTATTCTGCTCTATTTCGCCCTTGTTCTATTCTGCTATCAATTCGTCTATAGCCAATGGGATTTCACATTGCCGCTGCAAATGAACCAACTCTTTCAGAGCAATGGCGCGCTGTTCTATGGTCTTCTAGCGAGTGCCAACGGACTTGTTGTGATTGTACTGACACCGCTGCTTGTGCGGCTGACCCGTCGCCGTCAGGCGCTGACAATTATGGCCGTCGGTGGATTCTGCTATGCCTTGTCGTTCGGACTGTTCGGATTTGTGCGCGCGCTCCCGCTGTTTTATCTTGGCGTCATTGTGATGACCATTGGAGAAATCCTGATTTCCGTCAACTCGTCAGCATTTATCGCCGACTATACACCCGCCTCACATCGCGGAAGGGTCAGCTCCATCCTGCCGATGATTACCGGCGCGGGCTATACGCTCGGTCCAATCTTAATCGGACACGTGATCGCTGCCGTCTCCATTCGCGTCACATGGCTGTTCATTGCGCTGATTGCCCTTTGCGCGGCAAGCGGTATGACCGCACTGAAACAAATGGCTCATCTGCCAAAGCAGTAAATACACCCCATCCCCTTGTTATTGAAAGGTGCGGATCGTCAAATTTTGAAAAATCGATCGCCCATTCAGAGAAAACAGGCTCACACGATTATCCGCTTCTGGAGGAAACACAAGATCGGTGATCGCAATTCGGCCCTGATTGGCAAACACCTCGATGCTCGTGCGATCGATGAGAATTTTCAAATGCACGACGTGCTGATTCGCTGGCAGAAAGATCCGGTTCTCCGTATAGCGACCTGTTTTATCCGGCTGATCGGTCTGCCCGCGATTGACATATAAATAATGATCTTTCGCGAAAACGCCAACATCGATATGCCGCTTACCATCGGCAGACTCGCGGAGGCGCAGGCCAATATTCTCCGCGTCTTTCCAGGAAAGATCGACGTCAAGCTGATAGGCGACCGCATGAAGATCGAGTGGTTGACTGCCTTGCAGCGGCAACTTTCTAATTTCGGCAACTGGATGCATTCTTTTTTCAAGTGCAGCAAGAGGTTGAGAGAGCAGTTGATACCGTCCCTCTTCATTAGAAAGACGAATTTGCCGTACCACCGATTCGACGCCATTGAATCCCTCCGCGTTCGTTGGTGTCTCGTTCGGATAATCCCAATTATTCATCCACGCCATGGCATATCGCGAGGACTGTCCACCTTTTGCCTGACTGTTCGTAAATGTGACCGCCGCATACCAGTCGAATCCGTAATCCAGCCATTGCGGCTGCGCGGCATCCGCCTGAAACATCGTCCCGTCAAACTGTCCTGTCCAATAGGCATACGTATTGGGCAGACCGATTGACTTACCGTTCGCGCTGGCACCCAAAACCCAGTGCCGCGTGCCGTCAGACGCCTTCATGACAAAAAGATCGGGACATTCAATCAGCCCGACACCCCGCGTTTCAAAGCCGCTCATATAGCGCCAAGATTTCAGATCCGCTGACTCGTAAAAGCCAATTTTCGTCCCCTCGGCAAGCAGCATCACCCATTTATTATCTGCGTTGTCCCGGATCACCTTCGGGTCGCGAAAATCTTTCACCCCGGGATTGGCTAATACAGGATGGCTGCTAAATGGGCGAAAGGACTTCCCGCCATTTTTGCTATACCATAAATATTGCTGCTGATTCGTATCCTTCGGCTGCTGCGTGACTAGGGCAATCAGTGTATTCTTGCCAAATCCCGCCGTATTTCTCACGTCACGGACGACAGAGCCCGACCAGACGTCACCACTTGCCGTCGTAAACTTAGGAATTGCAACACCTTGATCATGCCAGTCAACTAGATTGCCTGACGTCGCCTGACGCCAAGCCGTGCCACTGCCGTGCGGGTAATCCGCGTTGTACAAATAGAAGAAATGATACGCACCGTTAAAATAAATCGGCCGTTGCGGATCATTCATCCAATGATCCGGCACTGTAAAGTGGAAAGCTGACCGCAAAGTCGTTATCGGCTTATCGCTCGTACTTGACCGAAACTGCTTTTGCCGATCGGCATCGCCAAAAAGCAGCCCAATCAGCAGCACACACACAAGCGTCAAACCTAGGAATAAATAAATAAGCTTGATTTTCTTTTCCATTAATAGGAGCCCCCTCAAACCAAAAAAGAGACCAGACGTTCCTAGTCTCCACTTATCTCAACACCATCAATCATTTGTCGTTAGCTGTCCTTGATTCAATATTTTATTTGGCACAACCGACGTATGCCTCCCCTTCACTCGAACAAGGAAGCTTGGTCCGAAGGTAGAATGGTGGTCGGCAAACAACCCGCGGTTTGTCATATAACTGGTGACTACGACATTGTCGCCCGCCTTCTGTGGAATCGCAAAATGTGAATACGTCCACGTCAACCCATTCGGATCGAGCGCCATCCGCAGCACGAGCCCGCTGCCATTGAGCGGTTTATAAGGACCCGTTAACGAATGGGACACAAAGCCGAGCATATAGACATCCTTATCACTGACACCATCAATCGTCATCTTTGCCCCACGAGAATCGGTAAACAAATACCAGTTGCCATTTTTCTTAAACACATTGGCGCGTTCTATTTCATCTGTCACTGTGTTCGACGTGATTAACGGCTTCATCACTTTCTTTAGTGTATAATCATTATTCAATTCGATAATACCAAGTGCGCCATTGGCAACAGCCGCCAGATCGCGCTTAGGACTGTTTAGAAGACTCGCCCGCTCTTTCTGGAAGTAACTAGGGCTTCCACCATAATATGCCCAATTATTGAGTTGATCATCGCCCTGATAGCCATCTTCGGTTCCTGTATTGGCTTCAAAGACGAGGTATTTATGTCCGTTGTCTTCGACATAATGCGGATCACGCAGCGTATGATTGTCTAAAGAATTTTCAATTCCTTGCTCAGCTGTCTGATAATACTTCGAATCGCCAGCAAAAATAGACTTATAGTCTTCTGTGCCATCAATTTTCAATGTATTATCTGCAGATGACTGCACATTAACCTGCGCGGTAGTCAAGATTTGATCCCCGTACATCTTTTGATCCGGCGCCCATGGCTCACGATCAGTATAGAACAATCGAATTTTTCCATCCTGAGTGAGTGTTGCCGATCCTGACCATTCTTCAGACTGTTTCTGCAAATACGGATCGCTCGTTTGCAAATGAGCATCAGGCGTAAATACGCGACCGGCATTTTTCCAGCTATTAATCGATGTGTCGCGAGCCTTCTGATAGAAGAGATAGATGAATGTATCGCTCGAATTGCTCGGATTGCCGGCCAAAGCAAACACGATATGATACCCGTGATAATTGGCCGCCGTCCCATCCGCATTCTGCAGCGGCCAGCTATCCCAAACGTCCAGCGCATAGGACTTCCCTTCACTGTCTGTTGCCGTCGCAGAGGCCAGATTTTGTATGCTTGACGCGTCAAATGCGGGCACTTCGTAACGAGGACTGCCTTGCTGTTCGACTATTTTCTGCATATCATAACGTGTTAAATGAGAAATACCAAACGAGCGATTATGAAGTCTATCAGTATTCGAATAGGGTTTGGAATAGTTGTTGTAGGCAGCGTTGTCTCTGCCATAGTCATTATCTGCGTTCTGGGCCGGAGCCGCCGCCGCCTGCAGCAGACTTCCAAGAGATAATGTACCGGTCAGCGCGAACGCAGACAAGGCTTTAATCAATCGGCTTCTGTTCATTCGTTGATTCCTCCAAAAGGGTTTTCAGCGGATAGAGTATAACGTTGGCTGATGATCCGTGCCTGCAATGTGCGCGCAACAATTGAGGTGTTTCGCCGAAAATAATATCGACGTGATCGTTATCTAATCATAGATTGACTGACGACGAGGCGTCAACCGTAAAAAGTTGGCAGCTTGACCGTTTGGAAGCTGCCATCGTTCTGCAGATTTATGTACAAAGTAGCGATTCAAATAACATTTATTACACTATCTATTCCCATAATTTTGCGAAAATCTTGTTAAAACATGTACATATGCTGCCTTCCCACACGTCATGTTTCAAGACCGTTCAGTCATCCTTCTGTCATTTCAACGTAAAAATTGCAGGTCAAAAGTAACAATTAAGCTTTTTTTAATAATTATATGGTTTAAGTCAGTGAAACAGCCTTGGAGTAGCCCGCCATTCAAGTGGGTGATGAATATCTCTTAACGTATGGGTCAGTCAATCGCCGGCCAATTGCGCACGCCGCCAATCAATTAACAAAAAATGATCACAAATCGTCAATTTGCTTTTCTTCTTTATATGCGCGAGTTCTTCCGTCAAGTGCTGTAGATTGGCGAAAGAATCCAGTCCGCTTACTATTCCGGCGATTGACACAGACAGCAGCGGGAAATGTTCTACGAGTCCAAGCCGATTCTCGGCCACGATATAACCGGCTAACCGATCACGCGATGAATAGCAGAGCCGTGCCTTTTCGCCGAACGTCTGACTGATTGCCTGACAATATGTTCTGAGCCGTTCCGGATGAAGGATGGCAACAAAATCATCACCACCAATATGACCGACAAATTCGCCATAGGGCAGATTGGAGACAAGGATATCCGCCAATAGCTTAATGACGCGATCGCCCATTTCAAAACCATAGACGTCGTTATATTCTTTGAAATGATTAATGTCTAGATAGACAATACTGAGAGCGTTTCCCGGAAGAAGCAGCTGTTTCATTTTCTGTTCAATGACCAAATTACCCGGAAGCCCCGTCAGCGGATTTTCATATTTTGCTTTTGCAACTTCAATTTCAGTCGCACGCTGCAATAAATTTTTTATCGTGACTGTTCCGTAGTATTTATTATCCTTCGTAACAACGATAAAATCATAAAGACGATCTTGTGATCGCGCCATTGCCAATTTCGATACCGCACTGATTGGCATGCGGTAGTCCACAGAAATGAAATTCGTATCCATCAGTCGATCAATTGTTCGATGCTGATACAGACTGAATCCAAATCGGCCACTGAGTTCCATTATCATATGCTGTTTCGTCACAATACCAATCACGTCGTCGTTCTCAGTGACGCAGAATCCGATCGAGTTAGGATGATTAATTAATTGATCGAAAGCGCGCTCCACGCCAGTATCTTTACGCACGGTATCCGTCTCGGAGCTGATTTCCGATATCCAGTGATTCATTGACGGACTGCTCGCGTCATCTAATTTTCTCGCAACATGCGCGGCAATTGTTTGATGAATTTCAGGACTTGGCTCCATCGGCACGCGATCCGGCCGGCGCAGATAGAACCCTTGTGCATAAGGCACTCCAAGTTCAATCAAAGTACGCAGCTCTGACTCTGTCTCCACGCCCTCGGCAATCATGCGAATACCCGACATTTGGCAGAACTCAATCATGCCGCTGACCATGGCAAAATTGAGTTTACCTACCGCCACATTCTCAATTAATTGTCTGTCCAGCTTAATGAAATGCGGCACGGTTTCCTGAATCATCATTAGGCCGGAAAACATCGTGCCAACGTCGTCTAAGGCAATGGACAGCCCGCGCGCCTTCACACATGAAATTGCCTGTTTAAATGACTCGATTTGCCCAATTGGTTCTCTTTCCGTTATTTCCAGTACAACTTGATCCGGCCTGATACCATAGGTGCTTAAATAATCCGCCGTAAACGAATAGAGAAAAGGTTTGCTTGACAGCATCGCCGGACTGATGTTCAGAAAAATACGCTGATTCGCTGCCAATCGTCCACTTTTACTGAGTGCACGCAGCGCCGTCATTCGGCAAAGCCGTTCTAATTCTTCGAATCGATTATGCGTCACCGCCAAGCGGAAAATACGCTCGGGATTCGCCAACTCGGTCTGAGAATCGATACGACTCAACGCCTCATAGCCAATCACCTCGCCCTTCTGCAAGGAAACGATTGGCTGAAAGACTGCGTGAATCCGTTCCTCTTCTATTATTCTGTCAAGTTCGCCAATCAACTTCGTTTCATTCATTGTTTAAGCATCCATTCCTGTGTCGTATTTCCTATGTTCTAGTTTACAGATAAATGTTTACCTGTTTGTAAAATTAAAGTAAAAATTTACTTGGCCTTGGCGCGCGCTACTCTGCAGATAAATCCGCTACTCTGTTGACAAGCGCGCATACTCTGTAGACAAATAGCGGCGCTAGGCGTAATGAGCCACTACGCAACAAAAAAGCATTAGGCAACCTTACCTAATGCTTTAAAAATCGAGTTTCTCCTTAACATAATCGACTGGCATATCTTGACCAAACCAGAGTTTAAATGCTTCGGCGCCTTGATAAAGCACCATATTAAGCCCATTGACAATCGTTTGGCATCCTGCCTCCTCTGCCTGCTCCATCAACCGTGTCATACGCGGCATATAGATGACATCTGCCACCACCAATTCAGGTGACAGCCAGCCCGTCTCGGCAATCAGTGACTGACCCTCAAGCGGAGCCATGCCCACATTGGTTGCGTTCGTTAGAATGTCACTCGTCTCTACTTCGCGGCGCAGCCGCTCTTGATCCTCTAACCGATAGCACGATGCGTGGCAACCTGTTGTCGGCATTTGTTCATTAATGATGTGTACGATTCGCCTCGCTTTTTCAAAAGAGCCGCCGCCTCTATTGAAGATTGATAGTTCAGTCAGTCCATCAAGCGCCGACTGTACCGCGATGGCCATTGCTGCTCCGCCGGCTCCTAATACAGTCATCTTTTTCCCGGAAACCGGAATACCCGCTGCGCTCAAACCGCGGACGAAACCGACGCCATCCGTGTTATGCCCGATTAAACGACCCTGCTCATTCACAACCGTATTAACCGCTCCAGAGAGACGGGCTGCCGGTGACAATTCATCTAAGTAAGGAATAATCCGCTGCTTATTCGGCATCGAAACATTCCAGCCCCGAATCGATAACGCACGAAAACCGCGGACCGTTGCTTCAAGCTGTTCCTGACCGACATCGAAAGCCATATACACGGCGTTCAAGCCTAATTTCTTCAGGGCTAAATTATGCATTCGCGGTGAAATCGAATGGCCGATCGGCGTAGCAATTAGTCCGATCAACTCAGTCCGTGCATCTATCCGATCCTCTGCTGCCATATTCATCAATCATCCTTCATTCGTTATGACTGCATTCACCTGATGCGGGCTAGTGCCCTTCGCCAATACAGACAACACATCATTCAGACTAATTTCAACCATATTCTTCACCGCTAAATTCGTATAGAATCCGATATGCGGGGTAATCAATACATTGGTCATTGCCCGCAGTTTCTCAAGGGCTTCGCTCGGTATCCTCTTGCCGCGCAAGTCAAGATTAAAAAAGTGTTCCTCGCCGACCAATGTATCGAGCGCCGCACCGGCAATTTGCTTGTTTTCCAAGGCGGCAATCAACGCTTCTGTGTCGACTACTGGTCCACGTGAAGCGTTAATTAAGCAGGCATCCGGTTTCATCAAGGCAAGCGCAGCCGCGTCAACGAGTCGTTCCGTTGATGGGAGCAGCGGCACATGAAGGGTCACGATATCTGCCCGCGTGAGCAGTTCTTGTTTCGAAACATACGTCAGGACATCACGCAGATCATCCCGTTCCACAATATCATTGGCGATAATTGTTGCGCCAAGTCCCTTGAAAAGGCGAGCCACTGTGCCGCCAATCCGTCCAGCACCAATGACGCCAACCGTCAATGAACGAATTTCACGAGCCATTAAACCACTCCAGCGAAAATCCTGCGCCGCCTCGCGCGCTTCGAATTGCGGCAGATTACGGATCAAACGCATCGTCTGCGTCACCGCTAGCTCGGCCACAGAATTAGGTGAATAGGCTGGCACATTGGTAACGACTAGACCGTTTGCTGTCGCCTGATCGAGATCAATCATGTCATAGCCTGCTGTGCGCGTCGTCAATTGCTTGATTCCGTAGGCATTTAATGCCTGATAAATATGCGGATCGCTCATCCGGTTGCGCTGCTGAATGACAAGTCCATCATAAGATTCAACTAATTTTACGGTTTCAGCATCTAATTCCAGCTCGTTTGTGTCAACGGTGGCATCATGCGCTGCCGCCCATTCTCGAATGGCCTGCTGTTCATCATCTCTCACTGAAAACATAAGTAATTTCATCATCGTACCTCCATTGGTATCAATAGTCTTTTTTCATCTATTCATTGCTGAGCGGAGACCGCCTGACTGCGTACCGCAGCCGCATAGTCCGCAATCCGGCGCATCGCTTCCTGTAAATCTGCCATACTGGCCGCATAACTGATGCGGATATGATGAGCGCTTCCCGGGCCAAAGGAGTCTCCCGGAATGACCGCAACCTTCGCCCGGTGAGCTAAATCAAGGCAAAACGTTAGGCTGTCTTGTTCCAAGTCATTCGGGATACCAGCAAATAGATAGAAAGCGCCTTCCGGTTTCGCACAAGCAAAACCGAGTGCCGATAATTTTTCAAAAACAAAATCCCGACGGCGCTGATACTCAGCGCGCATCTCCGCAGCATCCTCAATCCCGTTGCGAAACGCTTCTTCAGCCGCATCTTGAGCAAATGTTGCCGTTGTTGTAATGGCAAACTGATGCACTTTACCAATTTCTTGAATAATTTCTGTCGGCCCGCAGATAAAACCAATACGCCAGCCGGTCATCGCATGTGACTTTGACGCACCATTAATCACAAGCGTCTGTTCAGGCAAATACTCAGCCATTGATACATGTGGATCGCCATATGTCAGTTCGCTGTAGATTTCATCACAGACGACAAAGATTTCATGCTTCCTAAGAATAGCGCTGAGTGCTTCAATAGCCGGGCGGCGATAAGTGACGCCCGTTGGATTGGTCGGGAAATTAAAGATGATTGCTTTCACTGCCTCGCCGTGCGTCGCAAGTGCCTGCTCCAACATCTCCGGTGATAACACAAACCCATTAGCTGATGTATCGAGAAATACTGGTTCCGCTTGATTCAGCAATGTCACCGGAATATAAAGTGGAAAAATAGGGGTTGGGATGAGCACCTTATCACCCGGATTTAATAGTGATGTCAATACAGAATAGATGGCTTCGGTAGCCCCGTTGGTCACCAGAATTTGCCGTTCAGCAATATAATTCAAATGATACTTCTCGGCCATGAATTGACTGATTGCTCGCCTCAGTCCAAGCGTCCCCGCAGGAGGTGCATAATGGCTGCGGTTAGCCGAAATGCTGCGCTGTCCAGCCGCTTTAATATGTTCCGGCGTATTAAAATCCGGTTCACCAAGCGTTAATTTAATGATATCAGGTATTGACGAAGTTTCCTGATCGAATTTCAGAATATCTGAGGGTTCCAGCAAAGCGAGTGCCTTCTTCATCTTTCCTGCCAATTGATTCATACTGTCCTCTCCTGTCTCTATTAATCGTGTTTCGCAGATGCTGTACTTCATAACTATATAAAAAAAATCACCCAAAGCGATAAGCAGCCGCGGGTGATCGATGATAACGCCAGATCAGAAAAACCACACGGATTTTATTTATCCATGTGGCTTTAAATTCCAAGTCGAACAGAAGCTACCTTGGGTTTCCGCATGGATGCACCTACATCGTGAAGACGTGTTTGCATCCAATCCTGCGAATGCAAACACTAACGAAAAAAACCAAAGTAGTAATAAAACGTATGCAGTTGGGGTTTGACCTGTGACCATCGTGACATTATGCAAACTCCCTTAAGTTAGTGCTTTATTTATATCAAATTGTAAAATATCTGTCAATACAAATTATCCAGTCTTTTAAAAATATCTTGATAATGCCTAAGTAAATTTGGATCTGTAACTCTTTGCCCTGACTGATAGAAGGCAATCTGTCCCGTCCCGCCGCCAGTCATATGCCGCGCGCTCAGCTGGTTACAGAGATGATTGGAGGTGCCGATTGCCCCGTCAATAAGTGCGGTTTCTGCTGGAAATACTTGATGAATACTATCTTTGAACAGCGGAAAATGCGTGCAGCCAAGCACGACTGTCCCGTATTCGGCAAGATTATAATTCTTGGATGCCTGCTGCAAATAGGGGACGACGCGCTGCGGATCAAAAATGAACTGCTCGGCGAAACGGACAAGTCCTGGTAACGGCAGGCTATCCACAATTTCGTCATGATCAATCCGCTCAACAAGATGATGGAACTTCGCCTCTTTAAGCGTCAGCTCAGTCGCCAGCACAAGAACCTTCTTGCGCTTGCCTTGGCTGACCTGAACAGCTGGTTTAACTGCCGGTTCAATACCGATAATCGGAAACGTATAGCGTTCCCGCAGCTCTTCGATCGCAATGCTCGTTGCCGTATTGCAGGCAACAACAAGGGCTTTAACGCCTTGGTCAGCAATAAACGCAGCAGCCTCAAGAACAAAGGCGCGCACCTCTTCCTTTGACTTTTCACCATAGGGCACATGTGCCGTATCCGCGTAAAAAAGATAGTCTTCATCAGGAAGTATTTTCCGTGCTTGATGTAAGACCGTCAGCCCGCCAATTCCTGAATCAAAGAAAGCAATTTTCAACACGTTCACACTCCATACTAACTTTATATCCACACTAGCCATTATATACCTTGTACCAATTGATTCGATTCCACACCGATATTATTTTTTCGGACAGCCGCATCCAGTCAATCGTCTTATGCACCGAAAAACATCCTGCCCATTTTAACGAGGCAGGATGTTGCTTTCATATCAGCAGAAACGGATTCAGCCCATGAATATTTGAGTGAGGAGAAAGAAATTCAAGCTGATGATAATACCGGTAATGAGCCAAGCTGTGATCGTCGTCAATCGTTTATTCACCAAACCGCCCATGATTGATTTTTTACTTGTGAAGATAACGAGCGGGATGATGGCTAAAGCGATACCGAAGGAGAGTACAACCTGACTGAGTACCAAAGCGTTAGTTGCGTTGGCTCCGGATATAATCACTGCCAGTGGCGGAATCATTGAGCAGATGCGTCGGAGAAAAACGGGAATGCGCTTATGAATAAATCCTTGCATCATGATATCACCAGCAAGCGTACCGACCGACGAACTGGAAAGCCCTGCGGACAGAAGGCCAATACCAAAGAGGAGTGAGGCACTCGGTGCGATATAAACGCCGAATGCTTTAAAAGCCACGTTCAAGTCCGTGATCACAAGGTGTCCGTGAAAGGCGGAGGCCGCAACGGCGAGCATGATCATATTTATCAGCCCGGCAATCGCCATCGCGATTAGAATATCGATAAATTCAAATCGGAAAATTTTCTTTTTCTCCGTGTCGTTTCTGCCGATGACGCGTCGGCACGTCAGTCCTGAATGCATATAAATGGCATGTGGCATCACCGTTGCGCCGAGGATACCAGCGGCAAGCAGGACACTGTCAATGCCTTGAAAATGAGGGACGAACCCAGCCATCAACGGCGCCATTTGCGGCATCGCAAAGAATATTTCAAACGTGAAAGCAATGACCACAATGAAAACCATCGCTGCAATAGCCATTTCCAGCGGTCGAAATCCCTTTACCTGAAACGCCAGAATCATCATCGCGCACACCGCCGTCAGCAGAGCCGCAGGTATCATCGGCAACCCGAAAACAAGATGAAACCCGAGCGCGGCGCCAATGAATTCTGCCAGATCGGTCGCCATGACCATGATCTCTCCTTGAATCCAGTAGAAAATGGCTACTCCAGGCTTCCACTGATCACGAAGCACCTCCGGAAGGTTATGTGCCGTGGCAATGCCAAGCTTCGCCGACAACGTCTGAATTAACACCGCCATCAAGTTTGAAAGTGCCACGACCCACAACAGCAAATAACCGAATTGCGAACCACCTTGAATATTCGTTGCATAGTTTCCCGGATCAATATAAGCAACCGCCGCAATAAACGCAGGACCAATAAATGGTATTGCCTGCTTCCAACCTTTCTTCTGACCAATCGCCTGTTGAAAGGACTCGGGCTGCTGAGTCTGTCCCTGCTTTTTTTTGATCGGCAGCGGAACTGCAACCACAGCTTCTTCTGAATAGCTCATCGGATCACCTTCCCTTTTGAACGCTCAAGGAATATTTGTTTCTACAAGGAAACTTTTATTCCTATATTCAATGTATAGTAAATGCCGCTTATTTGCAACCCATTCGCAAAAAAAATTTCTTAAACCGTTTGCATATGTGAATGAAGTGAGAGAATCATTCTCGCTAGAAATCAAAAAATGCCTTAAGACTCGTGTTTAAGTCATTAAGACAAATTTTTGTATACATTCAGCTCTGTTTAGCCGCGAAGTAGGCGCAGTCCATTGAGAATAACAAGAATCGTGCTCCCCTCATGACCCATTACACCGAGCGGCATCGAAATGAACTGAAGAAGATTAACGGTCATAAGAAGAACAATCATCGAAAGTGCGAAAGCTATATTCATCTTCACAATGCGATTCATTCGCTTCGATAAACGAAATGCGTCAGCAATACGATTTAAATCATTTTTCATGAGAATAATATCCGCCGTCGCCAGTGCTGCATCATTACCCGCGCCCATGGCAATACCAACTGCGGATTGAGCAAGCGCCGGTGTGTCGTTGATCCCATCCCCTACCATCCCTACCGCACCGTAGCGCCCAGTCAGCTGTTTAATTGCGTCCACTTTGTTTTCCGGAAGACAATCGGCAATATAGGAACTGACGCCTGTTTCCTGCTGAATCAGCTGCGCCGTTTTGATGTTGTCACCCGTCAGCATAATCGTCTCAATTCCTAAGTGATGCAGTCTGCGAATGGCCGTGACAGACGAATTCCTGACTTGATCCTTTAGCGCAAATGCACCGGCAATCATTCCGTCTATAGCGACAAATACGAGCGTATGATTTTGTGGTAACTGCTTCTGAAATTTTCTCAGAAAAGGTTTCATTTCCTGCTGGTCAAATAAATCCGCCTTGCCAATCACAAAATTGCGTTCTGCCACCACTCCGGAAACACCAAATCCCGGTTGAATTCGTACCTTTTGCGCCTGCGGTAAATTTGGAAATGTATGTTTTATATAGGCGACCAACGCTTCACCAAGCGGATGCGCAGCATTTTCTTCAATTGCTGCTACTGCTGGATAAAAGCTCTCGTCCGGCAAGCCGCTGACGTTAAGCGTCCAATCGACCGACGGTTTACCCGCAGTCAGTGTTCCCGTCTTATCAAAGGCCAGTGCTTTAAGACTGGCCAGCTGCTCGAGATGCACGCCGCCTTTAATCAGTATCCCATTTCGCGCGCCGCTAGCAATTGCCGATAAAACCGCTGGCATCGTTGAGGCAACGAGTGCACATGGAGAGGCAACAACAAGCATGACCATCGCCCGATAAATCGTATCACTCCACGACCAGCCAAAAATGAAGTGCGGAAGAAAGAGCATAAGTCCTGTCATAGCAATCACAATTTTGACATACACCTTTTCAAAACGCTCAATGAATAATTGGGAAGGTGCTTTTTCTGTCTGTGCTGTTTGGACAAGTTCAATAATTTTACTGAACATTGATTCCTCGTTGCGGTGAATGACAGTCACACGTATATTGCCGTCTATGTTTACCGTCCCGGCCATAATGGAGTCTCCTACTTGACGCAGTACCGGTTCCGCTTCCCCAGTCATTGTCGATTCGTCCACAGTGGTTTCCCCAACTATAATTTGCGAATCGGCAGGAATACGTTCTCCCGGCATAATATGAAGCACGTCACCAATCTTCAGCTGAGCAACCGCGATTTCCGTTTCTTGTTGATTGACAATTAATCGGGCTGTCTCCGGCTGCAGCGCCATTAATGAAGAGATCGCTCGTGAACTCTTCCCCGTTGCATACGTTTCCAGTGCCCCGCTTAACGCAAAAATAAAAATCAGAACCGCGCCTTCAAACCAATGATTA
Organism: Sporolactobacillus sp.; assembly: GCA_047718535.1. Taxonomy (GTDB): domain Bacteria; phylum Bacillota; class Bacilli; order Bacillales; family Sporolactobacillaceae; genus Sporolactobacillus. The sequence goes on from JBDNRH010000028.1 coordinate 29,532, forward strand.
ATGCAGGCGGCGCCGATTGCGGCAAGCCCCATTAACAATTCCACGTTCAGCTCGCGGCTAGTGACTGTTTGAATGATGCCTGCCTTCATTTGATAATACCCGCCGATTAGGTAAGCCGCCAGATAAATATACCAATCATTTGCCGCCGTCATTTGACTCACAAGGAATCCCGAAACCGTCAGTATACCTGCAAAAAGCGCAGCAATCATTTCTTGATGCTGCTCTATTTTCGCGTGCCAATCGAAAGATCGATTATTCTTAGGAGCGATCAGTACATCTGTTTCTTTGAGCATGATTTTCTCCTCCTGCCGTTTGTCATACTCGTTAACTTGTTAATCAAATTGATCATTGTTTTAAATTATAATAATTATTATTTAATTAAATTTTACCATCATTTTATGCGAATTCAAGTCTTTTGTTCTCATTTATTTTCAGTAATTGATAATGATTATACATTTCATTTATTCCGTTCTATTAAGAATGATTGTCATTATTCTCTTTAATTGCGCTTTGTAAGCCTATTTTTTTTACATTTCTGCAATAAGTCGTTTGCTCATCGTTAATAGTAAACTTTATATAATAATATTTATAATTTAATTGTTTTCAATTTATTGGATCGATGCTGTTTAATTTATTCTTCCTTCTTTAAAATGTGCCTATAACTGTCGAACTCGAATATCACAGGCGAAGCATCTCGCATTTATTTTTGCTATCTTCACCGCGCTGTATATATTGCTCATTCCAACATCACTTCTCATTCATGAAAAATGACAAAAAAAGCAGAACCGCGGATGATGTCCTCACGGTCCTGCTTTCTCATAAATAGCTGAGATATATCGCTAATTCAATTGGTTTATTGATTAATTTGCTGCAAATGCTGATGCTTCAGCGTCGGAAATATAATTTTATCAAAAACGCCGACAAGCGGTCCTTGAAAAAGCAACGCAAAAACCGTACCGACATTAATCGCATAGAGCTGGCCGGTTTGCAGCCAGCAAGCAAATATAATTAGAACAGGAGGCAGGAAGGTGACCAACTGAGCGACAGACGCGCTGCCCTTGAAATATTTGAAACGAATAATCTGCATGAGGTCATCGCACGGATGAAGCATGAGATTGACACGCTGATAAATGGAGATAGCCATTGAAATCAAGCAAATTCCGGCACAGTCAAGCAGAACACGACCCACAAGCGGCAAAGAATTAATCGAATCCGCCACAAATAACTGGCTGGTTAGACCGATTAAATAACTAAACGGCAAGAGGAAAAGCAGATTGCCAACCAAGCGCTGCCACTCTAATTTACGCAGAATCAGCGCATTGATCGCCATCACGAGTACACCGAAACCAAATAATGTTGCGCCTACCGGAATGCCGGTCAGATAAGTCATATTTACGGAAGACGCTGTCCATAACGCACTTCCAAGATTGATAGACACAGTTAACGCGTTACCTAATGCGTTAATAATAATCGACAGAATAAAATACGTAATATTCTCATACATCGGTAGATGCCGTACATGAATCGCCTGCAAATCAACTTCCCCTCTCTTACTCTTAGAAACTCCAACACTTACTTTAATCCTTGAACCCCCTCGCAATCAAGAGGATTGTTCAAACTTTGGGAAAATAATTTCTCCCCATTGGAAAAACGCTGTTTCTATTTTATGATATGAGTAACCTTATTGAGAAAAGATGTGATCGGACTGAAAACTCTTCGCCCAGATGTCGCCTATCCCCTGCTTTTTTTTGGTGTGCTCGCTTTATCGACATCGGGTATCTTCGCTGTAATCGCCGACGCTCCGCCATCAATTACGGCTGGCTATCGGCTGCTTTTTGCCGCATTATTCATTTCACCAGCCTTATTCATGTATCGTTCACGTCTGGTGGAGCTCAAACATCTGTCCACTAAAGATTGGTGGCTCATTCTTTTATCCGGACTGTTTCTTGCCGGTCACTATACTCTTTGGTTCGAATCACTGCGCTTTACATCAGTTGCCAGCTCCGTCGTACTCGTCACTCTGCAGCCGCTGTTTGCCTTCATCGGCGGCTATTTTTTCTTTCACGAGCGGCTGACACGGCAGATGGCAATCGGCGGGCTGATGGCTATTGCCGGCAGTGCGCTAATCGGTTGGCATGATTTTCAAGTCAATGGCTGGGCACTGTTCGGTGACCTTCTAGCCTTGCTTGCGGCCGGGATCATTACTGGTTATTTCCTTGTCGGTCAGAAAATGCGCAAGCATCTCTCACTTATTCCGTATACATTGATCGGCTATGGCAGCAGCGCTGTTTTTCTATTTGCATTTTCCTTTGGGACAAGAGTCCCGGTGTTTCATTATCCACTTCGTGATTGGCTTTGCTTTCTCGGCCTCGCATTAATTTCGACGATTATGGGGCAAATGATTTTTAATTATTTGTTAAAATGGATGAACGCTGCAACGATTTCCATGAGTATTCTCGGCGAACCGGTTGGCACATGCCTGCTCGCTTATTTTCTTCTCCATCAAGGTGTGAGTATGCAGCAGTTCATTGGCATTCTGATCATTCTCGCAGGCATTGCCATTTTTCTCTTTCGTCCGGCACCTAAGAGACAAGCGCCTCACCAAAAAAATATTATATAAAAAACGGAGGGTTTTATGATGAGCAATTCGACGCTCGATCTGTTATTACGCCATCGCTCCATTCGCAGCTTCACCGCTCAGCCGCTGACCGAAGAACAGGTGGACACACTGATTCAAGCGGCTCAGCACGCAGCTACGAGCAATTTCTTTCAGCAATATTCGATTATCGACGTGACAGATCGCGACAAACAGCGCGCCCTCGCCGCGATTGGCAGCCAGCATTATATCGCCGAAGCCGGCCGGCTCTTCGTTCTAGTCGCCGACATGCAGCGCAATGCTGCCATTGCCGAGGCCAAAAAACAGCCCACTTCTATTTTCGGAACGACCGACTTCTTCTTTCGCGCGTTCAGTGACACCGTCATCGCCGCGCAGAATATCGTCGTCGCAGCCGAAAGCATGGGGCTTGGAGCCGTCTATCTCGGCAGCATCCTCAATAATGCACAGGCGGTCATTGATTTATTAAATCTGCCGCCCCTGACTTTTCCAGTTTTCGGCATCGCCGTTGGCTACGCGAATCAGGACCCGCAACTAAAGCCGCGATTGCCCAAACAGGCCATCTATCATCAGAATAGTTATCAGCCATTGGACGCGCCTCTTGAGTCGCTCAGTGACTATGATCAAGCAGTTAATCAGTATTATGATCTTCGCGATGCCAATCGCCGCGTAGATACATTTACAAATCAAATCGCTAAGGCGGCATCGTCGGAATTATCCGAGCCGCGGCAGAAGCTGCTGGACACGCTCCGGAAGCAGGGACTGTTTCAATCGTAATAAAAGCGTCGGATCGATTGGATCCGGCGCTTTTTTCAACTCTTAATTAGAGCAGGTCAGCCAGTCAAGAAGTGCAAACAGCGTCTGCTCGTTCCTCTCTGCAACCGCATGGGCACCGATTTCTTCCGCAGTCTGCACATGCGGCGAATCATCAATATAGTCGCGATCATGGATAAGTAACGATTCGACACTTGCCTTCGTCGCTTCCATATGAAACTGCAGACCAATGGCTTGGTCATGATAAACAAAGCCTTGATTGACACAAGCCTTACTTTCGAATAGACGAATGGCGCCTTCTGGAAGTTCGAATGTCTCGCCATGCCAATGCAGCGGTGTCATTGTCTCCGGTAGAAACGGAAGTACTGAGGAAACGCGACGAATTGGAAACCAGCCCACTTCCTTTTGCCCGGCGACTACATCCGCGCCAAGCGTTTTCGCAATTTGCTGGGCGCCAAGACAGACACCGAACACAGGCGTATCGCCTGCCAACGCATCATGAATACAGCGGCGCTCTTCTGCGATCCAGTTAGGCGCACAATCATTGACACTCATCGGTCCGCCAAGAATCACTAGAAAATCGAGCGCGGCGGCATCCGGTACAGGATCGCCCGCATAAAGCTGATGGACGACCACCTGATGGCCGCGCTGCTCGGCCCAATCTGCAATTGCCGCCGGACCTTCGCAGGCAACATGCTGCAAGACATCAATTCTCATTGAATCACCCCATGATTAACTTTACTGTGAACTTATCATTAAATGTACAGAATCTCAATCGTTATTTTAAAATAATTGACAGCTGCTTTATCCTTTTCTCACGTATAATGAATCTATGAGTTCGCATCTTAAACCAAAAAGGAACAAATGATATGAAAAATAATTTCCAAACAGTGGAAGAGCAAACGATTTTTCTTGAAGACGTCGAACCCTATACGCAGTTTTTAAACTGCCAAATTGACACGCACGGGCAGCGAAAAATGCTCGCCGATGTAATATTTTCGCACTGCACCTTTCTCGTTCATGACTTTTCGCGTGCGGAATGGCTCGACTGCGAATTTAAAAGCTGCGATTTCTCCAATTGCACATTCGAGAGCGCGAGTTTATACCGAGACAAGCTTCAGGCATGCAAATTTGTCGGCACCAATTTCAGTCATACAATTATTAAAGACACTGAATTCGCCGACTGTCTGATGAGCTATGCCTTTTTCCCTGAAGCTAAGCTGACCGCGGCGCGCTTTCTGTCAAGCAAAATGAATGAGACCTCTTTCCAGCATGTGACGCTCCATAAGAGCCAATTTAAGGACAGCAATTTGGATCTGGCAGATTTCAGCGAAACCGTGCTCAAAGGCTTAGACTGGTCGAGCTGCTCGATTAACGGCATCCGCATTGACATGGCTCTTGCCGCCGGTCTAAAAATTGATACATTCCAAGCAGCCACGCTCATCACCCTGTTAGGAATTGAAGTGACAAGCGCTTTTGATCCCGAATCGCTTTAATGCCGCATACAATCACTTCCACCAACAGAAAAAGAGCCTTCTGCAAGGCTCTTTTTTTGTTGCTCATACTTATCAGATGCTTTTTATCGAATGAAGTGCTTAGGATGACTAATTCGAAAGCGATACCGCTGCGTAGTTTGTGTTGTAATAGAAGACTAATAGATCTTCCCTATTTTTTACGCATTCGATTATAAATACATTTCATTATGAAATTATTAAAAAGAATACCAGAGGCAAAAAGACAGCAGCCTCAATCGGCGAAGAATTCCTTGTAGAGTGCCTGCACAGCCTTCCCCTCGACAGACTCGCGCACGCCAAACATCATGCTTGTCTCGGACGATCCTTGGTTAATCATCTCAATATTGATGTCTGCCCGAGCCAATGCGGTCGCTGCCCGTCCAGCCGTACCTACCTTTTGCCGCATACCTTCGCCGACGAGCATGATCAGCGACAGATCATGCTCGACGTGCACTTCATCTGCATGCAATTCCTCTTTAATTCGCCGCACAATCGTTTCTTCGATAACCGCGCTCATCTGATCTTGGCGCGCAATAACGGTGATATCATCAATGCCTGATGGAATATGTTCAAAGGAAAGTCCGTAGTCTTCTAAAATTAATAGAATTTTTCGCCCGAATCCAATCTCACGATTCATCAAATATTTGCTCACGTAGAAACTGCAAAAGCCGTCATCGCTGGCAATACCCACAAGTGGACCGGCACTATTCTTCCGCTCACTGACGATCCGCGTCCCAGGCGCTTCTGGGTTATTCGTATTTTTCACATTAACCGGAATACCTGCGCGGAACGCCGGAATCAGCGCCTCATCGTGGAATACAGAGAAACCGCCATAGGAAAGTTCTCGCATCTCACGATAGGTCAATTCACGAATTTCCTTTGGCCTGGCAACAAGATGCGGATTGACCGTGTAGACAGCATCCACATCTGTAAAGTTTTCATAGAGATCCGCGTGTACGGCGTTGGCAAGAATCGAGCCGGTAATATCCGAGCCACTTCGCGAGAACGTCATCACTTCACCCGCCTCTGTAACGCCGAAGAAGCCGGGGAAAACAATAATCTCGGGACGCTTAGCTAACTCACGCAGGCGGTCATAGGCTTCTGGAAGCGCCTCGGCATGACCCGGGTCGCTGCTTACAAGAAGGCCTGCCTGCTGAGGCGACACATAGCAAGCATCCATTCCTTTATATTGAAAGACGGCCGCAATGAGCTTAGCATTATTGTCTTCGCCGCTTGCTTTCAGTGCTTCGGTAAATGCAACCGGATTGCTGCGGTCACCTTCCAGCAGGGCGGTCAAATCATCGGTTATTCGTGCCATAATCGTATACGATAGCTTCAGATCCTTGGCAATCTGCTGATAGCGATCAAGGATCGCTTCAACAAGATCATCTACCCCTTCACCACGCAATTTTCGCTCCGCGCAGTTAATCAACATATCGGTGACTTTCCTGTCCTCGGCAAATCGTTTGCCCGGCGCGGACACAACGACAATCCGCCGCTCCGGATCGGAAGCAATAATTTTGCAAACTTTCTCAACTTGTGCGCCGGAAGCGAGTGAGCTTCCGCCGAACTTAACCACTTTCATCCCGACAACCCCTACTTTTCTGCGAATGTATCACTAGTATCGCGCATTTCATAGGAATAATCAAAACAATAATGCAATTTCGACGAGTATTTTTCTGCTTCGTCAATAATTTGTAACGCCGGCCACAGATCGGCGAGATGCGATAGAAAAGCTTCTGCCGTCAGTCTGGCAGAAGCTTCGTCAGTTGTTGTCCCGTCCGAACACGGAACCACGCTATTTTTTTTCTGAAAATATAGCTTCGCAGGCTTATTGCCAGTCGACCGGCAGCGCATAGTCAATCGGATCAGGGATACCAGCTTCTTGGAATCCCTTAATTCTCAGTCGGCAGCTGTCACATTGCCCGCATGCTTTGTCGCCGCCATTATAGCAAGAAGTCGTCAACTCATAAGGTGTATTCAGTGAATGACCGAGTCGAATCGTTTCCGCCTTGCTGAGCCGCATGAGCGGTGTCTCAATCGTCAACCGATGATCGGTTACCCCCGCACGCGTCGCAAGATTGACTGTTTCCGTCAGACTGCGGATAAATTCCGGCCGACAATCTGGATAGCCGCTATAATCGACGGATGACACGCCGGTGAAAATCACCTGCGCCCCAATTGTTTCGGCGAAAGCCGTCGCGAGCGACAGGAAAATAAGGTTACGGGCCGGCACATAAGTTATCGGTATACCCGGATTTTCTTGATTCTCCGGTACCGCAAGTTGCGGATCCGTCAGCGCGCTGCCGCCAATCTGACTGAAGAAATCGAGCGAAATAACCCGGTGCTCCGCCGCCTGAAAAAAAGCGGCAATCCTGCGCGCCTGTTCTACTTCTCTGGCATGTCTCTGACCATAGGCGAACGTGATTGGATGCAGTTCATAACCTTGTGCGCGGGCGATTCCCATGCACGTCGCGCTGTCCAGGCCGCCGCTTAGTACAATAACTGCTTTTTTCAGCATCTTTTTCCAGCCCCCGTCAGCGATTATCTATTTTTTCCGGATATAAGTCATGATGGCTGAGTCGCTCGAAGGCGACCTGCTCCCAGCGCGTACCCGGTTTTCCATAATTCACATAAGGATCAATGCTAATGCCGCCACGCGGAAGAAATTTCCCCCAAACCTCCAGATAATTCGGATCCATCAATTGAATCAAATCATCAGCGATTTTATTCATGCAATCCTCGTGAAAATCACCATGATTACGGAAACTGAATAAATACAACTTCAATGACTTGCTCTCGACCATACGCTGGCGTGGGACGTAGCTGATATACAGGGTGGCATAATCCGGCTGATGCGTGATCGGACAAAGGCTCGTAAACTCCGGGCAATTAAATTTCACGAAATAATCCCGATCCGGATGGGCGTTTTCAAATGTTTCCAATAGACTTGGATCGTAATCAACAATCACAGCTGCGTGCTGCCGACCAAGTAAAGACAAATTATCCTTCTGACGATCGCTCACAAAGCATTCCCCCCTTCGGCCACCTGATTGGCGTAGCTCGCCGCGCTTCCTCGGCGAATCCAGTGAACGACTAGATAAATCAGCGGCACACAGGCAACCGCATAGGAGAATTTAAGCACGTATTCTGTGCCGATCGTCGCCAAGATGGCTGAAACCGGCAGGATACCTGTAAAGCCGACAAACATGAACACGGTCGAATCCGCCAATTGACTGACTGCCGTGCTGAGCAGGCTGCGCAGCCAAAGCATTCGCCCGTTTGTCCGCTGCTTCAGCCCAGTAAACAGTGCGATATCGAGTGTCTGTGACAGGCTATAGCCACAGAGTGAAGCAAGTACCGTGCGCGGCATCGCGCCGAGAATCGCCGCAAAGGCGGTTCCATTTTTCCAAAACGGCGCTGCCGGCAGATGAATCGCTGCCTGAAGCAGCAGGATGAATAAGAGATTGGCAAATAGCCCGATCCAGACAATGCGCTGAGCAACCGGTTTGCCCCAGCATTCGGTAATGCTGTCGAGCATGAGAAAAGTGAGCGGATAGATGATAATTCCTGAAGTCATTGAAAAGCCGTCAATGGAGAAAAGCTTCGAGGCGACGAGATTGGCTGCGAGTAAACACGTGGCAAAGACGATCGCCAGAATGAGCAGCTTGAACGGCACAGCTGTCTCGCCCGATGAGGTTCTGTTCATAAGGTTAAACACTCCCATAGTTTTTTTGGTAAAGCAGAGGATGGTTTCGAACTCTGCCAAGCCTTTAATAATTCGAGTATAGCCGTCACGCAGTCATCCCGCAAGCAGAATAAGTGAGGCGTCCAGGGCAAACGCATTAGAAATTCTGACTATTTACGCACTAACTACGTGCTACAAT
>JBDNRH010000029.1:0-32766 GCA_047718535.1 Sporolactobacillus sp.
ATTGTAGCACGTAGTTAGTGCGTAAATAGTCAGAATTTCTAATGCGTTTGCCCTGAAAGAGCTTCCAAGCTATGTTGACTTTTGTCAGACTATGGCATAAAATACATCTTAAATATTCATTTGATCAAGTTAGAAAGCGATGACAAGGAAAAGTAGGTCAGTGTCTCCATTCAGAGAGTCGGCGGCGGGTGCGAGTCGGCAGTGAGACTTGGGTGAACTCGCCTTTGAGCTGCTGCGCTTCCTTCAGTGGATGCGCAGACGAATGGCTTCGTTACAGGCTGCAGAAAGACAAGTGAGCCGTCAGAATAAAGACAGGCGGCTAATTTGGGTGGTACCGCGGGAATGGTGAACAACCTCTCGTCCCTAACAATTGTGTTGAGGGCGGGAGGTTTTTTATATTTTACAGCTTGCTGAAGGAGGAATTAGCCATGGCTCTGGCATTTGACCATAAAAAAATAGAAGCGAAATGGCAAAAATACTGGGAAACAAATCACACCTTTCAAACAGATGACGAGTCGGATAAGCCCAAATATTATGTATTGGATATGTTTCCCTATCCGTCGGGCAAGGGCCTTCATGTCGGTCATCCAGAAGGGTATACGGCGACGGACATCATCGCGCGGATGAAGCGGATGCAAGGCTTTGAAGTGCTTCATCCCATGGGGTGGGATGCTTTTGGTCTTCCGGCGGAGCAATATGCACTGGATACCGGGCATGATCCGGCAGTATTCACGGCTCAGAATATCCATACGTTTATGCAGCAGATTAAATCACTCGGATTTTCCTATGATTGGGATCGAGAGATCAATACGACGGATCCGGAGTACTATAAATGGACGCAGTGGATCTTCCTGCAATTATATAAAAAGGGACTCGCCTACGAGGCGGAGGTGGCGGTGAACTGGTGTCCCGCTCTTGGCACGGTTCTAGCCAATGAGGAAGTCATCGACGGCAAAAGTGAGCGCGGCGGTTTTCCTGTGGTTCGCAAACCGATGAAACAATGGATGCTGCGCATTACTGCCTATGCGGAACGTCTCCTCAGTGATCTCGATGAACTTGACTGGCCGGAGAGTATTAAAGAAATGCAGCGTAACTGGATCGGGCGTTCAGAAGGCGCAGAGGTGACGTTCACTGTAGACGGTCATCCGGGCACGTCGGTTACAGTGTTCACAACACGTCCCGACACACTTTTCGGCGCGACCTATATGGTGCTTGCTCCTGAGCATGAGCTGATCGATGAGATTACGAGCGATGATCAGAAAGCGGCGGTTGATGCTTACCGCACTGAAGTGGCGGCGAAGAGTGATTTGGAGCGGACTGATTTGGCCAAGACCAAGACAGGTGCATTCACGGGTGCCTATGCCGTTAATCCTGTCAATGGATGTAAAATTCCGATTTGGATCGCCGATTATGTCTTGATTACTTACGGGTCCGGCGCAATTATGGCCGTTCCGGGACATGATAGCCGCGATTATGAATTTGCTAAGAAATTTGACTTACCCATTGTTGAAGTAGTGGCCGGTGGCGATCTAAGCAAGGAAGCCTATAGTGGTGAAGGGGAGCATGTCAATTCTGATTTTCTCGACGGACTCGGGAAAAAAGAAGCGATTGCGCAAATGATCGATTGGCTCGAGGCTCATCAAGTGGGGACGCGTAAAGTGACATACCGTCTGCGTGATTGGCTGTTCAGCCGCCAGCGCTATTGGGGCGAACCGATTCCAATCATCCATATGGAAGACGGAACGGCTCAGGCAGTGCCGGAAGAAGAATTGCCGCTGCGCCTGCCGAAAACGGAAAACATCAAACCGTCGGGAACGGGTGAGTCTCCACTTGCCAATGACACGGATTGGATTAATATCGTCGATCCGGCAACCGGCATGAAGGGGCGCCGGGAAACGAATACGATGCCGCAGTGGGCCGGCAGCAGCTGGTATTTCCTGCGCTATATTGATCCGCATAACAGCCAGCGGATTGCCGATCCGGAGAAGCTGAAGCGCTGGCTGCCCGTAGATCTCTATGTCGGCGGTGCGGAACACGCGGTGCTGCATTTACTTTACGCCCGTTTCTGGCATAAGGCACTCTATGATCTCGGTGTTGTGCCGACTAAAGAGCCGTTCCATAAGCTCGTCAATCAAGGAATGATTCTCGGAAATAATCATGAAAAGATGAGCAAATCAAAAGGAAATGTCGTCAATCCGGACGATATTGTCGCCTCCCATGGGGCAGATACACTGCGTCTTTATGAGATGTTTATGGGCCCGATCGACGCAGCAGTCGCTTGGTCGGAGACGGGAATTGACGGTGCCCGCCGTTTTCTGGATCGCGTGTGGCGGTTATATATAGACTCGGAAGGCAGCCAATCTGATGTGATTAGCGAGTCGGCGGCAATTGATCCTGAATTTGAGAAGGCTTATCATCAGACGGTGAAGAAGGTCACGGAAGATTTCGCGATCCTTCATTTCAATACGGCGATTGCGCAGATGATGGCTTTTACCAATGAAGCGTATAAACAAACGGCGATTCCCAAATCATTTGCTGAAGGGTTCATCCAGCTGCTTTCGCCGATTGCACCGCATATCTGTGAAGAAATCTGGCAGCAGCTTGGCCATCAACAGTCGATTGAGCAATCGACGTGGCCAGCATACGATCCGGCAAAGCTTGCGGAAAAGCAAGTGGAAGTAATCGTGCAAATTAATGGTAAAATTCGTGCCCGGCTGATCGTCAACAAGGGAACGGCGCGTGACGCACTTCAGGATAAAGCGATGGCTGAGCCGAATGTGATTGACAATCTGCAAGGTAAGACAATCAAAAAACTGATTGTTGTTCCGGATAAATTGGTGAATATTGTTGCCAAATAAAGAGTGGAATGACGGACAGTAATAACTGTGCACGTGGCCGATAACAAGTCACGTGCTTTTTTTTGCACGCTCAGCCAGCACAGAATTTGCTGCGCCGATGAAAAGAAACATCAAATTGCCAATTATAACTGTGCCGATTGTGGTAAAATATGTAGAGTTGCGGGAAAAAACGACGCAAAATGTCGCAGCTTTCAGCGAAAATTTGTGCCTGGAACCAGGCTTTCAGGAGCGTAATCGAATGAGCGCATCGAAAATGATTCGTGGAACACTGATTCTGACGATTTCCACGTTTATTGCTAAATTTCTTGGTATCTTTTTTGTCATACCTTATCAAGCCATGGCCGGGCTGGAAGGAACCTATCTTTACGCCGTCGCTTATACCCCCTATTCAATAATTTTGAGTATCTCCACGATGGGTCTCCCGCTTGCCGTTTCAAAATTCGTCTCCAAATATAACGCGCTTGGCGACTATGAATCCGGGAAACGGTTATTTCGATCCGGCATCGTGCTGATGTCGCTGACCGGTGTTGTTGGCTTTCTCGTCATGTTTCTTGGCGCACCGCAATTTGTTGCCTTGTCAAAAGTGTCTGCGGGCAATTTCAATCATGTGGTGCTCGTCATGCGAGTTTGTGCGATTGCGATATTGGTAGTGCCGGTCATGAGTTTGATGCGTGGCTATTTTCAAGGCTTTCAGTCGATGGGGCCAACCGCAGTGTCACAGCTTGTTGAACAAATTGGTCGTGTGGGTTTCATTTTGATCAGTTCATTTATTATTCTTAAGCTGATGAACGGCTCTGTTGTCACGGCTGCGGTATTCGCGACGTTTGCGGCGTTCATTGGCGCAGTTGCCGGTTTCTATGTAATGCTTCATTACTGGGTCAAACGGCGCGCTGTGATTAAGAAGCAGGAAGAGGCGCATCAATACAGACCGCATCGCTATAAAATGCCGCTGCGCGGGATGTATAAGGAACTGATTACCTACGCGATTCCCTTCGTTGGTGTGGGCATCGCCATGCAGGTTTACCAGCTGATTGATCAGATGATGGCCAATCATTATTTGGTTTATGGGAAAGTGATGCGTGATGCCATTGTTTCCGATTTGACGATGAACGATCAGAAAATGGTGATGATCCCGGTCACACTTGCCACCTCGCTTGCGGTGAGCGCTGTGCCGGCAGTGATTGTTTCTTATACAAAAGGCGATTTGAACGATGTCAATGATAAGATTACGGAGGCTCTGCAGCTTGTGCTGTTTCTGACCATCCCTGCGTCGATCGGACTGTCTGCACTTGGTTATCAAGTTCATGGGCTGCTTTATAAAATTGATCCGGGCAGCTACCCGGCAATCGGTGGCGCGATTCTGACTTGGTATGCACCGACAGCGATTTTCTTCTCGCTGTTTCAGGTGGGCGCCTCCATCTTGCAGGGGATTAATCATCAGCGAGTGACACTGATCGCATTAAGTGCGGGCATCATTGTCAAGCTGCTGACCAATCCAATTTGCATGAAGCTGCTTGGCGGTGTGGGGGCGGTAGTTGCCACAGACTTGGGCTATGGTCTGTCGATTATCATAATCATGACAGCGATCAGAAGAGCGACGGATTATCACTTCATGTCTGTAGCTAATCAAACCGTGCATATTATTATTTATACCATGCTGATGGTACTGGTCATCGTCGGTATTCTAATTCTATTTGGCGGCGCAGGTGTGCCACGCAGCCGAGCCTTAGCAGCGATTTCGATTCCGCTCTGCATCGTTGTAGGTATTCTCGTTTATATGGGATGTGCCTACTATACGGGTTTGCTGCGCAAGGTGCTTGGTCAGCGCTTTTTCAATAGATTCCATCGTGGATAAATACGCGGGCAGCATAGAGAGCGTTTCTCTGCACTGTCCGCGTATTGCCTTTATGGATTGGTACCGTAAAAGGGTCCCGGTGGTGCCGGAATACTTAGGCGCCTTTCTACAGTCCGTAACCGTCGATCCAACTGATTAATCTCGCGCTGCATTTGGTTTTGCTGGCGCTCCAGCTGACGCATCCGATAGTCCCACGGATGGGACGGGCCAGGCGGCGGTCCCGGGGGCATACGGTCTGCGGGTGTAGAAGAGGGTATCCATTGGAAACTTTCATTCGTGTAGTTATTGCCGTCTGACGTATAAACGTATGGGAACGGTGTCTCTTCGGCCACCATTTCCTGAGAGACAGGCTGCGTAAAGACGGGGTAAGTCATGCCCTGCGTGCGAAAGTCAGGCTGTTGATTCTGCGAATACATCACTATTTTCACTCCTCAATTTCTGGCCACTTAGTTACATTGACCAGTATATGTTGCGAATCAGTAAATGGCCCATTGTCCTTTTTTGTGCGTAAAATAAAAGAGCTGCCGATTGGCAACTCAAGAAATTTTTACTTTTTTCCGTGTCACTGTCCATTGTCCCTTTTTCGGACTTATGACTAATTCATTGTAGGTGAGAATATTTAAGTCTCGCTGCATTGTTCTCTGTGTCATGTCAAATTCTTCAACCAGCTCTTTCGTCGTGACAGTACCCTGTCTTCGAATAAATAGATAGACGGACCTAACGCGATTTAGCATACGATCAGTTGAAGGACTCAAGTCACCACTCCCCGAAAAGTTTATCAATAAATAACGAAATCAACAGCTGATTCGTTTCTATTGAGCCAAACAATTACCGAAAAAAAGGTGTTGAATCAACAGCAAAGAAACACAAACGCATTAAATAAATTATAATTCTGACAAGTTAAATATAACTCTCCTGACAAAAATGTCAAATAAATTTTCTGATTTTAGCATTAAAATCGCTTGCTTATCGCGGGAAGATGTCTCCTGACAGATAGCGTTCACCCGTGTCGTTGATTATACAGACAAGGACTTCGTCCGGTTTAAAGCGCCGCGCCACTTGTAGGGCGACAAACACAGACGCGCCTGAGGACGGCCCGCAGAGGATACCTTCCTCGCTGGCCAAACGACGGGTCAGCGCATAAGCATCTTCGTCGGTCACCTTAATAATCTCGTCGATGATCGATAAATCGAGTGTCTCTGGAATAAATCCCGGACTTGTGCCGACAATCTTATGGCGTCCCGGTTTCCCTCCAGACAGCGTAGGGGATCCGGCGGGTTCGCATATATGTATCGTCATCTCTGGATAGACTTTCTTCAGCGCCCTTCCAGTTCCACTGATTGTACCGCCTGTTCCAGCACAGCCGACGAGTGCGCGCAGCGGATGGCCAATGGTTTTCATGTCACTCAGTATTTCCGGGGCCGTAGTCATTTGATGGGCTTTCGGATTATTTGGATTGCTAAACTGCATCGGCATGAAGCTATTCGCTGTCTTGGCTGCCAGTTCTTCCGCTCGGTGAATAGCTCCCGGCATTTTCTCTGCGCCGGGCGTCAGCACAACTTCGGCACCAAGCGCTTTCAATAAATTGATCCGCTCTTGATTCATCGAATCAGGCATGACGATAATCGCTTTATAGCCGCGGGCGACCGCGGTCATTGCCAGACCGATTCCCATATTGCCAGACGTTGGTTCAATAATTGTTGCGCCTTTTTTCAAGGATCCATTTTGTTCTGCCGCAAGGATAATATTTCTGGCGGCACGATCTTTCACACTTTTTGTTGGGTTCAGCGATTCCAGTTTTACATATATCGTTGCGCCGTTTGGATCCGGCAAGCGATTGAGACGAACCATCGGTGTCTGACCGACGAGTTGATCTATCGAATCAGCTATTTTCATTCAAGTATCTCTCCTTCATCGTTCTGCCGCTTCAAATATGTTTTCTTTCTCATTATACCCGATGGAGTAAAGGCCAAGCGACTTAATTCTTAGTTTTCCAGTAGCCATTGATCGGCGGGACTGTGAATTTAAAGGAGGGAGGTGCATTTTTCCATAGTCGATTGTGAGAAAAGCCGTTTCCTTCTTGCCAATTTGTTATACAATAGGTGAGGAATGATGCAAAGGTGGAAAAACGATGGCTCAGCTTGTGAAAATTGAGCAATGTGTCTCACGCTATCAGACGGACTTCATGCGTTATGCCAATCGGTTTATCTGGCTGAAGAAACGGCGTGAGGCAGAATGGCTGCTGCGAAAGACAAGAAGCGAGGCGGAACGGAACGGCGCGCGCCTGTTCACTGAACCTGCTGCCGCGGAGAAAAGGGATCCGGATTTCTATAGCTGGCTGTATGCGATGCAGCTGGATTGGGCCTCGTCAACAAGTGATTCTTTCTCCGCATTGCCTCAAGATATGCAGAGACAAGATTGGCTGAAGGACTGCCTGCAGCAAGTCAATGATCTAGTGTTCTTCTTCTATCAGCCGATTCTTGTGACTCAAAGTGCGGAAGTTCAGCTCAATTCGCTTATTCTGACAAACGATACAGTCTGGTGTCTGACACCGCTGCATGGGGAATCCTACAGCGTTTTTCAAGAGGAAAATGGTCGCCGCTGGCGTGAAATAATTAATGGCGGATCGAGAACACACCTCAATCCGCTGATTGCACTGCAGCGGACGCGCCGGATTATGAGCGCATTTCTGAGTGCACATCAACTCGATATGAAGGTCAAGATGGTCGTGCTTGCGCCTGATAGTTTTATCGAGTTTGTTCCTGATCAATTTGATCTGGAATTGATTGACAGGCGCCGAAAAAAGGATTGGTATCAGCAATTATCGCGGCAATCGCTGCTGTTTAAACGCTGCCAGACCGACGCAGCCGAGCAATTGCTTGAACATGTAAAGACCGATGCCAGTGCCCGCACTGATGGATTCTGATAAAGTGACGAACGGCGCGTATTGAGGGCTGTAGAGTTCAGCGGGATGGAGCATGGAGAAGCAATCAATGGATTGTCCAAATGACAGGAAAGTGATATATTTTTAATACTATTGCTAGGCGTGAGACGGTAAACTATTGACGCAATCTGCATGCTGATTTTTTCTTGATTCCGTATCTATAAAAGCGCACGGCTATTCAGCGGATTCACTATACAAAATCGAGACAGAGCCGCTGCCTGAACATCATGACTTTGTCAGACGGTGTGTTGGCTCTGTGAAACAGATTTTCGTTCATTGTCTTTGCAGCGACCGGATTTTCTAAGGCAAAGGTGGCTTGTTTGATGAGATTTTTTGATAGTGAGGAATGGCGGATTTCCTCTGCCGGAGGAATGACTGGAGAAGCCTATCTGGCCGAGTCGGGAGAACACAAGCTGTTTATCAAGCGGAATTCGTCCCCGTTTCTCGCGGTTCTTTCCGCAGAGGGTATCGTACCAAAGCTGCTTTGGACACGGCGGATGAGCAATGGTGACGTGCTGACCGCGCAGACGTGGACCAAGGGCCGGGTGCTGAGACCCAATGAAATGGACAGCCAACAAGTTGCAGATATGCTGAAGAAAATCCACCATTCAGAACCGCTGCTGCTGATGATGCGCCGAATCGGCAAGAGACCAGTCTCAACGAAACAGATTCTTAGCCAATTACAAGAGCGTGCCAAAGGAAGAACTGAAACAGCGGCACTTCAGACAGCGCTCGCTTTTCTTAAAAGAACGGCTGCTGATGCGGAAACAGCGACGAAGACTGTCTGTCATTCTGATGTCAATCACAATAATTGGCTGCTGGATACGGAGAGCGGCAGTCTCTATCTTGTCGATTGGGATCAAGCGGTAATTGCCGACCCGGTTATCGACTTAGCCATGCTTTTGTATTGGTATGTGGCTAAAGATCAGTGGGAGGCCTGGCTGGCACATTATGGCTGGCAAATGAATGACGATCTGCAGCTTCGCCTTGTCTGGCATATGATTGCTATGACGGTGCGCTTCATGTTCTGGCATCAGGAACATGCGGAAGTGCGGAAAATGATTCTTTTCGAAAAAGATTTATTGTGGTTGAATGAGTATGCTGCGCGTCTTTTTCTGAGATAGATAGTTGATAAAGGGAGCGTTTTAAAGTTGCGAGTACGTCATAAACCGTGGGCAGAAGGTAAATTAGCGGAATATCCGCAGATTGTCGTAGCAAATCCGAAATTATGCTGTGGTGAATGGTATGAAGTGTTTGGTCGGGAGGCTCCGCTTCATGTCGAGATTGGTACCGGGAAAGGTCAGTTCATCACGGCCATGGCCCAAAAACATCCGGAATTTGATTTTGTCGGTATTGAACTCAATGCCAGTGTTATCGTGACGGCACTTGATAAATGCCTTGAATCCGCGGTAACGAATTTGCGCCTGATTCATGCCGATGCGCATTTATTGACTGATTTTTTTGCGGAAAATGAAATAGATTTTCTTTACCTTAATTTCTGCGATCCGTGGCCTAAAAAGAAACATGAGAAAAGACGGCTGACGTATAGCTCTTTCCTTGCTCAATATGATTATGTACTGAAAGCGGATGGAGTAATTCAGCTGAAAACAGATAATCAAGGCTTCTTTGAATATTCGCTGGAAAGCTTGTCAAACTATGGAATGAAGTTGCGGGATATCAGTCTTAATTTGCACGAGGCCGCTGATCCGAATAATGTGCCGACTGAGTATGAGGAGAAGTTTGCTGCCAAGGGGCAGCGAATCTACCGGTGTAAGGCGGTTTGCAGTGAATGACTGTCGGCCGGATTTAAGGTTGGTACCACGACGCGTGGAAAGAGTGATGCATTGCTTGAGTAAATGAGGGAATCTCGCCTGCTCGCGGCTGGATCCCCTCATTCTTGCATTTCTTCTATTAGTTTTGAGCATGCAGCTTGAGCAGTGTACCCGTGTGCGCATCGGCGGTAAAGTCGTAATGCGTTGTTTTTTGTTCATCGGTTGCGGTCAGTCCGCCATGATAGACTTTGGCTGCGACGCCAGTGTCTGTCTCTGTATGCGGCGACATGACGATCCACGCGCCGTCGACAGGCAATGTTTGTTTTACAGCTTTCTTGACAAGGGTCAGTACTTTCTCGGAACTGAGTAATTTGCCGCGTGTGTGCGATAAATAGCAAATGGCCCATCCGGCGGCGAAACCGGCGGCGCAGGCAGTCAGCTGCGTCCAGCGTTGTGGCTTGGTCATCTCGATGAATCACTCCTATCTTTAAATAGACAATCAAAATTAATTAAGCTGCTCTTTTTCATTATACTATAAAGAGGACAGGCGATGCTGCGCGGACTATCTGATAAGTCTTGTGGGCAAAAATGAATGAAGAGGAAGGTGTTTCTATGTTAATCGGTGTTGGAACCCTCAACCCGGCAAAGTTAGATGCCGTCAAACGTCTCGTGGCATCAACAGCTATCGACGCCGAAGTGAAAGGGTATAATGTGCCATCGGGGATACCAGCGATGCCGATGACAGACGAGGTAACGCGTCAGGGGGCAATCAATCGGGCAAAAGCGGTCTTGGCGCTTGACCACGAAGTGACACTTGCTTTTGGTCTGGAAGGCGGGGTATCCTATTTCGCTGAGGATATGCTGCTTTGCAATTGGGGAGCGCTGGCTGATCGCGAAGGGCATGTGCTGACTGCTGCCGGTGCGCGCCTTGCACTTCCTGAGCCACTTGTTCTCGGCATTGAATCCGGACGAGAACTTGGCGATGTGGTTGATGATTACACGGATCAGAGAGAGGTTCACAAGCGCGGCGGGACGATCGGCATTTTGACGGCGGGACGGATTTCTCGCAGCGATATGTTTCTTCATATTCTTATGCTGCTGGACGGTATGTACGCGCATTGCCGGGAAAAGGGGTAAGCGTATCGTTCGCAGCCAGTCGATGGGAGAACGATCAGGTGAACAATATCGTTTATTTGCAAAGAAACCGTTATTAAACTGCCATCTGTCTATGCTAAAATAGACTTATTGCGTAATCTCTTGTTTAAGGAGTGCTGGAATAGAACGTGACTCTTCAAGAATTGGCACGCGCGCTTGCTGCGCGTCTAGAGCAAAGCGGTTGGCATGCTGCATTTGATCCCAAAAAAGAGAAAATGAAAATTAAGGATGACGTGAGCGGACATGAAGTAACGCTTGTCCTTTCCGAATTATTGCGGAAATACCCGAATGATTATGATCAAGCGATTGCTGCCAGTGTGCATACAATCGCTGAAGCTTTTGCGGCGATGAGACAGAAACAGGAACTTGCCGGACATAAGGAGTCAATCTATCCGGTCATCCGTCCAGCCTCTTTTCCTGAACAGCTGAAAGATGGACGCAGATTGCTTGTCTGTCCGCACACTGCGGAGACGAACATCTTCTTTGTGTTAGATCTTGGCGGATCGTACCGCCTGCTTGATCGCAGGACGGTACAGGACGCCGGACTCAGTCTGAATGACATCCAGAACGCTGCTTATGCCAATATCAACAAGCTTCCTGTTCATAGCACAATCGATGTGGTGCGTAATAATCGGTTTTATTTTATTAATTATAACGATGGCTACGATGCGAGCCGATTATTGAATCGCCGCTTAATGCAGGCGATGCGCAGCAAGGCTGAAGGTGAACTTGTCTGCGCAATTCCGCATCAGGATGTACTTATTTTTGCGGATATAGTGAATCCTGAAGGATATGATGTGCTGGCGCAGATGGTGCTTAAGTTCTATGCGGCTGCGGACGCTCCGATTTCCTTGCTGCCTTTCCTCTGCCACGCGGATAGTCTCGAACCGCTGTTCATCATGGCGCAAAGACGGCCACGCCCGCTTGGGCCTGAACGTTAGTAAAGGGTTCAACACCATCGCTCTTAGCGGAGCCCAGTATAAGAAAAGTTGGTTGGGCTCAGCTTTTGCCCATTTTTTCTGAGAATCGGAAGGAGAAAACAATGATTTTATATTATAACAAACAAGGTATTGGTGATGTTTTACTCGTTTATATCGGGGATGCGGCGGCAACAGCTTGTTCACGTCAGGAAGACGTGGCGCGGTTATATGATGCGGCGACAAATCAAACGGTTGGCTATAATTTCTTCGCTCTGTCGAAGAGCTGTGAACTTAGCGAGGGACAAGTATCCTTGACTGCAGAACTGTTATCTGTTCTCAATAGTAAAATTAAAGCGGCGGGATTCACTGATCAGCTGACGGATAACGGGAAACCACTGATTGTCACTGGCTTTGTACAGGCAATGAAGACACATCCGGATTCTGATCATATGCATATTTGTACGGTAGACGTTGGCGACGCGGCACTGCAGATTGTCTGCGGTGCGCCTAATATTGATCAAGGGCAGCATGTCGTTGTCGCCCGGATTGGCGCACTGATGCCAGACGGGCAAATCATTCGTCCAACAGTGCTGCGCGGTGTCGATTCCGAGGGGATGATCTGCTCGGCGCGTGAATTGGCCTTGCCCAATGCACCCAAGCGGCGCGGTATTCTTGTTTTAAATGCGGACACTGCACCTGGACAGGATTTCTTTGCTATGCATGCGCTGCGTGCCTGAGAACGTTCAAATCATGTCTTAGCCTGGGAGGTGAAGAAAATGGTGAACCATTGGTGGGATCGTCTGTTTGGTGAAGACGGCATCACAGACGACAGTGACACCCAGTCTGAACAGCGGTCGGCAGCTGAGCGCCCGTTCTCGCTGCCGATCGGACATTTCGAGGACCAGTATAAGCGTGCTTCCGTGAAAATGGTGACGCATTACGCGCAGCGAATCGAAGACGGACGTTTAGAACAGGCTGAGAACAAACCAAGGCATCAGCAACCGGCCAAAACTTTGGACAAGGGGAGTGGCTTAAAGACAGCTTCTGCCTCGCATACGGTTGAAAAACCAGTCAACAAGAGCAAACGTCCGTTTCGGCTGACGCAAATTCCATCGCCTGTTTTCGGTTTTCGAAAGCCACCAGAAAATTTTTATCGCCGATCAAATTCGGACCGATATTCGAGTGTCCAGAGCGAACCGCTGGATAAGCAGAAAATACGTGAGGCTCAGACTAGGCGCTCCGCACCGTCTGTACATTCAGGTGAGGCGCGGCCAGCAAAGGTACTGGATCAGCCCGCCATTGAACGTCTGACTGCGCACCAGGAACAGTCGGCTGCACGTCAGACGGAAACTCCTGCTTCGATCACGGCGGATTCGCAGCTGACATCGGACAATCAGCGACCGGCAACTCGTGAACAAACACAGCCACAGCCTAAGCAGCCCAAGCAGGAAGAAAATAAAGACTGGCTGATGCCAGTCACCAGCCATTTGCCGCGTGCTGTACACCGGCCAACTGGATCATCAAATATACCTTTCAATGTTCTGATGTTCCATTCGGATAAGGGGCGATCGCGGGAAATTATTGAAAAAAAAAGTCAGCCAGTGATACATAAGGCGGCCGACCGACAGCCGAACGGTCTGCAATTATCGCTTGATTTACTTGATGATCCGCCCGAAAAGAATGGCAATGAAGCACAATGGATTGCAGACAAGCAAGCGGTATTGAGTGAGACATTGGCTGATTTTCATGTCCACGCCGATATTATTGGCTTTGTTCAGGGACCTAGTGTGACACGCTTCGATATCCATCTTCATCCAGGGGTCAAGATGAGCAAGATCGTCAATCTTACAGACGATATTAAGCTAAGCCTTGCCGTAAAGCAGATCCGTATCGCACCAGTTTCCGGCAGAAGCGCGGTCGGTATCGAAATCCCTAATCAGCAGTCCCAGCCGGTTGTATTAAAAGAAATGATTCGCTCCAAAGCATTTTCTGACAGCCGGGCAGCGTTGAGCGCAGCACTTGGTGAGGATGTCTCCGGCAATCAGGTCGTGACAGACTTATCGAAAATGCCGCATGGTTTAATCGCCGGTGCTACGGGCTCAGGGAAAAGTGTCTGCATTCACTCGCTGATTATCAGCCTGATTTATCGGACACGACCAGAAGATTTAAGGTTTTTGCTCGTCGATCCAAAAGTTGTTGAACTCGCTCCTTATGCTCACTTGCCGCATCTGGCGGCTCCAGTTCTTACGGAACCGCGTGAGGCCGCACTTGCACTGAAATGGGCAGTCGAAGAAATGGAAAAGCGGTATCGACGATTTGCCGGCTGCGGTGTGCGTGACATACAAGGCTATAATAAACGCCAGGCTGAGATTGGCGCAGACGAGAACCATTTGCCGTATCTTATTATTATTATTGATGAGTTGGCTGATTTAATGATGGTTGCGCCTCAGGATGTGGAAGAATCGGTTTGCCGTATTGCGCAGAAAGCGCGCGCGGCAGGCATTCATTTGCTGCTGGCGACGCAGCGGCCGTCGGTGGATGTCATCACCGGATTGATTAAATCCAATATTCCGACGCGGATAGCGTTCAGTGTATCCTCACAAACGGATTCGCGGACAATCCTTGACAGTGGCGGGGCAGAGCGGCTGCTCGGACGCGGTGATATGCTGTTTATGGAAAATGGAACGCAAGGGCTCAAGCGGCTTCAAGGCTGCTATGTTTCAGACGAAGAGATTCAGCGTGTCGCTCAAGCGTTTGCACAAGTGGCGCAACCCGATTATTTATTCACCCCGGACAGTTTCCAGCCCGCAGGAAGTGACACGGAGGACAGCGATGAATTGTTTTTGGATGCAGCTGCTTTTGTGGTGGCGCAGGGTCAGGCATCGGTTTCAAGTATTCAGCGCCATTTTCGAATTGGCTATCCACGTGCGGCAAGGCTTGTAGATGAACTGGAAAATCGGCATGTAATCTCGGGCGCAAATGGCAGCAAGCCGCGTCAGGTGCTCGCCAGTGAAGAAGATTTAGATGATTTCTTTGCCAATGACCGTTCATAAAACCAAAGCTTTTGAACATAATTCAGAAAGCGATAAAAATTGGCCATAAATTTTTTACAATAGGGTCTGTAAGGTTTAAAATAGGTTCGGATGTTTTTATTATGAATAGAAAGTTGTTTATCGAGAAGTCATTGAACGGCTGGAAATTCGTCGCCCTTTACACAGCTTGATAGAAACTGGACTTAATGGGCTTTATTAGTAGTGAATAGGGCAATCTGTCATCAACGATTGACGCGTGGCACAACTGCCGGTGAAAGGCGTATACTATGACAATTGCCCATAGATTAGCATCAGGCAAATGGAGGGTATTCTAAATGACGAATTATCATTTTGTTGGAATCAAAGGAACTGGCATGAGTGCCTTAGCCCAGATTCTTCAGGATATGCACGAAAATGTGCAGGGATCAGATGTTGAAAAGCGATTTTTTACACAGAAGGCATTGGAAGACAAGCAAATTCCTTTACTGCCTTTTGATGAAAATAATATTCATACCGATCAGGTCGTTATTGCGGGCAATGCCTTTCCTGACCAGCACGAGGAAATCATTCGTGCGAAGGAGCTCGGAATACCTGTGTATCGCTATTATGATTTTCTCGGTACTTTAGCGAAAAAGTATACGAGCGTTGCGGTCACTGGGACTCACGGAAAGACATCGACAACCGGACTGCTTTCTTTTGTATTTGAGAAATTTGCGCCGACAGCTTATCTAGTCGGTGATGGGACGGGGCATGGAGAAAGGGACGGGAAGTATTTTATTTGGGAATCATGCGAATACAAGCGTCATTTTCTGCACAGCACGCCAGATTATTGTATTATTACAAATATTGAGTTTGATCATTCCGACTACTATAAGGATCTTGCCGACGTGGTCAGCGCCTTTCAAGCCCTCGCGCTGAAAGTCAATAAGGCGACTTTCGCCTGCGGAGACAGCGAACAGCTGCAAATGCTGCAGTCTAAAGTGCCGGTGGTCTATTATGGATTTAATGAAGAAAATGATTTTCAGGCGAGGAATGTTGTCTTTCTGCCAGATGATTCGGGTACGGAATTTGATGTCTATGTTCGCAACGATTTGTATGGCCATTTCAAGATTCGCGGTTACGGCAATCATAATGTTTTGAATGCCCTTGCTGTCATCGCTTTCTGTCATTATATGAATGTACCGATTCAGCTCGTTCGCACGCGATTAGCCGAATTTCACGGCGTGAAGCGCCGCTTTTCGGAGAAACGGCTGCATGCAACCGACCAAGTGATGATTGATGATTATGCCCATCATCCGACAGAGATCCGAGTGACCATTCAGGCAGCCCGCGAGAAATATCCTGATCGAAAGATTGTCGCTATTTTTCAACCGCATACGTATTCGCGGACGATGACATTTATGGATGAGTTCGCAGCGGCCCTTAAAACAGCTGACGAAGTGTATTTATGTGATATTTTCGGATCAGCACGCGAACAGACAGGGAAACTATCGATTCATGATCTGCAGGATCGAATCGATCGGTCACATATTCTGCATAATAGCAATCTAAATGAATTGAAGCAGTATGATCATAGTGTGCTGCTGTTTATGGGCGCAGGCGACATTCAGAAATATCAGACGGCCTATTTGTCTGCTCCATGAGGAGAGTTTCGGGGCTGCCGCTTCTTTTCACCATTTTTACATGGTATGATAATAAATAAGATTAATTTTTGCCTGTCTCGCCACAATAAGGGTATAGGAATTGTACCTGCTTACCAAACTAATGGTGTGAACGATTAAAGGGGGATTTGCCGTGATTATTATACTTTACCTTGCTGTTGCCGTAATTGCGATTGCCTTTGCAGTTCTTGTTTATTTTCTGGCTCAGACGCTTAAATCTGCGCAGAAAACACTCGACGATGTCGCTTCGACGCTGGAAAATGTGCAGGAACAAATGAAAGGCCTGACCGATGAGACGACTGGTCTGCTCCACCGTACCAATATATTAGCTGATGACATGGCTGAGAAATCCAAGAGCTTTGACAGTATCTTCAACGCCGTTGAAAAATTGGGTGACTCGCTCGGTTCGGTTAATTCATCGGTACAGCGGGTAACCTCAACAATTGAGTCAAGAGGAAATGAAAACGCAGGTAAAATTGCGCAGGCTGTGCAATGGGGGAAGGCGGCAATTGATCTATTGCATCGCTGGCAAGATGCGCGGGACAGCCACAAAAAAGAAAAGTAAAATCAAGGAGGACAAGCCATGGCGCAGACAAGCCGTGAAAGGACTAACCGTTTGGCTTTTGTCACCGGGTTTCTAATTGGCAGTTCAATTACCGCAATTTCTTGGTTTATGCTGGCAAAGCCTTCCGGAAGAAGATGGATTAAGCGGAGCTATGCGGAGGGACTTTTATTAAAAAATAAAGGTGAAGCTTTATTGGCCAGTGCGAAACAGAAGTCGATTGCCTTGCAGCGGACGATAGTTGCTTCATCGGAACGTATCCCGCAAGCTAGGGAAAGCGAGCGAATGATTCCTATTCCAAAAGACTATATTTCGCAATAAACGGAAGATAAGTGATCGATTGCGCGGCTGACTATCGTTCACTCATTCATTGAATTGGGATTGACTTGCAGTGCGGGAAGCAGCCAAACGGCCGATTCAGTTGTCAAGTGCTGACTTTGAATCGGCTTTTTATTGAGGATAAGATAGACTTTTCTCATACTTGGTTTCGCTGGATCATGATCATGTCCCAATGGCTAAAAAAGTGACAGTTAATATCGTCATGATTGATTTCCAACATTGCTTTTTTATGGTAATCTTAATTATATAGTAAGGATCTGTCTCTGCGTTGGAAAACTATTGCTTTCGTAGCCGTGCAGGCATCTGTACGCCGGCTATTTAAAAATAGGGAAAAATGAAAACGTGACGCATCAAGTAAGCAAGTACACGATGGCGTATGACGAAAAGACGGCATTGTAATTAAGGAGGAAAATGTTGTGAGCGCAACAATTTATGATGTAGCTCGGGAGGCTGGCGTGTCAATGGCGACGGTTTCCCGGGTAGTTAACGGAAACCCGAATGTCAAGCCGACAACTCGGAAGAAAGTGTCTGAAGCCATCAAGCGGCTTGGCTATCGTCCCAATGCTGTTGCCCGCGGCTTGGCGAGTAAGAAAACGACAACGGTTGGAGTTATCATTCCCGATATTTCCAGCGTGTTCTTTTCTGAATTAGCGCGCGGCATTGAAGATATTGCTACGATGTATAATTACAATATTATTTTATGTAATTCGGATCAGAATAAAGACAAAGAAATTCGTCTTATTCAAACTTTGCTGGGTAAGCAGGTAGACGGCATTGTTTTCATGGGCGGAAAGATTGCCGATGAACATATTGACGAGTTTACTAACTCTCCTGTACCCGTTGTTTTAGCCGCAACGGTTGACGAGAAGAATAAAATTGCTTCAGTCAATATTGATTATAACCAAGCCGTTTACGAAACAGTTTCCCATTTTATTGATGGCGGTCATAGAAAAATTGGATTTATTAACGGGCCGCTCGATGTACCGGTTAATGGGAAAGACCGGATGGAAGGCTATAAGCGTGCGCTTGAAGCACATGACTTGCCTTATGAGGAGTCACTTGTCTCAGTTGGTGACTATACATATGAGTCTGGCAAAGAGGCAATGGCACAATTCCTCGAACAGGAAATCAAGCCGACAGCCGTTTATGTCGCTTCAGATGAAATGGCCATTGGTGCGATTCACGAAATTCAAGATCGCGGTCAGAGTGTACCGCAAGATGTTGAAATCATCAGCAGTGAGAATACGCGGCTCGTACAGATGGTGCGGCCGACTCTTTCAAGTATCGCTGAACCGACTTATGATATTGGCGCGGTTGCCATGCGCCTGCTGACAAAGCTGATGAATAATGAAAAGGTCGAGAATGCCACAGTTGTTCTCCCTCATCATATTGATTATCGCCAATCAACCAAATAAATAAGAAAATTAGCGGAAAATCCTTCACCATGCAAAACTATAGACATGGTGAAGGATTTTCTGTTTTTTTACTATGAAAAAACAAAACAATACTATTAGAAAAACTTGGCGAAGCCAAGTCCGCAGGCGATGGCTGAGCCTTAGTTTTTCTTATACTTGGTTCTGCTGAAATCTATATACTTCTTAACGTATAAAAAAGGCCCCCCTTCCAATATAAAAGAAGGGGGGGTCTTTGGCTTATTTAGAATAGAATTCGACGATCATCGCTTCTGTGATTTCAGCAGGCAGCTCTGAGCGTTCCGGAAGACGTGTATAAGTTGCTTCCAGAGTCTTTTCATCAAATGCCAAGTATTCAGGAACGAACGTATTCGATTCCAACGCATCCTTGATAATAATAAGATCACGCGATTTTTCACGAACACCAATTGTTTCGCCCGGTTTTACACGATAAGAGGCAATGTCCACACGATGGCCGTTCACCGTGATATGACCGTGGTTAACGATTTGGCGTGCCTGACGACGCGTACGAGCCAAACCCATGCGATACACGAGATTATCAAGACGGGATTCAAGCAGGATCATGAAATTTTCACCATGAACACCCTTCATACGCGAGGCGTCATCGAAAATACGACGGAACTGACGTTCATTCACTCCATACATAAAACGCAGTTTCTGCTTTTCCTGCATCTGCATGCCGTATTCAGACAGCTTCACGCGCTGATTCGGGCCATGCTGTCCCGGAGCATACGGACGCCTTTCAAGTTCTTTACCTGTGCCGCTCAAGGAAATACCAAGGCGACGTGATTTCTTCCAAACTGGACCAGTATAGCGAGCCATAAAGATGACTCCTCCTTTGTCATTTTAATCGGTATAAAATGACATTTCCGTAAGCGCCAATTCAAAGCGATTTCACTCTGAATGCGTCTTCGCCCAGGCAGACTAGGTTACGTGACGCCTCTCATTTAAAAAAATGAGGAGCAAATTCTTTAACTTTGAAGGCTTGACAGTCCTGCCTAATTTACACGATGAATAGTTTATCGCATCTCCAACGCCTTGTCAAGGGCATGTCTGCTTACGCATGTGCTGATGGAGACTGATCACAGATAGAGTCCAAGTGTTTCTGCGAACGCTTCAAGAAATTGCTGATCTTCCTCAGAAAATCGATCAAGGAAGGGGCTGTCAATGTCAAGCACACCGATAAATGTGTCACCCCGGAACAGAGGAATCACGATCTCTGAACGCGATGCGGCATCGCAGGCGATATGACCCGGGAAGGCATGTACATCGGCGACGCGAACGATTTCCTTCGTCGCCGCGGCGGTGCCACAGACTCCTTTGCCGAGTGGAATGCGTACGCAGGCAGGCTTTCCCTGAAAAGGTCCGAGAACGAGTTCGTGACCGTCAAATAGATAAAATCCGACCCAATTAATGCGATCTAAATAATCACCGAGCAAAGCGGAGGCGTTAGCGAGGTTGGCAATTTGATCCGTTTCATCATGAATCAGCGACTTTAAAATCGCCAGTCTTGTTTTATCTTCAGAATCCATCATTTTTCTCCTCTGCTTTCTAGAAAGTATATTTATTTTAGCAAAAAATGACGAAAGTTTCATTACGCCAATCGGAAGGAGTTTCATGCTAAGATGGAGAAAAACCAATTAACATTGTTTTTAGCCTCGGCGATATCGTCAGTCTCGACACCGAGTTTAAACCATATATGCTGTTAGTTTTGATTGTATCATGCGGGCAGTCAAGGGGGAATAGATTTGCGACGAGACAAGGAAAATAAGACAGGCACATCATTGTCTTCAAAGGAAGCTGTGCTCCGCGCTGCGATTCAATTATTTAACCGCAGCGGTGTCGATGGCACCTCCGTGCGGGCGATCGCTCGCGAGGCGGGTGTCAATCAGGCCCTTATTTCTTATTATTTTGGCGGTAAACAAGGCCTTTTGGAAGAATTGATGGCTTGGTTTTTGGAAAATTATTTGAATCAGCTGGAGTTAGCGGTGAACGATGCATTTGCCGGCAATGGTTCCGCGAATGAGCGTTTACTGGCGGTCGCTGAACACCTGCTCATCTTTCAGCAGGCCAATTTTTATCTGGCACGCTTCGTTCATCGGGAAATGACGCTTGACTCTCAGCTCGTGCGCGAACTGATGGCCACCTATCTGATGAAAGAAAAATATCTGTTCCATCGGCTTATTCATGAAAATTTTCCTGATTTAGCTGAAGATCAGCTGCTTGAAGAATTAACTGTACTTCAATTCCGCGATTTAATCCAGATGCCGTTTCTTCAGCCCCAGTATTTGCGTGAAGTATATTATTTTCAGCCAAGCGAGGCTTCGTTTCGCACCGCCTATCTACGCGGAGTGAAGCGATGGGTACAGCAGCTGACAGGAGCGTGCCCGCCGGCCGCATCGGCTATTCGGTAATATACCGTTTCCCGCACAGGACTTGGCTTCACCAAGTTTTTCTATTCATTGATTTTGCAGCGGTTCGCTCGTTTGTCAGTCAAAATTCCCCCAAATTGGCAAAGGATTGAGAAATCGACAGTTTCTGCGACATTTTTATCCTTTGTCAGCTTTTTTTTGGTACAATAATGAATAAATGGAGCGCGGTTTGACACAGGTGCGCAATTGTTTTCTTGGTGCAGAAACGGGGGAAGTTCCATATGCTTTACGTGATCATCGGTCTAATCTTAGTTATTGTTCTAGTGCTTAGCTACGGCGCGTGGATGCGCAAGAAATCATACAGCGCCATTGATCAGGCAGAGGAGCGGCGGATGACGCTCGTCAGTCGCCCGGTGGCCCAGGAACTGGCGAAAATCAAAAAGCTGAAAATGGCCGGCGATACGGAAAAGAAATTTGAAAAATGGCGTGCGGCTTGGGATAAAATGATTACAACTGAATTGCCCGACATTGAACAGCGTCTTTTTAAATGTGAAGAGCTGACGGATAAATATCATTTTAAGAAAGCAGCCGGGGAAATTAAGAATTTGCACGAGCAAATGAACGGCATTGAAACGCGTATTGAACAGATTATTGCGGAGTTAAACCGAGTCGTCGACAGTGAGCGGGAGAATAGAGATGATATTCAGGCAGTCAAGGAAACCTACCATTCTGTAAAAAAAGGAATGATTACGAAACGAAGTCTGTTTGCCGAGACGCTGCCGCAGCTTGATCAAGAAGTGAAAGCGATTGATGATGTTTACAAGACATTTGCCAGTGAGACGGAGCAAGGAAATTATATTGAGGCAAGAAATTGCCTGCTTCAGGTGAAAAAAGATCTGGAAATTGTCAGCCATCAGATGGAGCAAATTCCTGCACTTTACGAAGAGGCGAAAAAAACAATTCCTGAACAATTGAAGGAATTGCTGAATGGTAAGAATGAGATGGAGGAGAAAGGCTACGCGCTCGGCAATTTGCAAATAGACGTGCAAGTTGAAGAGACGGAGAAACAAGTGCAGACAATTCTTGATGCGATTGCACATATGGAGCTGAAGGAAGCAGCGGCGGCTGTTTCAGCCTGTCATGAGCAAATTGATTTTCTGTTTGCTCAAATGGAGAAAGAAGTGCTCAGCCGTCAGGAATTGCAGCAGCTTGTGCCATCAGTGGACGAGAAGATAAATCAAGTGAACCAAAAAGTCACTCAATTAGTGTCGGATACAGATGCTGTGAAGAACAGTTATCATATTGATGTAACCGATTTGAAAACGCAATTATCAATTGCCAAATCATTTGATAAGCTGCAGAAGGATTATACAGAACTAACTGCGCTGCGAGAAGCGGGCGATCAGGCATTCAGTCTTCTGTTAGACAAAATGAAGACCATACAGAAGAGTATGGAAACGATTGAAACATCTACGGAAGCGTTTAATCGCAAAATCAAGGCTTTACGCAAGGACGAGCTGGCAGCAAGAGAGACGGTCAAAGAATTGAAACACTTATTATTTGATGTCCGCCGCATGATTCAGCAGAGCAATCTATTCGGTGTACCGCTCGCTTTCAGGGAAGCCTTGACGCAAGCTGGGCACGCGCTGGACACAGTGAATGCAGCTCTTGATCAGAGTCCATTAACGATGAGCGATGTGCTTCAGGCCTTGTCGGCAGCGAAAACGGCGGTTTCTGACGTTCATCAGGATGCGCAGAAATTGATTGATACGGCGAAATTTGCGGAGGAAATGATTCGTTACGGGAATCGTTATCGTAGCGATAGTGTGGAAATTAATCAGGAATTGAGTGAGGCGGAGCACCTTTTTCGCAAATTGGAGTATGAAGCCGCTGCGGAGATGGCTGTTCACGCGATTGAACGAAAGGAACCGAAACTGCTGAAACGAATGGATCTATATGATGACGTCAAATCACAGGCGTGATTTTGCTTAATGGGTAGAAAGGGGAATTTAGCGTTCGAATGATTTATTTTGATAATAGTGCAACGACAAAACCTTATGCAGAAGTCTTGGATACGTATCGGACTGTCTCTGAACACTATTTCGCCAACCCGTCTTCGCTGCATGCGCTGGGCGGAAAGAGTGAGGCTTTGCTGACACAGTCAAGGCGCCAGGCGGCGGCATTGCTTGCGGTCGATCCGCAAGCAATTATCTTTACATCGGGTGGAACAGAAGGAAATAATTTGGCGATTAAGGGAACGGCACTGGCCTACCAGAATAGAGGGAAGCATATCATAACGACCGCAATTGAACATGCGTCGGTACACGAAGCCTTCAAACAGCTTGAGGCGCTTGGCTTCGAAGTGACCTATCTGCCAGTCGATGGCTTTGGGCGATTGTCATTTGATGACTTTAAGAAAGCCTATCGCAAGGATACGATTCTCGTCTCAATTATGCACGTGAATAATGAGGTGGGCACGGTGCAGCCAGTACGCCAAATAGGCGCTTTTCTGCGGCAGCAGCCAACAACGATTTTTCACGTCGATCACGTGCAAGGCTTTACGAAAGTCCCGCTTGAGCTTGCTGGCAGTGGCATTGACCTATGCACAATCTCCGGGCACAAAATTCATGGACCCAAAGGGACAGGGCTGTTGTTTGCGCGCCAGGGAATTTTGCTGTCCCCCCTATTATCCGGCGGCGGACAGGAAAGCGGATACCGTTCGGGTACGGAAAATTTACCCGCGATTTGCGCGCTGGTTCGCGCAATGCGGATGACTAGGGAAAAGCAAGAACAGGGCATTGCTCATTTGGCCGAACTTCAGCAAAAACTGTTCACGGGTCTTGCGGCTATCGATGGGGCTGTTATCCATACACCGCGCGAACAGATGGCACCGCATATTGTCAATGTGTCCTTCCGCGGAATTAAGGCCGAGGTGCTCGTGCATGCGCTCGAGGAGCAACAAATTTATGTGTCGACGAAGTCCGCGTGCGCGTCCAAGGACAGTGAAGCAAGCGGGGTTCTTATGGCGATGGGCGTTGCAAGGACAGAGGCGGCGCAGGCTATCCGTGTCAGTCTCGCTTATGAGAATACAGATGAGGAAGTCAGCACTTTTTTGTCTGCGTTACGCCAGACGGTGGCTGATTTAAAAAGGGTAATGGGGTGAACTTGTTTGATTTATGATTATTTAGTTGTCCGCTTTGGCGAAATTGCCATTAAGGGGAAAAATAAAAAGAAATTTGTGCTGAAGCTGGAAGACGATGTGCGCGAGAAATTGGCCGCGTTTTCTAAGCTGACAGTCAAACGACATTACGATGATTTGGAAATTCAGCTCAATGGTGAAGATGCGCTGCCAGTCATTACAACGTTGCAGCGTATTTTTGGCATTCAATCGATTTCTGCGGCAATCAAGGTGCAGAATACGCTCGAGGCCATTCAGGCAGGTGTGCTGGATGTTGTGAATAGTGAGATGGATGCATGTACATTTAAAATTGAAGCGCGACGCAAGGACAAGCGTTTTCCAATTAAAAGTGCGGAATTAAATCAAACGCTCGGCGGCTATGTGCTGTCTAATGCGGCGCGAATGAAGGTTGATGTGCATCATCCCGATTTGAAAATTCGTATTGAGGTTGGCTATTATGAGACACGGATTTACGGCCGCAGCTATACAGGCGCAGGCGGCCTTCCGGTTGGATCAAGCGGCAAGGTGATGCTTCTGCTCTCAGGTGGGATTGACAGTCCAGTGGCTGCCTATTTATTGGCGAAACGCGGCGCATTGATTGAAGCGATCCATTTTCAGAGCCCGCCTTACACAAGTGATCGCGCTCGGCAAAAGGTGATTGATCTTTGCCGCCAAATTCAGTCTTTTGGCGGGCGCTTGAAGCTGCATCTTGTGCCGTTTACAAACACGCAGCTGGCGATTCGCGATGCGGTTCCAGAAGATTATCGTATTACGATTATGCGCCGGTTTATGTTTCGAATGGCTGAAAAGAAGGCGATTCGTGAGAAAGTACTGGCGCTCGCGACCGGTGAGAGTCTAGGGCAAGTAGCCAGTCAGACAGCGGAGAGCATGCATACGATTAATCAAGTCACCAATCTTCCTGTACTTCGCCCGTTAATTACAATGGATAAGCTGGAGATTTCGCGAATTGCCAAAGAAATTGATACGTATGACATCTCAATCCGGCCTTATGAAGACTGCTGCACCATTTTCCTGCCGAAAGCACCGCGAACAAAACCAGATCGAATCCACGCGGAGCGTTTTGAACGGGGACTTGACAGTGA
Source organism: Sporolactobacillus sp. (assembly GCA_047718535.1). Classification (GTDB taxonomy): domain Bacteria; phylum Bacillota; class Bacilli; order Bacillales; family Sporolactobacillaceae; genus Sporolactobacillus. The sequence continues at coordinate 25,185 of JBDNRH010000029.1, forward strand.
GGCGCTTGTCAATGAAGCATTGGATGGCATTGAGACGATGGTCTTCTCCAATCACAGCGAACAGAATGCGTTTAGTGACTTATTATGAACGCCTGACAGAAGGCTGCTTTCTTCAATTAATGAACCGGTGTGCTGCGCACTGTCAGCAATGAAATAATTACCACCCTCCTTGGTGCATGGTAGAAATGATGTCTGCACAAGATAAGGCCACAAGGAGGTGAGAGACATGGCTGACACAAGCAGCAATAAGATTCTCGTTCCTGGTGCTGAACAGGCATTGGAACAGATGAAGACCGAAATCGCATCTGAATTTGGTGTACAACTTGGCCCGGATACGACGTCCCGCGCGAACGGATCTGTCGGTGGTGAAATTACGAAACGTCTTGTCGCATCCGCAATGGCTCAGCTTCACTAATTGCGAATGATGAATCAGTAAGAAGCAAGACTGTTTAAAATACAAAGCAAGCGTTTTAAACAGTTCTTGACAGTACAATCCGGAGTAAGAGGCTTTTAAGCTTCTTGCTCCGGTTCTATTTTTTACGTGAAAAAAATTTAAAAATTTCAGTGGAACCAAGTAGTAAGAAAAGTTAAGGCTCAGCCTTCGCCTGTCGATTTGGCTTCGCTCAGTTTTTCTAATCAATTTATTGTAAAAATAAACCGAGTTTTTCGTTATAATGAACTTATCAGAGATATACGCGAATCCATTGACTTCAAGTGCATTTTCACTTAAAATACAAACTACGCACTTCATTATATTAGTAAACTAAAGCGTGATATAGAGAGCGATAGCAGAGAGAGGTCTAAAAATGACACAGCCCTATATGTTTGAGAAACCATTAGGATTGAGAGATTATCTTCCCTTAGCGCATCGCGCAGTTACCGGGCTAGAATCTATTGTTCATGAAGAATTACTGCGCTGGGGTTATGATTTTCTCCAGACACCTGCGCTTGAATATGTCGAAACCGTTGGCCGTGCATCAGCTATTGAGGACAGCCAGCTGTTTAAATTTCTCGATATTGAAGGGCATCCCGTCGTCTTGCGGCCAGATATGACGACACCGATTGCTCGCATCGCGGCGTCCAGTCTTGCCCATGAACCGCTGCCGCTGCGGCTGGCTTATTCGGCGGCATTGTATCGAAGTCAGAAAAGGGAAGGCGGCCATCCGAGCGAATTTAAGCAGACTGGGGCTGAATTGATTGGTGACGCCACTCCCTATGCTGATGCGGAGGCCATTTCATTGATGACGATGCTGCTGCAGAAGACCGGGCTACCCTCCATTCGTTTGGCAATTGGTCATGTCGGTTTTGTGAATGCTTTTCTGCGCGCGATGACTAAGGAACAAGCGGCCGTTGATCAGCTGCGCCATCTGCTCTATGTGAAAAACGATGTCGGGTTTCGAAAATATGCGTCAAAGCTGGCCATACCTAAAGAAAACTTGGAAAAACTGCTGCTGTTCATTGATTCCCGGCGGATGAACAATGCGTCAACGCTCGCTTTTCTGCAACAGATGGCAGAACAGGCGCGCAGCCTGCATCCCTATTATCAGGCCATAATGGAGTTGACACAGTTACTGCAGTTCAATCATGTCGATAAAAAAATTGATTTAGATGTGACGTTAATGCCGCATTTGAGCTATTACACCGGTATTGTTTTTCAAGGCTTTGGTGGTGGTCTCGGGTTTCCAGTAGCTAGCGGCGGCAGATACGATCATTTATTAGCTCAATTCAATCGGCCCTGTCCGGCGACTGGTTTCGGTATTCGAATGGACCGACTGATGCGCGCTGTTCATGTGGAAGGTATGTTTTCGGCGCAGCAGAAAGAAGCCATTATCTATGATCAGGCGAATGCAGAAAAAGCGCTGCAGGCAGCTCGCGCCGCGCGAGACAAAGGTGTGCCCGTTGTTCTGCAGCATGCAGCGGCAATAGCCGATTATGCGTCATTTATTAAACAGTTTCGGAAAGTGTATCGTTTCTTAGGAGAAGAAGCTGGATCGGAGACTATGCGATGAGTCAATCAATACTTACAATTGCCATGCCTAAAGGCCGAATTTTCGGAGATGCCTGCCATTTGCTGAGACGGGCAGGCTTCGAACTTCCAGAAACATTCGAGGCGGCGCGTCGTCTGATTATTGATGTGGACAATGAACCGTTTCGTTTCATTCTCGCAAAGCCGGTTGACGTGCCGACTTACGTAGAATATGGTGCGGCGGATATCGGCATTGCCGGCAAGGATGTGCTTCTCGAGAGTGGACGGGATGTCTATGAAATGGTTGATCTTGGAATCAGCCGCTGCCATATGGCTGTTGCCGGTCTTCCCAATCATTCGAGCATCCGTCCCTATTTGCAGATTGCCACAAAGTATCCGAATATTGCCTCAGAGTACTATCGAAAGCGCGGTGAACAGGTAGACTTAATTGCGCTGAATGGTTCGATTGAGCTGGCACCCATTGTTGGGCTTGCCGATGCGATCGTAGATATTGTATCGACCGGGCAGACATTGCGGGAGAATGGACTGGTGGAATACGCCAGGCTAATGGATATCAGCTCACGATTGATTGTCAACCCGGTAAGCTATCGCTTGAAAAAGGCGGCCATTGACCGGATTGTCAGTAAGATGATTGTCAGTGCGGAGCAGCCCGCATTGGGTATTGAAGAGTAGGTCTAATTAAAGATAGGACAACGATTCGGGAGGAGAGAAACTAATGACGGGAAGAACGGCAACTATTGCGCGTGATACATTTGAAACACAGATTAAGCTCGAGTTGGCAATTGACGGCAGCGGTCAGTCTGAGATAGCGACAGGTGTTCCCTTTCTGACTCATATGCTGACGTTATTTTCGCGCCACGGTTTATTTGATTTGAAGGTGCAGGCCTCAGGCGACACTGATGTGGATGACCACCATACGACAGAGGATATTGCGATTTGTCTTGGCCGCGCTCTGCGTCAGGCGCTTGGCGACAAGGCGGGGATCAACCGGTATGGATATGCGCTTGTGCCGATGGATGAGACGTTGTCAGAGGTAGCGGTTGATCTAAGCGATCGCCCATATTTCGTCTTTCACGGGACGCTTCCGGCGCAGAAGGTGGGCACATTTGACACGGAATTGCTGAAGGAATTCATGGACAAGCTGGCTGCGGAGGCGCGTATTAATTTACACGTCACTGTGCGCTACGGAGAAAACACCCATCATATCATTGAATCCGTATTTAAAGCGCTAGGCCGAGCGCTAGATATTGCGACACTTAAAAATCCGAGGATACAAGGCGTCCTCTCGACGAAAGGAACACTCGGATGATTGGCATTGTTGACTATGGAATGGGTAATTTATATAGTCTCAGCCAAGCGCTGCGGCGGCTGGATGTGCCCTATCTGATCAGTGGGGAGACTGAACAATTGCAGCGTGCAGATGGCTTAATTTTACCGGGCGTGGGTGCGTTCAAAGATGCGATGTACGCGCTGCACGAGCAACAGCTGGTCACGTTTCTGCGTCGTTATGCCGCCACACAGCCGCTGCTTGGCATTTGTCTCGGCATGCAGCTCTTATACGATGAGAGTGAGGAGGGCGGCCTGACCCCCGGGCTCTCTTTACTCCCGGGCCGGATTATTCGCTTTTCGCAGCAAGACGCGGAAGGGACGCCGCTCAAAGTGCCACATATGGGATGGAACACACTGACCTTTCATCGTCCGTCACCACTTTTAAATGGACTTAATCCAGACTATGTGTATTTTGTACACTCCTATTATGCGTCGACGCGTACAGCTGACAGTATTCTGGCAACGGCTTCCTATGGTGTCGACGTTCCAGCCATTGTCGGTCGCGGGAATGTATTTGGCACGCAGTTCCATCCGGAAAAAAGCAGTGTATTCGGTGAACGCTTGCTGCAAAACTATGTGAGCTTTGTCAGCCAAAACAAGCAGTCTCGGGAGGCGCGTGCCTGATGTTCATGTTGTATCCAGCCATCGATATACTTAATGGATGCTGCGTTCGGCTCTTTCAAGGAGACTACGCGCAGTCTACGGTCTATGACCGGTCGCCAATTGCAGTTGCCCAGTCATTTGCTAGTCAAGGAGCTAAATGGATTCATGTCGTTGATTTAGATGGCGCTAAGTCAGGAATACCTACCAATCAGGAGCTTATTTGCCGTATGGCAGAACAGACTGATTGCGCGATCGAAGTTGGCGGCGGTATCCGCACAATGGAGACAATTGACACGTATCTATCGCGCGGCGCGCGGCGCGTCATTCTAGGCAGTTCGGCAATTTCTGATCCATCCTTTACACGGGCCGCTTTGCGCAAATATGGGTCGGCGATTGCCATCGGACTGGATGTGCGCGACGGCAAGGTTGCCGTTGAAGGCTGGCTCGAGAGGTCTGAAACCACGCCGATGCAGTTGGCCAAAGAATTGATTGCTGCGGGTGCGCGCCATTTTATTTATACGGACATCAGCAAGGATGGCGCAATGGGTGGAACGGATCGGCAAGGAGCAGTGGCGCTTGCTGAAGCCATCGGTCTGCCGGTTGTCGTCTCAGGCGGTGTGCATTCACTTGCTGAATTAAAGCGAGTGATCGCATGCGGAGCTCAGCGGATCAGTGGTGCGATTATTGGCAAGGCTCTTTATACCGGGGCTGTGCAGTTAGACGAAGCGGAAAAGTTGGTGATTCAGGATGCTCGCTAAGCGAATCATCCCCTGTCTTGATGTAAAGGATGGACGCGTTGTAAAAGGGAAACAATTTGTTCAACTTCGTGACGCCGGTGATCCGGTAGAACTCGCCATGTATTATAATGGGCAGGGGGCGGACGAACTCGTTTTTCTTGATATTTCAGCTTCAAATGAAGGGCGCGAGACAATGGTTGATGTTGTTCGCGCCGTCGCCGCGACGCTCAGTATCCCTTTTACAGTCGGTGGCGGCATTCAGTCGCTGGAAGCCATCAAGCGGCTGCTTCGGGCGGGCGCAGATAAAGTTTCGCTGAACAGCTCAGCGGTGGCGCATCCAGAACTGCTTCGCGCGGGTGCAGATTATTTTGGCTGCCAATGTATGGTTTGTGCGATTGATGCCCGTTTTGACCCTGACCGTGGGCATTATTTTGTCTATACGCATGGCGGACAAAAGCGCACGGATCTTGAGGCCGTGGCTTGGGCCAAAGAAGCGGTGCGGATGGGCGCGGGGGAAATTTTATTGACAAGTATGGATCAGGATGGCGAGAAGAATGGCTTTGAACTGCGGCTGACGCGGCTTGTCAGCGAAGCGGTATCGGTACCGGTAATTGCCTCAGGAGGCGCGGGCTGTGCGGCTGACTTCTATGATGCGTTTACCGACGGGAAGGCTGACGCGGCCTTGGCGGCTTCAATTTTTCACTATAAAGAAACGACCGTATCAGAAATAAAGGGTTATCTTAAGCAAAGAGGAGTGGCTATACGATGAAAGCAGCAGATGTAACTTTTGATGCGCAAGGGCTGATACCGGCAATTGTGCAGGATGCTCAAAGTAAGGAAATTCTAATGCTCGCCTATATGAATCAAGAATCGCTGGAAAAGTCGATTGAGACAGGGGAGACGTGGTTTTACAGCCGTTCACGTCAGCGGCTGTGGCATAAAGGGGAGACTTCCGGCAATACACAGAAAATTATCAGTTGGTCAATTGACTGCGATGCCGATACATTGCTGATTAAGGTTAATCCAGCTGGTCCGGCTTGCCACACGGGTACATATAGCTGCTTCACAGCGGAGAAAACGGATCAGCAGGAGGCGGCGTATAGCAGCAGCGATCGTTATGCCATCCTCGCTGAGCTTGAGGAGGTCATTGCGAAGCGGCAAGCAGAACGTCCAGAGGGCACCTATACGACGTATTTATTTAACGAAGGGTTGGATAAGATTCTGAAGAAAATCGGTGAAGAGACATCGGAGGTCATTATTGGGGCCAAGAATCATTCGGTGGCCGAAATCGAATGGGAAGTCTCCGATGTAATTTATCACACACTGGTGATGCTGCGCGAGGAAGGGATCGGTTTTGACCGGATTCTCCGCGTGCTTGAAAAGCGCCATCGCGACAAAAGTGAGTTCCAGCGCGAAAAGGCTAAGGATTTGGATATTTAATGATGCAAAGAGAAAGCGTTCAGCGCTTTCTCTTTTTGTATGCTATGAACGGTTAGTTTATCTACAGAGTAGGCGCGTTTGTCTGCAGAGTAGCGGCCGTTGTCTACAGAGTAGCTATCCATCTCTTGAATTTTATGAGTCAAATTTCAACTATAAGCTAAGGCTCTGTCATACTAATCTCTGACTTAATCCATACTAAATCATGGAGTGCGTTCATCTCCAATTTGCCATGGAAGGGCCTGCCGCAATGATCCTGCTTGTTTTTTTAGCCATCTGTTTCTGCGTTGCCAGTCTACTGCTAATCCTATTTCTAAAAAGTTCGTTGACGGTTCGGATTAGTGTTTATGCTGATTTAAATAGTATTCGTGTTAAACTTGGCCTAATTATTCAACGCAAGGAATGGCGTTCTTTTGAATGGGACGAAACTGACCTTGAGCAATTATTAAATAACAAACCGATTCATCCGATCGAATGGATGGACAAACTGGATGAGGAAAATAATGACCGATCGCTGTGGCAGCGGCGGCTGCGTGTGACCGATTTTGTCTGGATCACTTCGGTGGGGACAGGTGAAGCGGATCAGGCGGCGTTGCTCTGTGGGCTGATCTGGTCGATTAAGTGTGCGTTGCTGCCATTTTTTTCAGAATGGTTAAATGATCCGCCACCACGTCTCAAAGTGGTCCCGCTTTTTCATGAGCGACAATTGCAGACGCGTCTTTCATGCATGATCTCTTGTCACGTCGGGCAGGCTATAGGTATCCTATGGCAGATCAGGCAGCAAATGAAAGAAGGAAAAAAGGATGGCGGAACATCCGATACAAGGATTAATGAAGACAGCGCTCGACAGTCTTCGGGCAATGATTGATGTTGGCACGATTATTGGTGATCCAATTGAAACCGAAGATGGACATATGATTGTGACGATTTCAAAAGTGGGTTTTGGCTTTGTTGCTGGCGGCAGTGAATTTACAACGCAGAATGAGAATCAAGACGAAGATCCTTTGGAAGAGACAGAAGCCTATCTGCCGTTTGGCGGGGGAACAGGCGGCGGAGTGTCTATCCGGCCGATCGCATTTCTGATTATTGGTCCGCAGGGTGTGAAAACGATTCATCTCGATAATCAGACACATCTATATGAAAAGCTGATCGATTTGGCACCGCAGACAGTCGCGCGCGTCAAAGAAATTATTGAGAAGAGCACGAAAAATTCGGAGTCAGAAGCTAAAAGCGGACGCAAAAAACACCGTTTTGATAGCAGTAATGAAGAACTTTAGCAGCAAAAGGGGGGATCGGCAGTGCCGATCCCTTTTTAAAAAGATAAGATTGGATTGAATTTTCCCCGTGACATGTGCCAAGTGCATGTGTAGCGATGCATGAAAGGATTCGGCGGCCTGAGGGCTGTGCTCTTCAGCCCAATAGGCCGCGAATCCCGCAGAAGAGGGGCTCGATCCCGCAGAAGAGGGGCTCGATCCCGCAGAAGAGGGGC
>JBDNRH010000030.1:0-27714 GCA_047718535.1 Sporolactobacillus sp.
GGGGGCTGTCCCCCTGCGAGAGTAGGTCACTGCCAGGCATTTGAAAGTAAGAGAGACGTTTCTCAGTAAATGAGAAGCGTCTCTTTTTTGATCACTAAGACAGAAGACCATCTCAGGTCATGCATTGGCGGCACAAAGGCCTACTCATAGCGTCAGCACAAAATCAGTTTTTTCCGAGATTTCTTTGCAAATGGCTTCTTTCATTTGTGTTAGTGATAAGGCATCGCATATTTGGATCGATTTCTGTAAGCAGAAGCTGCCTCGTTCTTTCTTTCCAATATTTATTAATGCAATTCCTTTTCTCATGAAGGCGACAGAAATGAGGTCATATCGTTTCAACGCATGGCAGGCGTCGATCGCCTGTCCTGCATAGGAATAGGCTTCCGCAAATTGGCCATCGTTTAACAACAGCAATGTGATATTGATCAGATAGGCTGGTTTCAAGGCGCTTGTATCATTGACCGAGGCGAGGCGTTCTATTTCGCGTAGGGAGCGCTGAGCTATTGAAAGGCCAACTGATGGTGGGAATAGAAAGAGAATATTGTTAAGCAGCTTCAATTCAATAGAATACCAGTTTTCCAATTTGGACAGGCGCTGCCACACTTTATCAGCGAGCGGAAAGGCCTGTTTATAATTATTTTCTGAAAGAATAAGAATTAACGCTTTGGAAACAGCAAGAATATCACTAACGATGCTGTCAAAATGGTAAGCCAGATAATGCTCGCATTTTTCTTTAAGTATTGTAAATTTGGCGACTTCAACATTTGTCGATATTTGAAAAAAATCGTGTATTATCTCTTCTTTCCCCGTAAATGTATACATATTTTTTATGTAGTAAAATTCTTCAAAGGTTATATCAAGCATTTCCAAGATATGCAGAAATTTACCGACTGTGGGCTGCATCTTACAGGCTTCAATTTTTGCATAGGTGGTGCGCTGCATTTCGTCACCAGCGACATATTTCTGCGTATAGCGTTTGGAATGTCTGATTTTCCTAATAACTTCCCCCAATTGGTAGACCATATGACTAACCTCCTATTTGTGTGAATATAGAATACATTTTACTAGAAAGTCAGCTGGTTATGCTAGCATGAAGCTATAGGGAGGTGAGATAAATGACAGCTTACGATATCTGGTGTGTGCTGATTGGCCGGTTATTCATGTGATTAGTTTATTTGCCCATGTATGAATAATGTTATTTTACGATTGCTTATTGAGAATTGCAGGAATTTAATGGGTGCGCAGTTCTCAATATATATTTTATCATTTTTAATGTAATTATTTGTAAAATAAGATATAATTTGTATTTTTATTTGATCTTAATTCTCTATCAATGTTGTTTGTCGTTAAACATGATCAAACATTTTATTAGAAAAACTTGGCGAAGCCAAGTCCGCAGGCGAAGGCTGAGCCCTAGCTTTTCTTATACTTGGTTCCGCTGAAATTTTTATACTTTCTTAACGTATAAGAAAAAATTCGAGGAGGAGAAACAATGGATTATACTAAATTTGGTCGGAAAGCAATTATAATTGCAGTGACAACGATGACATTTCTAGGCACAGGCACTCTTTCTTTTGCAAAAGATAGTACGGATAAGGGTTATTATCAAAGCTATGGTATTTCACATCTTACTCGGAAAGATATGCTCCGTATCCCTGATCAGGAAAATAATTCCCAATTCCAGGTGCCTTCATTCGATGCGTCATCCATTCAAAACATACAGTCGGCTAAGGGGTATGATAAGGACGGTAATTTGATTAATTTAGACGTATGGGACAGCTGGCCATTGCAGAACGCGGACGGGACAGTCGCCAATTACCACGGCTACCACATCGTTTTTGCACTGGCAGGCGATCCGAAGAATGGCAATGATACGTCCATTTATCTTTTCTATCAGAAGATGGGCGACACATCAATTGACAGCTGGGAAAATGCCGGGAGAGTTTTTAAGGATAGTGACAAGAATGTTCCCGGTGATCCGTATTTGCAATATCAAACACAGGAATGGTCTGGATCAGCAACGTTAACGAGTGACGGTCATGTCCGTCTCTTTTATACCGATTTTTCGGGAGCCCCCGCAGATGGCGGAACTGGATGGGGCAAACAGACGTTGACAACGGCGCAAGTCAACTTATCACAACCTGATGAGGAGTCACTCCATGTGGACGGTGTATCTGATCATAAATCAATCTTTGATGGAGATGGGACATACTATCAGAACATTCAACAGTTTATTGACGAGGGTGCCTACCAATCCGGAGATAATTCTACTCTGCGTGATCCACATTATATTGTTGCTAACGGACATAAATACCTTGTATTTGAAAGCAATACGGGGACAGATGACGGTTATCAGGGCGACGATCAGCTTAATAATCGTGCGTATTATGGTGGAAATGCACGCTTCTTTCAAACAGAAAGAGCGGCCTTGCTTCAGAGTTCAAAGAAACAGCTTGCGGTGCTTGCTAATGGTGCATTGGGAATCATTGAGTTGAACAATGACTACACACTGAAGCAAGTGATGAAGCCTCTGATTACATCGAATACGATAACAGACGAAATTGAGCGCGCCAATATTTTCGAAAAAAATGGAAAATGGTATTTGTTCACCGATTCACGAGGCTCAAAAATGACAATTGATGGAATTGGTGATAAAGATATATATATGCTTGGATTTGTTGCTAACTCGATAACGGGTCCATACAAACCACTGAATCACAGCGGACTTGTCCTTCATACGGCACTTGATCCCAATGATTTGACGTTTACGTATTCACATTTTGCCATTCCTCAACAGAACAGTAATAATGTGGTTGTTACAAGTTATATGACAAATAGAGGGCTTTTCTCGAATCATCAATCAACTTTTGCACCAAGTTTCTTACTTCACATAAACGGAGATCATACATCAGTTGTGCCTAATAGTATATTGAATCAAGGACAGTTGACAGCCAACCGATGATTTCCGATACGTGTTACAGTTATCTGGGGTCGTGAAATCTGGTTTGCAACCGGCAGTTACTCGCATCAATTAACTGAATTTGAATGGATAAGAAAAGGTGGAAACCGTTGCGTCATCCACCTTTTCTTTTTTTTCAAGCTTTGAATTGTCCAATCAAGTGCTGCAGAGATTACGGCGCAATGCCATCCGAAGATTTAGTACCTATACGCGTTCTGAACCAATCCTCATCTGCTTGATTTGCTTAATTTGCCTGCCTAATCAAGAAATCAATGATCAGATATGGTAAACTAGGGAGTAACATAAGATGGGTTCGATAGCTATGCACAGTAGCTTTCAAACAAAGAGCGGAGTGGATGACGTTGCTGCAGCGGATTCTGGATGATGCGAAAGAAACGATGGAATTGGCGCAGCGAATCGCTGCCCTTTTGAGCCCGGGAACAGTCGTGACGCTGTCTGGTGATTTGGGAGCTGGAAAGACCGTGTTTACGAAAGGGCTGGCACGGGGGCTCGGTGTTCATGAGCTGGTGAATAGTCCTACGTTTACGATAATTAAAGAATATCGCAGTGGACGTCTTCCACTTTTTCATATGGATGTTTATCGTATCACTGATGAAGAAGACATTGGTATTGAGGAATATTACGATCAGCATGGTGTGACGGTGATTGAGTGGGCGGAGAATATTCCCTCATGGCTGCCGAATGATTATCTACAGATAAAATTGACGCACATAGATGAAACGAAGCGAAAGCTGACGATCACGGCGCATGGAAAAAATGCAGAACGATTATGCAGGGAGATAGAGGCACATGAAAATATTGGCGATTGATTCATCCAATCTCGTGATGGGCGTGGCCTTCGCCACAGATCAGAAGGTGCTGGGGGAATTAACGACAAATAGCCGAAAAAAACATTCGGAGCAGTTGCTGCCGGCGATTGCCCAGTTGGCTGAGTCGCTAGATATGAATCTGGAGGAATTGGATCGCATTGCGGTAGCGTATGGTCCAGGTTCTTATACAGGTTTGCGGATTGGGGTCACAATTGCCAAGACGCTCGCCTGGACGCTGAAAAAGGAACTGGTCGGCATTTCCAGCCTGGAGATTGTCGCACAGAACGGACGCAATTTCAATGGTTATATTGCTCCGTTTTTCGATGCACGGCGCGGTCAAGTATTTTCCGGACTCTATCAGTCGGTAGATGGAGATGTCGTGTGCAGGCAAGCCGATCAGCTAGTGATGATGACTGATTGGCTGACGCAGCTGAACGCGCTGGAGCAGCCAGTGCTCTTTCTCAGCAATGATATGACGCAGTGGCAGGAGACACTCATCAACTATCAATGGGCAATCGCGGGCGGGATTACCCAAAACAGTCCGCGCCCTGCAGAATTGGCGCGGCTTGGAATGAAGAGAGAAACGGTGCAGGATATCGATCATTTTCAGCCAGTTTATTTGCGGATGGCGGAGGCCGAAGCAAAGTGGCTGGCCAATGAGAGGCGATGAGGATGCGCAATACGGGAACACTTGTCATCAGGAAAATGGAGACTGCAGATATCGGGCAAGTCATGGTTGTCGAACATGATGCCTTTGAGGTGCCATGGTCGGAACAGGCGTTCCATAATGAGTTAAGTTCGAATCATTTTGCCACCTATTTCGTTGCTGAATACCGGGGACAGATTATCGGTTACTGCGGTGTCTGGGTGATCATTGATGAAGCGCATGTGACCAATATTGCCGTGCTCAGTTCTTACCGAGGGAAAAAAATCGGTGAAGGGCTGCTTCGCCACGTGATTGGCTTTGCCAAGTTACGCGGGGCACGTTCCATGAGTCTCGAAGTTCGGGTCAGCAATCAAGTGGCGCAGAATCTATACCGTAAGCTTGGGTTTGAAAATGGCGGCATCCGTAAGAATTATTATACAAATAACAGTGAAGATGCGCTGGTTATGTGGGTGAAGATATGACAGAAGCAAGAGGGAAACAACACACTTTAATTCTGGGGATTGAAACAAGCTGCGATGAGACGGCTGCCGCCATTGTGGAAAATGGGACGATTGTACGGTCTAACGCAGTGGCTTCGCAAATTGATATTCACCGTCGTTTTGGCGGTGTCGTTCCAGAGGTAGCTTCACGTCATCATGTGGATCAAATCACGATCGTCATTGAAGAGGCGCTCAGCAATGCGGGTGTGTCTTGGGCGGAGCTGGACGCGATTGCCGTGACACAGGGGCCGGGTCTGATTGGTGCGCTGCTTGTAGGTGTGAATGCGGCGAAAACGCTTGCCTTCGCGCATCATCTGCCGCTTGTAGCTGTCCATCATATTACGGGTCATATCTATGCCAATCGTTTCGTTGCGGCTATGCAGTTCCCTTTGCTGGCCTTAGTCGTCTCAGGTGGGCATACAGAACTTGTTGTGATGCGTGCTCATGGGTGCTACGAGGTAATCGGAACGACACGGGATGACGCTGCGGGTGAAGCCTTTGACAAGGTTGCACGCGCACTCGGTTTACCCTATCCGGGCGGACCGGAAATTGACCGGCTGGCTGCCAAGGGGCAGGCCACGATCCATTTTCCGAGAGCATGGCTTGAAGAGGGGTCTTTGGATTTCAGCTTCAGCGGCTTAAAATCGTCTGTGCTGAATTATATCCATAACAGCAAGCAGCGCGGGGAGACGATCCGGTCGGCAGATGTTGCAGCTAGTTTTCAGGAAAGCGTTAGTGAGGTATTGGTCAAGAAGACGATGATCGCGGCTGAACGCATCCATGCTCAGCAAATTCTAGTTGCTGGCGGTGTATCGGCAAATAGTCATTTGCGTGCCCATCTAGCGATTGCCGCCAAAAGTCTTGGCATTCCGCTCGTGATTCCGCCGCTGACGTATTGTACAGATAATGCGGCTATGATCGCGGCAGCTGGCACCATAAATTATTTACATGGGATGCGTGCTGATTTAACACTGAACGGCAGTCCTAATTTACCGATCGAACGATTTAACGTGGAGATGAATGGATCGGTTAAATCTGAAATAGATTAACAGATGCGGTACCACCGACCACCCTATATAAATTTTTTACTTATCATTGACAATGAAAATCATTATCAATAAAATGGATATAGTAATCAATTAAGTAGACAACTGGGGTGAGTCGTATGTGGGGTACAGCCGAGGAGGCATTTTGCTTGAGAACGCAAGATAATCGCAGTACGGGAGCATTAGAATCGTTCGCTCAACGAAGAAAACCTGCACTTCCGTTAAGCATGGTGCATGCTGGGGAGAAAGTTCGTGTGTCTTCTTTGTCAGGTAAAGATGACAGTAAGCGGTTTATGCGCAATCTTGGCGTTGTTGAGGACGCGGAGCTGACCGTTGTAGCCGAATCATGCGGCAACGTCATTGTTATGATAAAGGGAACGCGGCTTGCCTTGAGTAAAGCTATGGCCAGGCGCGTGATGACCTACTGAGCAGAAGGGGAGCCAGGAACTGTGAAGACACTCAAAGATATGCAGCCAGGGGAAAAGGCGGTTGTCGCAGGGATTAGAGGAGAAGGTGCGCTCCGCAGACGGATTATGGATATGGGTATTACAAGGGGCACATCGATTGCTGTACGTAAAGTCGCTCCGTTTGGTGATCCTATTGAAGTGACAGTTCGCGGGTATGAACTGTCGATCAGGAAGAATGAAGCGGAAAGTATCGAACTTGTCTAACGAAAGGAGGGAATATCGGTGAAAATCGCTTTGGTTGGTAATCCGAATTGCGGCAAGACGACATTATTTAATCAATTGACAGGAAGCAGCCAGTATGTCGGCAACTGGCCGGGTGTGACGGTTGAAAAAAAGGAAGGCAGACTCAGGAATTTTAAAGACGTTGTTATAACAGATTTGCCTGGTATATACTCACTTTCTCCGTATACGCTTGAAGAGGTTGTCAGCCGCAATTATCTTATTCAGGAGCGCCCAGATGCGATCATTAATCTTGTCGACGCGACCAATCTTGAGCGCAATCTCTATTTAACGACACAGATTCTGGAATTAGGCATTCCGGTTGTTCTTGCGTTAAATATGATTGATATCGTTCGCAAATCAGGAAGCACAGTCAATCCGAAGATGCTTCAGAAAGCCTTTCACTGCAAGGTAATTGAAATGTCCGCGGTGAAAAAAATTGGCCTCACGGAGACCGTTGAGGCAGCTGTTCAGTTGGCCAAGGCGGCAACAGCGCAGCCACCGCTTGCAGCCTTTAGCCGGCAGGTGGAAAATGTTATTTCACAAATTGGCGGCATGATCACCGGCTCCATTTCCGAGGAACAATTACGTTGGTACGCTGTAAAACTATTCGAGCGTGATCCGAGGATTGCTGACAGCCTTGAACTTTCTGATTTACGCAAGCAACAAATCGAGGACTTGACTGCAGCGGTTGAGAAAGATTACGGCGATGACAGTGAGACAATCATTACGAACGAGCGCTATGATTTCATTGGCGAAATCGTTGAGAAATGCCTCCAGCGGATAAACGGCAAGCTTTCAGTGTCTGATCGGATTGATCGCATTGTAACCAATCGTTTCCTTTCCCTTCCTATTTTTTTGGCAATTATCTGGGTTATTTACTATCTTTCTGTAACCACCATCGGCTCTTATGTCACGGACTGGACAAATGATACGTTATTTGGCGATTGGCTGACGAATGCAGCCACCTCTTTGCTGAACGCAATGGGAACGGCGAACTGGCTCAACAGTCTGATTATCAACGGTATTATTGGCGGTGTCGGCACAGTTCTAGGTTTTGTGCCGCAGATGATGATTCTTTTCTTCTTTCTGTCCATTTTGGAAGACTCTGGTTATATGGCGCGCGTCGCATTCATTATGGATCGCCTGTTTCGGCGGTTTGGCCTTTCCGGCAAATCATTTATTCCGATTTTAATCAGTTCAGGATGCGGTGTGCCTGGTATTATGGCAACGCGTACGATAGAAAATGAAAAAGATCGCCGTATGACGATTATGCTGACGACATTTATGCCATGTGGTGCCAAATTAACAATTATTACGATGATGGTATTGACCTTCTTTCCTGGTTCCGTCTGGATTGCTCCGACGATGTATTTGCTCGGAATTGCAATGATTGCCATATCAGGAATTATTCTCAAGAAAACACGGCTATTTGCTGGCGATCCCGCTCCGTTCGTCATGGAATTGCCTGCCTACCACATCCCCTCAATCAAAAGTGTTCTCATCCATATGTGGGAACGCAGCAAGCACTTTATTCTTAAAGCGGGAACAGTTATCTTTCTCGCATGCAGCCTGATTTGGTTCCTATCGACATTCAATTGGCGGCTGCAGATGGTCACTGATGTTGAAGCGAGTATGCTGGCAGCGGTCGGTCACGGGATTAGCTGGTTCTTTGTGCCGCTTGGGTTCGGTACATGGAAGGGTGCCGTTGCCTCAATCAGTGCTTTGATGGCTAAGGAAAATGCGATTGGCACGCTTGCTGTTCTAAATGGTGTGTCGGATTCGGGGAATACACACGCACTGGTCGCTGGCATTGGATCGATGTTCACTTGGGTCGGCGCGTTTTCGTTTATGCTGTTTAATCTGTTTAATCCGCCCTGCATCGTCGCGATGAGTACAACGGCGAAAGAAATGAATTCTTATAAATGGACAATGATTGCGATTGGCTATCAGATGACACTTGGGTATGGGATAGCATTTGTATTCAATCAAATCAGTCAAGTCCTCTTTCTTGGTCAATCATTTCATGTTGAAACGCTGATCGCGTTTCTGCTGATCGCCTTCGTTGTTTTTCTCTTATTCAGGCCGTCTTATGCGCACCGTCAACATACAGGCAAGGCATCTGAACGATTGGAGGTCACGCGATGAATCTTGCGACACTACTTGTTTTCGCCATTTTGCTGACCCTCTATGGTTTAGCGATTCGTTCCGTATGCCGTCAAGGTGCGTGTGCGGATTGCGGGGCACGCGCCGTCTGTCCAGCGCATCAATTGCGCGCGCATGGGCTGAAGAAACCCGATGCGGCCGCACGTGCCAATGCGCGCCGTTTATCTGAACAGGCCGGTGGACCGAAACTGATTATCACAGTGAGAAAGAGCGATCAGTGACTGTATATTACAATCGTTAGGGAAGGAGGTCCTGAGTTGTGGCTACTTGGATTTTCTGTGCAGCGATTGCTGTTGGGTTAATTTTTGCTGGACAGCGCACTATTCGAAGCCTGCGCGCCGGTTGCTGCGGCAGTGGCGGATGCGTGTCAATTAAGAAGTTAGACGCTGCTGACACTGATCCCTCGCATTATCCATTTCACAAAAAGATCCAAATCGAAGGGATGCATTGCCGTGCTTGTACAGTCCGCGTGCAAAATGCGTTGAATCAGCTTAGTGGGGTGACCTCAGAGGTTGCACTTCGTGAACACGAGGCGACGATCCACACAATGGAGGATATGTCGGAAAAGAAGCTGCGCGCAATTATTGCCCGAGCGGGGTATAGGGCGGTATCGATTCATAACATGACGCATGCATAAGACGCGCCAGTGTTTTGTCATAGACTGATAATTCGAGTGTAAAAAAGTGGACAGCTGTAGAA
Organism: Sporolactobacillus sp.; assembly: GCA_047718535.1. Lineage (GTDB taxonomy): Bacteria > Bacillota > Bacilli > Bacillales > Sporolactobacillaceae > Sporolactobacillus. The sequence goes on from JBDNRH010000030.1 coordinate 9,533, forward strand.
GTTGTCCACTTTTTCTTTTTTACGATTTTTTCTCATTGACCGAGGGCTTCTAAGGACGTTTGAGCGTCTTCCCATTCTTCCATTAGTTTAGCGAGAGTTGCTTGCTCTTCCTCGATGGCAGCTTGAACATCGCGTGCCTTGATGACGTCATTGAAAACTTCAGGAGTTACAAGCGCCTGCTGCTTTGTTTCGATCGTTTCCTCAGCTGTACTGATTGCCTGCTCCAGGCGCTCGATCGTGCGCTCCAATTGCCGCCTTACTTTCTTTGTCTCCTTGTCGATCAGAAATTGCTGTTTGCCTGAGGAAGCGGCAGGCGCATTTTCATTTGCTGGCTTTTCTTCAGACTCCAAACGAGCAAGCTCCGCCAGTTCATTTTTCTTCTCAATATAATAATCATAATCGCCAAGATAAGTGACGAGGCCATCCCGTGATAATTCAAAGATGTGATTGGCGATATGGTTAATAAAATAACGGTCGTGTGAGACAAATAATAATGTGCCAGGGTAATCATCGAGTACGTTTTCAAGAACCTCTTTACTTTCAAGGTCGAGATGGTTCGTTGGTTCGTCAAGGATCAGTAAATTATCGTGGCGCATCATCAGTTTGGCAAGGAGCAGGCGCGCTTTCTCACCGCCACTGAGCAGACTGACACGCTTTAGGACCTCATCTCCTGAGAAAAGAAAGCCACCTAAGATATTGCGCAATTCATTTTCAGGTTTAAGCGGATAGTCATCCCATAATTCGTTCAGAACTGTTTTGGTGTCATTCAGACTCGTCTGTTCCTGATCGTAATAGCCAATTGTTACGTGGCTGCCGAGTTGTACGTCCCCGGAAATCAGTGTTTGGCCACCGGCAATCGCTTTCAGCACCGTTGACTTACCGATTCCATTCGGTCCGACAAGCGCGACGCGATCGCCGCGCGTTAGTTGAAAATGCAAATTTCTGATCATTGCTTGACCTGCGTAACCGACGGTCATATCCTTTACTGAAAGCACATCGCGTCCGCTTTGCCTGTCAACGGTAAAGGCAAATTCAGCGGCTTTCTGATCACCTTGCGGCCGGTCAAGCACAGTCATTTTTTCCAGTTGTTTGCGTCTGCTCTGTGCCCGTTTTGTCGTGGATGCCCGGACAATATTTTTCTGAACAAAATCATTTAATCGCGAAATTTCTTTCTGCTGTTTTTCATAATTTTTGACTTCTTGCTCACGCTCGGCAGCCTGAAGCTCGATATAGCGGCTATAATTACCGCTGTACTTTTTCGATTGGTGCCGGGCAATCTCGTAGACTTTAGTGACGACCTTGTCGAGAAAATAGCGATCGTGGGAAACGACTAGAATGCCTCCAGGATAACGCTGAAGATAGTTTTCCAGCCAGCTCAACGTCTCGATATCGAGATGGTTCGTCGGTTCGTCAAGGATGAGCAGATCGGGTTTAATCAGCAGCAATTTTCCGAGGGCAAGCTGCGTTTTCTGCCCACCGGAGAGATTGCTGACAGGAGTTGAATCTGGAAATCCGCCAAATTGAAGCCCATTGAGCACGCCGCGAATCTCCGCATCATACGTATACCCGCCTCTTGTCTTAAATTCAGTCAGAAGTGTGTCATAGGTACTGAGAAGCTGCGTATTATCGGTCTCACTTAAATTTGCCTGCACCGCTATTTGTTCTTCCATGGCGTGCAGCTTTCGCTCGAGCTCTAGAAGGGGTTGGAAAACAGTCAGCAACTCGTCATAAATGCCACGTGAGGAGTTCAGAGTGGCGTTCTGCGGCAAATAACCAATTGTCTTCTCCTTCGGTACGATGATTGTACCGCTATCGGCACTGATCGCACCGGCTATAATTTTCAACAATGTCGATTTACCGGCGCCATTGCGCCCGACAAGCGCGACGTGTTCACCCAGTTTCACTTCAACCGAAATATTCGTTAATATAGGCTCTGCAGCAAACGATTTGCAAATAGCCTGTGCCTGCAAAAGAATCATTGTCAAGTCACCTCAATAAACTAGCCAAGCCATCTGGCCGGTGGCGCGACATTTACTGCTGCGCTTCTCTAATTGTAGCCTAAGTTTTGAAGAAACAGCAAGAGGAGTTCGGCGAAGCAATTCTTGTGAAACCGTTTCAGGCAGTTTCCACACATTCTCAATTTATTTGTTGTATAGTGTTTAAAGGATACTACCGTGAATTTCTACTGGGCGGACAGGATCTTTGAAGTACGCACGGTAGTTTGGGGGGAGAAGCAGGAATGGCAAATCAGAAAGTACCACAAGCCACAGCCGAGCGCCTGCCGCTGTATTATCGGTCGCTGCAGCATTTGGTGGCAAACGGTAAAATGAGAATTTCGTCATCGGAATTCGGGAAAATTGTGCAAATTGATTCTACAACCATTCGCAAAGATTTTTCCTATTTTGGTGCTCTAGGCAGGAAAGGCTATGGTTATGATACGCAGCATCTCATGGATTTTCTGAAAAAAATACTGTATCAGGATGAGCTGTCTAAGGTTATCCTGATTGGTGTCGGCCATCTAGGGACGGCGCTGCTTAACCATAATTTTCGAAAGAACAATAATACACAGATTGTCCGCGCCTATGATAAGAATCCAGAGAAGGCGGGAACAACAATCGGCGGGACTGATGTGCATCCGATTGAGGCCTTACGCACAGATGACAACCGCGATATCACGGTGGCAATTTTGACCATACCAGCAGATCAAGCGCAATCCGTTGCCGAACAAGCCATGGCTTCGGGCATTCGCGGCTTCTTGAATTTCTCGCCAGTTCGTCTGTCGCTTCCACCGGAAGTCTACGTGCGCCATGTGGATATGACAGTTGAGCTTCAGTCGCTTATTTATTTTTTAAATCATTCGACAGAAGAGCGCCAAACGGGTCGTTGAACGCTTGCCTAAAGTGGTAAACTAGGAGTATGAAATGCCGTACGGCTGTCCGTATGGCTGAGGATAATAGGAGTGAACGTGAGCAATGATTCAATTGAAATCATCGAATGAAATCGCAGAAATGAAGAAGTCAGGCCAGCTTCTGGCACTGACGCATCGCAAGATTGAGAAAATGATTCGCCCGGGTATCACAACTTGGGAAATCGAAGAATTTGTCAATGACTTTCTTGAGAAGCATGGCGCAATTCCGGAAGAGAAGGGTTTCCAAGGCTATAAATATGCGACCTGTGCTTCGGTCAACGATGAGATCTGCCATGGGTTTCCGAATAAAAAACCACTTAGAAATGGTGATATAGTCACGATTGACATGGTCGTGAATCTAAACGGTGCTTTGTCTGATTCGGCGTGGAGCTATCCGGTTGGAACGATATCCGAGGAAGCGGAACATTTGCTTCAGGTGACGAAAGAAGCGCTGTATCGAGGTATTGCGGCATCGGTTGTCGGCAATCGGCTCGGTGACATCGGCCATGCGATTCAGGAATACGCAGAGGCAGAGGGACTGAGTGTGGTTCGTGAATTTGTTGGCCATGGCATCGGGCCGACGATGCACGAGGATCCGGCAGTCGCGCATTACGGCCGGCCGGGCCGCGGGCTGCGTCTGCGCGAAGGGATGACGATCACGATTGAGCCGATGCTTAATACCGGTGACTGGCGCTCAAAGGTTGATGATAATGGCTGGACGGCACGGACAATTGACGGGTCGCTGTCGGCGCAGTATGAGCACACACTGGCTATAACAAAAGATGGCCCGGAAATTCTGACGGAATGGGAAACGTCTGGAGAAGACGCCTAATAGAGCAACATAAGCTGAGAGCTGCCCAAGATGCAATGCATCTGCGGGACAGCTCTTTTTTTGTACGTTAAGAAAGCATATAGATTTCAGCGGAACCAAGTATAAGAAAAGCTAGGGCTCAGCCGTCGCCTGCGGACTTGGTCTTGCCACGTTTTTCTAAATTAATGCGGCCAAAGCATAATTAAAGGAGTGCTTGCGATGGCAAGATTGACAAGAATGACGATACTGTTCATTCCGGCATGCATAATCATTGTCACCCAGATTCGCCCTGTTCGCGCGTAGACATAGCAGAGAAAGAAACCAATCAGGAAATAAGTCAACAGATGCGACAGATCCATATGGACAACGGCGAAAACAAACGAACTAATGGCGGCAGCAATAATAAAGGGCATTTTGCTGCGCAGCGATCCGAAGAAAATTTTTCGGAACACAATCTCTTCGAGCATAGGTCCGATAACACTGACTGTAAAAATGAATAGCGGTGATGCGCGCGTCAAATTGACAATATCTTGGGTATGCGTTGAAGGTGCCGCTTGATGCAGCAATAATACATTGATAAACGTCGCGATAAATTGCACTAGGAACAGTCCGATAATTCCAAGGAATGCCCACAGCAGCGCCTCAATGAATGAGGTGGGACGAACCGCTCGCTGGCTGCGTTCAGGAAGCAGGAGCAGCAGCGTGAGGATCAATGTCAGGCAGAATACCGCGGTGTAGACGATTCCCTTACCATCCTTTAGATGGGGGAAAAGCCGAGCGATGGGCATGAAGAAAGGGAGGAAAGGGGAGAACACACAGCAAATATACAGCACAACTATTGCCAAATAGCGCTTAATCAAAGCGGAACACCTCGTCTGATGAGTGCATGATGCGTTTCATAGTGATTCGTTCGTGTTTTCCATTTTAACACAGAAAAAAGTCATTGGCATCGCTCATGGCGCAGCTTGGGACGACTCAGACAGTAAGCGACGGCCTGTGCAGCCAATGTTTAGAGAACTTAAAGAACTTAATTTTTTTATATTAGAACTTGCAAAAATGGTAGAAGTTGATTATTATATTAAATGGATTAGCACTCAGGAGAAGTGAGTGCTAACAAAGTACTTTACTTAACATCTTTAAGGAGGGTATTTTTCTCATGTTAAAGCCATTAGGTGATCGGATCGTTATCGAACCACAAGAAAAAGAAGAAAAGACAGCAAGTGGCATCGTGCTTCCTGATTCGGCTAAGGAAAAGCCGCAGGAAGGCCATGTCATCGCTGTTGGCGCCGGCAAAGTCTCCGACAAAGGCGAACGTATTGCTTTGGACGTGAAAGAAGGAGACAAGGTGATCTTTTCAAAATATGCAGGTACTGAAGTAAAATATGACGGCAAGACATATCTTGTTGTTCGTCAAGACGATGTACTTGCAGTTATTGACTGATTAGCGAGCGAATATTATTCAGGAGGGACTTTAAACGATGGCAAAAGAAATTAAGTTTGGCGAAGAAGCACGCCGTTCAATGCTGCACGGCGTCGATGTTCTGGCAAATGCAGTTAAAGTAACGCTTGGACCGAAAGGCCGTAACGTTGTACTGGATAAAAAGTATGGTTCACCGCTAATTACCAATGACGGTGTGACAATTGCTAAGGAAATTGAACTCGAAGATAAATTTGAAAATATGGGTGCACGTCTTGTATCAGAAGTTGCCAGCAAAACGAATGATGTTGCTGGTGACGGTACGACAACTGCAACAGTACTCGCTCAGGCGATGATTCGTGAAGGACTGAAGAACGTAACGTCTGGCGCTAACCCGATGGGCATTCGCCGCGGTATTGAAAAAGCGACGACCGCAGCGGTAGAAGGTCTGAAGAAAATTTCTAAACCAATTGAAGGTAAAGCATCAATTGCTCAGGTTGCTTCAATTTCAGCAGCAGATGAAAAAGTCGGCGAACTGATTGCAGAAGCGATGGAGAAGGTTGGCAACGACGGTGTTGTAACGATCGAAGAATCAAAGGGCTTCGCTACTGAACTGGATGTTGTGGAAGGTATGCAATTCGATCGTGGTTACGCATCGGCTTATATGGTCACGAACCAGGATAAGATGGAAGCCGAATTGGACAACCCCTATATTTTAATTACAGATAAGAAAATTTCTAATATCCAGGAAATCCTGCCTGTTCTTGAAAAGGTCGTTCAACAAGGCAAAGCAATGCTGATTATCGCCGAAGACGTAGAAGGCGAAGCATTGGCAACACTTGTATTGAATAAGCTGCGCGGGACATTCAATGTCGTTGCGGTTAAGGCTCCAGGCTTTGGCGATCGCCGCAAAGCAATGCTCGAAGATATCGCTGTTCTGACTGGCGGCCAAGTTATCACTGGCGATCTTGGTCTGGAATTGAAGGAAACGACGATCGATCAGCTTGGTACGGCCGGCAAGGTCATCGTTACGAAAGATAATACAACGATCGTGGAAGGCGCTGGCGAATCCGACAAAATCGGTGCTCGCGTGAACCAAATTAAGGCACAGCTCGAAGAAACAACGTCTGACTTTGACAAGGAGAAGCTGCAGGAACGTCTGGCTAAACTGGCTGGCGGCGTAGCTGTTATCAAAGTGGGTGCGGCAACGGAAACAGAATTGAAAGAACGCAAGCTGCGTATCGAAGACGCGCTGAACTCGACACGTGCGGCTGTTCAGGAAGGTATCGTAGCCGGTGGCGGTACGGCTTTGGCAAACGTCATTAAAGACGTCGCCGCTGTTGACGCTGAAGGTGATGAACTGACAGGTGTGAACATCGTCATCCGCGCTTTGGAAGAACCTGTTCGTCAGATTGGCGAAAATGCGGGTCTTGAAGGCTCTGTCATTGTTGAGAAGCTGAAGTCACAGAAACCAGGTATCGGTTACGACGCGGCTAAAGATGTTTGGGTCGACATGATTGAATCCGGCATCGTAGACCCGACGAAAGTGACCCGCTCCGCTCTGCAGAACGCAGCTTCCGTCTCTGCAATGCTGCTGACGACCGAATGTGTTGTTGCCGACAAGCCGGAAGAACATCCGGAACCGGCAATGCCAGCAGGCGGCCCAGGCATGGGCGGCATGATGTAATATAATCTCAAAAATCCCATTGCAACGGGACTTTTGAGTGACTTGCAAACATGGTTAAGGCAAAAAGGCAGCGAAAAATCCTCATTTTATTTCAAATGAGGATCATAGAGTGATTTTACGGATACCTTTTAGATATTGATCCATCTTCTGAGAGGTATCTTTTTTTATTTTAACGATCAGTTCGTGTTATACTTTTCATGGCATGAACACTCCTCGATTAATTGGGATTCGACACTTCAATTATACCGAGTTGTCGGTGTTCATGCTTTTATTTTTGCATAAACCCTTATGTGACAAGGGTTGAAGACTAATTTTGGTGTTTCAAGTTTTAGTTATAAGTGAATAAAATGCACAACGCGATAAATTGAATAAAAAATGCATAAGAAGCCGAACACATTTGAAGATGATTTTCTCAGAGTCAAGCGTGATTCACTTTGCCAGTTTCAAAGAAGAAATTTGTCGACATTTAAACTAGAGTGAAATACTATAAACATCGCTTCAAACCCATCTGGATGAGTTCAGTTATCGGTTCAATCGTCGCCATTTTGAAGATGAACTTTTTAAATGCCTTCTCCCTAGTTTTGCTTCGCGAGCAGCGAAGAACTATAAAAATTGGACGAACCATTGATTTGGCCCGAAAGCCGTAAATGCTTTCTCAGGAAGCTGAGAAAGACAATTAATTAGTCGTTCCGTGAGAATTGAGAGGGAGAACCATTATGCATAAGTTCAAATCTAATAGGCTTCAAAAAGTCGGCAGTGTCGTTGGCTGCGCCGGTTTTATAGCGATGGCAGTCGGCGTGGAGACAGGAATGCTGCAGCCGCTCGACAATGCCTGCTTCTTCTGGGCCGAGCAGCATTGGACACATGCTGTAAAGAAAATAATGAAGGGTGTGGATCATTTCTTATCACCTGCTCATTTGCTTATAGCGGCAATACTAGTTGGTCTGTTTCTAATCTTACTAGCAGCGTTATTGAAAAAAACGGAGACGGCAATTGATTTACGCTGTCGAGCCGTGCTCCTGTTCTCAGTTTCCGTCTGTTCCTATGTATTAAATACCGTGCTAAAGCATCTGTTCCAACGTCCGCGTCCGCTGCCAGGTGCTCATTTTTCGTTCCCAAGCGATCATGCGATGATGGCCTTCGCCTTGTTTATGACAGTTGCCGTCATCACTATTCCGTATCTGCATAAGCGTTCGCTGCGACTGCTGATTCTGTTCGTAGCGGCAATTGTTACCGCATTTATTGGTTTGAGTCGAGTGTATCTCGGCAAACATTATTTGAGTGACGTTATAGCTGGTTATTTTCTCACGTGGTTTGTGCTGTCTGTTTGCCGTCTTGCGATTGCGCGGGTCAGAGCGCATCGTTAGCTGGAGACATAAGTGAACGAACTAAGTTGTTCACATGCCTAAGCGAGTCGTTGATTCTATTGTTAATAGAAAATTCATAATCGGATGATAAAATAATGTATAGCAAAAGGAGAGTGATTCAAATGAAGAAGCATCATTCGTATGCTCAACTTTTAAAAAAAAGCCGAGAGCAAATTTGGAAGGACAGGCAAGCAATGGATCGAATTGATCAGAAAATTGACCAACGGCACTTACAAAAGATTCTTAAACCGAAGTTTGCTTAACGGATGTTCGGGCAGAGGCCCGGACGCGTACATAATGGAGCATAGTGGCAGGCAACGAGTTAATAGAATATTTATATCAATGGACTTGATTGAAACGGCGCGGCTGGCCCCTATAAGCCGCGATTCGATAACTTCGATTTGGAAAAATAATCGTGCCGAAACCATGTTTGACGGTCAAAGCGTGATAAAGTAATAGAGAGGAAATCATGTGATGGGGTGAAGAAATATTGGATAAGAAATTATCATATGCGATTCTTGGATCAGGTGCCATGGGACTGCGGTTTGGTGTCTTGCTTCAGGAAACGGGTTTTCATGTGGACTTTGTCGATACGTGGGACGAACAAGTGCAAACGATTCAGGAGCAGGGCGGCGTCTATGTGTCCCGCGACGGAGAGAATCGCCATCTCGTACCAATCAAAATCTTCTCTCCGGAAGAGTATACTGGCAATCCAGATGTCTTCATTGTTTTTGCTAAGCAGATGCAGCTGGAAGAATTGCTGGAGCGCAGTGCCTCCTTCTTCAAGCCGCACCATTATATTTTCAGCGGCATGAATGGTATGGGACATATCGAGAAGCTCAATCACTATTTCAGCCCTGAAAAAGTGATTGGCGGGACATGCTTAATCGGTACAGTGCTGAACAAAGCAGGTGATGTGGACTTTATCGGTAAACGCGGTGCTGGGTCAATTAATATGGCCAATCAGACTGAAGAGCCTGATGAAGTGACTCAGCAAATTGTCAAGGATTTTACTGAAGCGCAAATTAACCCGACATTAACGACGAATTTTCAAGGCACCTTAATGGCGAAAGTCATCTTCAATTCAGTTGTGAACACATTATGTACCTTATTTGAAATCAAGATGGGTGAGTTTATCTCTTTCCCCAAGGCTAGCGAGCTCGGCCTGCAGTTAATCCATGAAGCGTATGACGTCTGCGAGCGCGCGGGTATTCAGCTTTTGACCACGCGTCAGGAGGAATGGGAGACGGTGCGCCATGTGAGTGCGGAGACTAATCCGCTGCATTATCCGTCCATGTATCAAGATATGTCGAAAGGCCGGATGACCGAAGTCGATTATATTAACGGGTATATTTATGATCTTGGTAAGAAATACAATTACGAGGCATCAACCCATCACTTTCTGCGCAATTTAGTTCATTTGGCAGAGCATACTCGCCAATTTCGTGTGTGACGGGCATAAGAAAAAAAGCAGACAAACGCCGGCTGGTGACATATTGCCACTGCCGGCGTTTTATCGTACTCACTTATGGTTGCGTAACTGACCAACTATCGGACGAAAGGGATTAACCGATTTCTTTAATTGCGCGATACGTAGTAATCCGTAATCCTCGACAACGAAATAGGTTTTATTATTAATCGCCAGTTCGTCGCCTTTCTTAAACTGCCTCTTCTTCAAATCAACATTCAATTGCTTAACCGTATACCAAGAAGTGTGCGAGTTATCAACAAACTCAATAACATCTACGTGGCGCAGCATGAAAACCCTCCCCGCACTCTATTGCCAGTAACTATTAATTTTATCACTATTATGGTGAAAAAGAAAAGGATTCCATAAAAAAACAGACAAGAAAAAGCCCCAAATAGTTTGGGGACAAAGGGGGTAAGATAACACTAGTAATTCCCTTGTTCATAAAAAAATAAACATAATGCTCATATCAATTTAAACTTTGGTTAATAAAGATCCATTATTCTATAATTACGGAAAAACAATGACCCCCCTTTTATAAGACCTCATATAGGTCTTATTTTTTTCGGCTTATATTAGTGGACGCTGATAGAACTCGAGCAAATGGGGACACTATAAGCAAACAAAGTAAGGGAGTTTTGGCGATGCAATGGCAATCAGGCAAGCGGGTTTGCAGAGGGCTTCTATCTCTTGTGATTATCTTTTCCATTCTAGGAGTGACCGTACCGACATCCGCTCATTCCAATGACCGATCATGTACGATGCCGGCTAAAATCGAAATCACAAAATTGGCGGCACATATCTTTTACCCAGTGATTACGGGCGGGGTTGCCAATCCGAAGATTCAAAAACAGATTAACAGAACTTTTTTGCAGCATGCGCAGGCAATTCAAAATCTCGATAGAAAATATAAAAAACAATATGAACGGGATCGCTTGATCAGTGCGGCAGGTCCTTACTATGCTTTGACGCAGCCGTCGATTCGATATAATCAAAGATGCAGACTGAGCGTTTCGTTCGTTGATGAGTCGTATACTGGCGGTGCGCATGGCATGCACTTGGAGACGGTCTATAATTATAATTTGCGCGATGGGAAGCGCTATCGTCTCCAGGATGTGATTAAGAATAAGACGGAAGAGGATAAGGTTAACAATTATTTGAAGAAGCAGATGACTGAATTAAAAGCGCAGGGGCGCTACGACTTTTTTCTGGACAGTTTTAAGGGAGTAAATATGAAGGATGGTCAATTTTATTTCTATGATCAGGGCATTGTGATTGTCTTTCAAGAATATGAGGTGGCTCCGTATTCGAACGGGATTATTCATCTGAAGGTGCCATATAGTGTATTTAAAACGCCGCATCATCATAGGTGCGCTGACGCGGCACGAAGAGGCTGCTCGGAGCAGCCAAAATTAAATCAAGCGCAGCATCAATAATAAAAAAGGCCGATAAACCTCGGCTATTAATAATTTATTAATAATTCATCGTTACACTAAGAATATGGAAGCAGGAAGTAACTTCCCCCCTTTATGATTTTCTTATTTCGCCCTTGAAAAAGGGCATTTTTTTTACAAAAAAAAACCCCTCCGAAGAGAGGGGAGAGAAGCCAAAGTATTACATTGCATTGGGATCATAATATGAAACGTCTAAGTCGACAGCCCCATTAATGCCACCAACAGTTCCATTGCTTGTATATTGCCAAATATCGACATTGGCCGCCCCGACACCTAGGTTCGTATCTTGACCACGGTAGCGCGCAATCCATATTAGCAGTTTGGGTTCCTGTGGTTGCGTTATACGTGTCATATCGATATTTGCGTTGAAGAAATTCAAACTGGAATATATACCAAGCTTCGTAAAGCCCTTATTACGCATTTCATTTAAGAACGTATTGACGTTAGCACTAAGATTACCTTGTAGTCCATCCGTCGTCTCCACGTCCACAAAAACGTAGCCTATCTGAGCACCATTCTGAATAGCAGTATTTAATGCAGTTGCGAAATTATCAGCTTGCTGTGCTGGATCAGCGTCTGCTCTGAAAAAGTGATAGGCGTCAACTTTTAAACCTGCCTGAGTGGCACTAACAGCATTTTGAATGAAATGAGGATCCGTCCAATTGTTACTATCTGTTGCTTTAATTACAACGAAACTATTTCCGGAATTCTTCACTGCATTAAAATCAATTGTCCCGTTAGTATTGTCATTCTGGTAATGAGAAATATCAATGCCGTTTGAACCTGACGTAGGATTAAATTTGCTGAAGTCAGTTGTTAGATTACTCTGATCAATGAACCCTGAAATGCCTCCAACCTGTATTTTTATCCAATTTCCGTTTGTGCCAATGACACTGACCGCAGTACGCTCACGTAGTGTGGCAACGACTGTGGAATTGGCATCTGGATTTTGATACACGCTCAAATTATCAGAAGCAATATAAGCCGTATATGAATTTACAGGTGTGTAGTTAAGCTGCTGCACGGGAGCCGGAGCAGGTGCCGGAGCCGGAGCAGGAGCTGGTGCTGGAGCGGCTGGTGCTGGTGAAACTTGGGCTTGTGGTGGGGTGCCGTTTTTGAAGTAGCCGCCCCAAGCGTAGCCTTTTGTTCCATTATAATTCACTTTCAAATAGCCGCTGCTTGAGCCGGTGACGGTAACTACGTTATTTTGGTGCAAATACGTGACACGACCATATTTTGCGCCAGGGCCATTCCACAAATTGATTGAACCCGGTGCGACATAGGCCGTATATGAAGTTACTCTACTCTTCAAATAGTTTGCACGTACGTAACCCTTACGACTGCCGTATTGGACATAGCTGTAGCCGCTTTTGGCGCCAACAACTATAACCTTATAGTTCATATACAGCGTGCGTATCTTTCTATAGTGGCTGCTGGCTTTACTGCGCATAACGAGTGAATAGGATTTGACATAAGCTGCATACGAGCGGAAGCTATAGCTTGGCGAGGTTTTCTTGATGTAATTAGCATATATGTACCGCGTCTTTCCACCGTAACTAATCTTCTTCCATTGTCCACGGGTACCGATTACTCTCACTGAGGCATTCCGACTGAGTTTGACGACTGTGTGATAACGTCCGCCAGGTCCGGTATGTACCGCTGCTTTGCTGACCGTGACGCGCGCGTTATAGGCAGTGGAGGCCTGAGCGACTGGCTGCCAAGGTCCAGCAAACAGACCCGTTAGTAATACAGCGAATAACAGGACAGCTGCTGAACGTTTAACAAATTGTTTCACGTACTTTCCCCTCCAAATGATTGATAGTTTGTAAGAAGCCCTCCTTTGTCGGAATTTTCCATACCTACTGTTTTTCTGTCGGATGGAAGCGATTTTTGGCTTTGATTCCTTAATTATCAAGGTTCATTTGCAAGATTTCAAGATTAATAGGGAAAAATAAAGAAAAATTAATATAATTTTTGACCTACAATTAGCAAGCAAATGAACGAAAGGCTCATCATTGACAGAAATAAGGTGTTGAGCTAGCATGAAATTAAATAAATAAACGGATGCTAATGGAGGAGCCTGTCACTGACGGGCTCTTTTTAATTTTTTTAGGGGGGATTTAATGACGATTTTATTGCAGCTGGCGCTTATTATTGCTGCCAGTAAGCTTGCAGGACAATTAAGCATCTGGGCAAGGCAACCCGCGGTTCTCGGGGAATTGCTCGTTGGGGTCGTGCTCGGCCCGGCGGTACTTGGCTGGGTTGCTAATACAGAAATCATTCATGTGTTTAGTGAAATTGGTGTGATTTTGCTGATGTTTCTTGCCGGCAACGAAACGAATTTGCAGCTGCTCCGTCAGAATAGCCGCTCATCGCTGGCTGTGGCGACAGGAGGTATTCTTTTTCCACTGGTGTTTGGTACGCTTGGCGGCATGGCAGCTGGACTTTCGACTAATATTGCGTTATTCATTGGTATTGTGCTGTCAGCCACCTCGGTCAGTATAACCGTTCAGACGTTGAAAGAAATCAATCAGCTGCAGGCACGGGAAAGTTCGGCAATACTGGGCGCAGCCGTTCTTGATGATGTGCTCGTTGTTATTTTATTGGCTTTTGCCGCAAGTATGTTTGGCGGGTCATCGCAAACGATAAGCGCTGTGATTGGTGAGAAATTGATCTTCTTTGTTTCCATCCTTCTTTTTGCTTGGTTTGCCATCCCATTGATCATGCGCCTAGCGGGGCGGATGCCTGTCACGCAGCCTGTGGTAAGTGCAGCTGTTGCGCTCAGTTTTCTTGCGGCCTGGTATGGAGAGAAGTTCGGAGTTGCCGGCATCATCGGCGCGTTCATCGCAGGATTATCCGTTGGTCAGACCCCGTTTCGTCAGCAAATAGAGACAACTGTTGAACCAATTGCTTACAGTATTTTCGTTCCTGTATTTTTTACAGCGATTGGGTTAAACGTATCCTTTTCCGGCCTTGGTGCGTATGGCTGGTTCATACTCCTGTTCACGGTGCTGGCGGTGCTGACGAAGTGGGTCGGTGCAGCGTTGGGCGCGCGTCTGACAGGATTCAATTGGCTGTCTTCATTATGCGTCGGTTCAGGCATGATTTCACGGGGAGAAGTGGCTCTCATCATCGCGGCCAGTGGAAGTGAGTCGCAATTGATCAGCCATGCATTGTACACGCCCCTTATTCTAATTATTATCCTTTCAACGTTGGCGGCACCGCCAGCAGTGAAGCAGATGTTCCGTCGCAAAGAGGCGGCACTTGATAAAGAACCCATCTAAGGAGTCTTGTTCGTGTCCTATGAAGCACTCACCGCACTGATCATTTTTTTTATAAGCTACGGACTCATCATTACTGAAAAATTGAATCGGACTATCGTTGCCATGCTGGGCTCGGCAGCTCTATTATTTCTAGGCGTGCTTGATCAGAAAACCGCGCTTGACTTCATTGATTTCAATACAATAGGATTGTTGATTGGCATGATGATTCTTGTCTCTCTATTGTCCAAAACCGGTGTTTTTCAATTCCTTGCGATTTGGTCGGCGCAGCAGGCGAAGGGCCGTCCACTGCCGCTGCTCGTGGCGTTATCCTTATTAACTGCGCTAGGCTCAGCCTTTCTTGATAATGTGACGACGGTGCTGCTTGTTGTGCCGATGACGTTCAGCATTGCCCGCCGTTTGGAAATTTTACCGACGCCTTTCCTGATTTCCGAGGCGCTCATGGCCAATATTGGCGGGACGGCAACGATGATCGGCGATCCACCGAATATCATGATTGGCAGTGCCGTCAAATCGCTCAGTTTTATCGATTTTATCACCAATCTGGCGCCGGTCATTCTAATAATTTTTGTTGTGACGCTCGGGTTTCTCAGCCTTGTTTTCCGCCATGCCTTGCACAGCACGCAAGACGCGCGCTCAAGACTGGCCCAGTTGCATGCGTCTGACGAGATTCAGGATCGCAAGCTGCTGATCCAGTCGGTGACTATTCTTGTCCTAACTGTCATCGGCTTCTTTTTTCATGGGGCGCTGCACGTCGAAACGTCGGTGATTGCGCTGACCGGTGCCTTTATTCTTCTACTTCTGACAGGTGAACGTTATTTGGTTCAGTCCTTTTCATCTGTAGAATGGCCGACACTCTTCTTCTTCATTGGTTTGTTCATTCTCGTTGGGGGGCTCGTGCATACAGGTGTAATCAGCTGGTTAGCCGCTCAGGCGATTCAGTTGACCGGTGGCAGGCCGCTTGCGACGACTTTGCTTGTCCTTTGGTTCAGCGCGATAGCTTCGGCTTTCGTGGATAATATTCCGTATGTCGCGACGATGATTCCTTTGATTCACGATATGGGCCGATTCGGTTTAGAAAATACGCAGCCGGTCTGGTGGGCGCTGTCGCTCGGCGCCTGTCTTGGCGGGAACGGCCTGCTCATCGGAGCGAGCGCAAATCTCGTTGTCGCCGGGCTTGCGGCGCGGCATGGGCACCGAATTTCCTTCATCAGCTTTATGAAAATCGGTCTGCCAGTGATGCTGCTTTCAATGGTTGTATCCAGCATTTATCTCGTGCTGCGCTATTTTATTTAGCTTGCTCTGATGCAAACAGGTTGATAAAATAAAGTCATAGTGTTTGTTTTCTTTTGTACGTCAAGAAAGTATAAAAAATTCAGCGGAACCCAGTATAAGAAAAACTAGGGCTCAGCCTTCGTCAAGTTTTTCTAATTGAAAAGGCGAATAATCAGTGAAGGAACGTCAGCAATTACGGGAATAAGGGTAGCTAAAAATAGAACGAGGTGCTTCAAGGGAATGGGACAGCCGAATGATTTGATTATTGTAATGGATTTTGGCGGCCAGTATAACCAGCTGATTGCTCGCCGGATTCGTGACCTAGGCGTGTATAGTGAGCTGATGCCGAATACATTGACGGCCGCGCAGATTAAAGAGAAACAGCCAAAAGGGATTATTTTCTCTGGTGGGCCGAACAGTGTCTATGATGAGGGCGCGCCGACATGTGATCCGGAGATTTTCGAATTAGGAATTCCGATACTTGGCATTTGTTACGGGCTGCAGTTGATCAGCAAGTATTACGGATCAACGGTTGAACGCGCCACGCATCGTGAATATGGCAAGGCGGAAATCAATGCCAATGTCGACAACCCGCTTTTTAAAGGGCTGCCTGAGGCGCAAACGGTATGGATGAGCCATGGGGACCGCGTTAAGACATTGCCAGAAGGCTTTAAGATTGAAGCCAGCAGTGACTCATGTCCGGTGGCGGCGATGGCGAACGCGGCGAAGAAGGTCTACGCCGTTCAGTTTCATCCGGAAGTGCGTCACTCGGTACATGGCAACGAATTGCTCAGCAATTTCGTCTACGGCATTTGCGGCGCGGAGAAGAGCTGGTCAATGGAACATTTTATTGATCAGCAAGTGGAGAAAATCCGCGCTACGGTCGGCGATCAGAAAGTGCTGTGCGCGCTTAGCGGCGGCGTCGATTCGTCGGTTGCGGCTGTGCTCGTTCACAAAGCAATCGGCGATCAGCTGACGTGCATTTTCGTCGATCACGGCCTGCTGCGCAAAGGCGAAGCAGAAGGCGTGGTTGAAACTTTCCAAAATCATTTCCATATGAACTTCATCCATGTGGACGCGAAGAAACGCTTTCTTGATAAACTCGAAGGCGTCAGCGATCCGGAACGCAAACGTAAAATCATCGGCAACGAGTTTATTTATTTATTCCAAGATGAAGCGAATAAGCTTGATGAGATCGCTTATCTCGTTCAAGGGACGCTCTATACGGACGTCGTTGAAAGCGGCGCTGGCGGTTCCTCGCAGAATATTAAATCACATCACAATGTCGGCGGACTGCCGGAAGACATGACGTTCAAGCTGATCGAACCGTTGAACACGTTGTTCAAGGACGAGGTGCGGAGGCTTGGTACAGAGCTCGGCTTATCCGACGAGGTCGTTTGGCGTCAGCCATTCCCAGGCCCAGGCCTTGGCATTCGCGTCCTCGGCGCAATCGACGAAGACAAGCTGGCAATTGTTCGTGAATCTGATGCCATTCTGCGTGACGAGATTAAGAAAGCCGGCCTTGATCGCGACATCTGGCAATACTTCACCGTCCTGCCGAATATTCAGAGCGTCGGCGTCATGGGCGACGGCCGCACCTATGATCACTGCGTCGCCATTCGCGCCGTCACCTCGATCGACGGCATGACCTCGGACTGGGCACGCATTCCATGGGATGTGCTCGAAAAAATCTCCACGCGGATTGTCAACGAAATTGAGCACGTCAATCGCATCGTGTACGACGTGACCTCCAAGCCACCGGCAACGATTGAGTGGGAATAATACGTAGGGTAATTTGAAGTAAAAAAGCCTATTTTAAAGGGGTTATTAACCTATAGAATGTGTGAAATGATCTGAATTTAAGACAATCACCCCCACCATTCTCACCAAGAAAGGAGGTAAGGAATTGTCTAATGATAATATCAATGAATCGTTAGCTTATGCAAAAGCACATAAGAATGAGTTTGTGAAAAAGTTAATTATAAATAAGTCGATTTCTGAGCATAAATTGGCTATTTTTATGGCAGGTAGTCCAGGTGCAGGTAAAAGTGAAGTAGCTACTTCATTAATTGAATTAATTGATCATAATCTTGTCCGAATTGATGCTGATGAATTCCGTATAGCTTTCCCGGGATATAAAGGGGATAATTCTAGCGATTTTCAAAAGGGTTCATCGTGGTTGGTTGATCATAGTTTTACTTTTTTGCTGAAACAGGGTTATTCGTTTATTTTGGATGGCACTTTTGCGATTAGTAAAGCTTCAAAAAATATAGAGAGAGCAATTGGAAGGGATTACGATGTAACAATTTATTATGTTTATCAAGATCCAATTATTGCTTGGCAATTTACGAAAGCACGTGAGGATAAAGAAGGGCGTGTCGTTCCTAAAGAACGATTTATTAATGCATATTTTAGGTCTCGTGAAAATATTAAAAAAGTAAAGAAAATGTTTGGTGATAAGGTAGAGTTAAATATAGTAATGAAGGATTATCAAAATAATATTACAGAGACTCA
>JBDNRH010000031.1:0-25423 GCA_047718535.1 Sporolactobacillus sp.
CCGAATCCGGGAAAAGTTCAACCGAACAGAACGAAGAATCGCTCAAGCACAGGAAATTCAACCGAACAACCGCATTTTTCAACCGAACGCAGCGAAAGTTCAACCGAAACTGGGAAAAGTTCAACCGAATGCGCAATAATCGCTATTTTTGCGACGTAGTCAACGGCCAGCTATTGACTATTTGTCATTCTGTACTATAGTTTGATCAAACGAAATGTTGGAGGATGGCCAAGCATGTCACTGATTTCGGGAAAATTGATTCTTATTGCATTGCTTTTATTGGTCGTTACAGTTGTCGAAACGCTTGCCTATTCGACACGGCTATCCGGCGCGCGTGTTCGTTTAATGGCGACCGCCATTTCACTATTCAGTACGATGGTTATTATTTCACGATTCTCGACGATGTTTCAGCAACCGCTTACGGCGAAACTGATTGCTGATGCGCCTCTGCTGCACAAGACTTTGTTTATAGAAAATCAATATAGGCTATTGATTGGTGCCGTGACGCTGGGAGTCATGCTTGGCATTCTCCTTTTTCCTACGTTTATTGGTGTGTTTTCGCGCGCCATCACACAATTATCCGCGGAAAGAGGATCGATTCCGTTACTTTTTATCAAGTGGTGCAATCTAAAGGGCCTTAAAAGTTTTCGCCGCTGTCTGCGGCTGCCGCATCTCCGTGATCTTAAGGGAATCACCTACAGAACGATACCGAAGCGATTATTTGTTGTTAATGTAGCGATAACGTCTATTTACACAGTTGGCGTCTTATCCGCGCTTTATGCGTCACTATTGGTGCCGAGCAATTATGCGCAAACGGCTGTGATGTCCTCGGGTGTCATCAATGGTTTGGCGACCATCCTGCTGACGCTGTTTATTGATCCGCAGGCCTCGGTACTCGCAGATCGAGTGGTTAAGAAAGAAAGCAAATACATTTATTTAAAAAGCTATTCGCTCACCATGATCAGCTCCAAACTCGTGGGAACAGTGGTTGCACAAGTCATCTTCATCCCGGCTGCTTATTACGTTGCTTGGTTTTCAAGATTATTATAATGAAGAGTCTGTAACAGGTAAACGATTCAAGCTTGTAAAAGGAGCGTGTGCAAAATGCGGAGTCAGCGGGAAATGGTTCAGCTTATCCTTGGGGTCGCCGCGAAGGATGAGCGAATTAGGGCGGTTTATATGAACGGTTCGCGGGCGAATCCGAATGCGAAAAAAGATATTTTTCAGGATTATGATATGGTCTATGTCGTGACGGATATTGCTTCATTTTTGGCAGACGCGGGGTGGACGCGCGTGTTCGGTGAGCCAATCATCACGCAGGAACCGGATAAGCTGGATCAGATGATAGGGAAATCAGTAAATGTTCATGAGGACTATATGTATTTGATGCAGTTCACAGACGGCAACCGGATTGATCTGCATCTGCAGTCGCTTGTTTCGCTCAAAAAGGAATACGGCACGGATAAGCTGACCGTGCCGCTTCTTGATAAAGACGATATTTTGCCGCCGCTCCCGTCACCAACGGATGCGGATTATTGGGTAAAGAAACCAACCTATGGCGAGTATTATAGCTGCTGCAATAATTTCTGGTGGGTCGCTCCCTACTGTGCAAAAGGGCTTTGGAGACGGGAAGTGCTTTATGCTGTTGACGTGATGAACGATTATGTGCGGCGGGAGTTGCTCACGATGCTCTCGTGGCATGCGGGTATTGCGACACAATTCAAAGTGAGCTTGGGCAAAGCCAATAAAAATCTGAAGGCGTATTTACCTTCGGACGCGTGGACGCAGCTGATGCAGACGTATAATTGGAGCGATTATGACGCGGCTTGGCGTGCCCTGCTGCTGACGTGCGATTTATTCGCTGCGTTTGCGCCGCGTGTAGGCCGTGACCTTGGCTATACGTATGAGGCGGAAGAAGCGCAGCGAAGCTTTGCCTTTATCCGCCATATCAAAGACTTGCCGGAAGATGCGACGCAGATTTATTAACAAACCGATTGTCACGTCTATGACTCAATGTTTCTTTGTTCGGAGCGGTTCAAATTTGTGACGTGTCGCTATAAAATAGGCGGTAAGATAAATCACAAATTGAATCATTGCTGTATAAATATACTGCCAGTGAATTAATGTGACCAAATGCAGCTTGCTGTTTATCCAAAGTCCGACCATTGACAAAATGGCATAAAGCACTGCATTGAACCAAGGACGTTTCAGCGGATTAAATTGAATAAGTAACATGACGGCTATTGGCAGGACTGTGAGACTGGATGGAAAATAATTTTCCGTAAAAGGAATTACCGGGTAATTATAATACCATAAACCAAAGAAAAGTCCGAGATAATCGAGATAAGCAGAAATAAGCGCTACAGATAGGCCGGCATATTGCAGGCGATCAGCTCTTCTTCGATCACGCCATAGGAGCCAAACAATAGTGGGTATAAGCAACAGCGCTACACCAAGAAACCATTGCCAACTGAAGAGCACGTGTTTTGACCAATAAGCTAAATATAATTTATGCGCATGGAGCAGTTTCTGGTATAATTTTTCACCGGTTAAAAGACCAATAATCAATTTTAATCACCTCAATTAAAGTTTCTACACAAAATAAAGAACTATACATAAAAGAAAAATGTAAAAATTGATAACGCCGCTTGGAGTTGAAGGACAGTCGCACCAAAATTAGGGAAAAGCGTACCAAAATCTGAGAATCCGCACGACTGGCAGCAAGAAAAGGAGATTTTCCTTAGGTTGACTGCGATTTTTCCCATAAAAAAGGCATCGCCTCGGCGATGCCTTTCAAATTCCCACTGAAATTCTGCTAAACGATCACTCTTCCATTGGAAGCTCGGCTATTTTGCCTGCGATCTAGTCCATGTCTCGTCCATCTGCTGCGGACGGTAGTCGATAGCCAGTAATGCACCGATGTGGGGCATGTCGCGTGTAATCGTATAGCTGATGCGAAAAGCAACGATCAGTGTGCAGACAATGAGGATCAGCAGACCGAAGGCACGAAGAATGCCGCCATAGATCGCCGTGTTGCTTGTGACATACTACGCACACCGTCTAAGCTGCGATTATCGTAAAAGTGAGGGATGCGCGTGATTTGTTTTGAAAAATCAGCAGTCAATCGCGCAGAAGCAAAAGGATGCTTCAGTTGCGTGGGCGTGCGTTCAGAAGATCTCCGCTTAGTGACTCAGAAGTTTTTTCGCGGTCAGCAAGCGGAACAGACCGGCGGCGCGGGACTCGGTCTGTATCTGGCCGACTCGTTTATGAAAGCGATGCACGGACGCCTGGAATGCCGCAATCGGCCGGGTGGTGGGTTTGTTGTGGAGCTCTATTTCATGCGCGCCGACCGCGTGTAATTGCCCATGTTCTGCGACGAGATCGATAATAGACGGGTCATGAAAAATAATTTTCATTGAAAATAAACTGATTAGTCAGGTAAAATCCCTTTAATAGTCCGATTTTCTCGCAACAATCAGAAAATTTTATAGTTACCATAGAAAAGTATAAAGATCACACGTTTCAATTTGTATTACTATAGATACATAAACTCCTTGATGGCAAATTTTATAACACGGGTTGAATAATGAGCTTACATGATTGTGATAGGTTGTTGATTGCCAGTCTTGCATAACTTTCTGGATAAAACTGCCGGGAGGGGATTTCTTCAGAAACAGCAGAATTGTAGCTTTTAGCTAATTGAGCTGGGTCTGTCGACTAAGCAATTGAAGAAAGAAGGACGGAAATAGTGTATGACGTATTAAAAAAAATGCCAGCGGAGGAGCAGATTGAAACAATTGCGCGATCGCTTGTGCAAATCAAGAGTGTTAACGGGACTGAAGGAGAAGTGCAGATTGCGGATAAACTGGAAGCAATTCTGCGCTCCTATCCGTATTTCAGGCAGCATCCAGATTATGTGTGGACGCAGCCGCTTAAGAAAGACAAGCTTGGCAGGAAGAATGTATTCGCGCTTCTGAAAAGTAAAAAGAAAACAAGCCAAACGATCATTTATCACGGTCATATCGATACGGTCGGTGTTGATGATTTTGGATCGCTTGAGGCGCATGCCCTTGACTCAGATTATTTGCAAAGTTATTTTGCTGCTTATGAAAAAGATCAGGATGTGCAGCGTGATGCGCAGTCGGGTGACTGGCTGTTTGGACGCGGCGCATTGGATATGAAGAGCGGGGACGCTGTACATTTGAGCAACTTGCTTTATTATACGGAACATCCCGATGAATTGAATGGCAATCTGCTGGTGATGTTTAATCCGGTTGAGGAAAATGACCATCAGGGAGCGATGGACGCAGTCAGTGAACTGCTTCGGCTCAGGGATGAGCAGGCACTTGATTATGCCGTAGCGATTAATACGGATTTCAATAGTCCGCTTTATCAAGGCGATCGCGAGCGTTATATTTACACAGGCTCAGCGGGAAAGCTGCTCGGATGTTTTTATATCCGCGGACGAGAAACACATGTTGGCGAAACATTGAGCGGCATTGATCCGACGCTGATTGCGAGTAAAATCAACAACGCTTTGAATAATAATATGGCGTATGCGGAGCACATTCCCAATGAGGTCATTCTCCCCGCATCGTGTCTCTATCAGCGCGATCAGAAAGTGTTTTATAATGTGCAGACGGCAGGGGCCGTTCGCCTGTATTTTAATTATTTTCTGTATGAGCGCACGCCGGAAGATGTCCTTAATCAATTGAAACAAATTGCCGTGCAGACGTGCAACGAGCTTGCTGATTTTCTCAAGGAACAATATGGGGTGTTCGCGAATAATTGCGGGATTCAAGGAGCCACGCCAGATTGGCAGACAGACGTCATGAGTTTCGCAGAGTTTGCGGATTCGTTGGCGACCAAGGGCATTCCGGTGGACGAAATCACAGATCAAGTGGTCAACGCGAATCCAAATGAAGATTCACGTCAAATCAGTTTCAAAATTATTGAGAAATTGGAAGAAGCATCTGGTGAGAAGCATCCTAAGGTTGTTATCTTCTTCGCACCGCCGTATTGTCCGCATAATTATTTGCGGAAGGACGTTGATGCCCAGCAGCGCATTGACGAGGCGCTCGATCAAGTGCTTGAGGCTGCGACTAAAACGAGTGGCGAACAGTTTGCCAAGAAACGTTTCTTTCCTTATCTCGCAGACGGCAGCTATCTGTCAATGAACGAGACAGCTGAAGAACGAGCGGCCATTCTTGCTAATTTTCCCGGATGGGGAAAAACATATAGTGTGCCTCTGGATCCGATTCAGAAACTCAATGTTCCCGTTCTCGATATGGGGGTTTACGGGAAAAAGGCACATACTTGGAAAGAACGCGTGTACAAGCCGTATTCCTATCGCGTGCTGCCAATATTAATCCGCTCGCTGACGGAAAGACTATTTAGAGATGAATGATGATCGTTCTTGAATCGAATAAACCAGATGATTTCTTTTGCGCACCTAAGACTGAGCGGGCAAAAGACTTTCTGGAGAAAATTCTGTGACACCTACTGATGAATCATATTCCAATTATGTTCAATCAGCCGGATGAGGTGCATAATGGTTTCATCGCGCAGTTTATGCGTTGCGATTACAAGTGATGTTTTAATTTCGATTGGCTTTTTATGTAAAGCGATCTCCTGTAACTGGCGTGAAGCCAGTTCTTTTTTGACGAGATTGCGGCTAATTAAGCCGACACCGATATCATTCATTACAGCACTTTTCACGGCTTCGAGACTGCTCGATTCGATGATTTTCTGCGGCTGGATGTGTGCTTCCTGAAGAAATTGATTCATCTGTTCCTGAAATGGACCGATAATCTCATATTTTATAAATGGATAATGTGCAAGCAAATCACTAGGGCTGTGCTCCGCAAACAAATGACTGGAGACAATCAGCACTAAATCCTCTTTTTCTGAGATCGGCACATTGGTAATACCAGCCTTGTTATAGGTACCTGAAATGATGCCAATATCGTAAGTATTAGCATTGATTCCGTTGATTACTTGATCGCTCATGCATGACGTCAGTTTAATGCCGATATTTGGGCAGTCAGTAAGGAATTGGCGAATAATGGGTGGAAAATAATGGGTACAGAATGTTTCTGGAGCAGCAATAACTATTTTCGTTTCTGCCTGATTTTTTTGCTGTAATTCTGCACTCATCTGCCCCAAAGTGGAGAAAATTTGATCGGCGTAACGCTTCATAATTTCGCCGTGCGCGGTGAGAAATGTTTGCTTGCCGATGCGAAAGAATACGGCGTGTCCGATTTCCTGTTCAAGCGCTCGAATCTGCGCGGTGACAGTGGGCTGGGAAAAATTCAATTTTTTAGCCACCTGCGTGAAATTGAGCAGTTCCGCGGCGGTTTGAAATGTCTTGAGCTGTCTTAATTCCATGGCTTTTGCCTCCTGTGATGTGCCAAGTGATAGGTGAATCGTCATTTCTTTAGAAGCAAAAGTTAGATTCAATTCTATTATAATAGGATAGAGAAACTTTTTAAAAAAAGAGGTTAGAAACGATGTCTGAAAAAAGTATGTACGAGAGATCGCTTGATCTGTTCCCGCCGGTTGCCCTGCGTGCGACGCAACTAGGAGTTGTCAAAGGAGAAGGCTCTTACGTATGGGATGAAGCTGGGAAAAAATATATTGATTTCGCGAGTGGCGTCGCTGTTGTCAACTGTGGGCATAACCACCCTTATATCATTCAGAAAGCAAAAGAACAAATGGAAAAGCTTGTTCATGGGGGCCATAACGTCGTTTATTATGAATCCTATATCCAGCTTGCTGAAAAGATTCTTGGTCATGTCGGTCATGATTATAAAATCTATTTCTCCAATAGTGGCGCTGAAGCGAATGAGGCAGCGATTAAACTCGCTAAACAAGTCACTCGCCGACCGGGCATCATTTCATTCAAGCACAGCTTCCACGGGCGTACACTTGCGACCGCAACATTGACTGCTTCCAATGCGAAATACCGGCGTAATTATGAGGGCTTGCTGCCGAGTGTCTATTATGCGGACTATCCTTATGCGACGCGCTCGGGACTTAGCGATGAAGAAGAAGTGGCGCGTTGTCTCAATCAATTGAATGAAATTTTCCACGATCTGATTGAACCTGAGCAAGTTGCCTGTATGATTCTGGAACCGATTCAAGGCGAAGGCGGTTATATTGTCCCGCCGAAATCGTTTTTGCAAGCTCTTCGCAAAATCTGTGACGAGCACGGCATCTTGCTTGCCTTTGACGAAGTACAGACGGGTTTTGGACGCACGGGGAAGATATTTGCATATGAGAATTTTGACGTGAAGCCGGATATCATGTCGCTTGCCAAAGCGATTGCGAATGGATTCCCGCTCAGTGCGATGGTCGCTCGCCGCGATTTGATGGACAAGTGGCCAGCCGGTACGCATGGAGGAACGTTTGGTGGCAATCCTGTCGCCTGCGCAGCAGGTGTGGCTGTCTTCGAATTGCTCGAAGGCGGTCTCGTGGCTAATGCCAATGAGGTGGGTGCCTATTTCAAAGAAAAGCTGAAGGAATTTGCTTTGACGCATAAAGAGATTCTTGAGGTTCGCGGCTTGGGCTTGATGATTGGTGTTGAATTTATCGATGGCGACGGGAAGCCAGATGGAGAGCTTGTTGCTGCGATTCGTGCCAATGCGCTTGAGCGAGGGTTAATCCTGCTCAATTGTGGTGTTGATCATAATGTGATTCGCTTCATTCCGCCGCTGATTGTCACGAAAGCGATTATTGATGACGCGTTTGCGATTTTCGCAGACAGTGTCGAAGCCGCGCTTGCCAAAACGCCTCAGAACTGAATGATAGCTTGCGAAAAAAAGTGTCCCGCGTTCTCCTATCGGGATGCTTTTTTTGCTATAATTACGATTAAATCAGAATGGTAAAATAATTTATTTGCGAAAGAAGTTTGTTCAATGAACTGGAAAGAAAATCGAATTGAATCCGCGAAAAACGGAACTAATCCAATGGTTTTTGCGAAACTGGCAAGCGGCTATGCGGTTATTGGGGATACGCAATTTCTGCCGGGCTATTGTGTCCTGTTGCCCAATCGGGAGGTGTCCAGCCTCAATGAGCTATCCGTGTCCGAGCGCGGACAATTTCTCACCGATATGAGCTTAATCGGTGACGCCATTCTTGCGGTCTGCCATGCGACGCGCATTAACTACGATATACTGGGCAATACCGACGCATTCCTGCATGCCCACATTTTCCCAAGATACGCTTGGGAAAAAAAGGAACGGAGAAAAATGCCAGTCTGGCTCTACGATGCAGACAATTGGCACGATCCAGACAAACAATTTAGCGAAGAAAAGCACGGCGTGTTGAAACAGAAACTTGCCGATTATTTGGCGTGGAGTGAGTAAATAAGGTAAGGCAGAACTTTATTCAATTGTGGCAAATTGTACATAGGCGATTGGAGGAGGGGATCTATGTGGATGTGCAGCCGTTAGCTGGAAATGTTACTTTGAACAAGCGATTTTTAATCGTACTCGGATTTGTCATGGGGCTGCGCGAGCTGTCGATGACGATGCTCAATCCGTTCATCTCGGTGTTTGGTCGGCAACTGAGCAGCAGCACGCCTTTTCTAGCTGGCCTAGCGCTTGGTATCTATGGGCTGACAAACGGTTTGTTTCAGGTCCCCTACGGCATATGGAGTGATCGCGTCGGCCGGAAGAAAGTGATCATCCTTGGCCTGCTGCAGCTTTTCATCGGACTTTTGCTCGCTGGTGTGACGCATAATATTTATTTGTTTATCTTTGCCCGGGCGCTGCAAGGCAGTGGGGCGGTGATGGGCGTGGCTTATTCTTGGGTCGGCGATACAACACCAGTAGAAAAAAGCAACGAGGCAATGGGATTTGTTGGCATGATTGTCGCTCCGTCCGCCGTGATCGCGTTTGTTGTCGGCCCGATGCTCTATCAGATCGTGAATCTCAGATGGCTCTTCATTGGGGCCAGCGTGCTCGTTCTTGCTGCGCTGATTGGCGTTCTGTTTGAAAAAAATGAACCGTTGACGCCGCGTGAGAGTGACGCGGATAAGTGGCGGCAATTCTGGCACGTGCTGCGCGATAAAAATTTACTGCTGATCAGTTTTCTCGGCGTTATTTATAATTTTATCATGGCCTGTCTGTTTTTTGTCTTGCCGGATCAATTCACGCATTATCTGTCGCTCGGTCAATTATGGCTCGTTTTCGCTCCAGCTCTGCTGATTGGCATGATTGCTATGAAGGTCGGGACAAAGGATGCCGACCACGGTCATTTTAAACGTGTGGCTTTATTCGCTTATCTGTTTATGGGCTTGGGTTTCGTGCTCCTGACTCTTCCAGTGGCAATCTGTGTCTGGCTTTCCGCGATCTGCGTGATGTCGGGTTTCATGTGTCTGACAACAATTTTGCCTTCGTTCGTGAATCGAAATTTTCCTGAAGAGAGTCGAGGCGCAGCAAATGGCGTGCTGCAGACCTTTACCTTTCTTGGCTTCTTTCTCGGGCCTACCTTGGCGGGCTTATTTGTGACGCTACATGCGACTTACTTAATCTATCTAATCGTTGCCTGCCTGTCTCTCGTCGCCGTGGGTTTGCTTCAGCCAATTCGTGTTGCTAGGCGATGAACAGATGATGAACGAGAATAAAAGAAAGGTCAGTGGTGACTTGTGATCATCGTATTGCTTGTAGTTATCCTTTTTCTCTTATTAGAAAACTATGTTCAGGCACGCGAAATAAAGAAGCTCAAAACGTGTATTTCGTTCGATAAGCAGGAATTGATCAATGAGGCTGTCATTTTGATGAGAACAAATGACAGTATGCAGGCAATAAAGCAATTACGCAAACAGCATTATCCGCTCAGTCTGCTACAGGCAAAGAAAATCGTCGATCAGGCAATGGAACACTAAAAAGCTGTTAACGAAGGTGACTGTATATTGTTCTGGGATTATGCGCTGAAATTTGTGATTGGTGGCACAATCTTTGCCCTCATGTCGTATTTCAGTAAATCAAAAATGTTGTTTCTATCCGGTGTCATCACGTTTATTCCAATAATGACATTGATCAATATGGGGATGCAGATGCACGCGATGAATTTGCGTGAATTCCGCATGACGGAGTGGAGTGGCATCTTCGGGGCATTTGGCGCAGTTGTGCTGATGACCAGCGTCTTTCTGCTGACGAATTGGTTCAGGCCAATCTATGCGGCTATGTTTTCTGTTGGCATCTATTTGATTTACATGCTTTCATGTAAATACTTACTTTCATGAGGTGATCGTCATGTCAGACCTTGTCTCTTTTCATTGTCCGGCCTATCAAGAATTGGCCTATCGTCAGCAGCTTCTCGCGCAGCCGGAGACGATGGCATATAATCGCGGCTATCACTTGAAAATGACCAATTACGATAACGAAACGGGCTGTATTGATTTTACCGAAGCCTATTGGCCGTCCTGGTATGAACGATGGCTTGGCCAAGGAGCAAAAAATTATTATGCCTATATCATGAGCGCGAAGGATCACAAACCTGTAGGTGAAGTCGCTTTGCGCGCGTTGAAAGAAGAAAACGTGTATTGTGTCAATGTGGTCATCGAAGCGGCGCATAGACATGGCGGGTTTGGTGAGGCGGCGACGCGATTGCTTGTTGACACGGGTTTCCGCCAATTGAACGCAGAGAAACTGATTGATGAATTTCCGCCGACGCGAACCATCACGGAACGCCTGTTTCAAAAAATCGGCTTCGTGCGCGTATCGGAAACTCGAGTTGAACTCAGTAAGCAAGAGTATCTTGAAAAAAGACAAGAATAGTTCGAGAATTAGCCCTGGAAAAGCTCCGATGACGCATTGTCCACCATTTTTTTTCTAAAAAGAGACTTTATTAAGAGTTGTATCAAAAATATGAGAGAGCAGTCATCCGTTGTCCGCAGCGACGAGTGGCTGCTTTAGTGTTCGCGCGACTTCTATGAGGAAGAGTGTAGGCGAAACGTTGTGGAGCGTTCCGTGATAAGATAGATCTAGATTAGTTTGAGAGGCGGATGGATTGATGTGGGCAGCTGGAATTGAGTATAGTATTGATTTTGCTTTCCATCCGATGGCTTATCTTGTTCCGGCAATTAATGCCTGTGGCGGCTGGATTTATTTCGTGCTGTTTGTATTCACTTTACTGGAATCATCCAGCCTCCTGTTCGCCTGGCTGCCGGGTCAGTCCCTTTTCTTTGCCTTCGGTTCACTCGCTGCCAGCGCGGGATCAACGCTGCATCTATCTTTACTGCTGCTTAGCTTCATCAGTGCGGTCATGCTTGGCGGCATAATAAAATATCATTACGGATCACGTTTTTTTGCACGGCGTGTCGTGCATCGCCTGCTGCCGGATCAGAGAATGCAAACATTCTTAGCGGAATTCATGGCCCATCGCCAGCGCTCGCTGACGGTCAGTCGGTTTATCCCATGGGTCGGCCAGCTCGCACCACTTGCCGCTGGAGCAAGCCAAATGGACAGGGGAGACTTTCTGCGCTGGAATGGATATGGCAGCGTGATTTGGGTTGGAATTAGCTGCTTGACCGGTTTTTTCTTCGGTCACGCGCGTTTTGTTCAACGTCATTTCCTATGGATCATGCTGGGACTTCTGCTCGCGGAATCACTTGTCCATAAGTTCGTCTTATGGCTGTTTCACCAGACCAAACGGTGGTTTGAAAGAAATTAAATTTTACTCGCACTCGTGAAGGCTTGGAGAAAATCGGTAGCAGTACCGCGCTCCAATCGCATCGTTTGATCATGTAGTGTTCACAATCGCTATAAAAAACGAGCATCGATGTTGTGTTACAATAGGTTACATAGACTGAGAGGAGGACGCCGATGGTCGCGATAAGCGGTGAACGAATTAAACCGATACATAGACGAGCACTGCTGGCAAACGACGCTTGTCCAATAAATGATTTAGCAGCTGACGATTATTTATTCATCGAAGAGAAGGGGCAATTGTCAGGCTACTTATCTATGAAAGAGTTTCGTCTGGATCCCGCGTCGCCTGTAACCCCAGAATGGCTGCATGAACGGATGCAGCCGCTAACCTCTGCGTGCGTTCTTAATCAGGATATATCGCCAATCGATTTATTTCGTGTCATTGGTGAGCCGGTCACGCTTGTAAAAGACGCGGCTCAGACTGTGATCGGCTATATTACGCGTGAAGATTTGATTGTGGCTCTATTTAAAGATGATGATCAGAACACGGATTTATTGAAGACCATATTGACCTCCATTCCGATGGGTATCTTCGTGCTGGATTCAAACAAACGCATGATTAATTTCAATGAAGCCGCACTGAAAATGACGAAAAAAACGGCGCAACAGGTATACAATCAACCAGCGGAAATTATGTTTAATCGCCGAGATATTGATCATGTGTTTGAGACAGGAGAAAGCCTGCTCAATCAGATTTTAGTGAACGAGCAGATCGGTATTCTCGCTGACTACAGTCCTATTCTGAATACGAAGAATAGCGTTGACGGCGTTGTGGTTGTGGTTCAGGATTTGCCAATGATTGAGAAAATGGCGATGGAAATCGAATCGATCAAGAATCTCAATGCCGACCTAAATGCGGTTCTCTCTAGTATCTATGATGAAATCCTTGTCTTGAATGCAAGTGGTGTGTTAATTCGCTGTAGCGAGACGATGACGCCGGATTATTGGGTGATTAATTTCAAAAAATTTATCGGACAGAATTTGCTCATGCTGGACGGGCAAGGCCCCATTCAAGCGTCGATTATTCGGCGGGTGATGAAAGACAAGAAGAAATATTCCGAGATTCAGGCAACCGCCCGCGGCAAGAAAATTATGCTTGTCTGTACACCGATTTTAGGTGAAAACGGTGATTTGCGGCGAATGATTATTGCTTTGCGTGACATCACGGAGACCTCGCGACTGAAATCGGAGCTGAATAAATATAAGAAAGAATTGGATGATTTTAAGAAAGAATCGATTGTGCAGCAGCGGATGATTTTCCGAAGTGCAAAGATGGAAGAGTTGATGATTCGCGCGCGAAAAGTCTCTGAATTCTCATCGACCGTGTTAATCAGCGGTGAATCGGGCGTTGGTAAGGAAGTTATTGCACAGGTCATTCACCAGATGGGCAGACGCAGTGAACAGCCGTTCATTAAGCTTAATTGCGGCGCCATTCCGGAGAATTTGCTGGAGAGTGAATTATTTGGCTATGTGAATGGTGCATTTACCGGAGCGAGTGCAAAAGGGAAAAAAGGTTATTTCGAGCAGGCAAACGGTGGTGTGTTGTTTCTCGATGAAATCGGTGAGTTGAGCGTGCCCCTGCAAGTCAAATTACTTCGCGTCCTTCAGGAAGAGGAGGTAACGCCGCTCGGCAGTACGCGGGCGATCCCGATTGATGTGCAGATTGTGGCGGCGACTAACCGGAATCTTAAGGATATGGTTCGCGGCGGGATGTTTCGCGCAGACTTATATTATCGCCTGAATGTCATTCCCATCCATGTGCCACCGCTTCGCGAGCGCCCGGAAGATGTGCCAGTGCTTGCCCTGCATTTCTTGAACCAATTTAATGAGCGCTATCATCGCCATTTCACATTGATGCCGGATGCGCTCAATTTGCTCGAGCTATACCCATGGCCAGGGAATATTCGCGAGCTTCAGAACGTGATGGAACGTCTGATGGTTGTGTCGGATAACGAGTTTATTCAGGCGTCCCTCGTCAGTCAATTCATTCATTTTGATCAGCCGCTGACTTCTAAAGATTTTGTAATCCGCCAGATTATGCCAATGAAAGAAGCGAAAGAAAAGCTTGAAGATGAGCTGATTTCACTCGCGATGCGCCAATTTAAGACGACGAGTCGAGCCGCAGAAGTGCTGGGCATCAGTCAGTCAACGGTGAGCCGGAAATATCAGCGAATTATGAAAGGACAATAAAACATTTGACCACGACAGATGCGCTTATGTATCTGTCGTTTGCTTTGAATAGGGATTTGTAAATGATGAGTCCTTCATTATGCAAAATTGCATCGATTATTCACAAATGCATAGAATGCAGAGTTTTCATCATTTTTAAATAATAATGTAACTTAATCTTACATAGGGTTCGAATGAATGGATAATCATACTTTTATACACATAATATGTGAATAAATCTCACATAGTGAAGAAGTTAATTTGTATTGGCATGTAAATTGCTTATATAAATAATGTACACGATTCGTTGGCATGCGCGTGAGGTTAAGGATGGAAAGAATAGAGAAGGACGAACAGATTAGAGGAGGATTTTCTCATGAGTCTTGATTTGGATACGGAGCGTCAGGCGGCCTATACGAACGCCAGCCAATACGCACAGAAGGTTCTCGATTTAATTAACAAGGACAATGACGCGGTGACAGAAGCTGACGCGGCATGGATTACACAGGAAACAGTCGATTGTTTCCGCGATTTTGTCAATCCGGGATTTCTCGATTATCGAAAGTCCGTGACGAAAGACAAGCAGTTTGCGGCGGTTGAATGGTCGGATGAAGGGGAAAGCTTCAAGGATGTTAACGGGAAAACCTATATTGACTGCCTTGGTGGATTCGGTATCTACAATGTCGGGCACCGCAATCCGAAGGTCGTTCAGGCTGTTCAGCATCAGATGAACCGTCAGGCGCTGCACAGTCAGGATCTGCTCGATCCGCTGCGCGCGTTCTTGGCAAAACTTCTGGCACAGATTACGCCAGGCGACCTTCGTTACTCCTTTTTCACAAATAGTGGAACAGAAAGTGTCGAATGCGCACTGAAACTAGCCAAATTATATAGTGACCGCTCAACGATTCTCGCAGCGACGAAGGCTTTTCACGGGAAAAGCCTCGGGTCGCTCACGGCAACAGCGAAAGGCGTCTTCCGTAAACCGTTCATGCCGCTTGTGTCGGGTTTTCGCCATGTCGCCTACGGTGATATTGAGATGATGGAGAAGACGATGGAGGCTTGCCGGCTTGTCGGTGAAGATGTGGCGGCGGTTTTGCTTGAACCGATTCAGGGTGAAGGCGGTGTCATCGTACCGCCGGACGATTATTTGCCGAAGGTGCGGGCACTCTGTGACAAATATGGAGCGTTATTGATTCTGGATGAAGTGCAGACGGGGATGGGCCGCACGGGGAAAATGTTCTGCTGCGAGCATTACGGCGTCGCGCCGGATATTCTCTGTCTCGCTAAAGCGCTTGGCGGCGGTATTGTCCCGGCAGGAGCTGTCGTAGCCAGTGAAAAAGTCTTTAAAAATTTCTTCCCTAATCCATTCATTCACACGACGACGTTCGGCGGTAATCCGCTCGCCTGCGCGGCAGCCATCGCTACGATTGATATATTGATTGAAGAAAAGTTGCCGGAGCGCGCCGCGAAAATGGGTGCGTATATGCTTCAAGGTCTGCGAGACGCTGCTAAGGGACATGAAGACAAAGTTATGGAAATACGCGGCAAAGGTCTGATGATTGGTATCGAATTTCAAGAAGATCAGATCGGCTATGATTTTTCAAAGAAATTATTTGATAAAGGTGTTCTCGTTGCTGGGACGTTGGTGAATGCGAAGACGATCCGCATTGAACCGCCGCTCACAATAAAAAAAGAAGATATCGATAAAGTGATTGCTACTGTCGCTGAAGCGTTGAATGACTAATCAGGGGGGACGGGAGATGTCAGCTACTGTAGAAACGTTATCGCTTCGCCTGTATATCAATGGCACGTGGGAATCCGGAAGTGGTGAGACGCGCATGATTTGCAATCCCGCTACCGGCGAGATCATTGCGGAAGCCTCAGAAGGCGATGCTGCGGATGCTGAGCGAGCAATTGCGGCGGCAAGACAAGCATTTGACTGCGGCGGTTGGCCGCGGCTAACGGCGGAGGAACGGGCGGGCTATTTACTGAAAATTGCCGACTTGATCGACAGGGATCAGGGGCAGTTGACGCAGCTTGAGACGAGGGACAATGGCAAGCCGCTTCGCGAGGCCGCTTGCGATGTCAGCGATGCGGCGGCCTGTTTCCGCTATTACGCGGGATTAATTTTGGCGCCGCATGGGGAAACGTATTCCGTACCTGATACGATGCAGGCGATGGTTGTTCGTGAACCGATCGGTGTTTGCGGTCTGATTGTGCCATGGAATTACCCTCTTTTGATGAGCGTCTGGAAGATAGCTCCCGCGCTCGCTGCAGGAAATACGATTGTCTATAAGCCTGCGGAGCTGACACCGGTAACGGCGGTACGCCTATTCGAACTTTTTGAAGAAGTCGGCCTGCCTGCGGGAACGGCGAATATGGTGCTTGGTGCCGGTGAGACGGTTGGGCACGCAATCGCTGCAAGCGGCGCGGTCGACATGGTGTCTTTTACTGGGGGAACCGCTACCGGCCGCAAGATTATGTGCGACGCGAGCGGTAATATGAAGAAAATATCACTGGAGCTTGGCGGGAAATCGCCGCTGATTGTTTTCGCTGATGCGGATTTCGAAACGGCTGTGGATTATGCGCTATTTGGTATCTATGCCGGGTCGGGACAGATCTGTTCAGCAGGCTCACGCATTATCGTTGAAGAATCGATTAGCGATGCATTTATCGCCCGTTTCGCTGAGCGGGCGGAGCAGATCGTGGTCGGTCCCGGTGATGACCCGGCG
This sequence comes from Sporolactobacillus sp., assembly GCA_047718535.1. Classification (GTDB taxonomy): domain Bacteria; phylum Bacillota; class Bacilli; order Bacillales; family Sporolactobacillaceae; genus Sporolactobacillus. The sequence goes on from JBDNRH010000031.1 coordinate 16,619, forward strand.
ACGGAGATGGGACCTCTCATCAGTCGCGACCATATGGCGCGCGTCTTAAAGTATATTGCGATTGGCAAAGAAGAAGGAGCACGGCTTGTGTGCGGCGGCTATCAGCTGCACGGGGCGGCTTATGATCAAGGCAATTTCGTGGCACCAACGGCTTTCTGTGAAACAACCCCTTCGATGCGCATTGTTCAAGAGGAAATATTTGGCCCAGTCGCTGTCTTCCAGACGTTCACGAATGAGGCGGAAGCGATTCAGCTAGCCAATGGGACGAAATATGGACTGGCCGGTGGTGTGTTTACCAATGATGCGGCGAAGGCGATGCGCGTCGTGAAACAGATTAGGGCTGGCATCACATGGGTCAATACGTATCACGGCACGTATAATGAAGCGCCGTGGCATGGCTATAAGCAGAGCGGAATTGGCTCGAGTCTCGGCACATATGGACTCGATGAATTCATGGAAGTCAAGCAAATTAATTATAATTGGAGTTTGGCGCCCATCGGCTGGTTCGCTAACTGATTGAACGCAAGGCAGCGGCTTGATGCCTTTTTTTCAGGTGAAATATCTGAAAACAGAAAATATTCTTTTATGAAAGATGTTTAGGGGATAAAAACTATAAAATTAAAAAATGATGAATTATTAATTTAAACACTCAGTCAAATAGTAAGCAGCTATAACAAAACATAAATGAAAGAAGGTTTTCATGTGAAATGGATTCGTAAAAGTATATCAATACTGGCCATTCTTACTTTAGTGCTCGTGGCGTTGACAGGCTGCTCTTCAAACTCTTCAGGAAACACACAAAAGCATACAAAAGAACTTAATTTGGTTGTTTGGACGGAATATTTGCCGCAAAGCGTAGTTAATGGATTTGAAAAGAAGTATGGGATAAAAATCAATCAGACAACTTATGATGATCCGAGTGCAATGGCTGCGAAAGTGCAAGCGGCACCAAAGGGTACATACGATATGCTAATTGGTCCAGGACTCTATATTCAAGTATTCAGTAAATTGGGTCTGCTATCGAAATTAGATAAGAAAGAAATACCAAATATGAAATATTTGAATAAAAATTATCTGAATCAAGCATTCGATAAGAAAAATGAATATGGGTTACCTTATCAAGGTGCAAGTTTGGCTATTGCAGTTAACCGCGCAAAAATAAAAGATAAAATTGACACTTATCAAGACTTACTAAAGCCTAAATACAAAAATCAAATGGTTACTGTAAATGATTCGCGAGCATTAGTCGGGGTTGGACTGATGGCAAACGGATATGGATTAAATGACACAAGTGATAAAGCATTGGCAGCGGCTCGGGCTTATCTGAAGAAGCTAAGACCGAATATCAAAGTATTTGATGGGACAAGTCCGAAGACTGAAATGTTGAACGGTGAGACAAATATTGGGTTGATTTACGGTGCTGAAATTGCGCTGGCGATGGAAAAAAACAAAAATATCAAAATTATTTATCCGAAAAAAGGCGGTATCTATTTTGGCACAGATATGATGATGAAATTCGCGGATGGGAAAAATTCTGCAAACGTAGAAAAGTTTATAAACTATATTTGTGAGCCAAAAGTGAGTGCGAAAATTTCTGAAGTCTTCCCTTATGTTAATCCTAACGAAGGTGCAGTTAAATTATTGCCAGCTTCGTACAGAGATAATCCGGCCAAAAATATACCTGATAGTGTTGCCAAACGCGCGCAACCACTTCTGAATATAGGCAAGAATACAACGAAAGTACAAGCGATTTGGGATGAATTTAAAGCGGGATATAAATGATATGATGAATAAACAGATGATGGGAACAAATGCTCTTGTGACTTTCTATCAAGGGCATTTTGTTTAAACAAAAATAAGTCACCCAAGAATTTGGAGGAATGATCAATTTGAATGGTGTCATTACTTTAAATAAAGTCAATAAAATTTATGGCAGCCACCATGTAGTTAATGATTTGTCACTGACCATCAATGAAGGAGAGTTTCTAACCCTGCTAGGCCCTTCTGGTTGTGGCAAAACAACAACATTGCGTATGATTGCAGGATTTGAGCAACCGACCGATGGCGATATTTACCTGAAGGATAAACGTGTTAACGATTTACCACCCTACAAGCGGCAAGTTAATACGGTTTTCCAAAATTATGAATTATTTCCACATCTATCTGTTTTTGCCAATGTTGGCTTTGGATTGAAAATGAAACGGATAAAAAAAGATGAAATTAAAACACGTGTTTCTCAGATGCTTTCACTTGTTCAATTGGAAGGTTATGAAAATCGTAAGCCGGGGCAGCTGTCTGGAGGACAAAAACAGAGAGTAGCGATTGCACGTTCTATCATTAACCAACCTAAAGTCCTTCTTCTCGATGAACCACTCAGTGCGTTAGATCTTAAATTAAGAAAGCAAATGCAATTTGAACTGAAATTGCTACAGAGAAAATTAAATATTACATTTATTTATGTGACGCATGACCAAGAAGAAGCCATGACAATGAGTGATCGTGTGGCCGTCATGCACAACGGTAAGATTGAACAACTCGGTTATCCAAGAGATATTTATGAACGTCCGCAAACACGGTTTGTTTCTGATTTTATTGGTGAGTCTAATTTATTCAATGGTGACTTTGATAGACGTGTAAATGACGAGTGGTTACTTCATTCAAAGGACGGATATTTTATTATCCCGGCCAATCATAAATTGGAAAATAAAAAGCAGGTTTCTATATCCGTACGTCCAGAAAATATATTGCTCTCGGAGTCACCAGTGAATGGGTATTCGATTGCCGGGACAATAATTGATAATGTGTTCATTGGTGGTTTTATACGAACGATTATACGTCTTGAAAATGGCAAGGAAATTAAAAAAACTACGTATTCAAAAGCAGATGTTTTCCCAGTGAACAAAAAGGTTTATATCCACTGGATGAAGGAAGACTCTATTGTTCTTGATGCTGATCCATCCATCTATTAGATTAGAAAAACTTGGCAAAGCCAAGTTCCCAGGCGAAGGCTGAGCCTTAGTTTTTCTTATACTTAGTCCCGCTGAAATCTTATACTTTCTTAAACGTATTAGAAAAACTTGGCAAAGCCAAGTCCGCAGGCGAAGGCTGAGCCTTAGTTTTTCTTATTCTTGGTTCCGATCAAATTTTTATACGTTCTTAACGTAAAAAAGGGATAAGGGGGCAAACAATGCTGAAGAAAATTAATGTATTTAAATGGACGGCCATAATCCCTGTCTACGTATGGATGCTATTATTCATTCTCCTCCCTAATCTCTATATTTTTGTGATGAGTTTCATGAAAAGAGGTATTTACGGTGGTGTTGAATGGGGATTTACGTTCGATAATTACCTAAATATATTTCACAGTATGTATTTAAACATTTTTATACATTCAATGCTATTGGCATTGGAAATTACGGTGATTTGTTTACTCATTGCTTACCCGTTTACGTTGTTTATCATGAATCAAACTAAGATCGTGCAGACGGTTGCTATTGCTGCTGTGACCATTCCGTTTATGATAAGTTCCCTAGTTCGGTTGTTTGCTTGGATAACATTGCTTCAAACAAACGGTGTATTCAATACGCTTTTAATAGACTTTCACATAGTTAAACAACCGCTCAATATGCTTTACACAAATGGAGCTGTTATTTTGGGAATGGCCTATATGTTACTCCCGTTTATGATTTTGCCTATTTATGCATCTATGGAGAAAATAGACTTTCGATTAATCGAGGCGGCTAAAGATTTAGGTGCGAGAAATTCCAAGGTGCTTACAACGATTCTTTTGCCGTTGACAATTCCCGGCATCTTTGCTGGATCCATACTCGTGTTTATTCCATCTCTTGGTTATTTCTTCGTGTCAGATATGCTGGGTGGAAGCCAAACTATTTTAATTGGCAGTATGATTCGCGATCAATTCCTAACCGCACGCGACTGGCCATTTGGAGCGGCATTGTCTGTTTTTCTTATTATTCTAACGCTTGCTGTGCTTAAAATATACTCGAAGCTTGGTGGCAAAATGGATGATTTGGGGGTGTGAGACTAATGATGAATCAAAACAATTCTCGATGGAGGAAAGTGGGGGGAAATATATATATTTGGCTTGTATTCTTATTCTTGTATCTACCAATTATCGTGGTATTTACTTATTCTTTCAATGCATCAAGAATGAATATTTTATTTGAAGGATTTACAACCCATTGGTATGGCACGATGCTTCAAGATCAAGTATTGATGGGGGCTTTTCAGAATTCGCTTATTGTTTGCACTGCAAGTACTGTGATATCAACCATTATTGGCACACTGGGTGCCATTGCTATTCATCGTTATAATTTCCTTGGAAAGCAGTTTTTAGAGAATATGCTGTACATCCCGATAGTTATTCCTGAAGTCGTTCTTGGTATTTCGCTACTGTGTGTTTATACAGCCCTGTCAATTCCACTAAGTCTAAACACAATTATCTATTCACATATTACGTTCTGTATTCCGTTTGTAGTGATAACGGTAAAAGCACGTTTGGCAGGATTAGATAATGCGCTTGAGGAAGCGGCAATGGATTTAGGAGCGAGACCATTCACCGCTTTTTACCGGATAACATTACCGCTCTTAACACCAGGGATAGCTGCTGGAGCGCTTCTTTCCATTACGCTGTCGCTTGATGACGTCATTGTCAGCTTTTTCACGTCAGGTCCAGATAGTCAAACATTGCCGCTGCAGATTTTTTCAATGGTTCGCACAGGCGTTACACCCGAAGTCAATGCACTTTGTACATTAATTATGCTGGTGACAATTCTATTAATCGTTGGCAATATATTTCGTCAAGTACGTATTCTAAAGAAAAGTAATCAATAAACGTTTATGAGAGGTACTTATTATGAGTGATATCGTTTTTCAATCAAATTATATTTTTTGCACGGAAACGAAAACGTGTAGAAGGGGATTTATAGCTGTAGATGGTAATAAGATAGCTCACATTGGTCCTTTAGAAGAAGTTGAAGCGTTCATAACACCAACAACTAAAATTTATTACTATCCGGAGCAGATGATTATACCTGGGTTTATTGAAAGTCATATGCATTTTTATAAGGCAGCATTAGTGAATGCAGGAAGAATTAAGTTAGTCCATGGGAATTCAGAAGAGGAGTGTGTATGTAATCTCATAAGCCAAGTTAAAAAGAGTGCCTTCACTTACCAAGATGGTCAATGGATCGTATCCAAAGGATGGTATTTACCATCCTGGGATCAAAAAATATTGCCAACATGCCATTCATTGGACGCTGCCTATCCTAAAAATCCTGTTGCAATGATTGCTGACGACGGGCATACATTATGGGTCAATTCACTTGCTTTACGCCTATTGAATCTAACAAGGGAATCGATACCTCCCGAAGGTGGTGAATTCGTTAAAGATGAAAACGGTGAACTCACTGGTGTATTAAAAGAAACGGGTGCCATGCTTTTTATCAAAACAGTTTGCAAAGCGCTTGAAGGAGACATTATTAATGACTACGAAACTTTGATGCAGCGACAAGCTTCGTACGGTTTAACTTCATTTGCCGATATGGCGTTACTATCTACTGATGGGGACGGTCTCGTCTATGATCAATTTTTTTATGAATTGTACAAGCAACGCCGGTTGCTTCAGCGTGTGCATATGTTTCCAACCATTATGATGAATATTGATGAATTATTGGAAAAAAGAGAAAAGTACCACTTCGGAACCTTACAATTCTCTGGTGGCAAGCAATTTTATGATGGTGTCACGAGCACGCATACGGCTTATCTCAAAAAACCGTATACTAATGCCTATTATTCAGAGGATATCGGAAATTTAACGGTACCAAAAGAAATGATGAACCAATATGTAATGAACGCAGCTGAAAATGACATCCCTGTTCGAATTCACACAATTGGTGACGAAGCTATAAAACTAGCGCTTGATGCTTTTGAAGCTGCAATTGATAAATACGGTCCGCTAAAGCATGGCCATTATACGTTGGAGCATCTCGAGTTAAGCGATCACACAGATATAGAACGCATGGCAAGTCTTGGTGTCGTCTCCTCTGTTCAGCCAAGTCATCCTTTTTTAGATATCGATAGCATAGAGGAGACGGTTGGACCAGAACGGGTGAAACGAATGTGGGCATTCAAAGATATGGTTGATACCGGAGTTGTGCTTGCGTTCGGTACAGATGCGCCGGTTGTCGTTAATATCACGCCCTTAGATAATATTTATTTTGCCGTCACGCGTCAAACAAAAGAAGGTCATCCTGTAGGAGGATGGCTTCCAGAGCAACGACTCAGTGTGGCTGATGCGATAATTGCACACACCTATGGAGCAAGCTATACAATCGGACGCGAAAGCGATCTAGGAACTCTTGAAGAGGGGAAATTAGCTGATATTACTGTACTTGATAGAAATATCTTGCAATGTTCAGTTGATGAAATCCAAGATACGCACGTTTTACTGACTATGATGGATGGGAAAATTAATTATCAAAAATAAAGGATAGCTTATTAAAATATGCGAAGGAAGTGATCGCTTCATTGATAAATGAAACATAAGTGAAGGCTATGGTTGAAGAGTAGGCATGTCTCTAAACTAAATTCCGAATATTTTAATCAATCAAAATTGTCAGGGGGTTTGACAGATGGAGGAAAACCACAAGCTTAAATCAAACGAAATATCAGCCTTTGATTCGGTGATTATGGGCATTGCCGGCACGGCGCCGGCTTATACAATATCGGCGAGCACGGGCGCGCTGATTGCGGCAGTTGGTATCATGGGACCAGGTTCAATTCTATATGCGGCGATTGTCATGTTCGGCATTGCTTTCGCGTTTATGTACTTGAATAAATGGCGGTCCGATGCAGGTGCCAGCTATGCATGGGTTGGACGGACCATCCATCCCGCGCTTGGTTTCATGAGCGGATGGGCATTGGTTGTGGCTGCCTGCCTTTTCATGGTTGCCGGATCGCTTCCGGTTGGAGCAGCGACACTCGATTTACTTGCGCCAACTCTTGCCAATAATGTAGTCGCTGTGACCATTACGGGCGCTTTCTGGTTCCTCGCAATGAATACATTGATTATGCTTGGCATCCAAATCACGACTAAATTTCAAAAATATATGACGATGCTTGAAGTCGGTATTTTGCTTGTTATCGCCATTGGTGCCTTTGTCAAATTCGGCCTTCATCCGATCAAGCCTTTTTCCCTGTCATGGTTTTCGCCAACTGGTTTCAGCTTAAAAACTTTTATGGGCGGCTCACTTGTAGCCATTTTCTATTATTGGGGATGGGACGTAACCGCCAATCTGACCGAAGAAACGAAGGACAGAAATAGCGCGCCTGGCTATGGCGGTGTCATTGGCATGATTGGTATTTTTGTTTTATTTGAATTGATGCAGATTATTTTCCAAATGGGGCTGACGCCTAAACAGATTATAGCGGCAGGTGCCAACCTACTGCCGGTAGTTGGCAATAGAATTCTTCCTCAGCCGTGGGGGGACATTGCTTTAATTGCGGTAACGGTCAGTACGATTGCTACTTTGGAGACGTCACTGCTTCAAGCGAGCCGCACACTCTTTGCGATGGGACGGGATCGCGTGCTTAGTGAGCGATTTGGTCATTTGCATCACCGCTTTAAGACGCCATGGCTGGCCGGTATCGTTATGGGCATCGTTTCCTTGCTTTTATTTGTAATTTCCAGCTTTAGCTCCGGTGTGAGTGCGGTCATGAACGACGCAATTACCGCGATTGGTCTGCAAATCTGTTTTTACTACGGGCTGACTGGTTTCGCCTGCGCCTGGTATTATCGCCGCGATCTTTTGCATAGCCGAAAAGCCTTTTTCATGCGTGGACTGTGGCCGGTTTTGTCCGCGATGTTCCTGTGGATAATCGCTATCTATGATATCCCGCTGATGGGCTGGCAGACGGATAGCATCGGTCTTGGCACACTCGCTCTAGGAATTATTCCGCTTCTGTACTATCGGTTTAAATTAAAAAGTGCCTTTTACATTACCGGGCGAGAAGCCAGCACTAACCGGACAATGGTTCCTGCAGCAGACAATATTATTGTAAAATAATCTTCTCAGGTAAACTCTAGTTTCTGTACGAGGCTCCGAAGCCGTTTGCTTCAGAGCTTTTTTTGCGTTTAGAACGCATGAGTCGTCGAGCAGAACGGAGGATAAGGACAACTTCTTTTTTTCAAATATAAAAAGTCAGCTTAATCCGCCGCTGCCGGTAAAATTGTCAAAGAGACGCCTCAGCCACTCGTCTGCTGTCATTCCAGTCGCTTTTTCTTTCACATCTTTTTCCGCTTGATCAGATGGTGGAAGTTCACGAACAATTAGTTCAACATTTTTTCCCCAGAATTTACTGATTTCGCGCATGGCTTGTTCGTCGAGTGTGCCTTTGAAATCAAATGCTTGATACACAGTTGCCAGCTCCTTTGCTGCTATCCTATTCTCTTAATTGTATGGGTATGCAGCATGTTTCGATTCGGTGTATAGACATTGACGAGCTCTCCGGTCAAAACTTGCAATATAATAGCCGGTTACGATGGACAGAAACGATTGTGAGATTATCGTACTGCTTCCTCAACAGCGTGTCAAAAATGTTTTAAATGCTAGTGGCGATTATCGGTAAAAGGCAGGTTCTCTCTTTAGACAGCGCATGATACAGCGAATTTGCCAACAGAGTAGCGGGGTTTGTCTACAGAGTAGCGGGTTTGTCTACAGAGTAGCGGATTTGTCTACAGAGTAGGCGCATTTGTCTACAGAGTAGGTGCGTTTGTCTACAGAG
>JBDNRH010000032.1:0-24251 GCA_047718535.1 Sporolactobacillus sp.
GCGGCTTGATCCCGCAGAAACGCGTGCCGATCCCGCAGAAACGTGGCTCGATCCCGCAGAAGTCGGGCCCGATCCCGCGGAAGCGCGTGTTGATCCCGCGGAAGCGCGGGTCCATGCGCTAGAAGTCGGTTCCTGAATCGGTGCAATTGGCTCAATATCGTATTAAAAATTGAGATAATAGGTTTTGGTTCGCGTTTTTCCGCTGCTTTTTAAATGCATCGACTGAAGCAGAAACCGTGAAGTTGATTCTGATTCAATCTGCAGGAAGTCGCGGCATTGCTGATTGGTTATTCGTGATCCGTAGATAAGCTGATAATCGCGCAGGCTGGCGAGATGTGCTTTTTGGGCGTTTTTATGGCAGTTTGGACATTGCCAGCTGTGCACGATCCGTTTCATCGGAAGATGACCACAGGAGGGGCAACGGACTCCTTTCATGATCTGATTCTCCTGGAGTGTTCCAGAACGGAGCAAATCAATGGTTTTCGGGTGGTTGTCGGCTAGAAGTTTGTTGCCTATCTGGCGCAGCGTTTTCATAGTGAGGACAGGCGCTGGCATGCTGTCAATTATTTTCGATACTTGCTGGGTCACTTCGGGGCCTCGGATAATGCGCTGCTTCTCGCTCAAGCTGCCATTTGAAAAATTGATAAATGTACCAGGTGAAGAAAAAACGACGTGATCATGAATGGGAATTTCTGCTAACTGAGGATAATGGATGACGAGCCAATCGCGCAACTGCTGCGTCAATGCGCGAGACTGAACGAGTGGGTCGGGAAAGATTTCCTCCTCCTGTTTGAATAGGCGTGTCAATTGGTGGTTGGTGCAATCGAGCGAAAGCGTGCCAGCTAGATTCTTAACTTCGAGAACGATCAGACAGCTCGGGTGAAGCAGCAGAAAATCCATTTGAAAATAATAAATCAAATTAAACAGACGGAGATCGTGAAGGATTAAGAAGTCTCTTGAATTTAAGGCGCGCAGATGGGGTTCAAGCGATTTTTCACCGTTAAAGCCAGCCTGATAGTTTCTAAGTTGTTCGCCCAGGATTGCGCGCTCTGGGCGGGAGCGCGTGCGCAGCACGTATGCGTGGTATTGCTCAATGAAATGAGGAAGTTGAATCGGCTTGATAAACATGAAACCGCTCCTTTGTTTGATTGAGGTGTGAAAATATTTGTTTGATTGAGGTGTGAAAATAGGGGGAATTGCAGAGGATACAATGATTATTTCGGCGCGCGACTGGCAGACTCCTGCACAATAAACGAAATAATTCTATTTAAAAACAGAAATCGACTGCATTTGAAATTGAAATGTAATAATTTTCTTTCGGAATGCGCGAGGTCGGAATGGTATAATAAAAAATGTGCCTTAGCGCGTATGAACGTGACCTCTATATTAAACATATATTCTGTCGCAGGACATCGAAATAAATTCAGCAGTGGGGGATTAAGACTAATGGAAGACATGATTTTGATGCAAAATGTCTGGAAAGCATATCCCAATGGCGTTATGGCGTTGAACGGCATCGATTTGTCGGTCAAACAAGGGGAATTTGTCTACGTCGTTGGGCCGAGCGGCGCCGGAAAATCGACGTTTATTAAGATGATTTTTCGAGAATTGAAGCCAACCAAAGGGAAAATATTTATCAATCATAAAAATATTGCGAATCTCAAAGAGCGGCAAGTGCCCTATTTTCGTCGTAAAATTGGCGTCGTGTTTCAGGATTTCCGCCTGCTGCCTAAGCTGACCGTCTATGAAAATGTCGCTTTTGCGCTTGAAGTGATTGAAGAGCATCCGCGGCTGATTAAGAAACGCGTGATGGAAGTACTCGATCTCGTCGGCCTGTCGCATAAACTGCGATCGTTTCCCGAACAGCTGTCGGGCGGTGAGCAGCAGCGTGTGTCGATCGCCCGTTCGATCTGTAATCGTCCGCCGGTATTGATTGCCGATGAACCGACGGGAAATCTTGATCCGGAAACGTCTTGGCAGATTATGGACGTGTTTACACGTATCAACGATCAAGGCACGACGATCGTCATGGCGACGCATAATCGCGATATCGTCAATCAGATGAAGCATCGCGTCATCGCTTTGGAGGGCGGCATGATTGTCCGCGATGAAGAGGAAGGGGATTACGGATATGAAGCTTAGGACATTGAGACATCACATCGGAGAAAGCGTCAAGAGTCTTGGACGTAACGGCTGGATGACCTTTGCTTCAGTCAGTGCCGTGACGGTGTCACTTGTGTTAGTCGGCTTGTTTATGATGGTTATGTTTAATTTAAATAAAATTGCCGGCGACTTGGAGAGCAACGTCGAGGTGAATGTCTATATCGCCCAGTCGGCAACAAAGGCGGATACCGCTCATCTCGGCGACCAACTGAAACAAATTAAAAATGTGCAGTCGGTGGAATATCGCTCGAAAAAGCAAGGCTTGAATGAATTGCTGAAGAGCCTTGGCAATGATAAAGGGACGTTCGAAGATTTGCAGAAAGAGAATCCGCTGCCGAATTCATTCATTTTAAAGACGCGTCAGCCGCTGGATACGATAAAAGTCGCTGCGGCGGCGAAGCAATTGCCGAACGTCTCTGACGTGCGCTATGGCAAGGGAACAGTTGAAAAAATGTTTCATGTAATTAGCATTGCACGCAATGTCGGCATTGTGCTGATTATCGGCTTGCTGTTCACCTCTATCTTTTTGATCGCCAATACAATTAAATTGACGATCGTGGCACGCCGCAAGGAAATTGAGATCATGAAGCTTGTAGGTGCGACCAATTCGTTTGTTCGCTGGCCGTATTTCATTGAAGGCTTGACGATGGGCGTGATTGGCGCAATCATTCCGATCCTAGTCGTAATGATTTCCTATCATTACGCGTACTATACGATGAGTGTCAGTCTGTCGGCGATGCTGATTCAGCTGATTCCTTATCAGACGATGGCGGTTAATCTTAGCTTGCTGCTGCTCTTGCTGGGCGCGGCTATCGGTGTTTGGGGAAGCCTCAGTTCGATCCGTAAATTTCTTAAAGTTTAAAATAAACGGGAGGATCCTTCGCGCGAAGGGTCTTTTTTATACGCTAGAAAAGTATAAAAAAATTCAGCGAAACCAAGTATAAGAAAAACGAAGGGTCAGCCATCGTCTAAATACTCGGCCTCACCAAGTTTCTCTACTGCGCGGCAAACGTGAAAAAATCAGGGGTCGCATGTATAAAAATGCTGCTGGAATAAAAGCTACAAAGATTGATTTCAGCACGTATCGGTGGCATGTGTTTTGCAGTCGGCGAGACAAACGCTTGTACATGCGGTATGATTAGTAGACAGTTTGTTCTTTTTCTAGTACGTTGAGAAAGTTTAAAAATTTCAGCGGAACCAAGTATAAGAAAAACTAAGGCTCAGCCTTCGCCCAAGGACTTGGCTTCGCCAAGTTTTTCTAATACGTTAAGAAATTTTAAAAATTTCAGCGGAACCAAGTATAAGAAAAACGAAGGCTCAGCCTTCGTCCAAAGGACTTGGCTTCGCCAAGTTTTTCTAATCGGTAATTTGTGTCCAAGGAGGAAAAATTTGCATGAAAAAATTCAGCGCCAAAGTAGTTGCGCTGCTCATCGCGCTGTCGCTGATTGTCGGCGTAGCCGGGGGTTATGCGGTGGCCTATTTCACAGGCGGGCAGAATCGCACAGCCAGCACGCAATCGTCAGTAGCGACGAACACAGAAGTAACCGGTGACAATGCGAGCAAAATACAGGCAATTCATGATTTAATTGAAAAAGATTATTTTCGCAAAATCAGCAGCAGTAAGCTCTATGATGGCGCGATTAAGGGCATGATCGAAGCACTGAACGACCCGTTCTCCAGCTATATGGACGCTAGTACCGCTAGCAGCTTCTCGCAGTCGCTGTCCTCTTCATTCCAGGGAATTGGGGCCGAAGTGCAGAAGGTAGGCAGCGCGATCAGCATCGTCTCACCGATTAAGGGGTCACCCGCTGAGAAAGCTGGCCTGAAACCGAATGACCAGATTGTAGCGATCAACGGCGTGTCCACAGCGAATATGGATGTGAACCAAGCGGTTGATAAGATCCGCGGGAAAAAGGGCACGATGGTTAAATTGACAATCAAGCGTCCCGGTGTCAGCGGCGATATGACTTTTAAAATTAAGCGGGACACGATTCCGATCCGCACAGTGAATTCGCAGCTGCTGCATCTTAGCGGCAAACCGGTTGGCTATATTGCGATCACGCAATTTAACGAAAATACCGACAAAGAATTCGCTGATGCATTGAAGAAACTGGAGTCGCAGCATATGAAGGGCCTGATTATCGATGTTCGCGGCGATCCCGGTGGCTATCTGCAGGCGGTTGAGAAAATCGGCAATCTGCTGATTCCGGATAAGAAACCGATCGTGCAAATACAGGACCGTTCGGGTAAAAAAATGCCGTTCTATTCGACATTAAAAAAGAAGAAGAGCTATCCGATCGTTGATTTGATCGATGGCGGCAGTGCGTCGGCCGCAGAAATTCTTTCCGGCGCGTTGAATCAGGCAGCTGGTTATAAACTGATCGGCGTCAAATCGTTTGGTAAGGGGACTGTGCAGCAAGGCATTGAATTGTCCGATCAGAGTGAACTGAAGCTGACCACCGACAAATGGCTGACACCGAATGGGGATTGGATTCACCATAAAGGTTTGCAGCCGACGATTAAAGTTGAGCAGCCTATTTATTTCAACGCAGTGCCGGTAACACTGAAAAAAGGACAGGTACTGAAATTTGACGAGAACACATCGTCAATCGCCAATGCGCAGAAAATGCTGATAGCGTCCGGACATAATCCGGGACGGACAGATGGCTATTTCAGTGAGAAAACAGTTCAAGCGGTGAAAGCTTTCCAGACAGCGTCGAAATTACCGGTTACGGGTATGATAGATCGCCAAACAGCGTCTGCTCTACAGACAGCGACGATCAAGGCTATTGCGAATAAGAAAAACGATCGTCAGCTCCATGCGGCCGAACTGGAAATTGTCAAAGAGATGCAATAAATTTCTTTAATACTGAAATTAGAAAGGGCAGGTCAATCGACCTGCTTTTTTTCTACGTTAAGAAAGTATATAGATTTCAGCAGAACCAAGTATAAGAAAAACTAGGGCTCAGCCTTCGTTCAAGGGACTTGGCTTCGCCAAGTTTTTCTAATGATCAGCGAAAAATGGACCGAAACGCGTCCAATTTTGATGAGGAAGTATGGCCCTGTCAAAATTCGTTCATGAACACGGGTAAAAAATTTCACAGTTTTTGCTTTTTTGCGTTATTCTTAATTTAAGAAGAATAATGCAACGTTCTATTTTGGAGGAATACAGATGGCAGATATACTCAGAACAGTGGCTCAGGGACTTCTCACATTTTTCATGAATCCGCTTCTTTATTTATTGCTCGCGGGTCTTATTCTATTCAGCGCGCAGCGTGTCAAGCGGGAACGCCGCTCGTTTCATATTAAAGCGTACGGCATGTTCAATACCATTTTTCGCAGCCTGCTGCCGAGCCTTGCTGCTGGAGCGGCAGCCTCACTCATTCTTGTCGGTCTCGGGGTTACACTTCAGCCGGGAATCTTTGTTCTGCTCAGTATAGGTTATCTCGTGACGATGCTGCCGGGGCAGCTGCGTTTTCTTTCTCCCGCGCTTTCCGGTGGGCTGACGGTGCTGACTGCTTATTTTCTGCCATCATTTGCGACGCCTTATCCATTACTGAACCAATGGCTTGTTCAAATCCGCAGCGTCAGCTTCCAATCACTTGGCGTCTTTCTATCGGTCGCGGTATTGAGCGAAGCACTGCTCGTTCTATGGTGTGGTTCGCGTCAGACCTCACCGCGTCTGATTCGCAGCCGGCGCGGCGGTGTGGTCGGCGCACATGAGGCAAGTCAGCTGTGGATTGCGCCGATGGCTGTGCTGATCCCCTCCGGCGCCTTGTCCGCACACGGCATATGGCCGTTTCTGCCGCATACAGCAGCGACATTCGGGCTTCTGATTTTCCCGGTGGGTATTGGGTTTGCTCAGTTAGTCACGCATACGTTGCCGCAGCGAGCGATTCACCTAACCGCCGCTTATCTGATCGCCAGCGCAACTCTTATGATTGCTGCTACTGCCCTTACGATCTGGCTGAAGCTGCCACTTATACTTGTGGGTGCGGCATTGGCGGCGATGTGCATTCGCCTGTGGATTGTCTATTATGCGCACCGTCTCCGCAAACTGCGGCCGTTTTATTTTACAGAGCCGAACCAAGGGGTACGCGTTGTCGGTGTGATTCCGCATTCACCCGCAGCTGCGATGGCTGTCTGTCCAGGTGAAGAAATTGTGGCGGTCAATGATCAGAAGATAACAAATGAATATGAATTCTATGAAGCGCTGCAAACGCAGCCCGCCTATTGTAAACTCTTTGTCATTGATCGCTTTGGTGAGCCGCGCATCGCGAAAGGACCGGTACATGATGGAGACGGTCATCGAATGGGGCTGCTTTTTCTTGAATCTGATCGATTAAAGAATCTATCAGCAAAGACAGAAGCCTGACGAATGATGCGAATAATTATCCTTAGAAAACAAATTTTGGATATCTGGCAATCTTTCGTTTCCGGTTAAATCAAGCCGACTGGAAAATGGTATGAATGATTATATAGAATAAAACGTGAGAGGAGCTTGACAGGCGATGAAATCTACCGGAATTGTGCGTAAAGTTGATGAATTGGGCCGTGTTGTCATTCCGATTGAATTAAGACGAACGATGGACATTAAAGAGGGCGATCCGCTGGAAATATTTACAGAGGATGACCGGATTATTTTCAAGAAATATGTGCCAACGATGGCTTGTCAGATTACAAATGAAGTGTCACCAGATAATCTTGTGCTGGCAAATGGCAAATTAATATTGAGCCGCAAAGCTGCCAAGGATGTCGTCGAAGAGATTGAAAAATATATTGGTGAAGATGCTAGAAATTAACGGCAGCCCACAGACTGTTTCATAAAATCAGTAACGTATCAAACTTCCGCCTCGGACAAGGAGAGCGGAAGTTTTTTGATCGGATTGGTGAACAGTTTTCCGCCTTCATCCGCCTGCAAAATAAATAATTTAGGAATATTTGTTCGCTTTTTTGGCGTTTTTTGAATAATTTATGCTATAATTTGAGAGAATTCATGAATTATTTTTCATGTACGTTAAGAAAGTACAAGAAAAGCTAGGACTCAGCCATCGCCTGCGGACTTGGCTTTTCTAAGTTTTTCTAGAGGCTGTGCTTACAATAATGCTGTTTGTTCGCTTGATAGAGACAATTGAATTTTTTTCTATGGAGGCACGCAGATGGATTTTCAAATTACATCGCCCTTTCAGCCACAAGGCGACCAGCCGGAAGCCATTCGGCAGCTGGTTGATGGAATCAGGCAGGGGAAAAAGCATCAAACCTTGCTCGGCGCAACAGGAACGGGTAAAACATTTACGATGTCTAATGTGATCGCTGCGGTCGGGAAACCGACGCTTGTGATTGCTCATAATAAGACACTTGCCGGTCAATTGTACAGCGAGTTTAAGGAATTTTTTCCGAATAACGCGGTCGAGTATTTTGTCAGCTATTACGATTATTACCAACCGGAAGCCTATATTCCGCAGACAGATACGTATATTGAGAAGGATTCGAGCATCAATGATGAGATTGATAAGCTGCGCCATTCGGCAACAAGCGCATTGTTTGAGCGGCGCGATGTGATTATTGTCGCCAGTGTCTCCTGTATCTACGGACTAGGTTCGCCGGAAGAATATAAATCACTCGTTGTGTCGCTGCGGCGCGGGATGGAGATTGAACGCAACGCAATGCTTCGCCGGTTTGTCGATATCCAGTACACCCGCAATGATCTGAATTTCACGCGCGGCACCTTTCGCGTACATGGTGATGTGGTGGAAATCTTTCCGGCCTCGCGCGATGATCACTGCCTGCGGGTTGAATTCTTTGGGGATGAGATTGAGCGCATCACTGAGCTCGATCCGCTGACCGGGGAAATCGTTGGCGAGCGTGATCACGTGGCCATTTATCCGGCCTCACACTTCGTTACCGGTCAGGAGAAAATGAAGCGGGCGATCGTTAATATAAAGCAGGAGTTGCAGCAGCAGCTTGCTAGTCTAAAGGAAAATGGCAAGTTACTTGAAGCGCAGCGGCTCGAACAGCGGACGAATTACGATCTGGAAATGATGGAGGAAGTGGGCTTCTGTTCGGGAATCGAGAACTATTCGCGGCATCTGACCTTCCGCAATCCGGGCGATGCGCCGTATACGCTGATGGACTATTTTCCCGAGGACTATCTCGTCATGATCGATGAGTCTCACGCGACATTGCCGCAAGTGCGGGCGATGTACAATGGCGATCAGGCGCGTAAAAATGTGCTTGTCGATAACGGCTTTCGCCTGCCGTCAGCTAAAGACAATCGGCCGCTGAAGTTCGAGGAATTCGAACAGAAAATTAGTCAGGCCGTCTATGTATCGGCGACGCCGGCTGACTACGAGCTGGAGCATTCAGGCAAGCCGGTGGAACAGATTATTCGTCCGACCGGGCTGCTCGATCCGGAGATTGAGATTCGGCCAATCAAGGGTCAGATTGATGATCTATATAATGAAATTATGATTCGGGCGAAGAAACATGAACGCGTGCTGGTGACGACATTGACGAAGAAAATGGCCGAGAACTTGACCGACTATCTCAAAGGGATGGGCGTCAAGGTCAACTATCTGCATTCTGAAATCAAAACACTCGAACGGATCGAAATTATTCGCGATCTGCGGCGCGGTGAGTTTGATGTGCTCGTCGGCATCAATCTTCTGCGCGAAGGCCTGGATATTCCCGAGGTATCGCTTGTGGCAATACTTGATGCTGATAAGGAGGGCTTTCTGCGCTCAGAGCGTTCGCTTATTCAGACGATGGGACGCGCGGCACGCAATGCGGAGGGCAAGGTCATTATGTATGCCGACGTCGTTACCGATTCGATGCATGCCGCGATAGATGAGACGACGCGGCGGCGCGTGATTCAGGAGAAATTTAATGAAACGCATCATATGACGCCGAAGACGATCCAGAAGGCGATTCCGGAGCTAATCAAAGCCACCTATGCAGTTGAAGGTGCCGGCGGCAAGGCGAAGAAAAAGAAAGTTAAGATGACGGCCTCCGAGCGGCGCAAGGCTGTGCAGTCGATGGAAAGTGAAATGAAGAAGGCGGCCAAAGCGCTTGACTTCGAACGAGCCGCTGAATTGCGTGATATTATTTTTGAGATTAAGGCGGAGGGATAAATCGTAGATGGTATTGGAAAATATTGTTGTCAAAGGGGCAAGGGAACACAATCTGAAAAATATTAACGTGACGATACCGAGGGACAAGCTCGTTGTGGTTACCGGTCTGTCCGGATCAGGGAAGTCATCGCTAGCCTTTGACACTATCTATGCCGAAGGCCAGCGGCGCTATGTCGAATCGCTGTCGGCATATGCCCGGCAATTCCTTGGTCAGACGAATAAGCCGGATGTTGATGCAATTGAAGGGCTGTCACCGGCGATTTCAATCGATCAGAAGACGACAAGCCACAATCCGCGCTCAACAGTTGGTACAGTGACTGAAATCTACGACTATCTGCGCCTGTTGTTTGCCCGAATTGGCCATCCCTTTTGTCCGAATGACGGAACGGAAATTACATCGCAGACGATTGAACAGATGGTCGACCGCGTGCTGAGTTATCCAGAGCGGACGCGGCTGCAGATTTTAGCCCCGATCGTGTCCGGACGCAAAGGTGCACAAGTGAAGGTGCTTGATTCGATCAAGAAGCAAGGCTATGTTCGCGTTCGGATCGACGGTGAGATGCATGAAATTAGTGAAGAGTTAGCACTTGAAAAAAATAAAAAACATTCGATTGATGTCGTGATCGACCGAATTGTGATAAAAGACGGCATCGCCAGTCGTCTGGCGGATTCACTGGAGACGGCACTGCATCTTGCGGATGGCCGCGTTGTGGTCGATATAATGGGTCAAGAGGAGCTGCTTTTCTCCGAAAAACATTCCTGCCCGGTTTGCGGCTTCGCAATCGGCGAGCTGGAACCCCGGTTATTTTCGTTCAACAGCCCATTTGGTGCCTGTCCGGACTGCGATGGCCTCGGTTCACGCATGGAAGTCGATCTGAATCTCGTTATTCCTGATGATTCAAAATCGCTCGCGGACGGAGCGATCGCGCCTTGGGAGCCGACGAGCTCGCAATATTATCCGCAATTGCTGCGGGCGGCTTGCGCGACGTTTGGTGTCGATATGAACTGCCCAGTTTCCGAATTGCCAAAGGACAAGCTGACGATTATTCTCTATGGCGGCGGTGCGCGGCGCATTCATTTCCATTTTGAGAATGAGTTTGGTGAAGTGCGCGATAAAGAAATGCTGTTTGAGGGAGTTGTACCGAATATTGCCCGGCGCTATCGAGAGACGACCTCGGACTTTATCCGCGAGCAGATGGAGCAGTATATGCTGCAGAAGCAATGCCCAACTTGTCACGGTTATCGGCTGCGTCCAGAGGCACTGGCAGTGAAAATCGGCGCGAAACATATCAGTGAAGTTACGGCACTGCCGATCCGCGAAATTCGCGAGTTCTTCAGCGGCCTCCAGCTCTCGGAAAAGGAGCAGACGATCTCGCGGTTGATTTTGCGGGAAATCATGCAGCGGACAGGCTTTCTGATCGATGTCGGACTCGATTATCTGACGCTCAGCCGAGCAGCGGGCACGCTGTCGGGTGGTGAGGCGCAGCGGATTCGTCTGGCGACACAAATTGGTTCGCAGCTGATGGGTGTGCTCTATATTTTGGATGAGCCGTCCATTGGCCTGCATCAGCGCGATAATGATCGGCTGATCCATACGCTCCTGCATATGCGTGATCTTGGCAACACGCTGATTGTCGTCGAGCATGATGAAGATACAATGCTTGCCGCCGACTTTATCATCGATGTAGGTCCGGGTGCCGGCGAGCATGGCGGACAGATTACGGCGCAAGGAACACCCAAGCAATTGATGGCCGATCCGCATTCGCTGACTGGTGCCTATCTTTCCGGACGTAAATTTATTCCAGTCCCGATGGAGCGCCGGAAGCCTAGCAAACGGGCGATTAAGCTCGTCGGGGCGCGGGCGAATAATTTGAAAAATGTCACGGTCAGCTTCCCGCTTGGTGTGATGACCGTTGTGACCGGTGTGTCCGGTTCTGGGAAAAGTACGCTTGTGAACGAACTATTATTTAAAGCATTGGCCGAGAAGTTGAACGGACGCCGCCAGACGCCAGGGGATTTTAAGTCAATCAAGGGTGTCCAGGAGCTTGATCGCGTGATTCAGATCGATCAGTCACCGATTGGGCGGACGCCGCGTTCGAATCCAGCAACGTATACCGGTGTCTTTGATATGATTCGTGACGTATTCGCGGCAACCAATGAGGCGAAACTTCGTGGCTATAAAAAAGGCCGCTTCAGCTTCAATGTGAAAGGCGGACGCTGCGAAGCCTGCACGGGCGACGGAATTATCAAGATTGAGATGCATTTTCTGCCTGATGTGTATGTACCTTGTGAGGTTTGCCATGGCAAGCGCTATAATCGGGAAACGCTGGAAGTGACCTATAAGGGAAAAACAATTGCCGATGTGCTCGATATGACAGTCGAGGAAGGGCTTGATTTCTTTAAAAATGTACCGCGGATTAAACGCCGTCTGGAGCCGCTTAACGCGGTCGGCCTCGGCTATATTCAGCTTGGACAGCCGGCAACGACATTGTCCGGGGGCGAAGCGCAGCGCGTCAAACTCGCTTCTCAGCTCTATCGGCGCACGAATGGACGGGCACTCTATATTCTTGACGAACCGACAACCGGGCTGCATACGGACGATATTGCTCGGCTGCTACATGTGCTGCAGGCGCTTGTTGACAGCGGCGACAGTGTGTTAATCATTGAGCATAATCTGGATGTTATTAAATGTGCGGATTATCTGATTGATCTCGGGCCGGAAGGCGGTGACGGAGGCGGAACAATCGTAGCGACAGGCACACCGGAAGAGATCGCTGAGACGGCGGGATCGTATACGGGCAAGTATCTGAAGCCGGTGCTTGAACGTGACCGCAAGCGACAGGCTGGCCGGCAGGCGAAAGAAACAGAACACGTGTAAACACAAAGTCCGGCGTCAGTCGGTCTTTTTTCTGTGCATCAATAGAACTGTGACGGCTAAAGCGGATAGGATGCACATAAGATTCTGATAGAGGCGCGTTCGGCTGTTTGCCGCAGGGGCTTGTCTCAAACGATTGATTAAGGGTATAGTGTACAGAGTAGTCTATTCGGGAGGAATTGAGATGGAGAAACGTTTGTATCGTTCAAGCAGCAATCGGATTATGGGCGGTGTACTCGGCGGAATTGGCGAGTACTTTAATGTCGACCCGACAATTATTCGTCTTGCTTTTATTATTGTCGCGATTGCGACAGCAGGAATTCCTTGCCTAATTGGTTATTTTCTCGCTTATTTAATCGTACCGGAAGCGCGGTGATCGATCTTGCGAAGATGGCTGGCCAATGGGTTGATGAACTGTCTTGTGACGATGATTATTTTGATGACGCTGGCGGGCTATTTCCATTCGATGGTGCAAATCGCCAGCATAGGCGCGGCTCTTGTGGCCAGCCTAATTTTGTCGCTGCTTAATCTTTTTGTGCGGCCGATACTTGTGCTTTTTTCACTGCCAATGACTATTCTGACGCTAGGATTTTTTATCTTTGTGATTAACGCGTTGCTGCTGCTTATGACCTCGGCAATAATGGGATCCGCTTTTCAGCTTCACGGGTTTGGCAGCGCACTGTTTGTGGCGATCATTATGGCTGCGGCGCAAATGATTATTCATACGCTGATCATTAGGCCGCTGCGCCGCCGGTGATTAGCTGAATAGATACAGGCTGTGCATCGTATGGTAGAATAAAACTGTGGCGTGTAGCAAGCAAATGCGAGGATAGGGAGGAAAAGCTGCCTTTCGGGAATAGGCATTGAGAGTAAGCGGGCAGCGATAACTTATGATTAAAGTACGTGTCAGTGAACTGATCGAGCATTTTGACTTGAAATTAATCAGCGGTGAAGAAGGCATTGACCGCGAAATTATTGTCAGCGATATTTCTCGGCCGGGGCTGGAAATCGCCGGCTATTTTACGTATTATCCGCGGCGCCGGCTGCAGCTGCTCGGACGCACAGAACTTTCATTTTTCAACGAATTGAGCACGGATGAACGCTATCGCCGAACCTCGCAGCTATGTACGGCGCAGACGCCATGCATTGTGATCTCGCGCGGTATTGACGTACCGGAAGAATTCATCATTTCCTCGAATAAACGTCACGTGCCGATACTGTCCTCGAAAATGAAGACCACGCGGCTCAGCAGTATGATTACCAATTATCTGGAATCTCGTCTCGCACCGATGACAGCCGTTCATGGCGTGCTCGTCGATGTCTATGGTGTCGGTGTTTTAATCACCGGTGAGAGCGGTGTCGGCAAGAGTGAGACGGCTCTAGAACTCGTGAAGCGAGGACATCGCCTTGTTGCCGATGATTCGGTGGAAATTCGTCAGGAGGGTGAGTCAGAATTAATTGGCAACGCACCGGAACTGATTCAGCACCTACTGGAAATTCGCGGACTCGGTATTATCAACGTGATGACGCTGTTTGGCGCGGGCGCTGTCCGCAATTATAAGCGGGTATCGCTTGTGATTCATTTGGAATTATGGGATAACAATAAAATTTATGATCGGCTTGGTCTTGATGAAGAAAAAATTAAGCTGATAGATACGGAGATTCCAAGACTCGTCTTGCCGGTGCGTCCGGGACGAAATCTGGCGGTTATTATCGAAGTGGCGGCAATGAATTACCGTTTGAAAAATATGGGCTATCATGCGGCGCAGCAATTTTCTGACCGACTGAATGATACGCTGCATGAACGCTGAGGGGATTGTATTCTATGAATTCGTCAATTGAGCCGCTCAATAGAGTTGCTTTGCATATTGGCCCACTACATATCTATTGGTACGGCATTATCATCGCCGGCGGGGCTTTGCTTGGCCTGCTGCTCGCCATGCGTGAAGGAAAGCGGCGCGGGCTCGGACAAGATACGTATATTGATTTGATTTTGTTTGCGGCGCCGATCGCGGTGATTTGCGCGCGCATTTATTATGTGGCGTTTGAATGGCATTACTATATGGCCCACCCATCTCAAATTATCGCTATCTGGAATGGCGGCATCGCGATTTATGGCGCGCTTATCGGGGCAGTGGCAACGACGATTGTCTTCTGTCTTGTCCGTCACCTGCCTTTCTGGAAAGTGGCGGATATTGCCGCGCCAAGTGTGATTCTCGGTCAGGCGATCGGCCGCTGGGGAAATTTCATGAACCAAGAGGCGCACGGTGGGCCGACGACGCGTGCGGCACTTGAGGCGATGCATCTGCCAACTTTTATTGTGAATCAGATGTATATCAACGGTGCGTATTATATTCCAACCTTTCTCTATGAATCGGTCTGGGATTTTGCTGGTTTTATTATACTTCTCGTTTTGCGCCGGGTGAATCTTAAACGCGGCGAGTTGTTCATGAGCTACGTCATTTGGTATGGCGCTGGCCGCTGCTATATTGAAGGCTTGCGCACCGACAGCCTGATGCTTGGATCGCTGCGCGTCTCGCAATGGCTCGCCGGGCTGCTTGTTTTTGTGGGTATCTGCTTAATTGCCTATTGGCGGACCCGTCAGCCCGAACGTCCGCGTTATCTGGACTGAGCGTCTTTTCTAATCATGGGGTATTTGAATAATGTGCGTCTTGACAATGAGGGAAGTGAATGAAGTGATTCGCACGTTTTTATTCGATATGGATGGCACACTGGTCAATACAAATGAGTTAATTTTGTCTTCATTCCAGTACACGGCGGATCAGTTTTTCCCCGGACGCTATACACGCAGTGACTTCATTTCGTTCATTGGCGAACCGCTGGAAATGAGTTTCAATAGGCTTGATCCGGCGCAGATGCAGCAGATGGTTGCGATGTACCGAGTACATAATAGCCGCCACCACGATCAGATGGTGACGGCATTCCCATTTGTTCTCGAGACGTTAGAAAAGCTGCGGGCGGGCGGCAGTGCGCTAGGTGTCGTTTCCACGAAAAAGCGAGAGATGGTGATGCGGGGACTCACGTTCACAGGTATGGCAAGTTTATTTGACACGATTGTGGCAGGGGACGATGTGACCCATTTTAAGCCTGATCCGGAACCGGTGGAAACGGCGATGCAGCATCTGCAGGCACTGCCTGAGACAACGCTCATGGTCGGCGACAGTCCGGCGGATATACTCGCTGGATCGCGTGCGCATGTCCGCACAGCGGCTGTGAATTGGTCGCTGAAAAGCAGCGCGTTGCGGGCACTTCGTCCGGACTATTGGCTTGGACAAATGAACGAACTTCTGCAACTGGCATGAAGCAAAAAGACGATAAGAGAGGCGTTGTCCCTGAATTGAGGACAACGTCTCTCTTGTTTTTTCGGCGTCAGCGCTCTGGCACTTTCAGACAGACGGAGGGCCTGAATGGGTCTTGGCGCTCCGCGGAATTATGGTATACTGACAATAAGAATTGATTTGAGCGACGGGGGTTTGTACGGTTAATGAATAATATGGGGCGTAACGTGCGACAAGTGATTCCCTTTCGTCCGACTGCCGAATTTTTTTATCAAAAAGGGATGGGCTGGTATCAAAAGGGTGATTTGGAACGCGCGGGCAAATATTTGGATCGCGCCTTGAAACTGCGCCCGGACGATGTCGAGTATCTTTGCCAGCAGGCGGCCATTCTATCAGAAGGGGAATATTTTGAACGGTCCAATCAGCTGCTTAAGAAAGTGGTTTATAAAATTGATCCAAGCGTGACAGAATGTTATTTCTTTCTTGCCAATAATTATGCGTATTTAGGCGAATTTCAATTGGCATTGGAAGAGGTGCAGCATTATCTTGCCTTCGAACCAGAGGGGACATTTGCCGAAGACGCAGCTGACTTGCTTGAGATGCTGACTGATGAGACCGATGATATGGCTGTCAAGGATGAGCCGCCTTATGTATCGCTTCACGAAAAAGGCCGGCTAGCGATGGAGCGGGGCCGCTTTGAAGAAGCGATCAAGATTTTCAGAAAAATTATTGCGGAAAAGCCGGATTTTCTAGCAGCACAGAATAATTTAACTTTGGCTTATTTTACTGTCGGACGAGTCGAGGAGGCTATCCAGACAGCGGCAGGGGTTCTTTCTCGTGATCCGGGAAATGTACATACGCTGTGTAATTTAGCGGGCTATTTTGCTCAAGAGAAGATGCAGACCGCTTTAAATGATATCTTAAAGCGGCTGCACCGTGTCTATCCGATAAATCCCGATCACTGCGGCAAACTTGGATCGACCTATCTTTATATCGGTGATGATCGACGGGCGGCCTATTGGCTCAATCAAGCCGAGCAGCGCGGTGTGCAGCCGGATCAAGTTTTCCGTTTCTGGCAGGCACTCGCGGCGTTTCATCTCGGCCATGCCGAGCGAGCCGAGCGGATGTGGGGCGAGGTTGACTTTTTCAGTCATAAGCCATTCCATCCCTTTAAGTATGGCAAGATACAGGATATGCTCTACGAAGCGGATGCGCCTAGAAATTTCATGGTCAATCAATTAATTGAAAAAGAGTTGCGCGAGGACAATCGGCCTTATCAGCTCTTCTCCGTATTCTATCTTGCCGAGCAAAATTGCTGGGAACGGCTGGCGGAACTGACAGAAAACAGCCGTCATCCAGTCATTCGCCGGCTGGCGGAACGGCTGACTCTGGAAATGACTTCGCATCAGGTGGATAAGGGCTTTGCAATCATCCGAATGGCTGAAGATTATTTCGACGGACAGAAGGAGCTCCTGAAGCGGCCGGAGATTTATAGCTTCTGGTATTTAATCGATCTGCTTTTGCAAACAGTAGAGTCGCCGGACAGTGCAGGGTGGGGGGCGACGCTGATCTATTTATGGGAGAAAGAATACGGCCAGCACCGTGCGCAGAAAGTGGTTGCTGAGGCCACGGGCACGACGGTGTATCGCATTCGTAAACATTTGAACGAGTTGACAGCGATGCTGAAAAGCCGACAGATGGAATGACAAGGTGAGAGCTGAAGCAAGGACCGGAATGCAGGCAACATTCTGGACTTTGCTTTTTGTTTTCATTAGCATAGAGTTAATAGGAAATGGATAACCTTGAATGGCTGACGGGTTATCTTGCTCGTTACTTTTTCTTTTGGAAGGACTGGGATGAAAAATTGGATCAGGCAGAAAAAATTTATGATGTGATTATTGCAGGTGCGGGTCCGGCAGGAATGACTGCGGCGGTCTATGCGGCACGAGCGAATATGGATACTTTAATGATTGAACGCGGTGTGCCTGGCGGACAGATGGCCAATACGGAAGCAGTTGAGAACTACCCTGGCTTTGAATCGATTCTCGGCCCTGATTTGGCAAATAAAATGTTTGATCATGCGAAGAAATTTGGTGCCACCTACGCGTATGGGGATATCAAAGAAATACGTACGGAAAACGATCTGAAAATTGTCGACTGCGGCAGCAAGACGTATCAGGCACGGACAGTCATTGTGACAACTGGTGCGGAATATCGCAAGCTTGGCGTTCCCGGAGAAAAAGAACTGGCTGGACGCGGTGTATCTTATTGTGCGGTCTGCGACGGCGCTTTCTTCAAGGGGAAGAAGCTGGCCGTGATCGGCGGCGGTGATTCGGCGGTCGAAGAGGGCACTTACTTGACGCGGTTTGCTTCCCAAGTCACCATCATTCATCGCCGGGATCAGCTGCGTGCGCAGAAAATCCTGCAAAATCGCGCTTTTACGAATGAGAAAGTGGATTTTATCTGGGATACGGTCTGTACACAGATTAATGGAAAAGATGGCAAGGTCAGCAGTCTGTCGCTGGAGAACAAGAAATCGGGTGAAACATCGGAATATGCTGTCGATGGTGTTTTTATTTATGTTGGCATGAACCCGCTGACACGCGCAGTAGCCAGCCTTGGTATTACTGATGACAATGGTTATATCGTGACTAATGAACGGATGGAAACGAGTATTCCGGGTGTGTTTGCGGCTGGCGACGTGCGTCAGAAGGAATTGCGCCAAATCGTGACGGCAACCGGCGACGGCAGTATAGCAGCTGAGAATGCACAGAAGTATGTGGAGAAATTGAAGGATGCGGCAATTGTCAACGAAGGTTAAGGTACAGCCAGCTGATTAATTTTATATCGCTTTAACCTCGTTGTAACTGGAATGCAATGAAAAAGCGATAAACTAAGAGTATGAAATGACCCCCCTTTTTTAATAGAGAGCGCTGGAGCGGTACGTCACGGCGTACTGTTCTTTTTTGTGCGCTTAGGCGCGAGATTACGAACGGGCATGGAGGGTGTACTCTTTCGCTGTGATCCAATTTCGAGTATACTAAAGCAAAGGCAAGTCGTGCGCGGTCTAATTTTACGTTAAGAACGTATATAGATCTCAGCGGAACCAAGTATAAGAAAAGCTAAGGCTCGGCCTTCGTCCCAAGGGACTTGGTTTCGCCAAGTTTTTCTAATCAACATTTTTCGCCCGCACGGCATATACTATTGAATCTAACAGGTGACGGGGCGGATACTCATGAAGGATATTGATCTAATAATCATCACAGGGATGTCAGGTGCCGGGAAAACGGTAGCTACGCGCATCTTTGAGGATCTTGATTATTTCTGCATTGATAATCTGCCGCCGACACTGCTTCCTAAATTCATTGACTTAATTGAAGACGCTGATTCGAATAAATTTAATAAACTGGCGCTCGTAATGGATTTGCGCGGGCGTGAGTTCTTTGACTCGTTATTCAGCTCACTAGACGCATTCAGCAAATCAGAGCGGATACGGCCGAAAATACTGTTTCTGGATGCCAATGACAGCGTACTTGTACAGCGCTATAAAGAAACACGGCGCTCACATCCGCTGGCGCAGCAAGGCCGTCCAATCGAGGGAATTCGGCTTGAACGTAAGAAGCTGGAGGAAGTCCGCGGACTTGCTCAATATTATATTGACACCTCGGATATGAGTGCGCGGCAGCTTCGCGATCAAATTATTCGCCATTTTGGCAGAGAGGCGGAGACATTCCGCGTGAATCTGCTTTCCTTTGGATTTAAACACGGGCTGCCAATTGATGCCGATCTTGTCTTTGATGTGCGGTTTCTGCCCAATCCTTACTATATTAAAGATATGCGTGATCGGACGGGGCTTGATTCGGATATTTCCGAATATGTGCTGAAATGGAGCGAGACGCAGCAATTTTTAAAAAAATTAATGGACTTGCTGCACTTCATGCTGCCTCAGTATAAGCGCGAAGGCAAAGGACAATTAGTGATTGCCATTGGCTGTACAGGCGGCATGCACCGCTCCGTTGCACTTGCGGAATGGATTGGCAAGCGTCTGGCGGTTGACTACCCAACGAACGTCTCACACCGGGACATGAAGAAGGGAAATTAATAACAGATGGATGGACGTAGAAAGATCGTCGCTATTGGCGGCGGTACGGGTTTGCCTGCTGTACTGCGAGGTTTGAAGCAATACGATGTGGCAATTACGGCTTTGGTGACGGTTGCTGACGATGGTGGAAGCAGTGGGAAACTGCGCAATGAATTGCAGATTCCGCCGCCGGGTGATATTCGTAATGTACTGGTGTCATTGTCTGATGTTGAACCAATGTTTGAAAAATTATTGCAGCACCGATTCAAAACAGATGCTGGACTGAACGGTCATTCACTCGGTAATTTATTAATTGCGGCGCTGACCTCCATTACGGGTGATTTTGTTAAAGGTGTTCGTGAAATGAGCCGAATATTGAATGTTCATGGACAGGTTTTGCCAGCGGCTGATCAGAGCATTGTGCTCGGAGCGATAATGAGTGATGGCTCAATTGTTGAAGGCGAATCACAAATTCCGATGGTTCATAAGAAAATTGAACGTGTTTTTCTGAAACCGCAGCAGATTAAGCCTTTGGCGGAGAGTGTTCGTGCGATTCGCGAGGCGGATTTGATTACACTTGGTCCGGGAAGCCTTTACACGAGTGTGATTCCCAATCTTCTCGTGCCTGATCTCGCAGAGGAATTGATTCGGGCCAAGGCAAAGAAAGTTTATGTG
The DNA here is from genome assembly GCA_047718535.1 of Sporolactobacillus sp. Lineage (GTDB taxonomy): Bacteria > Bacillota > Bacilli > Bacillales > Sporolactobacillaceae > Sporolactobacillus. Next base: position 20,224 of record JBDNRH010000032.1, read on the forward strand.
TGCAATGTCATGACTCAGAAGGGGGAGACAGATGGGTATACAGCGTCGGATCATATCGCTGCGATTCATCATCATGTACCGGAGCTGTTTATTGATGCCATTATTGTCAATAACCAGCCGATACCGTCTAATGTTCTGAGACGTTACGCAGAGGAGCAGGCAGAGCCTGTTTCCGTTGATCGTGAGATTATGGAAAACGCTGGTATCCGCGTGATTAGTGCCCCACTTGTGCGCATGGCAGATGGCGTCATTCGGCACAATGAGGCGGCCATTGCTAAGCTTCTGATGAACCTGTTTCCATCATCTGAACCGGCCAGCGCAACAGAGACAGATCCCCATTTTCCCGTTTAATATCCCTGAGTTAGTGAGGAGGAGACTGCAGATGAGCTTCGCTGCTGATACTAAAAGAGAATTAACGACCCTGCAAGTCACCGCGTGCTGCGCGCGTGCAGAACTCGCTGCGCTAACCCGAATGAATGGTTTTATCTCGATTCGCAATAAACAGATTGAACTTGATATAGCGACGGAAAATGCGGCCATTTCACGGCGGATTTACCGTCTCATTAAACAGATTTATCAGTTCCCGATTGAAATTCTTGTTCGCCGCAAAATGCGTTTGAAGAAGAATAATGTGTATATTGTACGCATTAAAGAACCTGCTCGCGATTATCTGCGCGATTTAATGATTATTAACGATGCGGGCCAGTTTACTAGGGAAATCGCCGAACAGCTTGTTGCTAAGGACTGCTGCCGCCGTGCCTATTTGCGCGGCGCTTTTCTTGCTGGCGGATCGCTCAATCATCCGGAGTCCTCGTACCATTTAGAAATTTTTTCGAATTATGAAGATCATACGTATTCTTTGGCTAAACTGATGAATACCTTCCAATTGAATGTGAAGGTGCTGCCGCGCAAGAATGGGTTTATCATCTATATGAAAGAAGGCGAGAAGATTACTGATTTTCTAAGCGTTATTGGTGCAAATAAGGCATTGTTCTATTTCGAGGATATCCGTATCGTCAAGGATATGCGCAATTCAGTCAATCGTTTGGTCAATTGTGAAACAGCGAATCTGAATAAAACGGTCAGCGCGGCAATGCATCAGATGGAGAATATTCGTCTGATCGATAAGACAATCGGCTTGGATGAACTGCCATCTAAGCTGCGTGAAATTGCTGAACTTCGCCTGAAAAATCCAGATATTACGTTGAAGGAACTTGGTGAACTAGCCAGTCAGCCAATCAGTAAATCCGGCATCAACCACCGGTTCCGCAAAATTGATCAAATCGCTGCTCGACTGCGTCAAGGATGATGACCGATTTGCATGGTCTGAATGATTTTGTAATCGGATACATTTTGTTACAGAAAGAAGGGATTCGAAGACGATCCAGAAAAAAATGACGATTCATTTAAAAAATGGTCTGCAGGCGCGGCCTGCTGCGCTGTTCGTGCAGCAAGCCAATCGCTTTCATGCTCATGTGACATTGGAAAAGAATGGAAAGATCGCCAATGTCAAAAGTATCATGGGCGTGATGAGCCTGGCGCTTGCCTGTGGGGAACAATTTCTCTTACAGGCTGAAGGAGCCGATGAACAGGAAGCCGTTGATGTATTGGCTGCGTTTGTTGAAAAAGACGGGTAATAACAAAAGCCTCCGTTTTTCAAAAGTGAAAACGGAGGCTTTGCATTGTGTGTGACTTTTATAGGAGTTGCCGTAACCAACGTGCAATAACTTATTTCGCGGGCGTTAAGATTTCATCAATCAATCCGTATTTCTTAGCCTCTTCTGCGGACATGAAATTATCACGGTCCGTATCGCGGGCGATTACTTCATACGGCTGACCGGTTCGGTCGGCATAAATATGATTTAATTTCTCGCGAATTTTGAGAATGCGCTTTGCGTGAATCTCCATATCGGACGCCTGTCCTTGCATCCCACCAAGCGGCTGGTGAATCATAATTTCACTGTTCGGCAGCGCATAACGTTTGCCGATTTCACCGGCGGTCAGCAGGAAGCTGCCCATCGACGCCGCCATGCCGATACAAATAGTTGATACCTTCGGCTTAATATGCTGCATCGTGTCAAAGATAGCCATACCCGCAGTAATCGAACCTCCCGGACTGTTAATATAGATTGAAATATCTTTTTCCGAATCTTCGGCGGCAAGGAATAGCAATTGCGCGACAACAGCGTTGGCCACGTTATCGTCAATCTGAGTTCCCAGCATGATAATCCGGTCTTTCAATAATCGTGAATAAATGTCATAAGCCCGCTCGCCGCGGTTTGTCTGCTCAATGACTGTAGGTATTAAAGGCATTGAACATACCTCCCTTATCGCTTGAATTAAGATAGTATCCGTCTAACCAAAACTAATCATACCTTAAAGGTCAAGATAGGTCAAATTATAACGCCTAATTGGCAACAATGCACAATAGGAGAGCCAGTTCCTAAAAACTGGCTCTCCTATTCACTGATGCGCTCGAAGGGAGTCGAACCCCCGACACATGGTACCGGAAACCATTGCTCTATCCACTGAGCTACGAGCGCAAATTATCAATCGCTGACATTGTTCTATTTTAGCGGACTTAGTGAAAAAAAGCAAGACTTCTTTTTGATGAGCTTTTTTCTATTGGCGGTGTGCCGTGCCTTGCAAAAAGTTAGTAATTGTTTTATTTTTGACCCCCATGTATCATAGAACGTGGTAACTGGTTGCGCGCCTGCTTTAAAGTGGGACGGCGAGTCAACTAAAGCCGCGCAGAAGGAGATGATCGCTCAATGAGTTCTGACAGTTCGCCCCATCAAAAACCCGATCCCGGGCATACTAAGCAGGAAGCACGCATAATGCCTGACTATTGTGCGCATGAGCGATCGGGCATCTCACGCGGCATTGTGATCGGCGGCTTCCTCATAAGGAGGAGCTAGGCAGATGATTGATATTTATCTGACCGACGAACAAGACAAATTGATTAAGAAGGATAAGCTAGCTAAGGGATGCTGGATTAATCTCACAAAGCCTTCACAGGATGAGATTCAACAAATTGTTGACGGCACGGATATCCCTCCGGACTATATCCGCGATTCACTGGATGACGATGAGCGCTCACGTATTGAAAAGGAAGAGGACAGCGTTTTAATTATCGTTGATTTCCCCGTGCTTGTGCAGGACGAGTCGGATTCCGCGCCGTATGATACAATCCCGCTTGGAATTATTGTCACGCCTTATTATTTTCTAACGGTTTGTTTACAGACAAATCCAATTATTGATGATTTTGTCAATAATCGTGTGAAAAATTTTTTCACATATAAGAAAACACGATTTACATTGCAGATTCTGTACGCCATTTCACGCTATTATTTAAAATATTTAAAAACAATTGACCGACGCACAACGATGATTGAGCGTGAACTGCACGCATCGATGCGTAATAAAGAGTTATTCAATTTGCTGAGTTTGGAGAAGACACTTGTCTATTTCACCACGTCACTCAAGTCAAATAATATTGTAATGGAAAAAATGACGAAGCAGCGTTTTTTACGGATGTATGAAGATGATCAGGATTTGCTTGAGGATGTCATAATTGAAATCAAGCAGGCGATAGAAATGTCGGAGGTGCACAGCAATATTCTCAGTGGCATGATGGATGCCTATGCCTCAGTCATTTCCAATAACGTCAATGTCGTCATGAAATTTCTGACGACCGTGACGATCGTGCTGTCGATTCCGACGATGGTGGCGAGCTTCTGGGGAATGAACACAGATTCCATTCCTTGGCAGCACGCGCCGCATGCCTTCTTTATTCCGATCAGTCTTGCACTGGGATTGGCGGGAATCACAACATTATTTTTCTGGAAAAAGAAATATTTTTAAAAAGGGAAGCAACAGGCAGAGGCGATCAATGTCTCTGCCTGTTTTTATACATAGTGGAAGGATTGTACGGCCTGAGGGCTGGGTGCTCTAGCCCAATAGGCCATACGAACCCGCAGAAGAGGGGGTCGATCCCGCAGAAGAGGGGGTCGATCCCGCAGAAGAGG
>JBDNRH010000033.1:0-22568 GCA_047718535.1 Sporolactobacillus sp.
AAAGGGGGTACCCCTTTTTCAAAAGTACGCTTGGCTTTTGTTCAGTTTTCAAGGACCATTCGCTGTCGCTCATCTCTCAATCAGCAACTTTTATATCTTACCATGCTGGTTTCAAGCTGTCAACATCTTTTTTTAAGAAGTTCAATGTCGTTTTGGCGACAAAAGATATTGTACGCCATATAGCATTTTATGTCAATGCCATATTTTAGAAAAGCTAAAAGATAGGAAATCCATTCCTGAAAGCAAGAAGGCTTTCATTTATGCCTTTGGAGTCATATATCTCCGCTTTTCAAACGCATCGCGCAGCCAAAAAACTCTTATTTCTTTCAGGCGGTTCATGATCTTCTCTTAAACACATTAAAATAAACTAGCCATTCAGTAGAAAAACAACGTTATATAATTTAACATGGATTATAATTAACGTCAATATACATTTTAACTAGCGACGTGATATTTATTGTATTTAACTGCTTTAAGTCACTTGCCAGCTATACACAATCAATCGAACGGGCATAGCCTCTTAGCCACAAGCACATCCACAAAAAAAGAGAGCCGGCTATCCATTTAAGCAAGCTCTCTTCCTTCTATATAATTAAATACGCTCGCATATTTTCATCTCTATGCGCATTATTCTATGAAAAATTCAAGCTTTCTCGTTGTTAAACGCGTTCGCCCTGATCCAATGTATTCTCCGTTTGTTCTTTGGCCTTGGACTGGCATTTCGGACAAATGCCATAGACTTCCAGCCGATGAGAATCAACATCAAAACCTGTCACCTGAGCGGCTAAGTCTTCTACTTCATCAAGACCTGGATAAAAGAAATCAACAATCTTCCCGCATTGCGTGCAGATAATATGATAATGCTGCCGTGTTGAAAAATCAAAACGACTGGAAGAATCGCCATAAGTCAATTCCTTAACTAAACCCGTCTTCTTAAACACGCGCAAATTATTATAAACCGTCGCCACGCTCATATTCGGGAAACGATGTTCCAGTGCCTTATAGATTTCATCAGCTGTCGGATGAGAATCAGAAAGAATTAAATACTCTAAAATCGCATGACGCTGCGGCGTGATCCGCACACCTGACTCCTTAAGCGTATCAATTGCTTTATCGATCATCGCCTTATTATCAGCCATCGTCATGCACCTCACTTTCAAAAATTAGAAAAGCATGCCCATTCCCAAGCATTGATTGAGAACCGATCCCGAGCATTTCTCATACTTAGCCCGTCTATGCAATCAGACGAAACCCAATTCCCACTGCCTGTTTGTCAGGCCTGGTTTCTTGATCAATCAGCTGCATGATAAAACGAGGCAGCCAAATTTACGATCAACTGGTTAAAACCAATTATTAAATAAAAATCGTTATTATTATAATATAATTTTACATGGAGAGGAAGTAGTCTGTCAATAAGACCGCTTTCGTTTCTAGAATTTAACACATGCATTGACCAATGCAGTGCTGGCCGACTTTTGCCTTCACAACAAATCGGCTGATATTTTCAAAAGGTAGATGGGACAAAAAAACGGTTTTCATTCACTGCTTAGGCCCAACACAAATGTCTTAAAGATGTGCTCGAACAAACGCATAAACATCATCGACATGACCGGCAACTTTTACTTTTTTATAAATCTTAGCTACAGAACCTTCTTTATCAATTATAAAGGTTGAACGAACAATGCCAAAATATTCCTTGCCGAAATTCTTCTTCAACTGCCAACAGCCATAAGCTTTTGCCGCGTTATGCTCTGGATCGGACAGTAAGGTGAACGGCAGGCTATGTTTTTCAGCAAACTTCTGATGCTTTTCTACCGAATCTGGACTGATGCCCAAAACTACCGTATTTAATTCTCCAAAACGTGCATTTTGATCACGGAAATCACACGCTTCATTCGTGCATCCTGGTGTCATATCCCTAGGATAGAAGTAGAGAACAACCGTTTTCCCTCTATATTGAGAAAGTGTATGCGTCTGTCCATCAGCCGATTCCAATGAAAAATCCGGTGCTTTTGCCCCTGCTTCCAGCATATTTGAAAATCTCCCTTTTGCTAATTGTTTTATTTGCTCCAATAGATTAAATTGGTTGACATCTTCTATTGTGGCAGACTGATCAGCTGGAGACAAGCCGTTTCACTTGCGTTCATGTAAAATATGGTACTATAAAGGAAGATGATAACCTGCAGGTGATCTTATGGATATAAAAAGTATTCAGCGAAGAATTGAAAATGACGAGACGATAATCGGAGAGGAATTAGCCAAGAAGTCGGCAGTTCTTTTGCCCCTGATTAAAGAGGGAGAAAGCTGGTCGCTGCTTCTTGAAGTGCGTGCCGCATCGCTGGCGCGTCAGCCGGGGGACGTCTGCTTCCCCGGCGGTCGCAGTGAAGAAGTCGATGCAACACTCGAAGAAACCGCGGTGCGTGAAACATGTGAAGAATTAGGTGTAGCCAAAGAAGCGATTACTGTAATTGGCCGAATGGGGACGTGCATTGCTGATCGGGAACATTTTATTTATCCGTTTATCGGCGTACTTAATCAAGAGACATCATTGGCGTTAAATTCTGATGAAGTGGCCGAATGCTTTACCATTCCAGTGCCATGGCTATTGAAACAGGTACCTGAGCGCCGAACGTTGCGCTTCTCAGTAGCCCAGAAACAGGATTTCCCATTCGAGCGCATCCAATCGGGAAGCTCCTATCCCTTCCGCAATTTGACGACGACTGAACTCTTCTACACCTATCATGGACATACTATCTGGGGACTGACTGCACGTATGCTGGAGCATTTCAGCTTTCTAATGAATCACCGAATGTTCGCATAGGTCATCTGATTTTTCTGTCAATCCGTCCGTCAAGTATAATGGCCGCCGGCGCGAAGCCTTTTTATTATAGTATAGGCTTGACTGATTTTATTAACTATAAGGGGCAATTAGGGTGAGAATTGGGGCACGCAGTTTGAAAACGGGCATATCCGTCGCATTAGCACTTCTAATCGCGACGTACCTGCATATGACACCGCCGATCATGGCTGGAATCGCAGCGGCTGTGACCACACAGCCCTCGGTGCGTCGGTCGATGCGCTCGCTTGTTCAAACTATTTATGGCAATCTCATCGGTGCAATTATCAGTATTATCGCCGTTTTCACCATTGGTGACAGCTCGGTCTCGATCGGTCTTGTCGTTATTTTGGTGATAGCCATCCATCTCAAGTTCAATATGAAGGACACGCTGTCACTCACTATGGTCACAACTATTTTTATTATGGCCAGCGGCATGAACAGTACGGGTCAGTTTATCGTTGAAGCTATTTGGCGGCTCGCTCTTGTCTGCATCGGCGTTTTATCCGCAACAATGATTAATTTGCTCATTATCCCGCCGAAGTACGAGGATCCTCTTTATGATACGATTGTTGTTCAGACAACGGATTTATTGAAATGGGTTCGTTTATTGAATGAGCGAGCCTCTAACAATACGAAAATAAGAAGCGAACGCGCGGCCTTTGATCGACGCAAGCTGCAAATCGAAAATTATTATCACTGGTTTCGCGAGGAACGGATCTACTCGAGAAAAACGCGTTACAGCCGTATGCGGCGAATTGTAGTCTATCGACAGATGATTCTCGTCATTAGCCGCTTGCATCGGATTCTTGATGAACTGGATCGCAATGAGAATACCTATCGCATTCTTCCTGATAAATTTCGCCATATGCTGCGTCAGCAGATTGATGGAATGATGGCCTATCATGAACGCGTGCTATTAAAATTTGATGGCAAAATCCGTCGCAAACGCCACGAAGAACAAGTCCGTCAAGAAGCCCAGCGCAAAAGCGCGCTCGTCGAATCATTTGCCGCTCACTTCTCGAACAGCTCAGCGGATGACTGGCTTGACTTGTTCCCACTGATTGCTACGGTGATCGATTACAGCAAACAAGTCAGCAATTTAGATCGACTCGTCAATAGCTATCAGGAACATCATTGATTTTTCTTAATGAAGTGAACACAACCAAGCGAATTTTGCTTGGTTTTTTTAATGCTTGAATTTAATAAAAGTGTCTTATTCTCGGCACGTTCTCCTTCTTTTCATAGAGTCATTGATGCTACGTCTCAGGACCTAGTGAAAGATACACCGCAGGCTGCTGCTGCAAACAACTAGAAAGGGGTAAGCTGAAGACATAGAAAGGAGGACAAAATCAATGAAAAAATTTCTCTTAATCCTGCTCGGTTTGCTCTGCCTAATTGTCCTGCTCGTCCATGTCGGACCAATGATTGGTTTGGCAATTAGCCTAGCCATCTTATACTTCGCCTTTAGAAAGTTCATCCGCGCATCCAGAACAGGCTATAAAATTCTCTGGGCGATCATCGGTTTAATCGCGCTTACCATCTCGCTTGGCAATATCCCTTCGCTGATTGGCATTCTCGCTCTGGTGGGACTGATCTTCGTCTGGCATAGCTGGCATAAGGATGACAATCCACAGGCAACCGGCGGCGATCCTTTTGACCACTTTGAAAAAGAGTGGAAAGAATTACATTAGAAAAAATTGGAAAAATCAGGCCGATAATTTTTCTTACACTGGGTTCGCTGAGATCTGTATACTTTCTTAGCGCATTACAACCATCCAACTAGGAGGAGCAATCAATTATGAGCGATATTTTCACAAGAATTAAAGAGTCGATTTCATCAGACATCAACGAACTTCTCGATCAGAAGGAACAGAAAAATCCAATTGCGATGTTGAACCAGCACTTGCGCCGCTGCGAAAAAGAAGTCCGGCACGTCCGCGAATTAATCAACCGTCAATATATAATGAAAGACAATTTATGCAGGGAATATCACCATGCCGATGAATTGGCGCAGAAGAGAACCCATCAGGCAGCAATTGCCGAGAAAGCGGGAGAGTCCGAGCTCTACACCTTTATTCAGCGTGAACAGGAGGATTATACGCGAAAAGCGGCACATTTAAAAATGGTTTACGAACAAACTCTCCGCCAATTGGATGAGCTGGAACAAAATTACGCAGACATGAAGCGTAAATTGAAGGATATGTACTTAAAGCGAATGGAATTAATGAGCCGTGAAAATATAGCCAGTGCAAGCTACCGGATCCATCAAATCACTCGCCCAGACCATGCGTTCGGTGAATCCTATGATCGCTTTGCAGAAAGCGAACACTATATCGACCGGCTAGAGCAGAAGATTAATGCCGACTATACGCATCAGACGCTCGATGCACGTATTCAGCAATTAGAGCGGAAATTAGCGGAAGAAACAGATTAAAATTCGCTCTTGAGTATCTAAAAATCACTTACAGTTTGCCAATTGATTATAGTAAAATAAAGGAAGTGCGTTCAGAAAATCGTGCGCGCTTCCGTTTCGTATGTGGGAAATGGGAAATGAGCGGAGAAAGCAGGTGTCACGATGAGCCCATCCTTTAATAATGACAGATATAGCTGGTTGTGGATTGCCGGTCTGTTCGCGCTTGTTGTCCAGTCTTTTTTGGGTGGATGGGGCTTCCTATTTCCTGCGGCTCTCTTCGCCATGCTCCTTTACTATGGAAAAAAAAATCTCGCATTGAAGAGGGGGAAGCTCTGTCTCTTCCTCGGTGCAGTTGGCCTAGCAATTATTCTGCTGAATACTTTTGTCTTTAAATTAGCCATACTGCTTCTCTTCCTGCTTTTCATCTATGACTTCATCCAGTCGAAACGGTATCCGTCGCTCATCCAGCCTGATTTCCATACAGGTGAAGCGCATGAAACTGTTCAGCGGCAACATCCATTACTGAAGAATAAATTATTTGGTCCTGCCGAAACGCCGTCACATGACTATAAGTGGCAGGATATCAATATTCAGAATGGTGCTGGTGATCTCTTGATTGATCTGAGTCATACGATTCTACCGCCGCGGGACGCCGTTATCGTCATCCGCCACCTTGCTGGTCGAATCCGCATTCTCGTCCCGTATGGCGTCGCTGTTTCGGTGCGCTATTCCGTATTTTTAGGCGCGCTTGATTTTTTAGGGAATGAGGAGAAGCGGCTCGTCAACACAACAATTGCCTTTCAAAGTGATCACTACGAAGACGCGCCCCAGCGCGTTTCGATACTCGTCTCCGCGCTTTCCGGTAATCTGGAGGTGCGGCGCGTATGATATTGTCTAAACGGCTTCCACTGATCGTCTCACTTGCCACCTTTTGCTGTTTTCTGCTTACGTCTAGCTTCTATATAATCTTTTTTCCGCCAAAGCATTGGTCCGTTTTATGGCAAAAACAGCTGGGCTATGTGCCCGTCATCCTCGTGGCCGCGCTAGCATCTCTCGTCATCGGCTTCGTGCTTGGTTTTCTAGTCAGTTATTTTCTGCGCAGCGTCGTGCTTCAGCTTACCGACACCATCGGCGAGATTGTCGATCAAACGAATTTTGACAAACAATGCAGCCAGTCATCAAGCCCTTTGCAGCCCGTATATGCTAAGCTCTATCAATTGGCGCAAAAGCTCAGAGAACAAACACAGTTGACACAGAAATTGGCTAATGAAACAGCAACGCTTGAAGAACAGGCCGTGCAAAAGGTTATTTCCGAAGAGCGGAACAGGCTCGCCCGCGAACTGCACGATTCGGTCAGCCAGCAATTATTTGCCGCCTCGATGCTGCTGTCCACCATTAATGAAGGACGAACAGACAAAGCGAACAACGAATCCCATCAGCTGCAGCTCGTGGAACGGACCATTCATCAATCACAATTGGAGATGCGTGCACTCTTTCTCCATCTGCGTCCGGTTCAGCTTCATGGAAAGGCATTGAAGATCGGAATGGAAGAATTGCTTGGCGAGCTGCAAATGAAAGTGCCGCTGACGATAAGCTGGTCGATTGAAGCTGTGCCCCTTGAGAAAGGTATCGAAGACCAACTCTTTCGCATTTTGCAGGAATCCGTCTCGAATGTTCTGCGTCACGCGGCCGCCACGACGCTTAATGTACTGCTGCTTGCCCCGGAGCATCACCTTATTCTGAGAATTAGTGATAATGGAACTGGATTTGACACGAAAACGAGCAAACCCGGTGCATACGGTTTACAGAATATGCGTGAGCGAGCCGCTCAAATTGGCGGACATTTAAAGATTGTAAGTATTCCCCGGCAAGGGACCATTCTTGAAGTAAATATTCCGATTCTGAAGGAAGGGTGAGACGATGACTCGAGTTGTATTGATTGATGATCATGAAATGGTGCGTATTGGTGTTTCCGCTTATCTTTCCGCGCAGCCGGATATTGAGGTAGCTGGTGATGCCGCTAGTGGTGAAGAAGGCGTAGAAAAAGTGCTCACCCTGCGTCCGGATATTATCCTGATGGATTTAGTGATGACGCCTATGGATGGAATCGAAGCGACACGGCAAATCATCGCCAAATGGCCGGAGGCAAGGATCATAATTGTCACAAGCTTCCTGGATGACGATAAAGTGTATCCGGCGATTGAGGCGGGGGCAATCAGCTATCTCTTAAAAACGTCCAAAGCGAGTGATATTGCAGATGCCATTCGCCGGACCTATCAAGGCCAGTCTGTCCTTGAACCGGAAGTGACCGAAAAGGTTGTAGCACACATGAAGACCAATCATAAACGACTGCTGCATGAGGAATTAACACCGCGGGAGATGGAAGTGCTGCTGCAGATGGCCAATGGGAAAAGCAATCAGGAAATCGCCGATGACCTATTTATTTCACTCAAAACAGTCAAAGTGCACGTCAGCAATATTCTTAGTAAGTTAGCGGTTCAAGATCGCACGCAAGCTGTGATTTACGCCTTCCAGCACAATCTTTGCCAATAAAAACAGCTCCGTCAGGCCGAGGCCTGACAGAGCTGTTTTCGTTACTGCTAAAATTATTTAATATTCATTGTATCGAATGGCTCTGTGCCAGTCGGGCTTGGTTTATAGCCCGTCACCGTACTCTTGCTGACAAGAACCGGTTTTGCATAAACGAGTGGTACCCAAGGTGCATCTTGATGAAGAATCACTTGTGCTTTATCATAGAGCGAAACGCGTGTGGCATCGTTCGTCGCCGATTGAGCGTCAATCAGAATATTATGCAGCTTACTGTTCTGATAGAACGAGAAGTTATTCGCACCGATGCTGTCCTTATCAAGCAATGTGTAGAGGAAGTTGTCCGGGTCACCGTTGTCACCCGTCCACCCCATCAGATACATTGGCGCGCCGCCTTTTGTCAGCTTTGCAATATAAGAAGACCATTCCACAGTCACAATCTTAACCTTGACACCGACTTTACCGAATGTCGACTGAATCGACTGTGCCACGTTCTGTGGTTCCGGCATATAGTCACGTGGGTTAGCCATTGTATATAATGTTGTCGAGAAGCCATGTGGATAACCGGCTTCAGCAAGCAATTTCTTCGCTGCCTTGACATCGAAATTATACGGTTTGATCGACTTGTCATAGCCAAGCAAGGACGGCGGCATCGGGTTGACCGCAGCCTGTGCCTGTCCATTATAGAAAGCTTTGATAATCGCTTGTTTGTCAACAGCCATATTCAAAGCTTGACGTACTTTCACATTCGTGAATGGTTTCATCGTTACATTGAAGCCAAGATAAGCGATATTCATTGGCGGACGATAGTATACATGATATTGTTTATTGCCGCTCACGCCCGCAACATCACTCGGGTTCACGCCATCCATAATATCAATTTCACCATTTTTCAAGGCGTTCAAACGAGAGCTATTATCCGGAATCACTTTGAAGATGAGTGTACTGATTTTCGGAAGACCCTTCTTCCAATAGTTCTTGTTCTTTACGAGTGTAATCGTGTCATTATGTTTCCATGACTTGAAGGAGTAGGCACCCGTACCAACAGCAGCGGTTGTGCCATATTTTGAACCATATTTCTTGATTGCGGCTGGGCTGGAAATGGCGAATGGTGACATCGCCAAATTCTTAAGGAACGGTGCTGACGGACGTTTCAGGCTGAACACAACAGTGTTTGCATTCGGCGCCGTCACGCTTTTAATAATCAATGCAGCGTCGCCCTTATAACCACCGAACATTGACGGGAAATAGGCAAATTTACCAGATTTCTTGCCGTCCATCCAGCGATTGAAGTTAAAGACAACCGCCTGCGCGTTGAACGCCGTGCCGTCCTGGAATTTAATGCCCTTTCTCAACTTGAATGTGTACGTTTTGCCGCCGTTAGTAATCTTCCAGCTAGTCGCTAGACTCGGCATCACGTTCGTACTCTGTTTGCTATAGTCATAGGAAACGAGCGTATCGAAGATGTTCTGGGTCACGCGGAACGATTCGCCGTCAGTGACAATAGCTGGATCAAGTGACGTCGTATCGGCGCCACGCCCAAATACGAGCGTTTTCCCTGCACTGCTGCTTGAACTGCTTGACGAGTTGCCAGAGCAACCGGTCAAAGCAAGCGCCAAAACAACAATGAGGGAAATGACTAAGCTTAAATACTTTTTCTTCATATTAATCCCCCTAGTGCTCTCTAATAGTAAAAACATTTTATATTGTAACTCAATTCATAAGTCTGAACAAACAGTAAGAGACAAATTGAGCTATAATCTGACATAAAAATTTCAAATCAATTAATTTTTCATCCGCGGATCAAGTGCATCGCGCAGTCCGTCGCCCATTAAATTGAAACCAATTACCACTAAAATGATCGCCAGTCCTGGGAAAATGACTGTCCACGGCGCATCCGTGATATATTGTCTCGATTCAGACAGCATCGTTCCCCATTCCGGCTGCGGCGGCTGAGCGCCCATGCCAAGAAAACCGAGACCCGCTGCGTCAAGAATTGCTGTCGCAATATTCAATGTCCCTTGGACAATAATCGGAGCAAAGCTGTTCGGCAATATATGCTTCATAATGATGCGCGTATTCCCCATGCCGATCGAGCGGGCAGCCATAATATACTCTTCCTCTTTGACCGTCAGCACTCGTGAACGCACGAGTCGACCGAACACAGGAACGTTGACAATCGCGATCGCGACAAGCGCATTATTCAGTGATGGCCCGAGAATCGTCACAATCGCAATCGAAAGAAGAATGCTTGGAAAAGCAAGCAGAATATCAAAAACTCGGGAAATGATTGTATCAATAAATTTACCGAAATAGCCGGCAATCACACCGAGAAAAGTGCCGACAATGATTGAACCGATTACCGCGAAGAAGCCGACACGCAGTGACAGACGCGCACCGAACATAATGCGGCTGAGAATATCACGGCCAAAATCATCAGTACCAAGCCAATGCTTGGCGGATGGCGGCTGAAGGCGAATGCCGATATTCTGATCATTAATACCTTGAGGGGCAATTTGATTGGCGAAGATTGCCATCAAAATGAAAAAAACAACGATGATGAGACCGATTATAGCTGGTTTATTTTTACGAAATTGCTTCCAGAAATCAAGCAAGCCCTGTACAAACAGACTTTTCTCCTTTTCAGGCAGCAGCTTTGCAGCATCCTCTGCGGGTTCGGACATGTTTCCCCCTCCTTCTCAGCGATATTTAATTCTTGGATCGATCAGACCATAGAGCAAATCGACAATGAAATTAACCATGATGAACATAAACGCAATGATGAGAATACCCGACTGAATGACTGGATAATCGCGCGCCTGAATGGCATTATAGACATAGAGTCCAATCCCCGGCCATCCGAAAATCGTTTCCGTCAGAATCGCCCCGCCAAGCATCAATCCAGTCTGCAGACCGATGACCGTTAATATCGGGATAAAGGCGTTTTTCAGTGCATATTTATAGACAATCCAGCCCATTCGCTGCCCTTTAGCTTTCGCTGTGCGAATATAATCTGATCCGAGTACCTCTAGCATGCTGGAGCGAGTCATCCGAGCGATAATGGCCATTGGTATCGTTGCCAAGGCGACCGCTGGCAAAATCAGGTGACGAACAACCATCCAGAACTGGCCGAATTGGCCTTCAAGCAACGTATCGACTAAATAAAGATTAGTGATCGGTGCTACCGTGCTTGTGATATCTGTCTGACCAATCGATGGCAGCCAGTTCAATTTAACGGAGAATAACCATTGTTCAAGCAACCCAAGCCAGAAAATAGGCATCGACACACCGATAAGTGCAATCACCATTGCCGCATAATCAAAAATCGAATTCTTTTTCCAAGCACTGATAATACCGGCGTTGACACCAACGAAGACGGCGATGACCATTGCTGCAAAAGAAAGCTCGATCGTGGCGGCTAAGTGCGGCCAAATTTCTGAAGCGATGGCATTATGATCTTGAATTGATGTGCCCAGATTACCTGTGAGCACATCTTTTAAATACGTAAAATACTGTACATAAAGCGGTTTGTCCAAACCAAGTGACTGATTCAGCTGATGCACAGCTTCAGGCGTCGCTTTAGTACCAAGAATTGTTTGCGCTGGATTGCCTGGAATTGCGTGAATGATCGAGAAAACGATCAACGTCATTCCAAGCAAAACGGGAATGAGCATGAATAATCGTTTTATTGAGTAAGAAAACAATGGGTTCACCTCTTTCGTCTATCAAGTAAAATTACCTTTCATCGGTCTAATCAATCTGCAAAATGACAGGAAACAAGGCGTCCATCAGCCAATTCCCGCAGATGCGGTATCTCTTTTGAACAAATATCCTTTGCTACCGGGCAGCGATCATGGAATGGGCATCCAGAAGGTGGATGAGCAGGACTTGGCACATCTCCAGAAAGGATGATTCGCTCTGATTGATTGTCCGGATCAGGAATCGGCACTGCCGAAAGCAACGCCTTTGTATAGGGATGTTTGGGCTGACTGTAGAGCTGTTCGCTGTCTGCAAGTTCGACCAATTTGCCAAGATACATGACACCTACGCGATCGCTGATATGGCGTACAACACTCAAATCGTGAGCAATAAACATATACGTCAAGTTGAATTTCCCCTGCAAATCCTGAAGCAGATTCAGCACTTGAGACTGAACCGACACATCCAATGCAGACACCGGCTCGTCAGCAATAATCAACTTCGGTTCAACCGCCAAGGCCCGCGCGATGCCAATGCGCTGACGCTGCCCACCGCTGAACTGATGCGGATAGCGTTTTGCTTGATAGGCGCTTAATCCGACGAGTTCAAGCAATTCCCGCACACGCTCCTGACGCCGCTTGCGATTGCCAATATGATGGACGATCATTGGTTCTTCAATAATTTGACCGATTGTCTGGCGAGGGTTTAATGAGGCAAACGGATCTTGAAAAATCATCTGAATGTCTTTGCGCGCCTTGCGCATTTCATTGCGAGATAATTGGAGAAGATTCTTACCATCAAACACTATCTGTCCCTCAGTCGGTTCGATCAGGCGCATAATCATTCGACCGGTCGTCGATTTCCCGCAGCCGGATTCACCGACGATACCGAGCGTTTCCCCTTGGTTAACGCTGAAACTGACACCATCCACCGCACGTACTGTTTCCTTTGTTTTCTGCAGCAGTCCTTCTTTAATAGGATAATATTTTTTTAGATTCGTCACATCCAGCAATTTATCACTCATTTTTCGGCCCCCCTTCTAGTCCTCATTGTCGTGAAGAAAGCAGCGCGACCGATGACCGTTACCTGATAGCTGCGGCGTTATTTCCTTACACTTATCCATCACATAATCGCATCGTGGCGCAAATAGGCATCCCTTTTTAATTGAACCAGGACGCGGCACGCTTCCTTTGATTGAGTACAATTTATCCTTTTTCGAGAAAAGATCCGGGATTGACTTAATTAATCCCTCAGTATAGGGATGCTTGGGATGATTGAAAATATCCTTAACGTCGCCTTCCTCAACAATCTTCCCCCCATACATTACGACCACACGTTTGCAGACTTGCGCAACAACGCCAAGATCATGAGTAATGAGCATGATTGCTGTTCCTGTTTCATGGTTGAGCTTCAGCATTAGATCAAGAATCTGCGCTTGAATCGTCACATCAAGCGCCGTTGTCGGCTCATCCGCTATCAATACTTTCGGATTGCATGACATGGCGATAGCGATCATGACCCGCTGCCGCATACCTCCTGAGAGTTCATGCGGATATTCTTTGAGCAGCTCCTTAGCGCGCGGCAAACCGACCATTTTCAATAACTCAACCGCTCTGTCGCGTTGCTCTTGCTTGTTTAACTGGCTATGTAAGTGAATGGCTTCCGTTAATTGCTCACCAATTGTAAACACTGGGTTCAATGAAGTCATCGGCTCTTGAAAAATCATCGCAATGTCATTGCCGCGAAGTTTCCTCATCTCTCTTTCCTTCAAATGGGCGATGTCTCTCCCCGCATACAGAATTTCTCCGCCGACAATCTGGCCTTGGGGATATGGCAGAAGGCCCATGATTGACAAAGAGGTGACACTTTTCCCGCATCCGGATTCACCTACTACACCAAGAATCTCCCCCTCCTTTATTGAAAAACTGACACCATCGACCGCCGGAACTTCCCCTGTATCCGTGAAAAAAGATGTTCGGAGGTCATTAATTTCCAATATTGATTCACTCAAGCCGCTCACCTCCCCTTCATTTTTAAACCGTAATGAATTTTTTTACCTTTTTCACAAATTACAAAATGTATTATACCATTAAATCCTCCCTGTGTTGTTATAATTTATCTCATCCCATGTAAAGTAACGTAAAGAATCCATTTTCCTTGCTTGTTGCCACTCGAAAAAACGCTTTGCCAACAAAAAATTGGCAAAGCGTTCTTCGATTACATATCGATTAGGTGATAACTTACTGTTTGTTCTGCTGCGATTTCTGGTTCTGCTGGCGAACTTCCTGTGCGTTCGTTTCGCTTCCGAATTCACCGCTGAATTGACCGTTTTTAGACTGAGCATTTTGCTTCTTTACTTGTTCCACATCAGTGCCCGCATTCATCTTCTTAGCCATTTGTATCACCTCCACGACCTTTAACTTTGACAAAATACTCTTCTTTTATGTATTTAATCGCAAATTTTTTTATCATTTACAAAAAGACTGCCACCCCCACTCTTCTAAAGCCCTTCAATTTAATTGATTAGTTTTAATCCATTCGATTACTTTTTGATGGGCCACGGGAAATGGATAGCTGGATAATTCATTGAAATCTACCCAGTTTCCGTTCTTCGTAATCGAATTAGCCTCAAGGCTGTCTGCGGCTAACTGGCAAAGCGTTAAATCCCAGATTAGATGTGAAAAATGATGAACGTAATGAAAGCTATCGTGCTGCACGTCGGTAAGAACGTACAGCTCGTGCCCCGCTTCATAATCAATCATTGGAAATTGCCATAGACCAGCAAGCAGACCTGTATCAGGACGGCGCTCAATGAAAAAGCGCCCGGATGTATCGCGAATGAGCAAAACCAAATAATAAACGGTTCGTTGCTTAATCCGCCGTGTTTTGACCGGAAACTGCTCCTGAACAGAATTAGCATAAGCTTTGCAGTGACGACGCACGGGGCATTCCGGGCAGTTCGGATTCTTAGGGCGGCAAATCATCGCTCCAAGATCCATCACTGCCTGATTAAACGCTGACGGATCCGTTTCGCAAATTAATCCCTCAACCACGTCTTCAAACACCTTCTTCGATTTGGCCTTGGCAATATCAGCGTCAATCATAAAGACACGTGACATGACCCGCATCACATTACCATCGATTGCCGCTTCCGGCTGACCAAAGGCAATGCTTAACAGCGCACCAGCCGTGTATGGGCCAATTCCATGCAAGTCAAGCAGCTTCCGCTTCTCATCCGGCACTTGGCCATCGTAACGGGCAACAACCTCGCGAACCCCTTGCTGCAAATTTCGCGCACGCGAATAATAGCCGAGACCTTCCCAATGCTTCAGCACGTCCTGTTCCGGTGCATTAGCCAAGTCCTCAGGTGTCGCAAAATCGGTGATAAATTGTTTATAATAAGGTTTGACAGTGTCTACTTGAGTTTGCTGCAGCATGACTTCTGACACCCATATATAATAAGGATTGTGCGTTCTGCGCCACGGCAAATCACGGCCTTCCTTACGAAACCAGCTCAGAAGATCCTGATCGAAGGCGATCCGTTCATTTCTGTTCACTGTCTTCACTCCATTAACTATGTATTGTTTGGGTCAATGCCGTTTCCAAGACAAGTTATCCGGCATATTCCAGTTATTAGTCCTTCCATTATCGCTGATTTTGTGTGACAATGAAAGGCAGAGGTAAGTCTTCAACGGTTTCAAACGACAAGGGGGAAGCACCATTATATGGATACTGCCACACATCTCGTAATGGGTATTGGGATAGCCGGACTGGCAACGCTTGATCCGGTTGTTGGATCTGATCCCGTTACTTTTCAAGCAGTTTTAATTGGTACAGTTGTCGGTTCGGTCATTCCTGATATTGATACTGTGCTCAAGCTTAAGAATAATGCCGCCTATCTGCGCAATCATCGCGGGGTGACGCACTCACTGCCGTTTACGGCGCTGTGGCCTTCCCTATTGACGCTTATTCTCTCCTCCTTCTTTCCATCTGCGCACGCGCCAAGCTTATTCTTCTGGACACTGTTTGCGGTAGCCTTGCATGTTTTTGTTGATATCTTCAACGCCTACGGAACGCAGGCGATTCGTCCAATCAGCAATCAGTGGTTAGCGCTTGGCATAATTAATATATTTGATCCCTTTATTTTCAGCCTGCATCTCATGGGTTTCATCATTTGGGGATTTGTCGGTCATGGCGGTGTAACCTTCGTAACCGTCTATGCTATACTTATCGTTTATTACGTGCTAAGGACATGGCAGCATCATCGTACCTATATAGCTGTTCGCAGCCAATTACCTGGTGTAACGAAGATCTATCTGTCGCCAACGATGCGCTGGTCACATTACCACTTAGCCGCCGAGAGCGCTGATCGTTTCTACGTTGGAAAAATGGACGGAACTAAGCTGCAATTAATCGATTCATTTGCTCATCAGTCAATTGATCTGCATAATACACGCATTCAGGCCGCAATGACTGATAAAAATGTACGCGCCTTTCTTGCTTTCTCGCCAATCTATCAATGGAGTATTGTGCAGCAAAAAGGACGTTGCGTTGTCCAATTCACTGATTTACGCTATTTCTCAAAGGGTATGTATCCATTCACGGCAACCGTCTGGATCGAACATGACACTATCCAGAGTTCCTATACCGGCTGGGTATTCAGTGAGCAGAAATTACGTAAAAAACTTGCGCTCGCTCAATCGAAATGATTAAACGGAAAGAGCCGCAGCTTCATCAAGCTGTGGCTCTTTTTCAATGGCAAAATTTACAGTATTTATAAATAATGACGCAGGCGCTTATTCGCAGTGATGATGCGTCTTCACGCGTTTGAGCAACGAGATCGGATAGGCACGCTGCACTTCCTCCCCGTCAAAAGTGCCCCACGCAAACGTTCCCTTTAGATGATCAATAGTGAATGGCCGCTCTTCGACATGATATACCTCGCCTTGATGAAAACTCTCCGGATCCATTAAATAAGCTTTGGCCATGTCAATTTTCCGCAGATAGACGAGGTATTCACTAATCATTCCCATCTGCTCAGCCTTTCGCGCGCGATCGGTAAAATCACTGATTTGCAAGGCCAATTCATGTGGAGACAGTTCACTAAATCGTTTTTCCATCTTAATCATCCCCAATCGTTCTGATCCGTTCCTCGAGTAGTAAGGCGATTTGGTCAGTCGGAAAACCTTTTCGATACAAATAGGCTTTTACCTTTCGCAGCAGCTCATCACCGCTCAGCTTCTTAAATTTCTGCAATGCTTTTTCCATTTGATAGATCAGAGCACTCTTCTCATTGTCAACAAGAAAATCACTAATTTCTTGAATCACCTGCTGACTGACTTCTTGAGAAAACCCTCTTTGCATCAATTGTCGAGATAAAATTTGCCGCGATTCAACCGCAGATTTCCGATTTTTTATCGATACCGTCTGTTTCATTAAATATTTCCGTGCGTTTTCGATCTGCAAATCACTTGGATAGAATTCAACCGACTGCTGAGCAATCGCCTGATCGATTCCCGCCTGAAGCAACTCGCGATAGATAAGCTGAGGACCTTTGGAGGAGAGCTCTAACCGTGTGCGAACAAACGACGCCGCAAACGCGCGATCATCGAGCAGCTTATCTGCGGTCAACCGCTCAATCGCTCGGTTTATTTGCTCAGGCAAAAAATCCTTTTTCTTCAGATAGAGCCGCATTTCATGCTCACTGCGCATGCGGAAGGAGAGAAAGTGTAAAGCCGCGTGATAGGCCCTGATGCCTTCTGATGCTTTTTTCAGATTCGCAGTTTCTTGAGCAGTCAATTCCTTCCCCTTATACAACTCTTCGTGCACGAGCACGTCCTCATGCACGATTATTAATTGCTCATCACCGTCTGGATCGACGAGCTGGACATCAAAAAAACCTTTTGCTTTTTCCCGTGTTCTAATCTGGGCAACAACAGGCATTCTGCTCATCCCTCCGTCTTTTATATGTATCTTATCATATACGGGAATGAGAAACGAAAAATTCGCTGTCCTTCAATTAAATTTCACGCGTTTAATGACCTATTTTCTAGCCGTGAACTCATTTCACTGGTACATCTTAAACTCAAGAAACAACTCGTTGAAATAAGCGGTCATCGGTTTGCTGAAATTCGTATACACTTCCAAACGATTGGTGACCTTCTTATCCGGATAGAAACGCTTATCCGCTGTCACCTTCTTCGGTAAATACTTCATCGCCTGTTTATTCGGTGTTGAATACCCTACATACTCGGCATTTTGCGCCGCATTCTTTGGATCGAGCATGAAATTAATAAATTCATGGGCGCCTTTTATATTTTTTGCGCCTTTAGGAATGACCATATTGTCAAACCATACATTTGATCCTTCCTTAGGAATGACATAGGTCAGCTCTGGATTCTGATCCATTACTTCGACAGCGTCGCCACTCCAAAGCACGCCAATTGGCGCTTCGCGTCCGGCCAGCATCATCTTATCTTCATCGCCAACGATCGCTTTCACATTCGGCGCAAGACGTGCCAGCTTAGCCATTGCTTGACGCAGATGCACCTGATTCGTATCGTTCACGGAATAATGCAGACTGTCGAGCCCCATACCGATGATTTCACGGGCGCTGTCGACAAGCAGAATCTTATTCCGGTAACGTTTCTGCCATAAGTCATTCCAGCTTGTAATCTTCCGTCCGCCAAGCATTTTCGGATTATAACAAATACCGACCGTCCCCCAGAAATAGGGGACGGAATAGCGGTTGCCGCGATCAAAGGATAAATTCAAAAAACGCGAGTCAATTGCCCGAAGATTAGGTATTTGCTTATGATTCAGTGGCAGCAGCAAATGCTCCGCTTTCATTTTGCTAACCATATAATCTGAAGGAACGGTGATGTCGAACGAAGTCCCGCCTTGCTCAATCTTGGTCAGCATCGCCTCATTGGAATCAAAGGTCTGGTACACGACATGATAGCCATATTGCTTTTCAAATTTGGTAATTAGCGCCGGATCAATATAATCTCCCCAATTATAAATCGTCAGCGTTCCCTTTCCCGCTCCAGGCTCTGAGCCTGAGAGATGGGACGCTGTCAGCGCAAGCAATGCAATTACAGTGAGCACCGCAGCCAGCACAACAAGAAGTTTCCTCACAACCGCTCACCTTCCCGCAAATGAACTCGTTTCTGCCGCTTCATCGTCAAGACGTAGTACACAAGGACAATGACAAGCGTGATCAGAAATATCAAGGTTGACAGTGCATTAATCGACATCGAGATGCCTTGACGTGCCCGCGAATAAATTTCTACAGACAGCGTGGAGAACCCATTACCAGTTACAAAAAAGGTCACGGCAAAATCATCAAGTGAATAAGTCAAGGCCATGAAGAAGCCGGCGAATATACCCGGTGTGATAAAAGGAATGACAACCTTAGCAAAAATATCCCATTCCCGTGCACCAAGATCGCGCGCTGCATCAATCAGCGTTGGGCTCATTTCCTGAAGCTTGGGCAGCACCATCAGCACAACAATCGGCACGCTGAAGGCGATATGGGCGAGCAGCACAGAAATAAAGCCGAGGCGAATGCCGACGATAGTGAACAGAATTAGAAAGGAAGCGCCGATGATGACATCTGGACTGACCATCAAGATGTTATTCAAAGATAAAAGCAGCGTCCGTGTCCGTCGCTTGACCGTGCGTTGAATGGCCAATGCACCGAAAATGCCGAGTGCGGTTGATAACGTAGCCGAGAGCAGCGCAACAATAACCGTATCAATCACGATCACAATCAATCGTTTGTCCGCGAAAACCTGCTGATACCATTTCAGCGTGAACCCTGAGAAATGAATCATATCGCCCGCACTATTAAATGAATAATAAATCAGAAAGAAAATCGGCAAATACAAGACAGCAAAAACAATCGCTAAATAACATTTCGCTGTGATATGTCTTCTATTCATCATGCACGTCCTCCTCTGCCCATAACTGCCATCACGAGCACCATCGCCAGAATCAGGAAGACCGCAATTGTGGCACCCATTCCCCAGTCCTGAGTCACAAGAAAATGCTCTTCAATCGCTGTCCCAAGCGTAATCACCTTATTGCCCGCAATCAAACGTGTGAGCATAAATAACGACAGCGCTGGAATGAACACCGCCTGAATTCCTGATTTAACGCCATCAAGCGTCAGCGGGAAAATAACGCGGCGGAAGGTCGCAAACTGTGATGCGCCAAGATCATGAGCCGCATCGACAAACGACTGATCAAGCTTTTCCAAACTGTTGAAGATTGGCAAAATCATGAACGGGATGAACAAGTAGACGGAGACAAACACGAAGCTTGAACCGTTAAAGAGCAGCTGCTGCCTTCCTAGACCAAGCGTATGAAACAGGGCATTCACCGGTCCAAATGTACCCAAAAGGCCGATAAAGGCGTATGCCTTGAGCAGAACATTGATCCAGGTCGGCAGAATAAACAAAAGCAGCCAAAGCTGACTATGCTTCAAAAGAGTCAGTACATACGCAGCCGGATAGGCGATCAGCAAGGTAAACAAAGTAATCAGGAAAGCATACCAAAGAGATGCCAACGCCATTTGTAAATAAATCGACGTAAAAAAGTGCCTGTAATTTTCCAGCGTCAGCTGTCCCTGTAAATTAAAAAATGAATAATAAAGAATCATGGCAAGAGGCGCCAGCACAAACAGGAAAATCCACAGAATATAAGGCACCATATACACGGCGCGATTCGTCTTATTCAACATGATCGCTGCCCTCATAACTTTCCAGACGCCGATCAAATTCTTCCTCCGTCTCTCCGTGACGCATGACGTGAATGGCTTCCGGTTCAATCGCAAGCCCGATTTCCTCACCAATAGCCGTTCGTTTCGTCGAATGAATCATCCATTTATTTCCGTCCGCATCATGACCAATGATTTCATAATGCACGCCGCGGAACAGCTGCGACGTGACGGTCACTTGCAGCATGCCCTCTCCCTTGTTTTTCAGTTCCAAATCTTCGGGGCGAATCACCACTTCCACTGGCTCATTCCGGTCAAAGCCTTGATCGACGCAGTCAAACCTTTTTCCGGTAAATTCGACGATCCGGTCGGCGATCATTTGACCGGGAATAATATTCGACTCGCCAATAAAATCTGCCACAAAGCGATTGATCGGTTCATCGTAGATGTCACGCGGCGTGCCGCTCTGCTGAATTTTCCCTTGGTTGAGCACGAATATTTCATCGGACATCGCCAGCGCTTCTTCCTGATCATGCGTCACGAAAATAAAAGTGATGCCTAGCCGCCGCTGTAGATCACGCAATTCGACCTGCATGGCTGTACGCAGCTTCAAATCAAGCGCAGACAGTGGTTCATCAAGAAGAATCACTTGCGGTTCATTGACGATCGCCCGAGCAATTGCTACCCGCTGTTTCTGACCACCGGATAATTCTGTAATTTCTCGATCTTGAAAGCCATCCAACGTCACGAAATGCAGCGCATTTTTCACTCGCTGGCGAATGACTTTTTCCTTGTACTTACGAATACGCAAGCCAAATGCTATATTTTCAAACACATTTAAATGGGGAAAAAGTGCGTAGTCTTGAAAAACCGTATTAATTTGCCGTTTATTAGGCGGCAATTGATTGATCGGGGCGCCGTCAAATCGAATTGTGCCCTCTGTCGGTTCGAGAAAACCGGCAATTAAGCGCAGAATCGTTGTCTTGCCACATCCTGAAGGTCCAAGCAATGTATAAAACTTTCCCTTTTCAATAGTAAAGCTCACGTCTTGCAGGACTGTCTGATCATCAAAGCGTTTCGTGATATGGCTGAATTCGATGATTGTATTTTCGCTCATTTCTTGCTCTGTAAGCCGCTCAGGACTTAGCCAGATGTCACTTCCTTCTTCGCTCATTTTTTATAAATAAGATTCCGTCGCCACAAGCAGGAGCTCGGCCCGATCAGAGGACCTATTGATCAGTTGATGCGCTTCTGTCGCATGATAATAAATCGCGTCACCTTGCTTAGCTATATACGTTCTTTTGCCAACAAGAATATTGATACTTCCCTTGAGAACGTAGGCAAAAGTTTCAGAGGTCGAGGGCTCGAAACGCTTGTACGCACAGTGTGGTTCAATAATTAACCGAATGGGCTCCATCATTTTTTCATTGGATTCAGGTACAAGCCACTGCGTACAGCAGCCGCGCTCTTGATCACGAAAATCCGTTCGATCATCGATTGTATAGACAACTTTTTGCGTGCTATGCAAATCATTGAAAAAACTCTTTGGATTAGAACCGAGTACTTCCAGAATCGTAAAAAATGTTTCAATCGACGGTGAACTCAAATCATGTTCAATCTGTGAAATATAGCCCTTCGTCAAATCGGTCCGTTCACCTAACTCTTCCTGTGTTAATCCCTTTTCCAAACGCAGATTTCTGATTTTCTGTCCAATCCGCATCGAGATCCTCCGTTCCACCGCGATAATTAACCATCAAGTTTTTTAATACTATACTTTTTGTTTAGTAAAAAACAGAAATTATTATAGCGCCAAAACTGAAAAAGAACAAGATATCTCAACATTTTTTATCAAAAAATTACTTTTTTCACAATTATAAAGTTCTAGTTTTCTGAATATGCGAGGACGAGTCTTTTGAAATTGTCAATAACTTTGTGGATATGTGGATAACCTCTATGATGCCTTGAAAGCAGAGGGTGTCTAAATGTGCATGAAATTGTCGATATCTTTGCTTTGTTCTGTGGATAATGTGGATAAACATGTGTATATCTTGCTGTTTCGCCTTTCGTATTTGTCAATACTGTGCATAAGCCTGTGGATTTTGTGCTTAATTATTTTTCGCGATATTTTTACATTTTTTTTGCTGACACTCAGATGAATTTAAGCAAGCTTTCCAATTCATTTATGAATTAGTTCCCGCTTCTCGGCGGATGACGCGCCGCTTCTGCGGGATCAGCCCTCGCTTCTGCGGGATCGGGCCTCGCTTCTGCGGGATCAGCCCTCGCTTCTGCGGGATCAGCCCTCGCTTCTGCGGGATCGGGCCTCGCTTCTGCGGGATCACGCCTCGCTTCTG
>JBDNRH010000034.1:0-18495 GCA_047718535.1 Sporolactobacillus sp.
GTGTCGATCCCGCGGAAGAGAGTGTCGATCCCGCAGAAGAGAGTGTCGATCCCGCGGAAGTGACGCCTAATTCGGCAGAAAAGTAGGAGTATAATCGTCCCGAAATCCTAATTTTACTGCGCTTTTTTATCGAACTATTCTCAAGTGTAAAAATCATGGAAAGCAATTAATTCATTCTTGCCGCACGCGTTCTCGGCCTGTTATTATAGAAGAAAAAGGAGGCGCTCAGTGTGTCTGACGAAATGATGATGATCATGCAGGCAATTAAAGAAGTCGATGCCAATGTCAAAGGACTCCGCGCGGAAGTTGATGAGATGAAGCAGGACATCGCCGAGATGAAGCAAGATATTGTTGATATGAAGCAAGATATTGTTGATATGAAGCAAGATATTGTTGTGATGAAGCAAGATATTGTTGATATGAAACAGGACATTGCCGAGATCAAGCGTGAATTGCGGAAGACAAATCGCCGTATTGACGATATGAGCGACGATCTGTCGGAACAAATCAAGCTGGTTCATGATGAGAACTGGGAGACTAAGAAAGAAGTACTGAAAATGAAAAAGCAAATTGATTTATAATTCGCGTGGTTTCCTCTCTGTTTGTTTCGCAGCGCCCCCATGTTTACCCGCTTCTATTTTTATCCGTAATATTAAATTCTGTAATTCACGATTCCAGAAAGAATAGACTGCAATACATTCCATTTTCATACCATTACAAAAGTCTGCCTTCATTTCGCCGCATTTATTACTTGTTGTACCCACCGTACGCCAACGTCATCTAGCGATCTTGACATAGGATTGATATAATTAAAAGAAACTATGAAAAAACCGGAGGGCTCCCAATGGATCAATCCATTACTTTCGTCAAGAATAGTCAATTGAAGGCGAAGCCGGAATCGGAACAACTTGGATTTGGAAAGTTCTTTACGGATTATATGTTTGAAATGGATTTTTCAGATGAGGATGGCTGGCATGATCCGCGAATCGTACCGTACGCGCCGATAGCGCTTGATCCCGCCGCGATGATTTTTCATTATGGACAAGAAGTCTTTGAAGGAATGAAAGCGTATCGTGCGGTCGATGGACGTATTCTGCTGTTCCGGCCGGACAAGAATATGAAGCGGCTCAATCAGTCGTGCGTGCGTCTGAATATCCCGGAAGTGGATGAGCAGTTTGTCATTCAGGCGATTAAAGAATTGGTCGCTGTTGAAAAGGATTGGGTGCCCGATCAACCGGGACAGTCGCTTTATATCCGTCCGTTTATCATTGGCACGGAGCCTCATCTTGGTGTCCATCCGTCGGGGAGCTATAAGCTGCTTGTTATTTGTTCACCCGTTGGCTCTTACTTCGGCCGCACAACCAAACCGGTCAAAATTTACGTTGAAGATGAGTTTGTCCGCGCGGTTAAGGGCGGTGTTGGATTTGCTAAGACAAGCGGCAATTATGCGGCCAGTCTGCGTGCACAAACAAAGGCAGAAGAATTAGGCTTCGATCAAGTGCTTTGGCTCGACGGGGTTGAACATAAATATATTGAAGAAGTCGGCAGTATGAATATCTTTTTCAAAATTGAGGGCGAAGTCTGGACGCCGGAACTCAATGGTAGCATTCTGCCGGGCATCACGCGCGACTCTGTGCTTGAATTGCTTAAGAAATGGGACGTTCCGGTCAAAGAAAAGAAAATCTCTGTCAAGAAGTTGTTCAAGAAGGCTGAAAAGCAGAAGCTGGAAGAAGTGTTTGGCACAGGAACCGCAGCCGTGATTTCTCCGGTTGGTTTCCTGAAGTGGGAAGACAGTGTTATTAAAGTAGCTAATGGGGAGACGGGCAAGCTGTCGAAGAAATTGTATGAGACGCTTACCGGCATCCAAAATGGCGTGGTCGAGGACGATATGGGCTGGACGCAGGAAGTCGTTATTCCGCATTCTCCAGAAGGCGCGCAGGAAGAGACGAGCGAGGAAGCGGTCACCGAGTAATAGCGACCCTCGGGAAGGGCAGTGAAGGGATGGACATCATGCGTGAGAAAGTAAATCATTTCGTTCGGGAAATTACAATCAGCGGCATCCGTCGTTTTTCGGAAAAGGTCAAGACGTATCCGGACGCCATCTCTTTGACGATCGGTCAGCCTGATTTTCACACACCCGATCATGTTAAGGAAGCGGCGAAAGCGGCGATTGATCGTAATCATACGGCCTATACATCGACTCCGGGCACGCTTGACGTGCGCCAAGCCATCTCAGAGTATGCTGCTGACAAATACGCGCTGCATTACGATGCGGAAACGGAAGTGCTGACGACAATCGGTGCCAGCGAGGCACTCGATTTGTCGTTTCGGACGCTTCTGGAAAAAGGCGACGAGGTGATTGTGCCGGGGCCAGCCTATCCCGGTTATCCAGCACCGATTCATCTGGCAGGCGGTGTGCCTGTCTATTGTGACACAAGGCATACGGCTTTCAAGATGACGGTTGATCAGATTAAGGAGAAGCTGAATGAGCGGACGAAAGCCATCGTCATTCCGTCACCGGCCAACCCGACCGGCGCAGTGATGACGGAGAGCGAGCTCCGCGCGATTGCCGATTTTCTCAAAGATAAGGCTATTTTCGTCATCTCAGACGAAATTTACAGCGAGTTGACCTATGGCGTCAAGCACGTGTCGATTGCGACATTCCCAGGCATGCGGGAGAAGACGATCGTCATTAACGGGTTGTCCAAATCCCACGCGATGACGGGCTGGCGGTTCGGCTATATTCTTGCCGACGCGCCGCTGATTGCTGAACTTGTGAAAATTCACCAGTACAGCACGGCTTGTATCTCCAGTATTACCCAAGATGCAGCGATTGAAGCGCTGCGCAATGGACGAGAGGACGCGCTGCCGATGCGTGAGGCGTACAAGCGTCGATTGGATTATGTGATCGACCGCCTCGATGCGATGGGACTTGAAACGATTCGACCAAACGGCGCGTTCTACGTTTTCTTGTCAATTGCTCGGTTTGGCAAGACTTCGGAGGAATTTGCCTTAGACTTACTGGATAAAGCACGGGTAGCACTTGTGCCGGGCACAGCGTTCTCTGACTACGGGGAAGGCTATCTGCGTCTGTCGTATGCTTATTCAATCGATGAACTGAAAGAAGCGCTGGACCGTCTGGAACGGTATGTGACGGTACTCGATAAATAAGTACAGGTTAGGAAAAACAGGCAGAAGGGATTTACCCTCTGCCTGTTTTTTATTCAATGGTCAGTGTGTGATCGGTTTTTGGAAAGCGCGGCCCTTGAATTTTAAGAATACCGTTGGCGAAAGACGCGCGGGTACGCGAGCGATCAATTGTATAGGGAATCGGGATCAATCGTTCAGCGTGATCAAACCGGCGTTCGTGTGTATAGGTTCCCTTTTCTTTATGCTCAGCATCCATTTGCCAGTCGTTTTCAACAATGATTCGAAGACTGCTGTCCAGAAGCTCAATATGAATTGCCTCGCGTGGTACGCCGGGCAATTCTGCCTCAACAACCCAATTTTGTTTTGTTTCAAATAGATGGACTGGGAATGTTTTGAGAAGTGATCCATGATTTTCGAAGAAATCGTCGATTGATTTCAATACGTCCTGAAAAGGATTCTGCTGAAAGAATGCCTCAAGGTCGTTCATCAAATTTCGCGGCGGCATCGGCTTCTGCTGCCGTGGGTCATTCTGCACCATCGTCTCCCCTCCTCTCATTAGCCAATCTACTTCAGCATATGAAAAAATATGCATTTTTGTTTGGGCGGTGCATCGCGCTTCTGCTGCCGATTGGCAATAGTTATTATCTTGCGCAAGAAGGGCAGGCTAAGTGAAAAAAGTGGAGGGCCTATGCAATTAAATATCAATTCAAAGGGCAATAGTGCGCTGCTGATTATTGACATGATTAACTCGCTTGATTTTACTGAGGGGGCGCTATTGCTTAAGCAAATGGAGACGATTATTGAACCGATACAGCTGCTCAGCGCGCAGATGCGAGCTAGCCGCTGTCCTGTTATTTATGTCAATGATAATCAGGGACGATGGCAATCCGATAAACAGGAATTAATCGCCCGCGCCCTCGATGGACCCGCCTCAGACTTTGTTCGCCTGCTGCTTCCTGCGCCGAGTGACTATTTCATCATCAAGCCGAAGCATTCCGGGTTCTTCGCCACGCCGCTGCAGGCGCTGCTGACAAGCCTGAACGTC
The DNA here is from genome assembly GCA_047718535.1 of Sporolactobacillus sp. Classification (GTDB taxonomy): domain Bacteria; phylum Bacillota; class Bacilli; order Bacillales; family Sporolactobacillaceae; genus Sporolactobacillus. The sequence goes on from JBDNRH010000034.1 coordinate 4,196, forward strand.
GGCACCTTAATCCTCTGCGGTGTGGCCGGCAATATTTGCGTGCTGTTCACGGCAAATGACGCGTATATGCGCGACTATCAATTGATTGTGCCGGAGGATTGCTGCGCGTCAAACGTGCGCGCGGACAATCGTTACGCACTCCGCATGATGGCTCATGTGCTGCAGGCGGATACGCGCCCATATCAGGAGAGTGTAGTCTGCACGCCTTTTATAGGAAAAGAATGATCGTCGCTCTAATAGGTTGTTATTCTCAATTTCAAAAATAAGCAAGAAAGGAGCCGCTTTTCGAGAAATGAAAAAAGGATTCTGTGACATTTCTCATTTTCAATTAATGATTGATTAAGCTTCATCAGTTAAAATGATGACAACCTAAAAAGGGACAGACGCTTCATTTTGGAGGAAAATGTATGGACAGAATTATTCGGCCGATCATTGTGCTCATCTATCTATTAAGTCCACTCCCAGCGATTATGATGACTTATTGGGTCAATCCCGCGGCATATGGAACAGTTCAGGGGCTTTTGCCCATGCTTCTTGGTGCTGCCGCGTATACGTGGTTGATGGCTGAACTCGTAATTAGTGCGCGACCGAAATGGATTGAAAAATACTTTGGGTTAAATCATTTCTACCGTTTTCATGCGTTGACGGCGATCGGTGCAATCGTTCTTGCTTTCTTGCATAAACAGCTTGAGGATGCAATTTGGCGGGAGTTTCTCCCTTTAATACGGACACTTGGCAATGATGCCTTCGTTTTGTTCATCGTGCTGGCTGGGCTATCGCTGTTCTTCATGACCGGAATGCTAATTCGCCATATTCCGTTTCTTGCGGCAATTCGCCGTTTTCTTGAGAAGAAGAGAATCATTGATTTTAATCTAAGCGTCTTGATTCATAATCTGAATGTTGTCGCTATACTGCTCGTGTTTCTCCATGTGTTCATATTGAGTGCTTTCTACCAAAGAAATTTATGGATCTGTGGTGTTTACACCATTTATTTCGCGATTGCGTTAACTTACTATATTTATCACAAGTATGTAAAGATCAGAATGGCCAGCCGCAGACCCTTTCAGGTCGTTACAGTTCGCGAGGAATCGCCTAATGTGCATACGCTTGTCCTGAAACGAAGGACGCGCTCACCCAAATACAAATCGGGGCAATTCGTTTTCCTTCGCTTACTCGCGCAGGGAATTTCCTCAGAGGAACATCCGTTTTCACTGACATCCGATCCTAATGATCGCTCGACGCTTTCTGTTACGATTAAGTCGGCCGGCGATTACACGAATAAGGTACCGACCCTTACGGCTGGCGCATCGGCGCTTATTGATGGACCTTATGGTGTGCTAGGCAACAGCGTGCACCGCACACATTCCGAACTGGTGTTAATTGCTGGCGGTATCGGAATTACGCCAATGCTCAGCATTTTAAAGGATTTAAGACATCGGGATCCGAACCGCCGTGTAATTCTTTTGTGGAATGTGCCGACGAAGGATGAATTGATTTTTCAAAATCAATTGCTGAGCTTGGCACAGCAGATGCCGAATTTTACGTTCATTCCCATTTTGTCTCGGGAAAAGAATTTCAATGGCGAGACGGGACGGATCACCTATGAGAAATTAGCGCGCATTCTTTCGCATCAGCGTATGCAGCCGAGGCAGGCACACTTCATCATCTGTGGGCCTTCGCGAATGATGGATTCGGTCATCAGTAGCTTGCGTAATCTCAAGGTAGACAACAAACGCATTCATTTTGAGGATTTCTCAATGTGAGGAGAAACGATTCGTGAAAAAATTACTGATACTAATAACAATGATGGCATTTGTATTAACCGGCTGTACATCGGTAGCTCAAAATACCGTGAAAAAAGTAACGCATACGAATGCAATAACGAAGCATCTCAATGCTAGCCGTACGTTTACATTGGCCCAGCTTAGCCATTACGATGGACGTAATGGGCGCAAGGCATATATCGCGGTGAGCGGCAAGGTATATGATGTGACGCATGCTCCGGACTGGAAAAATGGGCAGCATCACGGCGCGCAGGCCGGTCAGGATCTCACCGAAGCAATCAGCCATGCACCGCATGGTACGTCCGTGCTTGCAGCGCTTCCGATTGTTGGCAGTCTCGTGCCGGCGAAGACGACGGGAAAGCAAACGAAGACAATAGGACAAACGAGCCAGTCAAAGACAGCAGCCTCTTCATCTGCGCAGAAATCCGGAAAGGCTTTTACATTGGCTGAGTTAAAGAAATACAATGGACAGAACGGTGCGCCTGCCTATGTCGCGGTAAGCGGTAAAGTGTATGACGTCACCCATGCGCCTGATTGGCATAACGGTTATCATCACGGGGTTCAAGCGGGGCAAGACCTGACGCAGGCAATTGAGCGCGCGCCACATGGAACTTCTGTTCTCTCCCAGCTCAAAGTCGTCGGTTACTTAAAATAATGAGATCAATAATTTGGAACCATTGAGAAGGAGAGCCTATGCGGCTCTTTTTTTACGATTTAAGGCAGGCTGTAGCATCACATATTTGGAGACGTTAGGGCGGAGACAAAAGGCGCAGTGCTACAGCTAGTTGATGAGAAAGTTGCGCATGAAAGAAAATTGATGCAAAAAAAGTTGATCATTTAAACTAATTCGATTAATATCTAATTAAATGCTAATCGAATTGGTGGGATGCTGATGCAATTTGATCGAATGATTGCTTTTTATAAAGCAATAGGTGATCCAACACGGATGCGTATTATTGCTTTGCTGCGCGAGAAGCCGCTGCATGGTCAGGCGATTGCGGGGAAACTCGGCCTAAGACCACCGACAATAACGCATCATATTGATAAACTGCGTGAAGTGAGCCTGATTACAGAGCACCGTGTGAAGAATACGATATATTTTTCGCTGCAGCGCTCTGTCCTAGAAATCTACGCTCAGGCATTGATTAATCTTGGAAAAGAGGGATCGACGTTGTTACCTGAAATCACATCGAATGATCGATTGGCAATTCTTAGTCATTTTTTCACAGCTGACGGGAAACTGAAGACGCTGCCCGCGCAACGAAAGAAGCGGATGGTTATCATGTCTCGCTTGGTTGAAGGTCTTGAACCTGGCCGCGTCTATTCAGAAAAAGAAATCAGTGAGTATTTGCGGGCGTTTCATGACGACTATGCCACATTGCGCCGCGAACTGATCATCCACCAATTTATGTATCGCAAAAACGGTCAATACGAGCTGAATCCGGAGGAGTTATGGGGTGAATAATTTTTTAATGATCTGATTAGATAAATATCTAATTTGTTTATCAATAGCAGAATGAATATAGTTGACGAAAGAAGAAAATAGGGATAATATAAATCGTAATCGTTACGTTTTGAAGGAAGGGAAAATTTGTAATGAGTCACTCATCCACGGTCGATTTGAAGGTGTCGGTGACTAGCTATCATCTATTTTTCTATGAATTTGGGGAGTGTATGAATTGAAAAGAAAACGTCGTAGTTTCACAGTATTGGCAGCCGTTTTAATCGCTTTGATCGCGTTAGTGTCTGGCTGCAGCAATTCCACGGGTGCTTCATCTGGTAAAATCATTGCTGTTGGTGCGGAGAACGAGTATGCGGATGTGATCAGCCAAATTGGCGGGAAGTATGTCGATGTGACTGGAATCATGAGCAATCCAGAAACCGATCCACATACGTATGAAGCAAGCACGAAGGATGCATCGACGATTTCTAAAGCGACGTTGATCGTCCAGAATGGTCTTGGTTACGATGATTTTATGAATAAGCTGGAAAAGGGGTCGCCGACTAGCAAGCGGACAGTGATCACTGTTGCCCAATCGCTTGGCTATCCTGACGACACGAAGAATCCGCATCTTTGGTATAAGCCAGATACGATGACGCGCGTGGCTTCTCTTGTAGAAAAACAGCTTTCTAAGCAAATGCCGGGAAAAAAGAACTATTTCAAACAACGGCTTCAGACTTTTAATCACTCGCTGAACGGGTGGTATCGTGAGCTGGATCATTTCAAGAAAGCTTACGGGAAAACAGGGGTGGCCGTGACGGAACCGGTATCAGACTACTTGCTTCAAGCGGGTGGATTGACGATTAAAACGCCATGGAGTTTTCAGGCGTCGGTTATGAATGGCACCGATCCGTCCCCTCAGGATGTCAAGACGCAGCAAGATCTGTTTACGCACAAACGTGTAAAAGTATTCTTGTATAATCGTCAGGCTGTCGATGACGCGACAACGGCGCTGCTGAAGCTTGCAAAATCAAATAAGATCCCTGTTGTGGGCGTCTATGAAACGATGCCGCTTCATTATCACTATCAACAATGGATGGAGGCGGAGACGAAGGCGATTGTCAGGGCGCTGAAAACAGGCCAGTCGACCGAATCGCTGAACTGATATGGCGGACAAACAAATCCTTTTATCGCTTGACCATATTGGCCTGACGTTTGGAGAACGTGACGTATTGGAGGATGTCACGTTCTCCGTGCTGCCTGGCGAATTCATTGGTGTGATTGGTCCGAACGGAGCGGGAAAATCGACGCTCTTGAAGATCATTCTCGGTCTGCTGCGCCCAGCGACGGGCATAGTTACAATCGACGGCAAGGTGCAGACCGCCCGTCATGATGGATCACTTGTCGGTTATGTGCCGCAGAAGTTATTCCTTGATCCGAATTTGCCGATGCGGGGGCGGGATCTAGTCGCGCTCGGAATTGATGGCAATCACTGGGGCATTCCGCTTCACCGTAAAGCGCGCCGGGCACGTGTTGAAGAAATGCTGGAGGCTGTCGATGCTTTCCGCTTCGCTGATGAAGCGGTCGGCCGGCTCTCTGGTGGTGAGCAGCAGCGCCTGCTGATTGCTCAGGCGCTGCTCAGTCAACCGAAGCTTCTTTTACTTGATGAGCCACTTTCCAATCTGGATATAAAAAGCGCGTATGAAATCGTTGAACTTGTCGCCCGCATTAGCCGAGAACGTGGTATAGCTGTTCTGCTTGTCGCTCATGATATGAACCCACTGCTTCAGGCGATGGATCGCGTGCTCTATATTACAAATGGGAAGGCGGTGCTTGGCACGGTAGACGATGTCTTTCAAAAGGATGTGCTCAGCACGCTTTATGGCTATTCGGTTGACGTATTGCGCGTGCATGGGCGGATTCTCGTGATTGGCGGTGAGAATGCGCCCGTGCATGAATATCCACTGCAGGCTGAAAACTGTGATACGGGGGTGACGCCATGAAAGATTGGATGCAGGTTGTTTTCGCTCCAGGTTTCTTTCAGAATACCCAAGTTCTAAATGCTTTGTGGATCGGCGCAATCGTCGCCCTCCTATCTGGCGTAATCGGTATTTTTGTTGTTTTGCGAGGCCAGTCCTTTGCCGGACACGCGATTTCTGATTTCGGCGGTGCGGGGGCGGCAATCTCATTTATGTTTGCGATCAACACGCTTTGGGGCTTTCTTGTCTTTGGCGTGCTGTCGGCAATTGGCATCGAAGCCATAGGCAGTCAAGCGAAAGAGCGTGATCTGGCTACTGGAATCGTTCTATCGGTTGCGCTTGGTTTGGAATCGCTGTTTTTGTTTCTGGATACGCGTTTTACCGGGCAGGCCAGCGCGCCGATGATGATTTTATTCGGATCGGTATTTCTTGTCAAATCGTCAGCCGTGCCAATTCTGATTGGATTGACAGCTCTGTCGGTCATCGTGCTGATCGTCATCTTTCGTCCGCTCCTGTTTGCCTCAATCAGTCCAGAACTGGCGATGACCCGCGGCGTTCCCGTTCATTTAATTCGTTTTGTTTTTATTATTTTAATGGCCCTTGTCGTGGAAGAAACATCGCTTGCTCTTGGGGCCTTGATGAGCAGTGCGCTGCTGATTGGACCGGCTGCCGCGGCAACTCTTCTGACGAAAAAAATAGGCCGCGCAATTTTTCTTGCTGCCCTTATTGCCCTAGTCTGCATGTGGGCCGGGATCATCCTTGCCTATGACAGCTTCCACTGGCCACCGGCCGGAAGAGGCTGGCCGGTCAGCTTCTTCGTATGCATCCTTGTGCTCGGTTTTTATTTAGCAGCCCGGGTTACTAAAGCGCATATAACGAGAGGAGCAACAGCCAATGCTTGATTTTAGCCTGCTTGCGCAACCGTTTATGCTCCATACATGGATAAGCGGTACGATTGTAGCGATGATCGCAGCATTCATTGGTTTCTTCATCGTCATCCGCGGCTCGGCGTTTGTGGCGCATGCACTGCCTGAAGCTGGATTTGCCGGCGGCGCGGCAGCCGTTTTTTTGCAGCTTAATCCGCTCTATGGACTAATCGCCTTTTCAGTTGGCGGGGCGCTGCTTGTGGGCAGCTTGAGCAAGAAAGCGCATCACGATGTGGTTACAGCATTGATGCTTGTTAGCGGGCTTGGTGTTGGCGCTCTTTTTCTCGGCTTGACTAATCAATACGCAAGCGGCGCGTATGCTCTGCTATTTGGTCAAATTGTCGGTGTCAGTTCTGATCAAATTGTCGGCACGGTGGCTGTCGGCGTGCTTTGTCTGATAGCTTTAACATGTTTGTATCGGCCATTGCTGCTGGCAACCGTCTCACCGGAAATCGCTGAGGCACGCGGCGTTCCAATTAGACGACTGGACATGGGCCTGCTGATTATTGTTGCACTCGCCTCATCGGTCATTGTACCGATGGTCGGCGCGCTGCTCTGTTTCAGCCTACTGATTGTGCCTAATGCGGCAAGTGTGCGGTTGACGCGATCGCCGGCTGCGGCTCTGCGGCTCTCACTTATTGCGTCCGTATTGGTCATTTGGTTTGCCATTGCATTCGCCTGTCTGAGTGGCTGGCCAATCGGTTTCTTTGTCTGCATGCTCAGTGCTGCCTTTTATTGTTTCGCCCGCGTTTGTCCGTATTTTCGATCAAGGCAGATGGCTGAGCATCAGCGACAAGTCAATCAAGACCATCAGCTATAAAAAAACGGTACTTCCTCGTTTAGGGGGAGAGTACCGTTTTTTGCTATTTATAATTAATCAACCGCGGCGGCAAGTGTTTCGTGCAGCACGTCACCGATTCGCTTCATGCCTTCGACAATCCGTTTCTCAGGCATATTGGAATAATTGAGCCGAAAGGCACTCCTTTGGCTGCCGTTCGGATAGAATGGCTCACCGGGAACAAAGGCGACATTATTGGCCAGACATTTTTTAAATAAAGCGTTGGGGTCAACAGCGTCCGGAAGTTCAATCCAGATGAACAGGCCGCCTTCGGGCGCGCTATGCCGAATCTGCTTCGGAAAATAAGCGTCAATACAGGCGATCATTTTCTCGCGGCGTGCGCGGTAGACCGCTTTGATTTTCTGAATATGCGTGTCAATATCGTGCAGTTCCATATATTTGGCGGCCACACGCTGCGCAAAGCTGTCAGTATGCAGATCGGCCGACTGCTTAAACGACACATATTTATGGAGGAGAGCGGTGTCCGCGCAGATCCAGCCGATCCGCAGACCCGGCGCGAAAATTTTCGAGAACGTGCTGAGGTAAATAACGCGTCCTTCTGTGTCAAAGCTTTTGATCGGTGGTAGTTCTGTACCGGCAAAGCGAATGGCACCGTAGGGATTATCCTCGACAATGGCGATGTCATAACGGCTGGCAAGCGCAATCAGCTGCTTGCGCCGATCAAGTGTCAGCGTTCGGCCGGTCGGATTCTGAAAATCCGGTATGGTATAGATAAATTTCGCCTGTGGATGCTGCTTGAGCGTTTCTTCAAGCGCGTCCATTCGCATCCCATCTTCGTCCATTGCCACTTCGACGAATTTAGGGTTATACGTTTTAAACGCGTTGATCGCGGCAAGATAAGTCGGACTTTCGCAGATGACTTCGTCGCCTTCATCAAGAAATAGCTTGCCTGTCAGATCGAGCCCTTGCTGCGATCCGGTGATGACAAGTAAGTGATCGGTGTCAGTTGCAATGCCAATCGCCGCAAGCCGTTCGACAATCGCCTGACGCAGAGGCAGAAATCCTTCCGTCGTGCTGTATTGCAGCGCCTGCTCACCCGCCTCATCGAGCACCGCAGTGCAGGCTTCTTTGATGCCGTCCACTGGGAAAAGCTCGGGCGCGGGCAGTCCACCGGCAAATGAGATCACTTCCGGTCTTTCGGTTACTTTTAAAATTTCGCGTGTCGCTGAACTTGTGACCTGCTCAGCGCGTTTGGCAAAGCGCATAGTAATCAATCCTTCCTAGTATGTAAGCTCACTAATTAAACAATCGGCCGTTTGCCGGTTTCCTCAGACGCGTGATCCGTTTGCTCGCTCAGTCTTTTAACAGCTTTGATAAAGATGTCAAGCCCGGTTTGCAGCCGTTCAGGTGTTTCGTACGTATAATTCAGACGCAGCCAATGCTCGCCATCGCTCGGCTGGGCGAAAAAGACATTGCCCGGCGTATACAGCATCCCTTGATCCGCGCATGAAGCCAGTAATCTTTTCTGTGTGACTTGGTAGGGCAGGTGGCACCACAGATAGAAGCCGCCGCACGGACGCTCGAACTGAATCAGTGATTGCTCCGCTTCAAGTAAAGCGCTCGCCGCATCCCGTTTTTGTTGATAGATCGGTAAAATTTGACGTAAATGGGCCTCGTAATGCCCTTGCCGCAAATACGCATCCATCAACATCTGACTGTCCGTGTTCACGTGAAGGTCGGTAATTTGCTTCAGCAGCATAAACTTTCGAAGCACCGGTTCCGGAGCGACGAGCCAGCCGAGCCTGAGCCCGGGGAAGAGCGCCTTTGAAAATGTACTGAGATAGATGACGTAGCCGTAACTGTCCAGCGCCTTAATCGGTGGCAGCTTCTCACCTTCGAAGAGAATGTCGCCGTACGGATCATCTTCAAGAATCGGAATTTGATAACGATAGGCGAGTTTCAGCAATTCAACGCGGCGCCGCACGCTCATCGTGATCCCTGTTGGATTATGAAAATTAGGGATGGTATAGATAAATTTTGGCTTATAGCGGGCAAGCTGTGCTTCGAGTACGTCAAGCCGCAAGCCCTCACGATCCATCGGAATGCCGATAATTTTCGCGCCGCTTGCCCGGAAGCACTGGATCGCCTGCAAAAATGTCGGCTCTTCAACAATGACGGCATCTCCCGGCGACAAGAAGGTTCGTGCCGCGTAATCGATACCTTGCATCGATCCGGCGACAATCATTGTTTCTTTGGCGGTCGCGGCCAGATTGCGCTCAGCCATTAACGCACAGACGCTTTCACGGAGTGGGTAATAGCCTTCCACTGGACTGAAATTCAGATGGGTACTGTCGAATGGGAGTGAGCGGCGCATATCGCGGAGCGTCTCGATTGGATAATAATGCGGATCGCCGACGCCTGCGGCCAATGAAATCATTTGATCCTGATTACCGATTGCCATAATTTCGCCGACAGTGTCGTCAATATCGGCAACCCTTTTGTCGAAAAGCGCATACCAAGACATTGGGAAAACAGTTGCCTGTCCTTGATCTGGCTCCGGAAACCGTTGCTCAGTAACGACCGTCCCCATGCCCACCTTTGAGACGACAAGGCCAAGTGCCTTCAGTTCTTCATAAGCGTTGACAATCGTTGTTCGGCTCAGGCCGTGAGCTTCAGCAAGCTTTCGTTCCGAAGGCAGGACAAATCCCGGCGGAAGTGTGCCGGACAGAATCTGTCCCTTAATTCGGCGGGCCATCTGCAAATAAACCGGAGTCGGATCGTTTCGATTAATCTCGAGTCTCATCCGCGCACCTCCTACTGTCTACCAACTCATAGTTCTATCATAGCCATACCAATTTCCACTTAAAAGAGCCAATTGGCATGTTCGAAAGAAATCCAATTTATAATTCATTTGGACATCTAGGTGTAACCAATCAACGGGTGAAGCATGCTATAATAATCTCTAATGGTCTATGTGCGTTTAATAGAGAAGAGGAATATCGTTCCTGCTTCCACAGGCTTTGTCACTTGGGTAGAGAAGGAGTTTGCAAATGTATTTTATAAAAAAAACAGCGCGGCTGTTTGCTGGATTATTCTTATTTGCGCTTGGCATTGTTCTAACGATCCATGCCAATCTCGGATTGCAGCCGTGGGATGTGCTGCACCAAGGTCTCGGTCATGTTTTTCACCTCTCAATCGGGACAGCGACGGTCGTCGTGTCACTTGTGATTGTCCTTCTCAACGGCGCACTCGGAGAAAAAATTGGACTGTCGACGCTTGCCAACGCGCTTTTTGTCGGCACGTTTGTGAATCTCATTCAATGGAGCCAGCTTGTGCCAGATGGGCAGTCGCTCGTCCTGCGTCTTGTCTTTTTATTCACCGGAATGTGCACGGTGGCGATCGCCACTTATTTTTATCTCAGCGTCGGCTATGGCGCGGGTCCGCGGGACGGGTTGATGGTTGCCTTGACCAAGAAAATTAAGAAGCCGGTCGGGCTGATCCGTTTTTCACTCGAAGGCAGCGTGCTAGTCATCGGCTTTTTCCTTGGTGGCAAGGTGGGCATTGGCACGTTTTTCTCTGCGCTGACGATCGGGCCTCTGATTCAGCTCGTTTTTCATATTAAGCATTACGATGTCCGCACAATTACGCATCGTTATTTGGATCGGGCGCTGCTTCATCAGCTTTGGCCGGTACGAGAGAAGCGCATGATTTGCGAGGATGCGTCGCTTGATCAGAAAGGTGATTGACGGATGCAAGAGGATGCGCAGCAACTTTTAAAAAAATATTTCGGTTATGATGCCTTTCGTCCGGGGCAGCAGCAGATTATTGAACAATTGCTGTCGGGTCATGATACGCTTGGCATTATGCCGACCGGCGGCGGGAAGTCACTTTGCTATCAAATACCGGCGCTGCTTAGTCACGGCATAACGCTCGTCGTTTCACCACTGATTTCGCTGATGAAGGATCAGGTCGATGCGCTGATGACGGCAGGAATTCCGGCGACCTATATCAATAGCACACTCTCTTTTGAGGAAAGCAGGCAGCGGCTCAGCGCGGCACGGCGCGGTCAGTTCAAACTCGTCTATGTGGCACCGGAGCGACTGGAGCTTCCGGGATTTATGCACGCGCTGGAGCAGATGGCGGTTGATTTAGTGGCTGTCGACGAGGCCCATTGTATTTCCCAGTGGGGGCACGATTTTCGCCCAAGTTACCGGCAGATCGCCACGATGCTTGATCAATTTCCTGAGCGGCCGACTGTTGTGGCGCTGACGGCAACGGCGACGCCGCATGTCACCGCCGATATTTGCCGATTGCTCGGCATCGGCGCGGATCAGGTGGTCACGACCGGTTTTGCCCGCGACAATTTATTTTTTCAAGTAATCAATGGACAGGATCGCTCGCGGTTTTTACGCGATTATTTGAAAGCGAATCGTAATCAGCCGGGCATCATCTATGTGGCGACGCGCAAAGAGGTCGATCGACTGACGGCGAGCCTGAAGAAAGCGGGCTTTGCGGCGGGTCAATACCACGCCGGCATGACGGAGGAAGATCGCGCCGCCAATCAGGAACGGTTTCGCTACGACGATCTGAGCGTGCTTGTCGCGACGAATGCGTTTGGCATGGGCATTAATAAAAGCAATGTGCGCTACGTAATTCACTATAATATGCCGCGCACGATTGAAGCCTATTATCAGGAGGCTGGGCGCGCTGGTCGTGACGGTGAGAAAAGCGACTGCATTCTGCTCTTTTCCTCGCAGGATATTCAGCTGCAGAAATTTTTCATCGATCAGTCCGAGATGGACGAGGCGTTGAAAAAGGCAGAATATCATAAGCTCGAGCAAATGGTCAGCTATTGCCATACGGAAACGTGTCTGCAAAATTATATTTTGCGCTATTTCGGGGATCATTCGGCAACGCCATGCGGGCATTGCGGCAATTGTTTGGATACACGCGGGCAAACGGATATCAGCGAAGCTGCGCAGAAAATTTTTTCCTGCGTCCGCCGCCTGCGTGAACGTTATGGTAAGGGAATGGTAGCCAAAGTATTGGCCGGGGCAAAGGATCAGAAGCTGCTCAGCTATAAGCTTGACCGTCTGTCCACCTACGGCATTATGAGCCATCTGGCACAGCGTGAGATTGCCGAAATGATTGATTTTCTGACTGCGGAAGGCTATCTGGCGCAAGAAGGCGGTGCCTATCCGGTGCTGAGACTCACGGCCGAGGCTGTCCCTGTGCTTCGGGGAGAGGCGCATATTTTCAAAAAAGGGAAAGTCCGCGCCGCGCAGCTTGAAGTTCACAACGAATTATTTGATCGGCTGAAGGATATTCGCAAACAACTCGCGCAGAAAGAGTACGTGCCGCCGTATATCATTTTCTCCGATCAATCGCTGCGCGAGATGAGTGCGCAGCTGCCGCAGACTGATCGCGATTTCCTGATGATCAAAGGCGTCGGTCAGCAGAAACTGGATAAATATGGTGCTATCTTTATGCAGGCGATCGCCGCTTATGAGGCACAAGGTCAGACTGTTGAATAAAAGGAGCTCGAGAAGGACCGAACTCAAGCCAATGAAAAAATGAAGTGAAATTTATACTTAACGCATGAATTTCTGAAGCGAGAGTGCAAGGCCATATCCAAGCAATACGCATAAAAAAAACGGGTATCGGCGCCCGTTTTCACGTTTTTTGAGGAGTTCACAGATGCTTGAGCCCATCGTTCAAGAGCCGCACCATATGACGGGCGTAGAGATAAGAGAAGACCCAAATGAGCGCATAGATGATGATGAAACTGAGTAAAGGCAGAATTAATGTCTGGGCGGAGAGCGTGAACCACGCCAACGCGTTTCCTGCATATAAAAAACCCGCGATCAACAATACGAAGTGGACGGTAGTTATCACGGCGAGAATATTGGAGGAGCGAAGCCGTTTCTGAAAGATTTGAAACAGCATCGCGACCACGCCGCAATAACAGCCGAACGCCATCGAACCGACGAGTTGTTTGAAGATTAGCGTGAGCGGAAGCGACTGAACAGCAAAATGGCGGGCAATGAGGAGATAGATAGTGGTTGAAAGACCGCCACAGCCGCAGCCGATGAGCAGATAATTGACTAGTTTCAGAAACAACGGATAAGTTTTCATTTTTATTCCTCCAGACTAAGTTTTAGTAAATTAATTTCTTTTTCAGTTCGGGAACATAGCGTCGAGACACCGTTTCTTTCATCCCATTTTTAAAATGGATCAGCAGACTGCCACTGAATCCCGCCTCGAAGCAGTCAATCCAAGAGAGATTGGCGATGCAAAATTTGGAAATTCGTACGAATGAGGATCGATTTAATCGTTTTTCCAAAGATTTGAGTGATTCTCTCAATTCATAAGTCTCATTCTCAGAAAAGAGTCGTGTCATCCCGTTGTCAGCGACGAGATGCGAGATTTCCGGAAGCTGAAGAATATAGCTTCGCTCCGCTTTTGTAGCAACGATTGTCTCGCGGAGCGCAGGTCCCCCTTCAGCGAGTTGCTGAATTTGCGCGGCTTGTTCGCTCAACTGACGGATATGCAATTTCAGCCATTCCTCTTGGTATGTGCTGTCAATTTCTAATAGTACTTTCACTCATTTCCCCCTCCGATCTTCTAAATTATATCTGCATTTTCGCACTTATGTGTGCAAAAATGGATACAAGGAGGAAAAAGTCGGTTAAGCGGTGCCTTTAGACTGCTAACGGGACAAAAACTAAGCGTCGTTCATGAATCGTGACGCTGAAACAGGTATAGTTAAAAGATAACAAGTAGATTGGAGGATCAATTGATGCAAGCTGTTTTAGGAATTACTCACGCCTACACGTGGCCAATTATGATTGTGTGCTTCGTTTTCGCACTTATTTGGCAGAAACAGAAAATCTGGCGCATGATTCTGCGTCTCACGTATATTGTGATGATCGTCAGCGGAGCCATATTGCTCGGCTATACACATTTTCCGCCGATGCTCATGCTCAAAGGAATTCTCGCCATTCTCTTAATTGGCCTGATGGAAATGCTGCTCGCGCGGCGCGACAAGCATAAATCGCTCGCTCTATTTTCACTGCTAGCCGCGCTTGTTCTGGCACTCATCTTGTTAATTGGTTACCGCGTTCTCTAAAAATAAAATGCAGAAAGCCTCGCCCACGCGGCGAGGCTTTTACATTATTGAAAAAGAACTTGCTGAATGCAAACAAATCATGAGCCGCGCACCAAAATTCGGAAAACCGCACCAAATTTCGAGAAAGCTGCTCTGTCACAGTAGAATTTCAACCGAACTCGTGAAAAGTTCAACCGAAGTTACGAATTTTTCAACCCAATGCCAGAGTTTCAACCGAATGAGTCAAAAATTCAACCGAACTC
>JBDNRH010000035.1:0-3176 GCA_047718535.1 Sporolactobacillus sp.
GGTATCCCTTTTTCAAAAGTACGCTTGGCTTTTGTTCAGTTTTCAAGGACCATTCTAGTTAAAAGACAACTTTGTAAGTATAACAATATACTATTTGTTTGTCAACAAGAAACTTAATGATTTATAACCACATTATACTAAGAAAGTCACCATTTGTCAACAATACAAGACACTTTTCAACAGCAACTTTTATACTATAACAAGATCAGCAGATAATGTCAATGTTTTATTTTTGTACTCAAACACACTTTTGCTTCTTTAATCCAGTTCCGTGTGGCAAACGCCAGATAGTGGTTCTTTCTCCAGATCATTGACAATCGCCACATAAAATCACGATTATTCAAGGGAATACTCACAACATTTGAGAGAGTGATCTGATTTGCAATGCTTACCGGCAGGACAGTAATCCCCATACCGTTAGCGACGAGCCGAGCCATCAGATCCCGCTGTGAACTTTGCACAACGACTCTCGGCTGAAATCCGTTGCGTTGACAATTTATTATGAGCATCGAATGCATGCCAAATTCTTCAGGAAAAAGGATAAAATCTTCATCTTTTAAATCCGTCAGCCTCAGTGTTTCGTTAAGGCTGAGCGAGTGATTTCGAGGCAAAAGTACACTGAAGGGTTCGCTATGAAATGTAAAACCGTCCATTTGATCGTGATTGTATGGTTCTAACGTGACGCCTACATCTACTTTGCCATCAGCAACTAAATCAGCCACCTTTTTCGCACCGTTCTCCACAATATGCAAATCAATATTCGGATACTTTCGCTTGAAATCACGAATCAGCTCCGAAAAAAAATAAACACCGACCATCGGCGGCAATCCCAGCATTAATTTTCCATGTCCTGTGGCCTTTAACTTTTCCAACGCATTAGAAAGATGATCAAAGGAAGAGACTATCTGTTCAGCTTGTTGATAGACGATCTGGCCTGCATCAGTCAATTCCATTTCTTTAGCCGAGCGATCAAGCAATATCATGCCGAGTTCATCCTCGATACCTCTTACCATCTTGCTTATTGTCGGCTGTGAAACATACAACTCTCGCGCAGCTTTTGTGAAGCTTTTGCAGCGTGCCACTTCAAGGAAATAATGAAGATGCTTAATATCCGTGAATCTCACTCCCATGCTGAATGTGAATAGCAGCCATTCCTTATTTCTATTGTACCTTCGCTAACGTATTTTGTATAATACATTGTGACAAATATCACGTCACATAATTGTAAAGAAGAGGGCACATCAATTTTGAAAAAAATATTTTTTCTGATCATTGAAGTATCCATACTCTATTTATTCGCCGCAGTTGGCAACTTAATCGTAGAATTGACTCATTTACCGATTTCCGGCAGCATCATTGGCTTATTTATCGTACTTATTCTTCTTCGTTTTCACTTTCTTAAACTATCTTTAATTGAAAGTGGTGCTACCTTTCTGATGTCAGAAATGCTTCTTTTTTTTATTCCCTCGGCAGTGGCCATCATTCAATATAAGGCGCAAATATTGCAGCACGGATCGCAGTTTCTTATCGTGATCGTTCTCAGCACCGTGACGGTCATGGTGATTACTGGTGTAGTAGCCCAATATTATATTCGCAAACGGGCTGCTTAAAAAAACTTGTCGAAACCAACCCCTGCGAACGAAGGCGCGCCTTAATTTTTCTTATACTTGGTTTCGCTGAAATTTCTATACTTTTTACGTAAAAAAAGGAGAGATTGAATTATGATTGCCACTGTTTCCAGCATTGTTTTAACAATTATTATTTATATGCTCTCCAAAGTGCTCTACAAGCACTTTAGAATAGCTTTCCTATCACCGCTGCTGATCGCTCCATGCATTATTTCGGCCCTGCTTGTCGGCGCCCATATTGATTATAGCGATTATGACCGCGGGGGGCGCTATTTGAGCAATTTGCTGCAGCCCGCCGTTGTTGGCTTTGCTGTTCCCCTCTATAAATATCGAACCGTATTAAAAAAATATTTGAAAGTCATTGCCGTTAGTATGACAACAGGAGTTATTGCCGCGCTGATTAGCTGTGGTCTGTTCAGTCATATCGTTCATTTACAAAATGCCTACTTGCTTAGTCTCTTGCCTCGTTCAATCACGACACCAATTGCAATGGCCGTTTCTTTTGATATTGGCGGAATGCCGACGATGACTGCCATCTTCGTTATTGTAACTGGACTTTCTGGACTGATTCTTGGTCCCTTAGTTATAAAATATTTACGCATTAAAGAAAAATTGGCACGCGGACTCTTATTAGGAATGGGCGCTCATGGTGCAGGAACTTCCAAAGCACTTGAGTTTGGTACAGAAGAAGGAGCGGCCGCCAGTCTGGCGATGGTGCTTGCCGCCATTTTCACATTGATCGCTGCACCAATTTTGACGCCGCTTGTCCTGCTCTAATCTTGCTGCTATCATTCGATAAAATAAAGCAAAAGAGAGAAATCGGATTTTTTACCGATTTCTCTCTTTATAATTTCAGACTTTCTCGATACTAATGATTACTGTCACCCTATTTTGCCATAATGGTACTCGCTTACCAAAGGCATTTCGCGTTTTCAGGAATTCAGCAAAGGCTTTATGCTTTCTCAGGTACAAGAAAACAGCATCATAAAACATTGCCAAGCAAAAATAAAAAGCCATCAATTATTTAGCTTGACCAATACCTTGAGCACCAATGACCTTAGCAATAGCTGAAACGGCTTCATCGGCATCTGAACCCTCAGCGGATACTGTGAACTCTGCACCCTTCATAATGCCAAGCGCCATAACACCCATAATGCTCTTCAAGTTGGCCTTCTTGCCGTTATATTCAATGGATACATTTGATTCAAACTTGCTGGCTTCGCTTACAAGCACAGTAGCCGGACGTGCATGAATTCCTGTTTCATCAGTTACTACAAAAGTCTTTTCCATTTCAATTCTCTCCAATCAAAAATATTTCGACAGACTCACCCTTAAGTGAAAAGTCTGAAGTAACCAACATTATTCGACATAATATTCATTGTCAAACTTATTTTAGCATTGATTGAAGCTTATGTCATGGAAAAAGCAGAATTAAATGAGAACGTTTTTAGAAAAGCTTGGTGAAGCCGAGTCCGCAGGCGACGGCTGAGCCCTAGCTTTTCTTATACTTAGTCCCGCTGAATTCTTTAAATCCTCTTGAACGTATTA
>JBDNRH010000035.1:3276-17962 GCA_047718535.1 Sporolactobacillus sp.
AGTCCCTTGGGACGACGGCTGAGCCTTAGCTTTTCTTATACTTAGTCCCGCTGAATTCTTTAAATCCTCTTGAACGTATTAGAAAAACTTGGCGAAACCGAGTCCCTTGGGACGACGGCTGAGCCTTAGCTTTTCTTATACTTAGTCCCGCTGAAATCTCAAAGTAGTCCTAATTGTATTCGCTATGAACAAATATAGAGTGTGCAGCCTTGTTGAAAAATATGTCTTTAATTGATGTACCACCATTTAAAGGCGCCAAAAAGCGCATGCCGGAATTACCGACATGCGCTCCATTAAAACGAATAGACTTTAATCGTAATATGCTTTCTTCCCCATCTGATCGCCTGTTGTTTGGAACTAAAATGGACATCAATGATATTCCCTTTAATTCTGCCACCTGTATCTCTGGCGATTGCTTTTCCATATCCCGGGATCAGGACTAATGAAAACATCGGAATGACACGCGGATCAACAGCAATTATCTTCGCTTTAGGATTTCTGTTAAAGTTAAAGCCAGTGGCCGTTATTCCTTTTTCACAATAAGCAGTAGACTGAACACGAATCGTTCGGACGCTTTTCGCTGACGCCTGCGATGCAAGCGGAATGGAAAAGATAAATGTCGTCATGAGCAAGGCAATAATTAGTCTCTTCATAGTCTGGCATACCTTCTTTCCACTGTCTAATTTAACAGAGAAAGATAACAGCCAGATTTCAAACGGATACCTATTCGATTACAGACGAATGACATTTTGTTTCAAAAACAGATTCCAACACTGTCTTTATAAAAGAATTCCGACATAATAGTGGATACACATCGTAATAATGCCGATAATCAAATTCCTGACAATCGCTTTCTTGGCAAATCCTCTGCCAATCCGCGCACTCAAATAGCCGATAATTATTGAAGCAAAAATTACAGCGACAATTGTCCCCTCCCACTGCAGGGGTGCCGGCAGCATCGTCATCGCAATTAGAGGCAGGCAGCCACCGAGCCCTGCCGAGAATAGAGAGGCAACGGCAGCTAACCATGGATTGGCATAGTGACCTAAGCGAATATCATGTTTCACGCTCAATACGGTCTGCAATGGGTATTTATCCATCAGATCGATGGCAATCGCGCGAGCGGTCGCTTGGGAGACACCTTTATTTTGATAGAATTGAGCCACCCGTTCAATTTGCTCGGAACTATTATATTTATTTAACTGTTCTTCTTTAGCAACTACTGCTTTTTCAGTATCTTTTTGTGCACTGACTGATGCGTATTCACCTGCAGCCATCGAAAACGCACAGGCTATGAGATCACAGAGACCCGCAATAAAAATAGTGAAATGATTGGTCGTCGCTGCACCGACACTGAATAACACACCTACAACAGTCAATACCCCATCGTTTGATCCAAGTACGCCGGCTCGTAATGTGTTTAATTTTTCTTCCATCGTTTTCTTTTTTGCGATTCCTAAACCTTCCAAACGATTCATCTCCATATTAATTTATCCGAAAAAGCGGCCAATCCAATAAGTCACGAAGGTTGTGATCATGCCTGCAGCAATATTTCGAAGCATTCCTTTTATCTTATTGGCATGACCAAGTGTGGCTGCACTATAGCCCGTCAACAGCAGCGCGAACAACACAGCCGATAAAGTGCCAATGACTTTCCATGCAGGTTCGAAGCACAAGATGGCAACTAAGGGCAATAGTCCCCCCATCGTAAAGGAAAGCATCGAAGCAATTGCGGCAGATATCGGACTCGTCATATTAGCGAGATCAAAACCGTGCCGCTCGCGGACAATTGTTGCCACTGGATCTTGAGCAAGCATTTCACGAGCCGCTTGTTCGGACAGTTGTTCCGAGATGCCTGATGAACGAAGATTATCATGAATCACTTGCACAGCTCCGTTAAAATCATCTTTCAACAATTTTTCTTCTACCATGACTGCCTTGCTCTGCGCATCTTTTTGCGAATGCACAGAGACATATTCCCCCATCGCCATTGATATATTGCCAGCCAGCAGGCCACCAATACCGGATATAAAAATTGCATGCGAATTATTGGTCGCACCTGCCACCCCGAGTACAATACCTGCAACGGAAATAATACCGTCATTTGCACCCATTACGCCGGCTCGAATCAGTGTGACTCGCTGGGCAAGAGACTGTTTTTTTCTGCCATTTTGAAAAAAGGGCAGCTTTCTAAGCAGTCCTTCCCTTTCATAACTTCTTCCCAAATCATCCATATTTGTTGATTCCTCTTTCACATCTTGGTCTAAGGAAACATTTCTTGATTTAAATTTTAACATCTGTTCCTTTAAAATCAAGTTATTTTTCTCATTTAATTTTTCTAATTGATAATGATAATTACTATTAATGAGTATCTCATTGATAATGAAAATCATTATTTACGCTATATTAAAGGAATATTGCATATTTATTGTATTTATTATATATTTTTTTATATAATATTGCTTATCATATAGTAAAATTATATTCAACCTACCAACTTTATGTTTTAATTTTCAAATTTATCATTTAAACAAGGCGGTGATAAATAATTGATAGTGAAAGGCAGTAAAGAGAAGAGCAGGGTCACGTTAGGCAAGTCTATTCCCTACCCTTGTGATCCTGCTATCAGGAGGTAAAAACGAAATGGTATCAAGTACTGACAACCTGTCAGTGCCACTTTATAATGGAGCGAGCAATACGATTAATGAATCGCTGAAACATATTTTTTTGTTTGAGCAGCTTCTGTCCCTTCCACTCATCTTGACAAAAATGTTCATCAACTAGCCGAATGATTGACTGTTCATCCTCTCGATAAGACACGGCTGCTCCCCTTCTTCCAGAACGTATGCATTCATTACTGTCTTTAGCTACACTGACTGGGTTGTGATTGACAAGGACTGTAAATCGGCGGTATCGTTTGCTCGTGCTTATCAGTCGTGCCATACGTTGGTTTCCTTAAGCCGACTTTCAACAAGTTGCTTCGGCAATCTATACGTAGTCATCAGTCGCATGACGAGATCCGTATTTAACTGAGCGCACTCCTTTTTCAAGCATTCCACTGGTAACAGCAATTCACGCGCGAACAAGTCTGCTTCTTCCTCTTCAGGACTGACCCCGTCAGAGAGATAGTGCTGCCGGCAATACCAACTTGTTTTCTTCTGCGATGAGAAATGCAAATAATAATGAGCAAGCATATGAGCCAATGTAAAGCGTTGCCAGCCCACTGTTGCATATTGTGACAGATAAAACATTGTATTCTCTTGTCTTCTCTTGATCATACCGATGATGCTGGAAAAGCTGAAATTGGCTGATAATACACTAATATGTTCCTTGTCGGCAAGCTCAAAGGGATCCCTTAATGCACCGTTCAGCTTCACTTCTTTCAGAAGATCATCTTCTTCATAGAACTTAGTCGTTTGTTCTGCCATTATCTTTAACCTCCCTTTAGCTTTCATGATTCTTTCCCATGCCAACCCACCGAGTTTATTCACCGCTCATCTGTATTACCTGCCCCAGAATAAATATTGATTTCACCGTTCGATACAATGATCGTAAAAGATAAAGCCGAAGAAAGTTTGAGCAGTAGTGATAAAGTGATCGCATAGTTTCCTGTTTCAATTCTAGAAATCACGCTTTTGGATAACCCAAGCTGACTGGCGATTTCCTCTTGGGTACACTGCAGATTCTTTCGCAGACACTTAAACTGACTGCAAAAATTTGCAAGCGCTGATCGCGGCTGACCCTTATTATTCATTTCCTTTTCGTGAACATATGTTTCCCAATTCTTCTTTGTACCTGTATAAATGGGAGGTTCCCCAATACGTCGTTTCATTAATAAACCTCGCCTCTTTTTCCTTTGAGACAATTTGTTTCCTGTATACAAGATATACGTTTTTTTCTATAAATGCAACTTCTCTTCAGTCACTGAATTAAGATTTTGTAAATAGAAAAAATTTTTTCTTGATGGGGTTGTGTACTTGATAGATGAGTTGTATATTGTATATGCGAATTAAAGTTTCTCTAAGTAAACATTAATTCGTTTTGGAAACTGTTTGCACTTTAAATTTATATGTCGAGCAAATATTGCGAATAAGAAAGGAGGCTTTTGGAAAATTATGCATTGTGCCTCGGCAAACACAAGAAGAAGTTGGGGGCATGTTCATCGTTAAAAGAATTTTTTGATAGTCAGTATGCCCATGGCTTTTTCTGCCTCTATCGTATGTACCTGTTTCTGAAATCTTTAATGTCCAGTTGTTTAGTTGTTTGAAAAATGAAAGGTGTGAGATGATGACTGAAATGGCCAGCGAACAAAAACAACCGCAACATCGCAAACTGATTGAATACGCCAATGGCCCAAGTCTTGAGGAAATCAACAGCACCATTTCGGTGCCGAAAAATGGCAGCTTCTGGCGAACATTAGCCGCTTTCTCCGGACCGGGGGCTTTAGTGGCTGTTGGTTATATGGATCCAGGCAACTGGGTCACATCGATCGGTGGCGGCGCACAATACGGTTATCTTTTAATTTCTGTCGTTCTGCTTTCAAGCCTGATCGCCATGCTTCTGCAGGCAATGGGAGCGAAATTAGGCATTGTCACACAAATGGATTTGGCTCAAGCCACTCGTGCTCATACTGGAAAAACATTAGGCATCATTCTTTGGTTGACGACAGAAGCTGCAATTTGTGCCACTGATATCGCAGAAGTCATTGGTGGTGCGATCGCTCTTGAACTGCTCTTTCGCATTCCCCTTGTGATCGGTGTGTCATTAACCGTTTTAGATGTACTCTTACTTCTCCTGCTAACAAAACTTGGCTTTCGCAAAATTGAAGCTATTGTTGTTTGTTTAATTTGTGTCATCCTTCTTGTTTTCCTCTATGAGGTAGCCCTCTCCAATCCTAATATTGCAGCCATGTTTTACGGCTTTATTCCGAAGGTACAAATTCTGCATCCTGGTCAGCTGACGATGGCACTAGGAATAATTGGGGCAACGGTCATGCCCCACAATCTATATTTACACTCCTCCATTTCTCAATCACGTCATATCGATCACGGAAACGAAGAGGATGTAGCCAAGGCAGTTAAATTCGCTATATGGGATTCAAATATTCAATTATCTGTTGCTTTTGTTATCAATTGTTTGCTGCTCTTGCTTGGCGCCGCGATGTTCTTCGGTCATGGTGAAGGTCTTGGTACATTTACATCTCTGTTCAATGCTTTGCAGGATAATAAATTAGCCGGGGCAGTGGCCAGTCCAGTACTTAGCATTTTGTTTGCTGTCGCTCTTCTCGCCTCTGGTCAAAATTCAACCATTACAGGTACGTTAACCGGTCAAATTGTCATGGAAGGGTTTATTCATATGACGATGCCATTGTGGGCCCGTCGCTTAATTACTCGTCTTATCTCAGTTATTCCAGTCCTTATCTGTACCATCCTTTATAAGGGTAATGAAAATGCTATGGATACTTTGCTCACCAATTCACAGGTTTTTCTTTGCATCGCCTTACCCATCTCCATGATTCCACTTGTTTACTTTACGAGTTCGAAAAAGATTATGGGCGAGCGTTTCAAAAATAAACTTTGGACAACTATACTTGGGTGGGTATGTACTGTCGTATTAACCATCCTTAACATACAGCTTCTCTGGCAGATCGTTACATCTCTATAACAAATGACAGGAGAATAACAGGATGAAAGAAGAATTTTCACATATTCTTGTTGGTGTTGATGACTCAGCCGATGCCCAATTAGCTTTTCGTTACGCGATGCAGCGTGCTAAACGGGACAACGCACAACTGACGATCGTATCTATCCTTGAAAAAGGGGATATGAATATTTATCAGGCATTGAATAAAGATTATATTCATGGGGAACGCAAAGATCTTGAGACGCGTATACAAACTTATAAGCAAATTGCCGTCGATTTCGGGGTGGAGCAAGTGAATGCAGTCGTTACAGAAGGCGAGCCCGGTGAAGTGATTGTGAAAGAGGTTATCCCGCACACCAATGCGGATCTATTAATTATTGGTTCGGAGGATAAACGAGGAATCGCTCGCCACTTCGGCAGTCAGGCCGCCTATATGGCGAAATACGCACCGATCTCTGTCCTCGTTGTCCGTTGATTAATCGATTCGCACGCTCAGAAAGATATAATCTTTTATTTTAAATATACGCATTCCAGACGAACAGAACACCCTACGACTGTAGGGTGTTCTGTTTCAATCATAAATCAGTACTCATTTTTCAGTTATCGAGTGACTCCGCTCTCGTCAAGCTCTTCCGCGCGATTCTCAATCCTGAGCTTGTCGGCGACCATGGCGATGAACTCACTGTTCGTCGGCTTGGCTCGGGAATTGGAAACCGTATAACCGAACAGACCCGCAATTGCCTCGACATCCCCGCGGCTCCAGGCAACTTCAATGGCATGGCGAATTGCCCGTTCCACACGGCTCGGCGTTGTTTTATATTTCTTAGCAATATCCGGGTACAGCACCTTCGTGATTGAACCTAGTAACTCAATATCTTTATAAACCATCGTAATCGCTTCGCGCAGATACATATAGCCCTTAATATGTGCCGGCACACCAATTTCATGGATAATGCCTGTGACACTTGCATTTAAATCGTGAGCTGTTGCGATTGTTGCTGGAGCAGGATTTGCCGGAAAACGGGGGGGCGCAAACAAGGCGTGTTTATTATTCGGTTTTCCTGCCACCTGGCGTATCTGATTGGCCAAATTTTCCATATCAAATGGTTTAAGAATGAAATAGGCAGCACCAAGTTCAACCGCTTTCTTTGTCACATCTTCCTGTCCAAACGCAGTCAGCATGATGACCTTAGTATTGCTCATAGTTTGTCCTGCGGCACGCAGTTCTTCCAATACGCCGATGCCATCTAGGTGAGGCATAATGATATCTAGAAGCAAGATGTCAGGAGCGGCAAGCGGCAGTTCATCAAGACATTCCTGCCCATTGCGAGCTGTTCCAACCACTTCCATATCCGTCTGTGTTTCCAAATATTCAATGATTAAATTAACCAACTCCTGATTATCATCCGTAAGGAATACCTTGATTTTTGACACAATAAAATCCCCCTCGCAAAAGTTCTAACTGTAACTTTCGACAAAGGGAGCAGCTTTCCTTTTTTATCATCCAACAATTGATGAGTTTTTTTCGTTGAATTAATTGTCTATTTTCCTATATCCTCTATTTTTCGACAGCATATTCTCAAATTCATCATCTTTTTGCATGGCTTTGTCGATTTTTCTTTGACAGACTTTAATCAACCGTCTATTAGCTGGCAAAATCTTGAAATGTTTTCTTATCGCTGCTATTGAGACCCGCCTCATCAAGCATCCATTCAATATGAACGCCATACCCGCATGTCGGGTCGTTAACAAAGACATGGGTCACTGCTCCGACAAGCTTGCCGTTCTGAATAATCGGGCTTCCACTCATTCCTTGAATAATTCCGCCAGTCGTTCGCAGCAGCTTCGGATCGGTAATCTTGATCACCAACCCTTTAGTTGCCGGATAACGCTGAGAAATTGAATTAAGGATTCGTACATGAAACGTTTGTACGCGGTCCCCATTCACAACCGTTCGAATTTCAGCTGGCCCTTCCTTCACTTCACTGGATAAAGCAATTGGCAGAGCACGTGCGGACTGAAGCGAACGCATCGAGTGATTGCCTCGCATATGTCCATAAATTCCAAAAGGAGTGTTCTTTTCAACCGTGCCGATACTCGTTGCGTTGTCTGGAAAGAAGGCAATTTTTTCTCCCGGTTTACCCTCTTCACCCTTATCAATGGCTTGAACAGAAGACTGTACAATTCGGCCATTATCCACTAAAATGGGTTGACCTGTGTCATGATCGGAAATCACATGGCCAAGTGCTCCGTATCGATGAGACTCTGGATCAAAAAACGTCATCGTACCAATACCGGATGCTGAGTCGCGAATATACAAGCCTAATTGAAAGCGATGGTCGCCGCGATCCTGCACGGGATCCAATCTTTTCACCATTAATGTTTTTTGTCTGAGAACCGCCAGTTTCAGTGGCTGATGCGCGACACTAAGTGAACGGATGACGTCGCGCACATCGGTAATCGTGCGGATCTGATGGCCATTTATTTTCGTAATCACATCGCCAACGCGAATACCCGCGCTTTCTCCCGGCGACGCCTGCCCACGCACGCCATCAATGAGATGATAGCCAACAACAAGTACACCTTTTGTATTGACTTTTACGCCGATAGACTGACCTCCAGGGATTAATCGAATAGTCGCTCGCTCGACTGATGATTCACTTGGCTGTGCACTGTCCGGTGAAAAAAAAGATAACACCTCAGCATTGCGCTCCACTGATTTCTGCCGGACCATTTGTGTTTTTATTTTCCTATTTTCCATTGTAAGCGGTGAACTCGCACCGGCAATTAAATAGGTCAACGGTCCGCGTTCTGTGCCTATTGCTTGATCACAAAATGCTTCACCTTTATTTAAAATCGCAGCCGTCTTTAATCCGCTAAGAACAACTACGAGACCAAAGATAACCATACATCCAGCTACAAAAAGCCAATCAGCCCTCTTTTTCATCATTCACTCTCCTCGCTCCTGCCTTGCACATCTCGCGCCGTGCACTATTTAAAATGCGCTGTCCGTGATGTTTTATGAGTCCATTCAGAGAGTGAATACTGCCATAAGTGGTTACGTATTCCAATGCTTCATTGCCGGCAGCTGTCCTGTCAGCTATTCAAGGCCGTGTGTTCCTTGACTTTTCCGGCCTGTTCGAGCAATTCACGGGCATGCCGCCGTGAAAGATCGGTCATCTTCACACCCGAAATCATTCGGCCAATTTCCTGTGCCTTATCATTATCAGTTAGATGCGTAATTAATGTCTTTGTTCGGTGATCCGCTGTAATTTCTTTTTCAATCAGAAAATGCTGATCAGCCATTGCCGCAACCTGCGGCAAATGGGTAATGCATAGAATCTGTGAACGAGCGGACAGTTGGTAAATTTTCTCGGCCATAGCCTGCGCAGCCCGTCCGCTGACCCCTGTATCCACTTCATCAAAGATAATTGAGGTAACCCCCAATACATCGCGGAAATTAGATTTGATGGCCAGCATGACCCGCGACAATTCACCGCCTGAAGCAATTTTATCCAGTGGCTTCATTGGCTCACCGGGATTGGTAGCCATATAAAATTCAGCCTTATCCAACCCACTGGAACGATAACTTGCAAACGATTCGGTATCGTCCGCGCTGCTTAACCGCGCCTCAAACTGCGCCTGATCCATGCAGAGCGCTTTAAGTTCCTGATTGACCGAACGGCTAAGCTGAGCGGCTATTTTATGGCGCAAAGCAGACAGCGTGACAGCCGTCTGGCGCAAATATTCCATTTGACGGCGCAACTGTTCAGCCAGTTCCTCATAGCGGTCATCGTGATGCAGTAAGTCGTCATACTCTTTTTGAATGGACGCATAATAGTCAAGGATTTCCTTGCTGTCTGAGCCATATTTACGCTTTAGAAGATGCAGTTCGTCCAATCTTGCCTCAATTTCATCAAGTCTTTCAGGAGAAAATTCCATACTTTCCAAATGGCTGCGCAATTGGGCTGCCTGATCCTGGAGTAAATAAAAGCTGCTCGTCGTTGCTTCGGTGCCAGATTTCAATTCAGTGTCCAGATCCTGGGCAGACTCCAGGCTTGCAAGCGCCTGACGAAGCCAATCAAGGGCATGATTTTCTCCATCAATCGCGTCATAAGCCGTTTTAGCTGCCTGAAAAACTTTTTCAAAATTGACTAATCGGCGTCTCTCTTCAAGAAGCGCTTCTTCCTCTCCAGTTTGCAGTTGGGCTTTCTCAATTTCCTTCATTTGATAATGCAATAAATCAATTCGCTGAGCAATTTCCTTTTCATTTTTATTAAACGCACGATATTGCCGATCCATCTGCATGGTCTCCCGATAGCAGGCTTGATAGGATTTTAATAATTTAGCTACTTGTTCACCGCCAAATTTATCAATAAGCTGCAAATGCTGTTCGGGATTCATCAACCGTTGATGCTCATGCTGGCCATGAATATCAATCAATCGCTGGCCAATCTGTTCCAGAGTAGCTAAAGTCACCATTTTACCGTTGATGCGGCAAATACTTTTCCCCTTGGCCGATATTTCCCGACGCAGAATAATCTGCCCGTCTGTCTGTTCAATTCCAATCGTATCTAAAAAAGGCAGTGCATCATGACTCTCATCGACTTCAAAAAAGCCTTCAATTTCCGCTTTTTTTTCACCATGGCGAACGAACTCTGCCGAGGCTCTGCCTCCGGCCAGCAAAGCAATGGCATCGATAATGATTGATTTGCCCGAACCGGTTTCTCCTGTAAAAACAGTCAGGCCATTGTCCAGTGACAAGGACAGCTGATCAATAATGGCAAAATTGGCGATTTGTAATTCGATCAACATCAGTATAGACTCCCCTTTTGGAAACGAACGTAGGTTCTCCGTCTATTTTCTCTTGTTTTTTTAATTTCGTCAATCCATCCTAATTTATGTGCCAAGTAAACCGCAAATTTAAAAAGTCAGACACCATCGCCTGACTTTAGAGCCCTATTCAATTCTCAGCCGTGTCAATTATTAACCAGTGACTGGTGGGCAGAAGCGACCACGTCCGGCACGGCTTGTGCCCAGTCAAACACCGATCCATTTTTGTTGCCTGATTTCAGCCAAGCTAGAAACTCGATATTCCCGTCACCGCCAGTTATCGGCGAATAATTGAGACCACATACAGCAAACCCCTGCTCTTCGGCGAAACGAAGCGTTTTAATAAGTACTGCCGCATGTACAGACGACTCACGAACAATTCCCTTTTTGCCTACTTCGTCTTTACCCGCCTCAAACTGAGGCTTTATCAGGACAAGCACATCCCCGGAAGGCTGTAAAATAGCCATTAATGGCGGCAGTATCTTTGTCAGCGAAATAAATGATACATCAATCGTCGCGAGATCAGGCCTTCCGCTCGTGAAATCCTCTTCTTTGGCATATCGGAAATTGAAACGTTCCATGACAATGACACGTGGATCACTTCGTAATTTCCAGGCGAGCTGATTATAGCCGACATCCAGTGCATATACCTCACGAGCACCATTTTGTAACGCACAGTCAGTAAATCCACCCGTTGATGCTCCGATATCGAGCATTAAGCGCCCCTTAACCGTTACCGGAAAACATTGCAGCGCTTTCTCAAGTTTGAAGCCACCTCGTCCGACATATGGCATTTGTTTCCCTTTAAACACCAATTGCGTTGCCGCATCTATTTTACTGCCCGGTTTGTCAATGCGCTGATCCCCCGCAAATATCTCGCCGGCCATCACTGCTCGCTGTGCCTGTTCTCTAGAAGCAAACAATCCCTGAAGCACTAACAGCCGGTCAATCCGCTCCTTGCCCGTCACCGGCTGGTCACCTTCCTCAATCCATGACCGCCTTCGTTATTAACAGTCCCATGAACAAGACGGCGTATTTCAGCCACCGCGTGATCACAAGTCAAGTCAAGCTCATTAAGCAAGTCGCTCACGCTCCCTTGGGCAACATAGCGATCCGTAATCCCCATCCGGGCGATCTTCAGGCTATATATCTTCTGCTGCTCAAAGAATTCAAGAACACTCGAACCAAAACCACCAGCAAGCATGCCTTCTTCAATAGTCAGAATTGGACACTGCAGTGCAGCCAAACGATTAAGCACTTTCGCATCAAGCGGTTTTAAATACCTGGCATTAATGACAGATACGCTGATGCCTTCCTCCAACAACTGAACGGCCGCCTGACTGGCCAGCTGCAGCATGGGGCCGAAGGAGAGAATAGCCGCATCGCTGCCCTCACGCAAGACTTCCCACGTTCCAATCGGAATTTCCTGACAGTCTTCATTCATCGCCACACCAAGACCGTTTCCGCGTGGAAACCGAACGGCAATCGGTCCGTTATCATAGTGAATAGCGGTATATATTAAATTTCTCAGTTCGCATTCGTCCTTGCCCATCGCAATGACAATATTAGGCAGTGCCCGCAGGAAACTAATATCAAACACCCCTTGATGCGTTTCACCATCTGCACCGACCAGTCCGGCACGATCAACAGCAATCGTGACGTTCAGATTCTGCCGGCAGATATCATGAACAAGCTGGTCGTATGCTCGCTGCATGAATGTTGAATAAATCGACAATACAGGTTTCATATGCTGTGTGGCGAGCCCAGCGGCAAACGTCGCGGCATGCTGCTCAGCAATACCGACATCGAAGAGACGATCGGGAAATTCCTTAGCAAATCCTTCAAGCTTTGATCCAACGACCATCGCTGGAGAAATCACACAAATCCGCCGATCAACACGGGCCATTTCTTGGAGTACATCATTAACGACTTTGCTGTATGCGGGACCTTTGGCCTGCGGTTTAATAAAATCACCTGACTCGATTTTATACGGTCCAGGTCCATGCCAAGTGCCTACAGAATCCAATTCAGCCGGCTTATAACCCTTTCCTTTCTGCGTCAGAACATGAATCAGCACCGGACCCCTTCTTTTTCGCGCGCGCCGAAGCGTATCAACGAGCTGCTCAATATTGTGACCATCCACCGGACCGACATAAGTAATTCCCAGTTCTTCAAAAAAGATGCCCGAGACGAGTAGATATTTCAAGCGATCTTTAATTCGTTCGGCCGTCGACGCCAGCTTACCACCAAACGCTGGTATTCTCTTAATGAGATATTCCACATCTTCTTTAGCTTTATTATATTTGTCACCTGAACGGATCCGATCCAGCATATTATGCAACGCACCGACATTGGGCGCAATCGACATCTCGTTGTCATTTAGGACAATGATCATATCCTTCTTCAGATGACCGATATCGTTCAGTGCTTCCAGTGCCATGCCGCCCGTCAGCGCACCGTCGCCGATTATCGCGATCACTTCATAATGTTCATTTTTCAAGTCCCTGGCAACAGCCATACCAAGTGCCGCTGACAGAGAAGTTGAACTATGTCCTGTCTCCCATACGTCATGCGTACTCTCGCTGCGTTTTGGAAATCCGCAGAGCCCGCGATACTGCCGCAACGAATCAAAACGATCGCCGCGTCCAGTCAGAATTTTATGCACATACGACTGATGCCCAACATCCCAAATCAATTTATCCTTGGGACTATTGAAAACATAATGCAGAGCCAGCGTCAATTCAACCACGCCGAGATTCGGTCCGAGATGCCCGCCTGTTTTCGATAATTTGCGTATCAAAAAGGAACGAATATCAGTTGACAGCCGGTTCATCTGTTCATAGGATAGCTTTTTAAGAAATTTCGGGCTTTTTATACGCGATACATCCATTGACTCAAAGTCCCCCTACCTCTTAGATTTACCTTTTCCCTTGCGGTTCTTCCTGTCAAAGAGGCTCAATATCGGAAGATGGAGGCGATTCTCTGCAAAGAAAATAACATAGCCGACATGATAGATAATCGTTGTCGCATTTTTGATTGCAAACGACTTGCCAAGTGCCTTGACAAAAACGGTCAGAGCAGCAACGAGACAAGTGACGACGACAGAAAGAATATATTCCAACGCATTGCTTGACTCATGAAAAAAGGACATGCTTTCAACAACGACCACTGACGCTGCCGTCCCGCTTATAATGGCACTCATATCTCCGATCACATCGGTACAGAACGTATTGACGCGATCTGCGTTTTTGGACAGCCATACAGCATATTGAGCACCGCGCATTCTTTTCGAAGCCATTGCATGAAAAGGTGCCTCATTCGAAGCTGTTGCCGCTACACCAATAATATCAAAAAAAAGGGCCATAAGTATAATCAGAAGAACAACTAAAATCGCTGTAATTAGTCCGGAATCATTGAGTACGGCTGTTGAAATGATTGAAAAAATAGCCGATAGCACAACAGTGATAACGGCCAGCGGTAACGCCCAACGCAATGATTTTTTAAATTGCTTTTTCATTGAATCAGGCTGCAGCATCGCCTGTATAATCAATCAGCGGCATGC
Organism: Sporolactobacillus sp.; assembly: GCA_047718535.1. Classification (GTDB taxonomy): domain Bacteria; phylum Bacillota; class Bacilli; order Bacillales; family Sporolactobacillaceae; genus Sporolactobacillus. The sequence goes on from JBDNRH010000035.1 coordinate 17,315, forward strand.
AGCCAACAATGTCACATCCTTGTAGAGGTACTGTCTGCTTCTATTTTAAATAATATAATCTTATTCTGCAGCAAAATTAAATATGTAAAACAGGGGTCTGTCGAAGAGTAAACATTGCGGCTTAGGTCCAGTAGGTTTTCCCATCAGGCCACCTAATGTTGCCATTTAGGCAGTTTCCTATTAAAGCCTGACCAATGTTGTCGCCAAGCACTGAACTGGAACGCCACTCAGTCCGCACTATAATCCACTTCCAAAGCCGTTTAAACGGACAGTCTAGGAGATTTCCTCAGGCATTCCCTTACTTTATTCTAGCCTCTTTTGCAGAATTGATTTCAGGAAGACACACGCCCGTGATGCCGGCCAAGCAAGTCACAGGTTACGTGCTTCCATCCCCTCTTTTCCACTCAAGGCAGGCTACGCTGCTTGCTTTTCCTTAAAAAGTACTTTGCAACACAGGTTTTCCACATCGTCCATTTGCTAAAAGCAAACAACGTACGTGTCTCCACGGACGCAGGGTCTTCGCCCACATGCCGTTGCGGATCGCCCTACGCCCTTTACTCCCAGAACCAACCCAAAGCTGGGCGCCTTAAGCCGGCACCAGGAACTTCATCGATGTGCCCTTTGACGGATTTTTAGCCCCGTCTTCAA
>JBDNRH010000036.1:0-17814 GCA_047718535.1 Sporolactobacillus sp.
TGCGGGTGTAGTTTAATGGTAAAATTAGAGCTTCCCAAGCTCTCGTCGTGGGTTCGATTCCCATCACCCGCTTATTATTGCTGAAAGAGTGCTAAGGCACTCTTTTTTTCTGCCGTCGATTGGTCTATCAAATGCTTGTCACTTTGCCAAAGGCCTGCAAATGGTCAATGCAGTTATAGTCAATAATTTTCCAGCTATCATCGAACGACTGAATATGACTAATGCATGTATTGAATAATTTAGTCTTCCCCGTGCCAATTCGGCCGTCAGACAGCATCGCTAAAATGACATTGATTAATCCGCCATGCGCAACAAGCAGGACCTTTCCATCCGGTTCTGCCTCGTGAATCGTTTCCAGACCATGGCTCACTCTTTTTTTTATTTGATCGAAGAGCTCCATTCCAGGAATCTTGTGATCCGGAAATTGACGATCACGCTCAGCAATCGTCATACCAGATGCCTTTCCATAATCTTTCTCAATAAAATCCGCGTTTTCTATTAACGGTGCCACTTTTAATTGTGCAGCGATGATTTCAGCCGTCTGCTTCGCCCTAAGCAGCGGACTTGTATAAACAGCATCGAAGCGTTCCTTACTCAGAAAGCGCCCGACAAGGTCGGCCTGACGACATCCACGTGCATTCAATGGTATGTCTTCACGCCCCTGCAGCTTACCCCATGCGTTCCAGTCTGTTTCCCCATGCCTGACAAGGCATATTATTGTCATGTTTCAGCCCCCATCACAATTAACCCCACTTATTTAAATTAGTTTCTTTCAGTATAGCGAAAGACTAGCTATTATGTCTTGTTCAAATATCGCTAATTTCACGAAAATTGTCAAATCGCGCAGAATAGAAAAAAGGAGCGGATTATGTTCACCCGCTCCGCTGAAATACAGACAGAACTTTTAGCGTTGTCCTTTAATATAAGGCACACCGTCAGCTTTTGGTGCCACAGCCTTACCAACAAACCCAGTCAGCACTATAAGTGTCAGCACATACGGCGCGATTAATAAGTAGACAGAGGGCAATTGATTCAATAGCGGAATCTGCTGACTCGTGATGCTCAGCGACTGAGCAAATCCGAAGAAGAGGGACGCGCCAAGCGCCCCGAACGGATGCCATTTGCCAAACACTAATGCAGCAAGTGCCAGAAATCCTTGTCCGGCAATCGTCGACACATTATAGTTGGACGTAATAGTGACAAGGTATACAGCACCGCCAATACCACCAAATACACCGCTGAGAAACACGCCGATATAGCGCATCTTTATTACACTGATGCCGAGCGTGTCTGCCGCTGCCGGGTGCTCGCCAACAGAACGCAGACGCAGCCCAAACGGCGTCTTGAAGAGCACATACCAAACAATAAAGGCGGCTAGGATAGCGATATACGATGTATAGGTCACCTGCTGAAAAAAGATCGGGCCAAGCACCGGAATCTTTGCAAGCAGCGGAATATTGACTTTATCAATATTATTCTCAATATACGGGGTCTGTCCGCCGCCATTATAAATTAATTTCACGAGAAAAATCGTCAGTCCAGCAGCAAGAAAATTTAAAGCAACACCACTGACCGTCTGATCGGCACGAAAAGATATTGACACGACGGCATGAATCAGTGAAAACAGTCCGCCTGCCACTCCAGCCACGAGAATCGCCAGCCACGGGGAAAAAGCGCCGAAACCTAGTGAGCGTTCGAATGTCAACGTAGCAACAGCCGCTGTAAAGGCGCCGACCGACATTAACCCTTCCAGACCAATATTAACGACACCTGCTCGTTCTGTAAATACACCACCAAGTGAAGTGAAAATTAACGGCGCCGCCGTTAATAGCGTAGAAGGAATGATGATGCAGAGAACTTCAAAAAAACTCATGCCTTATGTCTCCTTCCCATAAAACGGCTCCATGCCCACTGCACCACATAGCCCGAGCCAACAAAGAATATAATCAGAGCGATAATAACTTGAATCAATTCGATCGGCACGCCGGCAACCGACTGCATCGTGAGCCCGCCGGTCTGTAGGCCTGCGAACAACGCACCCGATAGGACGACACCAATTGGCGTATTGAGTCCAAGCAGCGCCACGGCAATTCCGTTAAACCCGATGCCAGTGAATGTAGAGTTGATCATCATGTATTGATAAGTACCCAAGCCCTCCATCGCACCGGCAAGACCAGCAAACGCACCGGAAATCGTCATCGACAATACAATATTTCGAGCCACATTCATGCCGGCATAACGTGAAGCTTCCTGACTGAAACCAACCGATCGAAGTTCAAAACCAATTGATGTACGCCAAAGAATGAACCACATTGCAATCACGGCAAGAATGGCAACGATAAAACCCCAGTGCAGTCGTGAGCCCTGCGTCAAATTTGCGAGAAAATTAGAAGCAAGTGACGCACTCTGTGGAATTGTTGGTGTGCGCTCCCCTTGCGTATAAAGAAACGTCTTTATCAAATAACTTGTTGTGTAAAGACTGATATAATTCATCATAATTGTTGAAATGACTTCATGAACCTTAAAGCGGGCCTTTAACAAACCGGGAATAAATCCCCAGATACCACCGGCAATCGCGCCCGCCAGTATGCTGAGCGGCAATAAAATAAATTTAGGCAGTCCATCAAAGCCAATCGCACAGGCGACCGATGCCAGCCACCCGGCCATTAGCTGGCCCTCAACACCAATATTGAATAAGCCTGTGCGGAAAGCAAACGCTACGGCCAGCCCAGAGAGAACAAGCGGAATCATCGCCCGAATCGTCTCGCCCGCGTAATACGGCTGCAAGAAAATAGATTGAATGATTGAACCATAGGCTAGAAACGGATCATAGCCTGTACACCACATAATAATGGCTCCACATAAAAAGCCTAGTATGACCGAAATAAGCGGAATGAGTAAGGTCATCCAGTTGATTTTCTTAAGTAATTGATTCATTATTGCTGAGCCTCCTTCTTCCTTCCGGCCATCAGGAGGCCAAGTTCACGTTCATTTGTTTCTTTCGGATTGACTATATCAATAATCTTTCCTTCATAAATGACAGCCACGCGATCGCTTAGATGGAGAATCTCATCCAATTCAAAAGAGACGAGCAAGATGGCACGCCCTTTTTCTTTCTCCTCAAGCAGTTTTCCATGAATGAATTCAATCGCGCCGATGTCAAGGCCGCGTGTCGGCTGCGCGGCAATCAGTAATTTTGGACTGCGGTCAACCTCTCGGGCAACAATGACTTTCTGCTGGTTTCCTCCGGAAAGTGAACGAGCAAGTATCCGCTCCGAAGTGGGGCGCACATCGAATTCATGAATTAACTGCTTCGCCTTTTTAGAAATCACCTTTTGATTCAGCACACCAGCGTTTGAGAAGGGGCGCTGATAATAGGTTTGCAGCACCATATTTTCACCAACAGTAAAATTCATGACAAGACCGTGTTTCTGTCTGTCCTCAGGAATATAGCCAAGCCCTGCTTCGATAATTTTCCGCGTCTTATGATTCGTCATGTCCTCGCCGTTCAGACGGATATGTCCTTGAGACGCTTTCGCCAGACCGGCAATCGCTTCCACCAGTTCCTCCTGACCATTGCCATCAACACCAGCAATACCCAGAATTTCTCCGCCATGCACTGTCAAGCCGAGTCCGTTCACTGCACGTACCTTACGTGAGTCATGAACGACCAAATCCTTAACTTCCAGAACAACTTCTTTCGGCTGATAAGGCGCATCGTTAATCGGTATATTTACTTTGCGGCCAACCATCATATTCGCCAATTGATCGGGGTTAGTCTCGCTTATCCTTACGCGATCAATCATTTTGCCAAGACGAATAACTGTACATGTGCTGCATGCCTCAAAAATTTCTTTCAGCTTATGTGTGATTAAGATAATCGACTTGCCTTCCGCCGCCAATTTCTTCATGATCTCAATCAATTCCTGTATTTCAAGAGGAGTCAAAACAGCCGTTGGTTCGTCCAAAATCAGAATATCCGATCCGCGGTACAGCGCCTTGAGAATTTCCACACGCTGCTGCATACCTACAGTGATATCTTCAACCTTTTTTAATGGATCGACTTTCAGTCCATAGCGTTCTGATAGTTGGCGAACGATACGCACCGCTTCTTTCATATCCAGCTTTCCGAAACGCTTCGGTTCATGACCAAGCACGATATTTTCTGCGACCGTAAATTTTTCTACAAGCATGAAGTGCTGATGCACCATCCCAATACCAAGACGATTGGCATCATTGGGATTATGAATCACCGCTTTTTCCCCATGTACATAGATCTCGCCCTGATCCGGCTGATACAGTCCAAATAATATGTTCATTAACGTTGATTTGCCGGCACCATTTTCCCCGAATAGCGCGTGAATTTCTCCCTCTTCGACCTGGAGTGTGATGTCATCATTTGCGACTATGCCCGGAAATTCTTTTCGGATATGACGCATATCAATTGCAAAAGGCATGCCTTTATCTCCCATCTCAGATTATGTAGCGGAAGTAAATGCAGTGCTGACGCTGCATTCACTAAATTTACTTGTTAGAAAAACTTAGCGAAACCAAGTCCCCGGACAGAGACTGAGCCTTAGTTTTTCTTATACTTGGTTTGATACGTTCTTAACGTATATAAAAAGATGGGGCTATTGACAACACCCCATCTGTTCAAAACGAAAAATTATTTCAAGTTTGCGACAAAGCTCTTATACTGTGCATCTGTCGCCGGTACTTTGATGCTGCCGTCGATGATTTGTTGTTTGTATTTCTTTACCGCAGCAAGTGCTTTGGCAGACACGTTTTTCGTTGTCGGCGCAATACCTACACCATTTTGCTTCAGGCCATAGACAAGTACCTTGCCACCTGGGAATTTCCCTGCTTTTGTGCGCTTAGTCACGTCATAAATCGCTTTATCGACACGTTTAACCATTGAAGTCAGTGTCACGTTCTGGGGAAGTCCTTGCGCATATTGATCTTTATCTACACCAATAACCCAAACTTTCTTGCCATTCGCCGTGCGGTTTTTCGCTTCAGTAAACACACCATTACCTGTATCACCGGCTGCCGCATAGATAATATCGGCGCCTTCAGTGTACATCGTTGACGCAATGCTGCGGCCCTTATCCGGCGCATTGAACGCACCGGCATACTGCGAGTAAATTGTTGCTTTCGGGTTAACCGTCTTCACGCCGGCTTTAAAACCATTTTCAAACGCCTTAATCAAAGCAGAGTTCACGCCACCGACAAAACCAATCTTATTAGTCTTTGTCGTCAATCCGGCAACAACACCGACAAGGAAGGATCCCTGTTCCGCCTCGAATGTCATGTCAGCGACATTTTTCAGCGGCTTATTGTTCTTGTCAACGGCAACCGCATCGACAATACCAAGCTGAGCTTTCGGATTTTGTTCCGCAATTTTCTGAATGTCTGTCTGCATCAGATAACCGATACCGAAGACAATATTATAATTCTGATGCACGAGCTGGTTCAAGTTCGGTGAATAGTCAGACGGCTGTGTCGACTGAAGATACTTCACTTGTGTACCAATCTTCATATTGTTATCTTTTCCGAATGCTTTCAAGCCTTCCCAAGCAGACTGGTTAAACGACTTGTCATTGACACCGCCCGTATCGGTAACCATGCCTGCCTTGAATGTACTTTTCTTAGTCGCAGTCGTCCCCGCGCCGCTACTTCCGCAACCAGCAAGTGCCGTTGCCAAAACAATAACAAAAGCGAGAAGAATGGCTAATCTCTTTTTTACCACACAAAAACCCCCCATACATTTTTACAAACTCACCTTTTTTACTATAGCCTATTCCTCCGAAAAAAGGAATCGAAATCACGACAAAAAGCGTAAAATATCGACAAAATTCAAGAAAGCGTTCGTCTTTCACAAACTATCTGCACCGATTCGAGTGACAGGCCTCTATTTTTAATCAAACCGTGCACCTTTACTGCTAAATTACCGAACCAGTCCCAATGATTAGTTTAACTCTATTCACAAAAAAAATGCAGGAATTTGTCGGTTTTCCTGACAGCCTCTTACTTGATAAGCAACGTCTGCAAGTTTTCCAGTGATTTATGTTACTATTTAGTTTAGAAATCATCCTGTGAGGAGGAGAACACATGAACCATTTATTATTTATTGAAACTGGCGTCGGCATTGATGTACATGGTCAAAGCGTAACGAAAGCCGCCGTCCGCGCGGTGATTGATGCCATCCACAAAAATTCAATGCCCGGCCTGACGGAACTGCTCCCTGACGGTGACCTGAACAATATGAAAGTGACTGTTCGTTTGGCTGTGCCAATGGACAAACAGTCACTGGATATTGCCCGCGTTCAGGCGGAAATCCCTTATGGCACGGTTACTGTTCATGTAACAGACGGCGGGATGGCCACACCTAGCGGTATTGTGCTTAAAGATAAGGGTGACACCAATGATTTGATGTATATCGTGAATGCCGCTGTAGAAGTTGGCTATTAAGTTGTGTATTCACATATATCGTCAACATCAATTAGTCAGTGCCAGCCCCCTGAGCCAGACGTTCAATCGTGGCAAAAAATTTCTCAGCGTCCACGGCGTAGACAATGTCAACCAATCGTCCCTCGTCGGACTGTTCGATCCGCCCTTGAGACGGTTCATGCGTTAACACCCTTGTCCGTACCTCACGGGCCTTGACTAGCTGCGGAAATCCAGCCGACACAGCGGTCAGCACATCCCAAAGAAAATAGGTCGAGTTGGTTTCCTGATGAACAAGGGGAGGTACAGCCGCGTAGCATTGCCCAAGAAAATCAATTCCCGAAAAGCGTCTTTTTTCCGCCCAGCGCTGCCGCACGGCCGGTGTCAGCGGTACTTGACGGGTGCTTTCTAATGCCACCATTCGAATCTTTAGGCCGCTCTGCCAGACGCGCGCCACCGCTTCCGGATCCCAGAACGCATTCCATTCCGCGGAACCATCATGTTCCGGCTCCTGAACATTTCCTATTTCTAGGAGTGTTCCGCCCATCCAAATCAGCTGTTCAATTTTCTCTTCAATATCAGGGGCTTCATCTAAAGCACGTGCCACATCAGTTAATGGACCGGTACAAACAAGTGTCGTTTGACCCTCAGCGGCGCGCACAGAACGGATCAGATGCCGATGCGCGGGCAATTGACTCTCCGGAGCCACGACTTTGCCTGATTCATTTAGAATGGGTAGGGCGTCAACAAAAAAAGGATGCATCCGCCATTCTTTCGGAAAAGGGTTGGCCCCCCTTGAATTGGATCGCGCGGTCTCAATTACTTGCTGATGTCCAAACCGATCGATAATTTTTCGACTTGCCTGTACGCCGGGCGTCAGATACCCGTCTGCAGGAATAACCGATACGCCTGTCAGTCTGACCGATTCCATCTGTAAAAGCAGGAACAGCGACACGAGATCATCGATGCCCGCGTCGTGATTCATATAAATATTCATTTCATACTTCCTCCCTGTTCATACCGTTTCTGTAATTTCTGTTGATGCGCGGTTACTAAGTCTTCCAATGTAAAATGATAAAGATCAGCCAATATGGACAGATTAGCCAATACGTCGCCCATTTCTTCAGCTAGATTCATACGCGCCTTCTCTTTTTTCAGCGGCGCTTCCCCGGGGTGATCGCGGCCAATTTCACAGGCCCGAACCGCTCGCGATACCTCACCGATTTCTTCCATTAGAAAACCAAGGCGAATATAGGGAGGTAGCTTCACCCAGCCGCGGCCTGCGTAGAAGCTCTGCTCCCATTTCTGCACATCATTTAATTCCAACTCTTTCACCCCTTGTGAAACTGTCTTTGTCCAGTCTACCACGTTGGGCGCACAAAGCGTCATTCTGTTTAATCTTTCTTCTGTCTTTACACATGTAAATACACACTATATAATGAACAGCAGGCACTCGGACAACCGAGGTCGTCTGTACACCTTTTTCAACAACGCAGCGCACTTATATTCCATTACTCTATCAGGAGGCATGAATCGAAACATGAAGGAACAATCTGAAAGGAAACTGCTTGGTGTCGCTGGCTTTGCCTGGTTATTTGACGCGATGGATGTCGGGATGCTCTCATTCATCATTGATGCACTAGCAGCAGAATGGAAATTAAACGAAGCACAGATGGGCTGGATTGGCAGTGTCAGCTCAATTGGCATGGCCGTTGGTGCCCTCATTTTCGGCATAATGGCGGATCGGTTCGGAAGAAAAAATATTTTAATTGTCACTTTATTAATTTTCTCTGTTTGCGCTGGTCTATCCGCATTAACGACCGGCCTTGGTATTTTCCTCTTGCTTCGCTTCTTCGTTGGTATGGGACTTGGCGGAGAATTGCCGGTCGCTTCAACACTCGTTTCTGAGAGCGTTGCGCTGGAAAAACGCGGTCGAACAGTTGTTTTACTCGAAAGCTTCTGGGCAGTCGGCTGGATTATCGCTGCCATAATCTCCTATTTTATTATTCCGCCATTCGGATGGCGGATCGCTTTGGTGATTGGCGCGCTCCCCGCTCTTTACGCTTTTTATTTACGCTGGAATGTGCGTGATTCTTCCTCTTATGCCGCACAGACGCGAGAAAAAACAGGCGGTTTCATTAAAAATTGTGCCACCGTCTGGTCCGGACACTATGTACGCCGTACGACTATGCTTTGGATTCTTTGGTTTACTGTTGTCTTTTCATATTACGGCATGTTCCTTTGGTTACCTAGTGTCGTCGCTTTGAAGGGCTTTGATATGATCCACAGCTTTCAATACGTTCTGATCATGACTTTGGCACAGCTTCCCGGCTATTTCTCAGCCGCCTGGCTGATCGAAAAGTGGGGACGCAAAGCTGTTCTTATTGTCTATCTGCTCGGCACGGCAGTCAGTGCCTACTTCTTCGGTCAATCAACTTCGCTAGCTCTGCTTCTCACTTCCGGAATCTTGCTCTCATTCTTTAATTTGGGTGCATGGGGTGCACTCTATGCCTATTCACCTGAACAATACCCGACGCGAATACGCGCAACAGGAACGGGAATGGCAGCCGGTTTCGGTCGTATCGGCGGTATTTTTGGTCCATTGCTCGTCGGTTATCTGCTCACTCGGCAGATAGCAATGGCAACCATCTTCACGATTTTCTGTGTAGCGATTATCATCGGCGTCCTTGCCGTTTTCTTCCTTGGCAAAGAGACTCGTCAACAGAAGATTGAGGAGGCTGCCTGAGAATACAACTTCCTAATCCGCAGTAAAGAAAAGAAGAGCCTCCTCTTTCAATAAGGAGGCCCTTCTTTTCTTTTGATCGGAGTGATCGCCCTTCTAATCTATGACCAGCTGTTTTTTCATCATTTTTGTGCTGACCAGTACCATGCTTCTTCCCGATCACGCATTTGTGTTTCTACCCGCCGCGATGGATCCGTCAACTGTGTTGTCAAATCCATGAACCACTCGCGATCGGAGGTAATTAATGCCAAATCTGTTAAATTGCGCAATTGACTATTTGTAAACGGCAAGAGTGAAAAAGGCTTAATAAGATAACTGAGTGTTTCAATTGTGCGGCCCACTGTCGATTCTCGATCACAGGCGACGACGTGTACATTGACAGTTCCATCCTCGTCATTGAAAGCCACAATATAGCCATGCATCAACTCACCGTTAACCGTTCTGCCTTTTACCCAATCGCCCTTTTTCCACTTTGACTGCTGCATCCTCATTCACCACCATTCTGATTAGTTAACAAAGTCTGCGCAGAATCTTTTGTCATACGCTCAACTGCACCTTTCGTCAACCTGTCCAACGTCCAGTGCGCGAGAAATTCGTTCAAAAGATTTTCAGCGTGAGCAAGTACATGCTCCAGTACGCGGTGGCGAAGCTCATGCATAATCTTGCGCACCCTTGCTGGATTTTTGCGCCCAAGACGCACGATTCCATCGACGGTCCGATGTTCGAGCCGTAACCATCACACATTGAACAGCTATAGTAAACTCGCTATTCATGCAGCTATTCCACTTCTAATACGTTAAGAAAGTATATAGATTCCAGCGGGACCAAGTATAAGAAAAAATAAGGTTCGGCCTGCGCCTGCGGACTTGGCCTCGCCAAGTTTTTCTAAAAGATTAGTGTAATTATAATAGACACCGTTTAGAAAAGCAATAAATTCGTTTCAAATAAATGTTTCCATTTTCAAAGATTCTGTTAATTTTAATCCTCTTTTTATTTTGCAAACTCACGTAAAATCCGATAAATTAATAGGTGGAATGAGTACGGACGAAGAAGGGACGCATATGGATAAGATTTATACCGGTAAAGAAATTTGCAGTAAGTACAGCGATCTTGAAAATGATTTATTCGGCACTGAGGATCATCATTTTATGCTGACAAAGATGGTGAAGGAACAACTTTACGATGCACCTTGTGCTTTTAGCAGGAACGGGAGAAACTTAGTCCGCCTCGACGAGTGGTTCGCCGATCCGGAGAATTACGATAACTATCATACGGATAACGTGAAACAAATGATTGATAGTCTGCAAAGCGGCGGTACCCTGCCGCCGCTGATCATTGACAAGAAGCTCGGACTCTACGACGGCCAGCATCGCTTAACTGCATACAGTATGCTGCCGGCGATTCAAGAAGTAATTGTTTATAAAGAAATTTAAGAGTGTGCCAGTTTGTCTGCTGGCACACTCTTCTTTTTCACCAATTTTAATAGATACACCACTTTGTCAACGCGACCAGCAAGCGGGATGCCACGGAAACTGCCCGCACCACCAAGGACGCGGCGGGCGCGGCGGACCCGGAGGCGGTGGACTGGGAACACCTTGCGGCGGACGCGGGCCGAGATACGTCAGGCCGTTCAATCCGGTGAAATGCTCTTGATGGCGAATCCAGCGCCGTTCCCATGGCACCCAGACATTCATTGTCACCATCCCTGTCTGCGGGTTATAAGACAATAACTGAATCGTCATCATCTGATTGAAGCTGGTTAACCGTGTCCGATAGAAATGCCCGGCACGCCCACGGCGAAATTCCTCATCGATTGCCGCCGGAGGAACCATAAACGGCTGCACTTCCCGATCGTCGGGCAAATAATAACTGCCTGACGGTTCAAAGCCTTGATCATCATAGAATGGATAACCCATTGGTTCGTTATGAGACGGGTCTTCAAACGACTGAAAAAAAGAATCCATCGTGCGTCAACACCTACCTATTTAGTTACTTCATGATAGGTTATGCCTAGCGATGAATATGGGCTGGGCATCTGTCACGATTGATCGTTCTTTTTCGCAAAGCCATGCGTCATTCGCTTTCTCTGGGCGGCCATTGCCTCCCAATAGCGGTATTTATCATATCCGCCGCCAATAGCTTTCGAACGATGCGCATCCGATCCGAAGACAAGAGCGATCCCTCGATTAATCGCTTCCTGAGTGATTTCATCCGGTGGATACGGTTCCCCGCAAAGCGGTTTAAATAAGCCCGCCGTATTATAATCCAGGCTATAGTCCTCCTGCACCATATCCTCCAGCAAATCGGAAACCACTTGACGTGATTCCGCTGAAAACGCGCTTTCCTCAGCAGAGAGTGTCGACTGAAATTTACGGCAAAGACTGATGTGACCAATCCGCTTCGGTTTATATCGCCCGAGATCGGCTGCGACAGACTGACGGAGCACATGATAATATGCCGTCTGCGCTTGCTGAAAACTGCCATAAAATGATATCAGTCCGTCAGAATAGTCTTCCGCGCTATAATCAATCGCGCGGTAACCGCCGCGTCCACGAAGAAAGTGAAGAGATAGGATACTGTCTTCAATAAAATTGCCATATTCATTGAGAAAGCTGCGTGTCCAGTCCTCGAAATCAGGCAAATAGTCAATTTCAAACCCAATATAGATACGAATATCAGCCTGAAAGCGATGCTGCAGCTCAGTCATTTTCTTTAAATACGGTTCGACTTGATCCAGCTGAATACCTGCCGTGTCCCGGGCGTAGGTGGCACCTGCGCAGCGTTTAAGAAATTCAGGGGGCAGTGGTGCATGTTCCGTAATTGAATAATGGGTGATTCCGTGTGCAATTGCCTGACGAATAAAGACCTCTGTGTCTTCTCCGGATCCATGCGGACAGAATTCACTATGCGTATGTCCATCCCAACGCAACTCTTAATTCCTTCCTTCTTTATAGCCCATTCAGTGTCTGATTCCAAGATCAACAACATCTGCCTGACTTATATAAAGGGTCACTTCTTGAGCGTTTCTAACAGACGAACTCTCCTCGCTCATTTGGTCGACAACCAAATCACCATATTCCGTTCGTACCAAATAGCGTATTATATTACCGAGAATATGCCGCTCGATGACCGTTCCCGAGACATGGCCAGCTCCTTCTCGGGAAGTAAAGGTGATCGCCTCCGGACGAAGCGCATAAAGTGACTGTGTCCCCAGTTTCTCATCCATACCGAATAAGTCTGCCGCACTCGCTTGCGACAACGTATTATAATTACCAATAAATCCGGCCACAAAGGGACTGTTCGGATGAAAATAAATCGCTTCTGGAGTGCCTTGCTGGGCAATCTGTCCGTCGTGCATGATGAAGATCCGATCGGAAATTGCCATCGCTTCTTCTTGATCATGGGTGACAAAGATCATCGTAATTCCAAGCCGCTTCTGAAGGCGGCAAATTTCCTGACGCAATTGTTTGCGTATTTGCGCGTCAAGCGCACTAAGCGGCTCATCAAGTAATAAAACTTTCGGCTGCGCGACGACTGCGCGAGCGAGCGCCACACGTTGTTGCTGACCGCCCGATAGCTCTGACGGAAAAGCATCAGCTTTGTCTGTCAAACCAACGATATCAAGAATTTCAGTCACTTTCCCGCTAATCGTTGCCTTATCCATATGTCGCATCGTCAGACCAAAAGCCACATTATCGTAAACCGTCAAATTAGGAAATAACGCATACGATTGAAAAACCATTCCGATTTCTCGTTTCCGTGGTGCAATTGGAGCGATATTCTGTCCATCAATTAGAATTTTCCCTTGGTTGATCGCTGTCAACCCTGAAATGGCCCGCAGCAATGTGGACTTCCCGCAGCCACTTGGCCCGAGCAACGTGACAAGCTCACCTTTTTCAATGGACAGATCAAGATTTTTCAATATCTGCTTACCGCCCAGCTCTAGGCTCAGCGCTTCAATGGTCAAGTAACTCATTAGTCGCACATCCTTCCCTACTCATTTCATGATCGGCCTGCTTAGTCGTCCCCCGACTGACTCGTCTCTTCTGCAAATGAGTCAGACGTACAATGCAGCCGCCGATCAAACCAAGAAGCAGTAAATAGGTGATCACGACCGCGCTGGCAAGGTGTCCGTTAATCTGCATCACGCGCAGCATATAAATCCGTATCGTTTCAAATTGTCCACCGAGGATCATATTGGTCAGCTGAAATTCACCGAAAAAGGCAGAGAACGTGAGCAAACTGCCGACCATTATTCCAATTCGGATATTAGGAAAAATAATTTGCAGAAGCGCTCGCCACTTAGATGCACCGAGCAGCTCAGCCGCCTCAAGCAAGGCAATGCCATCAATTTCGCGGAGACTGGATCGCACGCTCTGATACATGAAGGGGAGCGAGTAAATAAATAAGCCCCCCGAAAGAATCAATAGCAAAGGAATGGGCGCGTCCGTATACGTTCGCATCAAGGCGGTCGCCAGAATCACACCCGGTATCGCATAAGGGAGCAGAATCGTTGCTTTCAGATACCGATCATACTTTGGCAAATAGAGCGCGATTAATACGATGCTCGGTACGAGAATGATGAGAACGATCGCTAATGTTAATACCGTCAAGAGCAGCGAATGGAGAACAGCCATCAGAAAAGCCGGATCACGATAGAGCGCCGCATACCAGTCGCACGTAAAGCCGGATGGCAAAAGCGATTTGCCCCATTCTGTCGAAAAAGAATACACAAGTGTTGCGGCAAGCGGCAGGCACATGAACGCAATAAAGAGACCGATGATTATGCTGCTTGATTTTTTCATTCAAGATCCCTCCGAAACAGCCGCAAGACTAATTCATTGATTGCCAAAACCAATAGCATCAACAGACCAAATAGAACAGCCATCGCGCTGCCGAGCTGCGGTTTAGCAAAGATATCTCCGGATACGAGACTGGCAATCCGCGTCGTCACGAGACTGATATTGCTGCCAACAAGGGCATAAGCTGTCTCATACGTGCCCATGCCATTTGCAAAAAGAATAATAAATGTGCCGACGACGCTCGGAAGGATATGCGGCAGCCCCACCCGCATCCAGAACGACAAGCGGCCAGCACCAAGTAAAGTCGCCGCTTCCCGCCACGCTGGGTTCAGGTTCTTATACACCGGGTACAAGAACAACACACCAAGCGGCACTTGGAAATAGACATAGGTCACCGCAAGACCCTGCCATGAATATAAATTGAAAAAATTTTGCAGTGGGATACCCACTTTTCCGAGCAGCAGCGTGACTACGCCGGCGTTCCCAATTAGAATAATATAGGCGAAAGCCAGCGGCACACCGGCAAAATTAGCCGTCATATTGATAAACAGGGTCAAGCGATCTTGCGCCTGGCGGCTAAGCGTCACGAGAGCGGCCGTGACCGCCATCGCGAGCAGCAGCCCAACTACTGCGGAATAGAACGATATTAGCAAGCTATTGGTAAACGCATCGTAGTAAAATGGCTGCGTTATAATTTGGATAAAATTCGTCAAGCTGAAGCCATTGCCGTTCTCGTCAGCAAAGCTTTGTCGCAGCATAATCACGAGCGGCATGGCCAGAAATAGCAGAAGCATCGCAATAAGCGGCAAAAGACAAGCCTGTGCTTGTCTTTTCCATCTTCTATCAGTCATCGATAGATTCACTCCTTGCCGCACCCTTTTCCCGCTCTCCATCAAACAGCGATTCGTCGAACGTCTGCATGTCGTCTGAAGGCATGATGCCCATTAAATGACAGGCGAGCGGCGCAACCATTAACTGCGGGATCTGCTGCGCGCTTATACCTGTCTCTACTTTCTCCGAAAGAATAAACAGCGGAACATCACGCACACCGGAGCGCGTGCCACCATGATGACCAAATTCGTCCAAACCATGGTCAGCCGTTACAATAATTTGGTAACCTGCTTCCAGCCACGCTGGCAAGCATTCTGCCAGGATGATATCTACTTTGCCGACCACCGCTCGGTATTCTGCCGATGCCGCCGTAAATTTATGGCCGATGTCATCTATATTCATCGAATGAATATAAAGAAAGTCTGGCTGATACGTCTCTAACAGATAATTGGCTTCGGCAAACACGTGAGAGTCCGGATACTGATCTTCAAAGTAGAACATCCCATGCTGTATCGGCTTCTCCAGCTGGTGCTGAATGCGATCATGCTGGTAAGAGAATGGTGCCTGTTGGTACAATTCGCTGACCCAGTGATAGGCCACCGCCGCTGTACGCCCGCCTGCCTGGCGCACGAGATGAAAGAGGCTGTTCTGCGCCGAGAGACGGATACTCAGATTAGATACAATACCATTTTCACAAGGGGGTGTTCCCGTGAGCAGCACCTGATAAAGCGGCCGGGAATTGCTTGGCAGCTCTGACTTTACCCGAAAGCGAGCGGCCTTCCCCTTTTCCACTAAGTGTCCGAGAAAACCAAGCTCATCAACAGCTGTATCATAGCGACAGCCGTCAAGCGTCACCATAATTAGCTTATTGCTTGGCATTCGCCAAAACCTCCTGTTGCCATTCCTGAGGCAGGTTGTCTGCTGTCTTCGTCCATGCGTCTACTTCCTTCAATGGCACAACATTAGTATACTCACTGGACGGAAGCAGTTTGTCTTTGACATCTTCAGGCAGTTTCACATCACTGCGGATTGGGCGTGCATACCCACGAGCGAGATTAATTTGTCCTTTATCCGAAAGAATATAATTGCGTGCAAGTTTGGCCGCATTAGGGTCTGCTGCATTTTTACTAATCACGCTGGAATAGCCGAACATAAGCGATTTGTCTGCCGGAATGCTGACTGCAAATCGATTCTTGCCAATCTGGTCACGATAGCCAAGGCCGAGAAAGTCCCAGATAACGGCGACATCAATTTCGCCTTTTTCAAGATTCGGAATGGTCGCCTCAGTAGACGACAGACGTCCTTGCTTGGCAATTTTCTTAAAGAAATCAAGACCTGGTTTAATATTCGTCACACTGCCGCCATTGGCCAGCGCTGCTGCCAGCACGGTCATCTGTGCCTGCGCTTCTTTCGTTGGATCGCCAATGGATATCTTATAATTGCCTTTGAGTAAATCAGCCCATGTCTTCGGCGGGTTCTTCACATTTTTCGTATCGGTCATAAACGCGATCGTCCCCGTATAGCTGGCCATATAATAGCCGTCCTTATCCTTCGCCCAGTCTGGAATACTGCTCCAAGTCGCCGGCTTATAAGGAATCGTCAACTTCTTTTGCTTAGCAAGCACAGCGAAGTTTAGACCAACATCACCAATATCCGCCGAATTACTCGACTTCGGCATTTGGAATTTCGCCAGCTCTTCAGCACTCGACATATCGGTGTCCGTATGCTTCAGTCCGTATTTACTGCTGAGGTCATCCCACGTTTCTTTCCAATTTGCCCAAGCATCTGGCATACCGACACTTGTAATCTTGCCTTCCTTTTTTGCCGCCTTGGTAATGGCTGCAAGCGACTGGTTATTGCTTGCCGATGAACTCTGCGCGGAACCGCACGCGGAGAGAACGGAAGCAAGCATGACGCCCGCGACGCATCCGGTGGCCAGACGACGCATTTTTTTAATCGCTGCTTTGCTGATTGACATGGTCAGACTCCTTTTGTTTACCGTTTGTTTTATTTGTTTCAACATTAAAATCATACAATCGAAATGTAAACAAACATCGTTTCAAAAATTAAGAGTCTGTAAAATTATACGACAATCACGGAGAAGCATGGCATAATAGACGAAGAAGATGGGAGGATTTGTCATGTCGTCCACTTTTGATTTTCGAAAGGCGTATATTCTCGCTGTATTGAAAAAAGAAAAACACGTCAGTGTCCGTGCCTTGTCTGACACTTTGGAGGTCACACCGGAAACAATAAGGCGCGATCTGTCTGTTCTGGAGAGACAGAAACTATTGCTGCGCATGCATGGGGGCGCGACACGCTATTCGGAAGCGGTCACAGAGCCGTTGTTTGTTCGCAAAACAAAAATGAAAAAGGATGAAAAGCAGCGGATTGGCGCGTATGCCGCACAAACCATTCAAGACGGCGATACCGTCCTTATCGATTCAGGAACGACAACTTTGGCATTATGCGAAGCATTGGCTCACGTCTATGGTGTCACATTCCTGACACATTCTCTGGCTGCCGCGTGGTGTCTGAATCGTAAAATGGAACAAGGCCTCATCCATGGGGAACTGATCCTTCTTGGGGGGACAGTCTATGCTGCGCAGCGTTCGATAAAGGGCTCGCTAACTGAGCATATGCTCGCTAATTTCAAAGTAAATAAAGCATATATATCCTGCGGCGGCGTCAATCCTTCGGTTATCAGCGATTACGACACGGAGGAATGTCTAATCTCAGCCATGATGATCGATGCCGCTGACGAAAGCTATCTGCTTGCTGATGCCTCGAAACTCGGCAAACAAACATTCTGCGTGATCAAACCACTGGCCGCGGTTGATCATATTATCTGCGATCAGCAGCCGGACCCAGCTTGGCTGCAGCACTGTAACGACGAGCGGATTCTATGGCATACCGTTTAGCGGAATAGACTCGCACTTCTGCGGGATCGGCTCGCGCTTCTGCGGGATCGGCTCGCGCTTCTGCGGGATC
>JBDNRH010000037.1:0-16671 GCA_047718535.1 Sporolactobacillus sp.
CCCCTCTTCTGCGGGATCGCACCCCTCTTCTGCGGGATCGCACCCCTCTTCTGCGGGATCGAGCCCCTCTTCTGCGGGATCGCACCCCTCTTCTGCGGGATCGGCTCGCGTTTCTGCGGGATCGCACCCCTCTTCTGCGGGATCACCATACCCTTCTGCGGGATCAGACCGCCTATTGCGCTGAAAAGCACAGCCCTCAGACCGTATAATCGCTATTGTTCGATTACAAGTCAAAAAACAGCTTCATAGGCGATACTTTGCCGCCGTATTCTCCTGTCATGCCCTCAATTTTAACTTAATTGTCGCCGCTGCCTGCGCTGAAGATCACTCTGCATGCCTTTCTCAATATAGCGGCAATGTCTGACTAACCCGTTATAGTCCAAATAGCTGATTTCTAGTAAGGTAAGCGTTGACTCCAATAGTGTAAAGCTATCGCTCATCTGAAACACCCAAATAATATTTGTTTGATTCATGGCGCGATAACGTCGCGGCCTCCAGCCATGATCGGAAAGATATTTCAATTTTTTCTTCTCATTCTCCATCCTCATACCTCACATTTTTAGCGCTTTTGATTAGTCTATGTGCGATAAAAAGCGTCTAGAACGTGAAATTTTTTTCTATGCATTTTTATTTCTCTTGAGTGGATTAAGACACAACCATGACATTCATGTAACAAAACGCATACAGGGTCGAATATCAACTGATTTTGTCGAATTAATTATAGTGAGTGATAGTTAACCATACTGTCACGAGTGGGTATTCTCGAAGTTTCTATTTTCATTTCCCTCTTTTAATTCCCTTGCACAATCGGGGAATTTTTTTTATGCATTTACTTAGTCGGAATAAGTCTAACGCTCAAATTTGCCGAGCAATTGTTCACCTGATGCAGCTAACCTGCCAAATAATTGAATTCCCGCCGATGAAACAGATGGGCATCTCGCTATCTTTTTAAAACAGACGGCCTAAATTCATCATGGCAATGCCAACGACAGTCATCATAGCGAAGGCCAGCCAAAATTTCGGCACACTTGGACCGCCTTGTTCAGTCAGTTCGAACTTCCTTTTTTCGCGGTCAGGCTCCACCTGCCGCATGGTTTCAATATGCTGCACCGCGAAATTGAGATAATTATAATTCGAAAACAGTCCATAAATAACAGAGACGACAAACATCGTCTGATCGTAATAAGCAAATTTGACTGGAAGCCATACATCCAATAACCCATCCACAATATATAAACCAAGATAGATCCAAACACCAGGCCAGTACTGCCGATAACCTGACCAAAAAGGAGAGACGAAGAACGCGGGCCAATGCCATGAAACCATTTTATTTCTTCGCTGCCCCATCTTTGTCCAGCGTTTCTCGTAAATATCAGCGTTCCTGCCAACAAAGAGCAATAATTCTTCTTTAAACTCCTCATCAAATTGGTTGAAATTCAAAACATCTTGCCGCATAAAATCACCCCTTGGCAGTGAATTTGGCATTAATCTCTCATATTTCAGTCATTCTTTTGCATTTCTGTCTACTCTCCCATCAGACAGAACGACAACCTAAAGTTACAGAAAGCAGTGAGAAGCATAGAAAAAATATAATCGCCTTTTTCATAAGCATCACCCTCCTTTTACCCATTCAGCAAAAAGATAACACAAACACCTAATTTTGCCAATCGAAGTTTTTTAAAACGGGCTTCTGTATGATAGTATTAGGTTAGTCTAAAAAGTACTCACACGATTTTTTGCGGATGAAGGAAGTGGACTCGTGGCTACGATTAAAGACATCGCAAAACAGGCTGGCGTTTCCATCGCCACCGTTTCCCGAATATTGAATTATGATCAGACGCTTTCCGTCACAGAAGACACACGGAAGCGTATCTTTGAAACAGCCGAATCATTGAATTATTCCAAATTCAAAACGCGCGCGCGCAAGAAGAAGACAGATGGTAAAATTGCGGTCGTTCTCTGGTTTACAGAACAAGAAGAGTTAAATGACTTATATTATCTATCCATCCGCATGGGTGCAGAGAATAAACTGCAGGCTGAAAATTACGAAACGATTCACCTCTTTCCTAATGAAGATATTCCCGAAAAAAATGATATTGATGGAATTATTGCCATAGGAAAATTCAGCGAGCATGAAATGAAGAAATTGACCGCCATCTCCAAAAATAGTGTCTTTTTAGATTTCGACACCTTTTCCTTCGGTTTTGACTGCGTTGTGACCGACTTCAAACAAGCCATCACACAAATAGTCGATCACTTCCTCGATAAAGGGATTCGTTCCATTGGGATGCTGGCGGGCAAAGAAGCCACCTCTGATCAAAATCTCGTATTGCAGGATCCACGCTATGATTATTTCGTCAAAGAAATGGAAACCAAATCAACGTATAATCCTGACTTTATTTTCACCGGCCTATTCTCGCCCGATTCTGGTTATCAGTTAATGAAAGAGGCGATAGGCAAATTGGGTGATCGCCTGCCGCGCGCCTTCTTTGTCGCCAGCGACGCGATGGCAATTGGTGCCATTCGCGCGCTGCATGAGCATGGGATTCAAGTTCCTGAACGCGTCTCACTGATCGGATTCAATGATATTTCGATTGCTAAATTTTTTTATCCACCGCTCAGCACCGTTAAAGTCTATACCGAGGCTATGGGTGAGTTAGGCGTCGACCTGCTCATTAAGCGCCTCAAGAATCCACTTGACGTTGCGCAGCGCGTTACCCTCGGGACGAAATTGATTATCCGCAAG
This sequence comes from Sporolactobacillus sp., assembly GCA_047718535.1. GTDB lineage: Bacteria > Bacillota > Bacilli > Bacillales > Sporolactobacillaceae > Sporolactobacillus. The sequence continues at coordinate 2,747 of JBDNRH010000037.1, forward strand.
AGCAGCTTGTAAAATACAGCGGCGACAGATATATCTGTCGCCGCTGTATTTTCTTCTAAACGTCTCAACGCGCCGCGCGAATTTTGAAAGCAAGTCGAAGAGGAGCGGCAGCGTCTATATGGTATTGCTGATGTACCGGGGCTCCCCAGCTGTCGTCGCCGCCAACGCCCATTTGTTTGGCAGCAAGCGTTACATTGGTATAGTGAATCTCAGGCAACTCATCGTGATGCAATGCCTGCTGCAATTCAAAAGCTGTATACGGTGACACGCCGAGTTCAAGCGGCTGACCGAGCGCAACAAACTGCAACCCATCGCCCTGTTCATCAAGCACAGTCGCCCATCTGACGGCAGTGCGATTCCCACTCTCCTGAGGCACAGCGTAATGCGACACATTATCCACCACTTTCTTCTGGAAAATGCCGAGTCGCGCGCCGGAATGACGATCCCAGTAATTCTCCTCCGGCCCAAGTCCATAATAGCGAAAGCGATCAAAGTCGGCATTCATCCGCATGATTAGTCCAAACAGCGGCATATCGGGAAGCCCTTGACCGCCCGTATACTCCGCAGCGACGTCAATCGTCTCATCCGCGTGAACAGTATAAGAGAGCTCGACGCGTACATGCTCAGCCAGTGGTAATTGATACGTATAGGAGACAACGAGTGCGTCCTTTTCTTCGGCGATACGCGTCTTGATGCAGCGCTGGAATAAGCTCGCTTGGAGCCATAAGCCGCTCTGATAACCGAAGCCGCAGCCATTGTCATTATCGGTCAGTGCGCGCCAATAGATCGGCGTTGGCACTTGTTTCAGCATTTCTCGTCCATGGTAGCGCAGTGACAGCAATCCTTTGTTTTCTTTCGAGAAAAGAACGCTGAATTGATCGGTACGCGCGCCAATATTGAACGTGCCATGAATGATCTCCAGCGGCCGCCGAACAGTCGTCTGCGTTAGAACAGGCAACCCCTGCTGGTGAAAGACAAATTGACCGAAGGCCACCGGGTAGCCTTGCTCCGCCCAGCGTGTCCGCTTCTTCAATTTCATCACCGCGTTGAGCGTGTATTCCCCCGCCGGAAGCTGATCGCCAAAGCGAAGCGAAACAAATTGCGACTGTCCGGCAGGCACGACAACATCTAACCGATGGCGAAGCACTTCCTCTCCCTCACATGCCAGCGCATACTCGAGCACGTAATTCGAGGTGTCAATAAACAAATTTTGATTGCTGACGTCAACACCATCACGAGACACAGACAACTTGATATTCTGATACAAATAGTTTATTTCCTGAACTTTCGGTGATGGCGTGCGATCCGCATAAACAATGCCGTCCCCACAGAAATCGCCATCATTCGGACGGTCATCAAAGTCGCCGCCATAGGCAAGTACTTTCTTGCCATAGCGATTCGTTGTCATAAGGAATTGGTCGATATAATCCCAGATGAACCCGCCTTGGTAGAGCGGGTACTGATCCTCGAGTGCCGTATATTCATGGAAATTCCCACACGAGTTGCCCATCGCATGCATATACTCACAGCTAATATAGGGCTTTTGTGGATTATTTTCCAAATAGGCTTTAATTTCATCGACACGGGCATACATCCGGCTCTCAATATCACTCGTTGCGTTAAACGTGCGATCATGAAAGATTCCTTCATAATGAACAATCCGCGTTGGATCGGAGGCTCTGAAATATTCTGAGACGTCAAAAATTGTTTTGCCCCCATAAGATTCATTCCCGCATGACCAGATGAGTACAGACGGATGATTCTTATCACGTTCAAGGAGTGAATGGGCGCGATCAAGTACACTGGCATGCCATTCGGGTTTATCTCCTGGGAGCACCTGCTTAGGATCCGTGCCTCCAGGTAACTGCCACGTACCGTGAGTCTCCAAATTAGTCTCATCGATTACATAAAGGCCATACTCATCACAAAGTTCATACCAATACGATTGATTCGGGTAATGCGACGTACGAACAGCGTTGATATTATGCCGCTTCATGAATGTAATATCCCACAGCATGTCCTCCCGCGTCACAGACCGGCCTCGCTGACAATTAAATTCGTGGCGATTGACCCCCTTGAACACAAGGCGTTTCCCGTTCAGACGGATTTGTTTGTCTTTAATCTCAATTTTGCGAAAGCCAACACGCTGCGGAACCATTTCAACGATCTGCCCTTGCTCATCGCGAACTATCAATTGCAGCGTATAAAGATACGGATCCTCCGCGCTCCACAGTCGGATCGCCGAGTAGTTGAGATGTAGCTGCATCGTCTCCTGAAGCGCACTCGTCAGCGGTTCACCCACATTATGACCGAGGTGATCGACTAGGCAGGCGGACAGGCTTCCTTTCATCTCCCCTTGCAGCGTCAAGTCGACGACCAATTGTGCATTTTGATATGAAGCGTCAAGCTCTGTTTGAACAAATAAATCATAAATATGTGTTACCGGTGTGGTATACAGATAAACCTCACGAAATATCCCTGACAGCCTCCAGAAATCCTGATCCTCAAGCCAGCTGCCCGTCGAGCGCTGGTACACCGCAACCGCTAATTTATTGATGCCGGGCACGACCGCGTCCTGAAGCGCAAACTCCGCCGGATTAAAGCTGCTCTCACTATAGCCGATAAACCGTCCATTCAGCCAGACGAAGAATGCCGACTCAACCCCTTGAAACGAGAGATAGAGCGGACCGTTCTGAAGCGCCTCGTTGACTGTAAAATAAGTGACATAGCTGCCCACTGCATTCTCGTCTTGAGGCACGTCCGGGGGCGCGCCCACTTGGCTCATGCCATCCCACGGATAAGTGACATTGCTATACTGAGGCCGTCCATACCCTTGCAGCTGAATATGCCCCGGCACGTGAATATCATCCCAGTGGTGGCAGTCTACATCCAGCTGATAGAAATCAGCCACTGCCAATTGTGGGTTCTTAGCATAATGAAATTTCCAGTTCCCGTTTAAACTTTGCCTCTGCTGCATCACGCCCCGCTTCGCTTCTGCTTCCGACGTATAATAGACGTGATCGGAATGGGCGTCGAGACGATTGACGCGGAAAACAGTAGGATCCTGAAGCCAGCTTCTATTCGCTTTTTCAAAGTTCATTGAACGTACTGCAAACAAATTTCACCCAGAATCGCTTATCCTGATCTGGGTGAAATCATGAGCAGTGCTACCTCCCTTATTTTCTTGACTTGTTGACGTGTACAGACGTCACCTCGCCTGTCATTTGGTTATTTGTGCAGCAATTTCATTCGCGTGAATCGTTTCTTTCTTCTCAATCGTAATCGCTTGATACGAATCCGAATTCGTAATCACCGTAATGACGACATCATCATATCCGCGTTCCGTAATGAGCTGCGGATTGAATTCGATTAACAGATCGCCCTTCTTTACGTCTTTTCCTCGGTCGAAATACGTGGTGAAGCCTTCTCCTTTTAAATTAACTGTTCCGATACCGACATGAATCAACACCACAACACCTGATTTTGATACAATCCCAACAGCATGGCGTGTCGAAAAGGTCATGCGAATCAAGCCATCGACTGGCGCATAAATCTTATTTCCGGTCGGTTTAATGGCAAAGCCTTTACCCATTTTCCCACTTGAGAACACGTCATCTTTCACCGATTCGAGAGGGAGCAGCGTGCCATCGACAGGTGCGTAGACAGTCAGTGCCGATTCATCAGACGGAGCGTCGATCGACTGGTCAATGAATTCCTCTTCTTCCTTCGAATTGAAATTCTTGCCCCACTTTTTCTCCAGTTCATCAACAATCTCTGCGTGCATCTTCTCATTCAGTTTAACTTTCTTGAAGAAAACGAATGTACCGACAAGCACAAGCACGAATGGAATGCCAAGCATCATGCATTTGAAGATTAATCTGCCCCCACTTGTAATGCTGCTCGCTGAGGCGCCGGTTGTCATGCCAACCCATACGGCAGTCAAGCCAACCACACCATTGGATACGGCGCCGGCAAGTTTATCGAGCAAAGGCCGTACAGACAGAGTCAAGCTTTCGTCACGGTGTCCTTCCTTGAGCTGGCCGTATTCAACGGCATCGGTAATTGTCATCAGGACAACGAGGAAGACTAGCGGTTGCGGAATAAAGAACAGAACGGCAGCCGCAAGCACAAGCGGAAGTGACGTATTGGCGAAACTGAAGAGCAAGAGACCGATAACCATCACGGCAATAGAAACAAAGAAGACATTTTTACGCTTCCATTTCTTAGCGAGTGACGGGAATACTGAGACCGCAAACAAGCCAACAATCGTATTTATAATCGCCAAGATGGAGAATTTGGTGGCGTCACCAAGAATGAAGGAGAAATAGTAGAGCTCCATCGAGTTTGTCAGCGTTGCACCGATTGTGTAAAGTCCATAAGATAAAGACAGCCACATCAATTGGTCATTGTGAAGCAAGACTTTAAAGACATCCTTGAATCTCGTCTTTTCTTTATTTTTGCGCAGTGCCGAGTCAATTTCCTTTGTTCCAAGTCCAACTATAATAGCGGTGACAAATGAAATCGTGCCGACGATGATTGCAAACCATAACCAGCCGCGGCTGTCACCCGTTCCGTGATTGGAGTTGATAGAAAATAGCAGAACGAGCGGCATCACGATAACGCCGACAATATTGCCGCCAATCGTCGAACCAATTCGAGCGAATGTCGCCGTTTTCTCGCGTTCACGGGAATCAAACGACAGGGCCGGAATCATCGACCAGTACGCGATATCTTTAAAGGAATAGAACATATCCATTAAAATATAAATGATTGCGAACAAGACAAGATAGAGCACAGGATTGCTCTTCGTCAGCCCGCCGAAACTCGTGAACAGGCAGATGAGCGAAATTGATCCCACACCACCACCGATAACAACCCAAGGTTTAAATTTGCCCCACCGGGTTTTCGTGTTATCAATTGCATTGCCAATCAGCGGATCGACAGCCAGTTCGATGAAGCGAAGCAGGAAAATAATAAGTGTAATGATTGAAATCATCGCATCATTTTTCGAGGTGCTGCCCGTATTAAACAAGTGAGTCGTCACAAACATAATAAAATAGGTGCTTAGTGTTGCGAAAAACATATCGTGCCCAAAGGCACCGAAGGCATAAGAGAGTCGCGACGTGATTGAATGTTTCGTTTTCATAATAACCTCCAGAATAAATAGAATAAGTGATTATTGCGCGTCTTCGAAATAACGGACAGAGGATACAAAATCCTGCTGCTGAACCTTACGCGGATATAAACCAACAGTCATTAACTCATCGCCGCCATAAGTAGCCCCTGTCTCTGGCTCATAATAATCCTTGTCCGGGTCAAGTCCCTTTAATTTCGTAATGACCATCTCCGGCTGCGCTTCAGACAAGATTGTAAACGTGAAAAGTAATACTTGCTTTTGATCGTCTGAAACAAATTCCCAAGCCGCTCGATTTCGCTCAAACGGACTGTCTATACGAATAAATTTTCCAAACTGGATTAGCTGTCTATGTGTCTTATAGAAACGTATTTGATCCTTGACTTGCCTCGCCGCCTCATCGGGCAGTTCATCTAGATTGAGCTCATAGCCAAACACTCCGCTCATGGCGACATCACCGCGCATGGCAAGCGACGTTTCACGGCCTGTCTGCTGATTGGGTGAGGCAGACACATGAGCTGTCATGCTGGAAATCGGGTAGGCTAGACTCGTTCCATACTGTATCTTCAGTCTAGCGACGGCATCCGTATTATCCGAGGCCCACGTCTGCGGGAAATAATATAAAATGCCGGCGTCAAACCGTCCGCCGCCTCCTGAGCAGCCTTCCCATAAAATGTCGGGGTAGCGCTGAACGAGACGATCCATTAATCCATATAATCCAAGCACGTAGCGATGATAAATCTCCCCTTGCTGCGCCGCTGCATAGGCCGTCGACCACACTTCCGTCAAATGCCGATTCATATCCCACTTGATATAGTCAATCGGGATCCGGTCGAGGAGAGCCGTCATCTGTTCATAAATGGCATCGACGATTTCCGGTCTCGAGAAATCAAGAACATATTGACTTCTCGATAACGTCATTTCGCGATTCGGTACTTGCAGCGCATAATCAGGATGCTGGCGAAATAAATTCGAATCCCGTGAGACCATTTCCGGTTCAAACCATAAACCGAATTTCATGCCTTTTGCATGAGTGTAGGTCACGATGCCATCGAGTCCGTTGTCGAATTTACGCCGATATTCATACCAATCACCTAATGAAGACGTATCGTCATCGCGATGGCCAAACCAACCGTCGTCCAGCACAAACATCTCAACACCAGTTTCGGCCGCCCGATCGATAATCGCGGTCAGTTTCTTTGTATCGAACGCCATGAATGTCGCTTCCCAATTGTTAATTACGATCGGTCGTTCCGCCAGCTTATGTTTACCTCGGGCTACTCTTTCCCGGAGAAGATGATGGAACGTGTCAGACATCGCATTGAGTCCATTCGCTGTATAGACGAAGATAGCTTCCGGTGTTTGAAACGCTGACTTCGCTTTTAATTGCCAAGAAAAGCTATAGTCATTAATACCGACAACCACCCGCGTCTGATCAATATAATCTTTGCTGACGCTGAAGAGATGATTACCAGAATAGACAAGCTGGATTCCTACCGCTTCCCCCTGGTCTTCGGTCGTATCCGGATGTACGAGCGCAATAAACGGATTCATATGATGCGAAGACGTGCCGCGCCGACTCTCGAATCGATACGTCCCATGCTTAATTGCCTGCCGCTCCATCTGCCGCTCTCTAGCATGCGCACCGGGCAAGCTGATGACTTCGAACTCTTGCTTCGGGAAATCAAGCGCGGCGCTGGCGGCTTTTTCCACGACATACGTTGCCGACGAGCGATTCACGAGTTTCACGGATCGCGTGAGTACCGAGCGATCGGCGTAGATGGTATAAGTTAAAATGGCTTCAACCTGCAGCACCGCATCTTCCAATGTGATCAAGAGCGTCATTGCCTCATCATCGGTTTCCACATAGCTATGCGGCAGATTGGCAATGGGCGGCTTCCCCTTTTTAATTTCGTGTCCTTTATAGCGCCAGTCGACAGTCCGGGAACCATTGTCTGAACGAATAATCGTCGCCGCTTCCCGGTAGTCCCCGGTTTGATTGCCCGCGTATTCCTGGAGAATTAAATCCTTCGAATAGCTGCGATCCGGTTGCGCGCTAGGATCCGCCAACGGTATATTCCCGGAAAAACCGCGGTCACGCCCCGGATAGTTTCTTTCCTCATGATAGGCGCGGATCTGCTTACCGAAATATAGGTGTTGCAGAAGTCCATGCTGATCAATTTGCATGAGATAACTGAGAAATGGATTGGATAGATGAAAGATTTTTTTCTCCCCATCATAGGTTATTCTCGCAGACATTATAAAAAATCCACCTTTCTATTGATACGTCGTGTAACATGCTAATTTGTCATTTCCCTATTTCGTAAAAATAAAGCAATGATTGATAACGCTTACACTCATGATAGTATACGCAGCATCATTGTCTGTCAATAGTTTTTTAGTAAAATTTATTGTTCTTTTTTCCTTCAACTTTTTTAAACATCTTTATCCATTAGTAATTCCGACTTATTTACAGCATTTAACTATATGTAAACGAAGAATAAATCATGAAAGGGCTTGCATTCTAGTAAAAAATCACGTATGCTTTACGTGTTAATTTTAGTAAAATAAGGTGGTAATCGATATGAATTTAACTCAACTTAAACAAGCGTATAGGACGTTATTCGGTGATGATCAGCCTCTGGCCTATTTTGCTCCCGGGCGGATTAACTTGATCGGGGAGCACACCGATTATAACGGCGGCCATGTTTTCCCTTGTGCAATTACACTCGGCACATACGGCATTGCTCAAAAAAGAAACGATACAACGATCAATGTCTATTCGGAGAACTTCCGAGATTTGGGCACCATTTCGTTCGACCTCAGCCAATTGTCTTACGATAAAAAAGATAATTGGGCCAATTTTCCAAAAGGAGTCGTCCATTTTCTTAAAGAAAGCGGCTACACCATTGACAAAGGCTTTAATATTTATTTCTACGGCACGATTCCGAATGGCGCTGGATTGTCTTCCTCCGCTTCTATTGAATTATTGACCGGCGTTATCCTTGACGATCTCTTCCATTTATCGTGTGATCGCGTGGCGCTCGTACAGATTGGCAAACAAGTCGAAAATAAATTCATTGGCGTCAATTCAGGAATTATGGATCAATTCGCTGTCGGCATGGGAAAAGCCGATCACGCCCTCTTGCTCGATACGAACACCCTCGACTACGAGCGTGTTCCCGTCACACTCGGTGATCACGCGATTGTGATCATGAACACGAATAAGCGGCGTGAGCTGGCCGACTCCAAATATAATGAGCGCCGCAGTGAATGCGAAGAGGCGCTTGCCGAGCTGCAAACCCGGCTGCCGATTCAATCACTCGGCGACTTAGATAATGATACCTTCGACCAGAATACGTATTTAATCAGCAAAGAAAATTTACTCAAACGCGCACGCCATGCTGTGTCTGAGAATCAGCGAACTCTAAAGGCAAAAGAAGCATTAATTCAAAATGACCTGCTGACGTTCGGCAAATTAGTCAATGCCTCGCACGTCTCCCTAAACTATGATTATGAAGTGACCGGAAACGAATTGAATACACTCGTTGAGGCGGCATGGCAAGAAAAAGGCGTCCTCGGCGCGCGCATGACCGGCGCCGGGTTCGGCGGCTGCGCGATTGCTCTTGTCGAGAAAGCACAGATTGACACGTTTACGAAGCACGTTGGCGAACGCTATACAAAGAAAATTGGCTATGCCCCGTCATTTTATATTGCGGAAATTGCTGACGGCGCAAAGAAATTAACTGATTAATAGGAGGTATCCCTTATGTCCATTCTAGTTGTAGGCGGAGCAGGTTATATCGGCTCCCATACTGTTGATCGTTTGATTGAACGCGGGTATTCAGTCGTCGTCGTTGATAATCTCGTCACCGGCCACCGCCAAGCGATTCATCCCCGCGCTGTTTTCTATAAAGGCGATATCCGTGATGAGAACTTTCTCACCGGCGTTTTTGAGAAAGAATCGATCGAAACCGTCATTCACTTCGCCGCCTTTTCGCTCGTAGGTGAATCAATGGAAGATCCGTTGAAGTATTTCGATAATAATATTGGCGGAATGATTACACTTTTGAAGATCATGCATCAATTTGCGGTCACACGTATCGTGTTCTCGTCTACCGCAGCAACTTATGGCGTCCCGAAGAAAATACCGATCGAAGAAACCGATCCACAGCTGCCAATTAATCCGTACGGTGAAAGCAAGCTGACGATGGAAAAAATGATCCGCTGGGCCGATCAGGCTTATGGCATTCATTTTGTGGCGCTGCGCTATTTCAACGTCGCTGGTGCGAAAGCGGACGGAAGCATTGGCGAAGACCATCATCCCGAAACCCATTTAATCCCTGTCGTCCTGCAAGTTGCCGCCGGAAAACGCGAGAAGCTGACCATTTTCGGCGATGACTATCACACAGCCGACGGAACAAATGTCCGTGACTATGTGCACGTCGTCGACTTGGCCGACGCCCACATCCTCGCCGCGACTTATTTAAAGGATGGCGGGAAGAGCGACTGCTTCAACCTCGGATCAGCAACCGGATTCTCCAACAGACAGATTCTTGAAGCGGCACGTGCGGTCACAGGAACATCTATTCCTGTAGAAATTGGTCCGCGGCGTCCCGGTGATCCCGACACCTTAATTGCTGCCAGCGATAAGGCGCGCGCCATCCTGCACTGGAAGCCCAATTATGATTCAATCCATGAAATCATTCGCAGCGCCTGGACGTGGCATGAAAGCCATCCAGACGGCTATAAAGAATAGAGGTTCATCTAATGACGAGTCAAGAAGAAATCATCCGTTTTGCCGATCTAATTATCTCTAAAAGCAATTATTCGCGCCTCGATCAACGCTATTTAGTGAATCAAATTCTTGGACTGATCGGTGAGGAACACGCAAGCGATACCGTTCCGGCCGATCCTGATGACCTGATTGCATTGAAAGATGACCTCGTTGAACGTGCGGTTCAAAATGAGAAAATTGATGACAATCAGAGCGCGCGCGATAGTCTTGGCGCGCGTCTGATGAATTTCATCACGCCACCGCCATCAGAAGTGAATCGCGTCTTCTGGCAGCTTTATGAAGATCGGGGACCTAAAGAGGCGACTGATTATTTCTACCGTTTATGTCAAGACAACGACTATATCAAGACGAAAGCGATCGCCAAGAATATTATTTTTTCATCGCCGACCGCTTATGGCGATTTAGAAATCACCATTAATCTTTCGAAACCGGAAAAAGATCCGAAGCAAATCGCCTTGGCGAAAAAAATGCCGAGCAGCGGCTATCCACTCTGTCAATTATGCATGGAAAACGAAGGCTATTTCGGCCGGATGAACTATCCCGCCCGCAGCACGCATCGGATCATTCGTCTGAACCTAGCCAATGAGGAATGGGGTTTTCAATATTCCCCCTATGCCTATTTCAACGAGCATTGCATTTTTCTCGACCACGTGCACGAACCGATGACTATTAATCGGTACACGTTCACCCGGCTGTTGGCAATCATCGACCGCTTCCCGCATTATTTCGTCGGCAGTAACGCCGATTTGCCGATCGTCGGCGGATCGATTCTGTCCCACGAGCATTATCAAGGCGGGCGTCACAACTTTCCGATGGCCAAAGCACCGGTCGAGACCCCAATCTCATTTAATAATTTTGAAGAGATCAAAGCCGGTATTGTGAAATGGCCGATGTCGGTCATTCGACTGACCGGCGCAGACAAAGCTCAATTAGTTGAGCTGGCAGCGCTCATTCTTGATAAATGGCGCCGCTACTCCGATCCATCTGTTGGCGTTGAAGCAGAAACGAACGGCGAGATGCACCATACGATTACCCCGATTGCGCGTCGGCGCGGCCCGCTCTATGAACTCGATCTCGTCTTGCGTGACAATCGGACATCGGAGGCATACCCGCTCGGCATTTTTCATCCGCATCCGGACGTGCAGCATATTAAGAAAGAAAATATCGGATTAATCGAAGTCATGGGGCTAGCCATTCTGCCTCCACGCCTGAAGTCCGAATTAAAAGAAGTCGGCGCTTATCTGCTTGGAGAGACGAATCAGATGAAAGCGTATCACCGCAAGTGGGCTGACGAGATCAAGCAGCAGCATCCGGAACTGAATGCGGCGAGCGTGGAACAAATCGTGAACCAGGAAGTCGGCAAAGTGTTCAGCCGCGTCCTCGAAGATGCCGGCGTTTATAAACGGAACCCACACGGTCAAGCAGCATTTCTGCGTTTCATTCGGTCGATTGAGGAAGAAGGCGAATCTCAAAATGGAACTCATTAAAACGGCATTCGGTTCCGTGAATCATCACACCATCTGGCAATATACATTAACGAATGACAATGGATTGACCGTCAAAGTCATGAATTACGGCGCGACCTTAACAGATATTTCCATGCCTGACAAATACGGAAAAATCGCCCATATTGTGATCGGTTCCGATCGTTTCGCTGATTATTTGGCAGAAGATGCCTATTTCGGTGCAACTGTCGGCCGCGTCGCCGGACGGATCACAGCTGGCACGTTTGCATTAGATAGAACAACCTACCAACTGCCGCTTAATGACGGCAAGAATACGAATCATGGTGGACCGGACAGCTTCGAACGCATGATTTGGCAAAGCCATCCGTTTCAAGACGCGGAGCAAGTCGGCGTTCGCTTCGATCTGTTCAGTCCCGACGGAACGAATGGTTTCCCCGGCAATCTGCACGCATCGGTTCGCTATAGCTTGAATCAGAAAAACGAATGGGCGCTGCATTATGAAGCGACAACGGATAAGCCGACGCTCTTCAATCCGACGAATCACGTCTATTTCAATTTGACGGGTGACACGGCTCAGCCGGTCGCAGGCCATCTGCTGCAACTTGCCAGCCATCAATTCGGCGAAATTCATACTGATGGCACACCGACAGGCCGGCTAATTGATGTGAGCGGCACAGCCTTTGATTTTACAAACAGTGCATCCGTCAAACGCGGCTTCGAATCGACGCATCCGCAGAACCAATTAGTCAACGGCTACGACCACCCCTTCCTCCTTGACGCATGCGGAAATGCCGCTGCGGCCGTGCTGGAAGATCCGCTGAGCGCGCGGCGCGTCACCATGACAACGACGAACAATGCCGTCGTTGTCTACTCGGGAAACGGGCTTTCTGATCAACTTATGATGAATGGGCAATCCTTGGCTCCCCATTGCGGCATCACATTAGAAGCTCAGATGATGCCCGACGCGATCCACCACGAAGGGTTCGGATCCATTGTTCTGCGTCCCGATGCGGCATACACAGCCGATACTATGTATCGTTTTGACTGCGTATCGGAGTAAATAATGGTTAGAAAAACTTGGCAAAGCAGACCGTTTTCTCTATAGACAAAACGGTCTGCTTTCTTATTGGCTAAGAAAAATTTAAAAGTTTTCATATGTACGCCCGGTTTTTCCGGGCAATAATTCGTTGACCGCTGGATTAATAGACGGGCAGCCGCATTGATTAATGGTGGGTAAGATACTTTTCCGGGATGAATACCGTCGGATGACCCGCGGCGTACGCAGCCACTTCATATTCCTGGAATTCAACGCGCAAGCCATGCGCCGTCCAATAATAATAATGATGATCAATATTCGTCGTTCCGTTCTGAAAGGCAAACGGATATTGATCCGAATGCTTTTTCATATACGTCTGCGCGTAGTGATTCGCCGCGGTGTAGGCGGCCGGCGACTTGAAATTAGAGCGAAGCGCAATCGCGTTGCCGTTCGTCAAATCAAAATTATAAATAACCGTATCCTCCGAACCGTGCGCACCGCCGCCGCTATACAGATTCTCGCTGAATTCAACGCTTAGTCGATTTCCATGCAGATAACGAATCCTATAGGACAGGCCGCCTTGACTCTTTGAGATTTCGCCGTCTGCCTTAAACTTAGGATTCTGCTTAAGAAATACCTTTCGCACATTATAAAAATGAATCGCTTCATGCTTAAGCGTCTGATTGACACGCCGCTGAGCTGGCTCATTCTTCAATCCGCTAATCTGCGGATACTTAATAAACGCATAGCCCGCTCCGAACCCACGTTGAACTTTAGTCGAATAGTAAATATGAGCATGCACGCGCGTCGCCGCTTGGACAGTCGACACGCCAATTCCCGCGCCAAAAACAAAGACTAATGCCATGAGACATAATGCAGGAACCAAGAGAAACTTTTTCATTTGCAATCCCCTTTTTTCTTTAGTCTGTTGATTATTATACCGCAATGTCACGAAGCCGAAGATTTTTAGGCAAACGGTGAAAAAAACTAATTTTCCATACAGCTTTATGACATGCAAAATCAGGCGTTAATCAGTTAAAATGTCCAATCGATTTTTAATTGACGCCATAATTCAAGCAATTGATGAAAAAATTTCTAATTTAAGAAAATACGAAGATGAGCACTAGAATGACTTAAACAACCGTGTCGTTTATTACGCAGTTTGCCGTGATATTGATTGGCTCGAAAAAGCAAAAAAAGAACTGATTGATGCTTAAATATGTTGGTAAAGGGAGTATTGCAAGATGCCTAATATTTTCCCACTTCCCATGCGAGGGTGGGGGATTTTTTATTGTCGTTAACTAATAATAGTCCATGAAATCCCAAGAATTTTCACGAACCTTTTTTGATTAGACTGCTTATGGCGTAACCTCTTTTTTATTTGATCGTTGATCGTACATGAATGGCGCGTTAGAGCGATCAATTATCAATAACGTCTTTCATTACCTTCCATTTCACTGAATCTCAAAATAAGAAAGAATGCGCATGGCG
>JBDNRH010000038.1:0-14934 GCA_047718535.1 Sporolactobacillus sp.
TAGTGGACTATCATTGATCTCAAAATTATTTTTTGGACATTCAAATCCATTAATACTATTCAGATATGGACATCCACCATTGCAAACTGGCTTATAAGAGCATTGTAAACATTCATTTTTCAAATTAGAGGTTTCCATAAACTGACTGACAAGAGAATTATAGTATGGCGTACCATAATCTTCTATGTCAACACTAAATCAAACAAATTTTTAAAGGTGTGTAACTTGTAGCCAGTCGGTGTGAAGTAGTCGAGTGATCCATGGATACGGATCGTATTAAACCCATTCACGTCATCAAATCATTCAAGGTCAAGAACGTCTTGGCTGGGGAAAACACGCCCGCTAATCCGTTCCGTTTTGATGGTCTTGAATGTGGCTTCCGCAACGGCATTATCGTACGGTGTCCCTTTGTGACTCAACGATCGTTTGATGTGAAATGTTTCCAATGCTTCATCAATTAGCTTATTTTTAAATTCGTTGCCTCGATCCGTGCTGAATCATTCGAGGCGATTTAAGTCGTCTCCTGCAGCAGCGAACGCACGGTAGACAAGCTGAGCGTCTTTGCTCGGACCTGCACTGTATCCAATACTCTCACGATTATATAAATCGACAAGGACACAGATATAGTGCCAGTTTTGCTGGACGCGCACATAAGTGAGGTCACTGACCACCACCTTCAATTCATGTGCTTGATTAAATTCACGGTTGAGTACGTTCGTGACAGGTTCTTCATTGCACGTCGTTTTGTGCGGTTTAAACTGAGCAACGGTGTATTTGGACACCAGTCCTTGTTCGCGCATTACCCGGCCAATCCGCCGCCTGGGCCCCTTTTTCCCTTGTTTTTCAAGCGTTTTCTTAATCTTTCGCTGACCATAAATAGAGCGACTGTCTTTAAAAATTTGAACGATTTGACGCGTCAATTCTTTGTGAGCGAGCTGACGATTTGTTCCTTGAACGCTGTTGAAAAAGTTCTCCGTTCCCGTTTCATCATCCCGGTCTCCCTTGGTGGATTTGAACCAAGTGTACCTGACCTTAATTTATCTGTCCAACTAAGTGTAACCCTATCCAGAGCCTTTAAATATGATGTTCTTGTCAATCAGCTGTCCCACGGGAAAAATCGTTCCTTGGAGAAGTATAAGTGACAGGTCATGACGCGTTAGAGCGATCAATTATGAATAATCCCTTCATTGCCTTCAATTTCACTGTAATGGAGAACGTAACGGAAATTTACCCAACCTGACGGTACTGAGCTCTTTTGAGATTTAAGGTAGAAGTAAGTATCTTGTTCCCGAGTCCGTTTTACAGCCTTCGTGACTTTAAATTTAGCTAGACTTGGGATTGTCCAGTTTACCTTTCCCAATCGCTTAGTCTTGTATTGCGTGTAGGGAGGATAATTCCAAACAGTACCTGGAATGGCAATCCCAACGTAATTCATAAAATCAGCAGGGATTGTTGTGGGTTGGGTAGTCGTTGCTTTTTTAACTCCGCCAGCAAATGAACCGACTTTTTTGCCCCCATAGACGTACCCCCGATAGTTACCATTCATCGTCACGACATGATAATAGATGGAACCGGTGTGGGTGACTTTATAACCGTAGACGTGGAAATAATAAGCTGAACCCTTATAAGCGAGGTTCCTCAGACGACCATAGTAATAATCAGCATCTGACTGAGTGTAAGAAGCAAATTTTTTCATCATGCTCTTTGATGCTACTAGTTTCGCCCCTTTTACCGTGCGGGGTTTCGTATAAAGGGCGTATTTACCTGTAGCGACTACGTTACGGGTGGATCCAGCTGTATTGGATGTACTGCACGATGTTGTAGTCAATAAAATCACTACAGCAAGGACTGATAGCATTGCTGACTTTGTCCATTTGTTCATAATCTAAATCCCCCGTCTAATAGGTTTTGAAGTTAATCGTAACGTCAAGTTCAGCTTGGGGATATCGTAATTATCGTCTTAATTTTACCTTGTTTTTTCCCCTGTTCATTTTAAATGGGATTTTTTATTTAAAAGAATTAGAAAAATCGCTGATCGATAGCTATATAAATCACAAAAAACTGCCAGTGGATGAATACTGACGGGATGGCCATATCCGCGACAAGAGCGGATGCAGTGCATCAAATAAAACTTATATTTTCGGGAAATGTCTGCTTCGATTAAAGCCACTGCAATGGCATAGGAAGCGGATCATTTCTTTTTATCTGACAGCATCAATAACAGCATCGCAAAACGAATCATTAATGTTCATACGTTGACCGGGTAGAGAGAAAGAAGATTTTTCTGCGCCTTCCAGAGGGGTTATACATATAAATGTTGACCGGGCATATAGTGAAGTAGAGAAGGAACTCGGACATCGTGCACCAAGAAAAGAAGAATGGTTTAAGAATTCGAAGGTGATTGCCATTGTCAATGGCCCAGATTATGCCGCTTCTCCCGGCGAGTGTTCAGCGTCAGCTTGCGGCGCTTCCCGAGGAGCGAGTTCAGGAGATTGAAGAGATCAGATGCCGCACCGGCTTCCCTCCGGAGATTGTGACTGCTCACGGACTGCTCCATAGCAGTCAGACGGCACGATTCAGCAGACAGGATGCCCAAACGCTGATTCAAAAGATTAGCCATTATTCGCTCTACACTTTGGAAGAGGAGCTAAGACGAGGCTATATTACCGTACGAGGCGGCCATCGAATCGGGCTTGCCGGACATGTGCTGACCGAAAACGGACAAGTTCTGCGCCTGCGCGAGGTGACCTTCTTTAATATCCGTCTTGCCAAGCAGGTGATCGGCGCAGCCGATCGGATTGTCCCTTATTTAGTGCATGATGGACGCTGGCTCAGTACATTGATTATTGGCGCACCAATGACCGGAAAAACAACGATGCTTCGCGATTTGGCGCGTCAGGTCAGCGAAGGGGTTGCGCGCCAAAAGATTGAAGGAAGGAAAACGGGGATCGTCGATGAGCGTTCGGAAATTGCCGGCTGCGTGGCCGGTGTGCCGCAAAATCAAGTCGGAGCTCGGACGGATGTGCTTGATGCCTGCCCGAAAGCGGAAGGGATGATGATGATGATCCGGTCGATGAGCCCTGAAGTGTTAATTGTCGATGAAATCGGACGTAAGGAAGATACGGAGGCTCTCCTTGAAGCGCTGAACGCCGGTGTTTCAGTAATGGCGACCGCGCATGGCTATTCACTGGAGCAAGTACGCAAGCGTCCGGCACTCGCTGCACTATTTGCTTCAGACGTTTTCTCGCGATTTATTATCGTCACGCGCCAAGCCGGACAAAGCGACCACGCGGTACGTCTGCACATCCTTGATCAAAAGGGGCGTACGTTGTTTTCTGGTTGGGAGGCACTTAAATGATTCGCGTGATCGGCGCCATTCTCGTTCTGGCGGCATCGACAAGCATCGGCTTCGTCCTTGCTGCTCGCTATCGCGAGAGGCCGCGCGCTATTCGCCAATGGCGCCTCGCGCTTCAATCGATGGAAACGGAAATCCTCTACGGACTCGTTCCGGTTGAGAGCTTGGCCGCTCATCTTTCCCAGCGCCTGCCACAGCCGATTGCTCATTTCTTTTCTTATCTGAAAAAAGGGCTTGAGGATGGCCAGCCTTTGCAAACGGCCTGGCGCACGGCGACTCTTGACTATTGGCCGGAAACGGCAATGAAGGCATCTGAACGTGAAATTATTCTGCAATTTGGTACGACGCTTGGAACAGAGGATGCCGTGAATCAGAAAAAACATATTCAGCTGGCAATATCCCATCTTGACGCGGAGGAAACTGAGGCACGCCAGGAACAGGCAACGTATGAAAAAATGTGGCGCAGTCTTGGCTTTCTGGCTGGTCTATTAATTGTTCTAATCATGCTGTAACACGCAAGCTTGGCGAGTGCTTCATGCCGACGGGGGAGGAGCAAAACAATGACGCTCGATGTCAATACAATCTTTCAAATCGCGGGAATTGGAATTATTGTGGCTATGATTCAAACGGTATTGAAACAGATGGGAAAGGACGACTGGGCCCAATGGGTCACTTTAATCGGGTTCATCGTCATCCTTGCGATGGCGGCGACACTAATCGACGATTTATTTCAGAAGATTAAAAGTGTGTTCCTATTTTTTTAGAGCCCCTGCACGCAGGGGCTCTTTAACGAGACATCTGCTCGTTCGATCAATTGCGAGTTCGGTTTATTTTCCGAAAAAAAGAGTGCTGATGATGCCGTCAGCTAAGAAAATGATGCCGAGAACGAGCAAAATAACTGGCACCATTTTGTCGCGCTTTCTAAATAGTGCAGTGCAGGCGATGACGAGTAAAAGAATGCCAAGCGCTTGAATCACAATGTTTCCCATGAACGGGCCTCCATTTTTTCTATAAATGTGATTTCTTTGTGGGTCACTGCTCGGACGGATGACGAAGCAGCATCATCAAACCTGCTATGACAAGAAGGATATTGGTGAGAAAACTCCAATAGTCGTAAACAGTAAGAATCACTCCGACTGCAAGGACAAGAATCCCCCACAATTTCTTATCTTTTTTAATCGCGAAGGCGGCGATCCAAAGGAAGATCACGATTGAGGCATGAATGAGATAAAGCCAAGCGGTCGGATGGACAGTGGCCGCATAGTATTTCGCCGTGAGCATTGGAATCAATGGGAGAAGTCCGAGCAGCACGGTCTGCCAGACGGCAGCAATGAGAGTCAATGTAAATTCAGCCTTGCGTTTCAAATAGGATAGCCTCCAGAATTGCAGAATGATTGGCAGATGTTTGCCTTATTATTTTAGCATAAGTGAGATGCTTTCTCCGTAACTTTTTCTAGAATCCGGATGGGTCTATCCTGCTTTTGGCGTGCATACGCTGAAGAGAAAAGCTCGCAAAAAGATTAAGAAGAAGGCGGAAGAAAAGGGACGAGCGTAATGGATATTTTGCAGATTGTCGGAATCGGTCTGGCCGCCACGTTCATGGCGCTCCTATTGAAAGAAAGAAATCCAGTATTTGCTTCACTCTTGACATTGATCGTTGGCACGCTGATCTTCATTGCGTTGATTGATCAAATTAAGCTTGTGATGGATATGCTTCGCCGGATTGCCGAAACGGCGCACTTAAACAGTGTGTATGTGGCCACAGTATTGAAAATCATTGGCATCGCCTATATCGCCGAATTCGGGGCGCAAATCGCCAAAGACGGCGGACAAGCCAGCCTTGCCGGGAAAATCGAAATGGCTGGGAAGGTCATTATCCTTGTGATGGCGATACCCATTCTAACGGCCATTGTTGAGACCGTCTTGAAACTGATGCCGCAGATGGGGGGAGGCTGAATGGGGGGCTTAAGACGACTGATCGCTGTGGGCGTCATGCTTGTGGGTTGCACGTTTCTTCTTGTCGCAGGGCCCCGCAGCGCTTCAGCGGAAACATCGGCAAGCCAGATGAACGCGCAGCAAGGGGCAAACGATCAGTTACAGCATGTGGATACGCATCAGATTGATCGCTATTGGGACAAGGTAGTGAACGACTATCACGGATTTGTCCCAGTCGGTGATCCGAGCTTTAAAGAGTTCGTACAGTCGAATAAACAAGGCTTTTTCAAACAGCTTTTGCAAGGCATGCTGCATTATTTCCTGAATGAATTGATTGTTAGCAGTCAATTTCTCGGTACGCTTATCCTGCTCTCAGTATTTGCTACTGTGCTGCAAGCGATTCAGACCGCTTTTGACCAAAAGACGGTCTCGAAAGTGGCAGAGTTTGTCGTCATGCTGGCCCTGCTCATTTTGCTATTAAACAGCTTCGACGTGGCCATAGACTATACTAAATCGACAGTTGATCAAATGGGACAGTTTCTGCTCGCGCTCTTGCCGCTCATTTTCGGGCTGACGGCAGCAACAGGCGGTATATCTTCTGTTGCCTTCTTTCATCCATTAGTTATCTTTCTCGTGAATACATCCGGCTGGCTCGTCTCGCTGTTCATTATGCCTCTCTTATTTCTTTCGGCACTGCTGGCGATTGTCAGCACTTTATCGGACAACTATAAGCTGACCCGGTTAAGCAAATTGATGCAGACGGTCGCTTTGTTCACAATGGCCGCTTTTTTCGCCGTTTTTCTTGGCGTCATGTCCGTTCAGGGCGTGGCCGTTTCGCTATCCGATGGGTTGCTTGTGAAATCGGCTAAATTTTTCACTGCGAATTTTCTGCCGGTTGTGGGTCGGATGTTCACGGAAGCGGCGGATACCGTGCTTGGCGCCTCAGTGCTATTGAAAAATACAATTGGTATTGCCGGCTTATTGATCTTGTTTTGCATAACGGCTTTTCCACTGCTCAAAGTGCTGTCGCTCGCTTTTATATATAATGTCGCCTCAGCCATTTTGCAGCCGCTTGGCGGTGGACCGGTGATTGAATGCCTCGGTATCATGGCCAAATGTATGTTTTATTTATTTGCCGCACTATCTGTCGTCTCACTGATGTTCTTTCTCGCATTGACGATCATCATCACGTCAGGAAATATGGCGATGATGATGCGATAGGAGGTCAGCGAATGCAGTATTTAGAGAATTGGGTGTCGCAGCTTGTCGTACTCATTTTGTTCGCGGTCATTCTCGAATTATTACTTCCCTCGGGCGGGTTTCAGAAATATGTTCGGCTCGTGATCGGACTTGTATTGATCGTTGCTCTGCTCGGACCTGTAATGGCACTGTTTCATGTCAATCCGCAGGCCATCATTAATGGCATGGTCTCTGATAAAGGGACAAACAGTCTGAAAAGGGAAACCACGCAAGAAAAAAAAGAAATAGAACAGCAACAGGCTGCATATATTCAAGAACAGATGGCTGTCCAAATGAAGAATACGGTGAAGGAGGCGCTCGCCAAACGATACAGACTGCAAATCGAACGTATCAAGCTAACGACAAAAGAGGACAACTTGCAAGAGCTGAATCTGCAGCAGGTGACGCTTGTTCTGCGCGCGGCCGATCAATCCGGCGCGAAATCAGTGACAGCGATCCAGCCAATTGAGCCGGTATCGATTCATGTCGGCAAGCAGAGCGGCTCCGATGCGGATACAGACCATTCAGATGCACGAACGGATCAGATTCGCTCCTTTCTCGCCGGAAAATGGCAAATTAATAAAAAGATGATCGCTATTCAAGTCGAAGGGGGGGACTGATACCGTGGAACGCTTTATCGAATGGCTAAGAAAAGTCGTCATGCACAATCAATCGGACAAGAGTCCGGAGAAACCGGCGTCTGGACAACGCCTATTGATGCGCCGTCTGTTGATTCTCGCTTTAGCAGGCATATCGCTGCTTGTGATCGGTAAGCTGTTCACCCATTCGTCAGAGACGGACAAGACGGCTCAGAACGTCCTGCAGGTCAATGAATCGAAGCAGCTTTCTGCTGTAAAAACAAAAATAACGCATCAACCTGCGGCATCCTCGATTGAGGATTACCAAGCGAGCGCGAGCAAGAACCTGGAAGCTGTCTTGGACCAGATGGCCGGTGTATCTGGCGCAACCGTATTGATTACATTTGCCTCAACTGAAAAAGCGATTTTTCAGGACAATACCCATACACAGGACAACCAGACGATCGAGAATGATCAAAAAGGGGGAACCCGTCAAGTGAATGAACGCGATCAAGATAGTCAGGTAGTTATGGTTGAAAAGGATGGCTCCAAACAACCTGTTGTGATTGGTAAACAGCAGCCAACCGTTCGCGGAGCGATTGTCGTTGCGCGTGGTGTTAACCAACCGGCAATACGGGCGGAGATTATGGAAGCCGTTGCGACTGTTCTGGACATTCCTGATTATAAAGTAAAAGTTTTACCAAAAGAATGAATGAGGGGGCATTATAAAATGTTAAAGAAGCAAACCGTATGGCTCTTGACGATGCTCAGTTTGATCGTAGTTTTATCAGTGTACGCATTGACCGCCCAGAATCAGAGCAACCAAAATCAAGCCAGTCAGGAAACGAAAACCGCTCAGACTGTCACTGGAAAGAATCAAAAAGCAGAAGCAGTGAGCAAAGCGGATAATAAGCTCGGCCAAATTGAGCTTGACAAGGCAGATGAACGGGCGCAGCTTCAGCAAAAATATCAAAATGTGATTGCATCGAAGAAAAGCAGTGCGAAGGCGGTCAGCGCAGCCTATGACAAAATGGAAGCAATGCAGACATTGGCAAACGATGAGACGATGCTTGAAGATGTGATCCAGTCCAAAGGTTTTAAAAATGCGGTTGTGAAAACGGCAGGTAATAATGTGCAAGTTTTCGTAGACTCAGCCAAGCTGACCGATAAACAAGCGAATGAAGTCATTCGCCTTGCGGATCATTATTTAGGTGCGGGAAAGGTGATCAGTGTGTCTTATGCACTCGATCAAAATTAAAAATTAGAATTGAAGATTTTTTTAACTAAATTAGGTACAATAGAAACTGCCTGTGACGATCCAGGCGGCTTCTATTTATTTTAAAAAAATTTGTCGAACCACGTTTTTCCAGTCCTTGATGGGACAGCCTGAATAACTATCATCTGACAGGGACAAACCGACTATCGCTTCAGTCGAGAAAACAATTGGCGATATGCTATAATAGGTTGAAAAGCTGTTGGGATAAAGGAGTGCTTGAGTTGTTAAGTTTTGACGAGATTAAATCTTTAATGAAGGAAATGGATGCGTCCTCCATAAGCGAATTTAAATACGAAGAGGAGGGGAGCAAGATTATGCTGCGCAAAGCAGATGCTTTTTCGGAAAAGCATGTATTGACGGCGACGGCTGTCAGCGCCCCCCCACTTGCTGCACCGGCTCCAGCGATCGCGGTTGAACAGCCTTCTGCGGTAGCAGAAAAAGCGGCTGCATCCGATCAGCTTCATAAGATAACGGCACCGATGGTCGGGACGTTCTACTCTGCTCCGTCACCAGACGCCGCGCCTTATGTTCAGCAAGGAACAAAAGTGGACAAGAAGACGATTGTCTGCACCCTCGAAGCCATGAAATTATTTAATGAAATCGAAGCAGACTGCAAAGGAACAATCAGTGAAGTATTAGTTGAAGACGGCCAGCTTGTTGAATTCGGTCAACCGCTGTTCCTAGTCAAAGAAGATTGAGGAGCTTATGATGATAAACAAAGTCTTAATTGCTAATCGCGGCGAAATAGCAGTTCGGATTATTCGCGCATGCAAGGAAATGGGCATTGAGACTGTTGCGGTATACTCATTGGCTGATAAGGATGCCCTGCATGTTCAGCTGGCCGATGAGGCCTATTGCATCGGTCCGAATGCATCAAAGGATAGTTATTTAAATTATACGAATTTAATCAGCGTAGCGACAGCAACCGGTTGTGAGGCAGTACATCCCGGCTATGGCTTCTTATCGGAGAATGCGGATTTTGCCGAGATGTGTGAGGAATGCAATCTTATCTTCGTCGGTCCGCCGGCCAATGCAATCAGTAAAATGGGAATCAAAGATGTTGCCAAACAGACGATGCAGCAAGCGGGTGTTCCTGTCGTTCCAGGTTCAGAAGGAATTATCGATCATGCGGATGACGGGGCGCGTATTGCCGCTGAAATTGGTTATCCGGTGCTGATTAAGGCTACAGCCGGCGGCGGCGGTAAGGGTATCCGCGTCGCGCGTGATGAAAGTGAGCTTCGCCATGGCATCCGGATTACACAGCAGGAAGCAAGCACGTCGTTCGGTAATCCGGGTGTATATATTGAGAAATATATCGAGAATTTCCGTCATGTGGAGATACAAGTGATGGCCGATCAGCATGGCCACGTGATACATCTGGGCGAACGGGACTGCACGATACAGCGCCGTCTGCAGAAGTTGCTTGAGGAATCACCTTCTCCGGGGTTGAATGAAATAAAGCGCCGGGAAATGGGTGAGGCTGCTGTTCGAGCGGCGAAAGCTGTCAATTATGTTGGCGCAGGAACAATTGAGTTCATCTATGAACCAAACGGCGCGTTTTACTTCATGGAAATGAATACGCGCATTCAGGTTGAGCATGGAGTGACCGAATACGTAACAGGTATTGATTTGATTAAAGAGCAGCTGCGCGTGGCTTCCGGACTTGAACTTTCAGTGACTCAGGATGAGGTCAAACTTACGGGTCACGCGATTGAATGCCGGATCAATGCTGAGGACCCCGATAAGAATTTCATGCCATCCTGTGGCCGAGTGATTACTTATCTGCCGCCGGGCGGTCCGGGTGTGCGTGTAGATTCGGCGGTATACCAGGATTATTTTATCCCTCCATATTATGATTCGATGGTGGCTAAGCTAATCACTTACGGAAAGACACGCGATCAGGCAATTGCAACGATGCGCCGTGCGCTCAGTGAATATGTGATTGAAGGGATTCATACGACAATCCCCTTCCATCAGAAACTGCTTCAGCACCCGGTTTTCTTAAGCGGTCAATTTAATACGAAATTTCTTGAAACCCATCCGCTCAATCAAACGGATGAATCAGGAGGGACGTCTCATGACAGAAAAGAATAATTCTTCGGTAGAAGTCGATGACAGTCAGGTTGATCTTGGAAAGATCGAGATTTCACCAAGCGTGATCGAGGTAATCGCTTCGATTGCCACTTCGGAAATCGTTGGTGTCGGTGATAAACACGGCAATTTTTTGACTGAAGCCGCAGAGAAACTGGGCAGCCGCAAGATGCGGCGTGGCGTGAAAGTCGACTTGACGCCAGAAGGTATCGTGATCGATGTCCATTTGACTGTTAAATTCGGCGTCTCAATACCTGAAGTTGCAGAAGAGGTCCAAGATCACATCGTTCAGACAATGAAACAGATGACCGCGCTCGATGTGTTGCACGTGAATATTCATGTGGTCGGTGTTCGCTTTGAATCGAAAGACAAACGACTCTTTGATGACAGTGACGCGGAATAAATGGAGCAAAGGCAGAGAACATTCTTTCCTTTGCTTTTTCCATTCGTCCTCCGTCAAGGAGATTAATGAGAATAGTTCACCTATAAACTCGACCGGAAGGGATTAGACAGATGACTAGACGAGAGGCAAGGAAAATTGCCTTGCAAGTGCTGTTCCAAATGACATTGAGTCATACAGAACGCCAGATCGCGATTGAAGCCGTGACCGAAGATGCGGGGGCGCTTGATCCATTTGCCGCCGCATTGGTTGACCGCACACTGACGAATCAGCAGACAATCGACAGCGAGATTGCCAACCATTTGAAAAACTGGTCGCTGGGCAGGATTGGGAATATTGATAAAGCTATTTTGCGACTGGCTGTTTGTGAGATGCTGTTCTTTGACGAAATACCAATGACTGTCAGCATGAATGAGGCCATTGAATTATGCAAGCTGTTCAGCGATGAGCAGTCGCGAATTTTTGTCAATGGGGTGCTTTCCAGCATAGCTAAGGCACATGCTTGAGGCAGCGTATTATTAGTAGTAGAGAACCAATCATCTGGGAGGCAGCTAAGAGATGCACGCAAAAATAATAGATGGAAAGAAAATTGCGGCGGAGATGCGCCTGCAAATAAAAGAAAAAGTGGCAAAGTTGGCAGATAAGCATAGGGTTCCCGGGCTGGCAGTGATCCTTGTCGGTGAGAATCCGGCGTCGCAGTCTTATGTTCGCGGGAAAATTCGCGATTGCCAGGAGGTTGGCATACATTCTGAACTCATTCGCCTGCCTGCAACGATTAATGAAGAACAATTGCTGGAACAGGTGCACCGACTAAATCTTGACCCGGCGATTCATGGGCTGCTTGTACAGCTTCCTTTGCCGCCGCAGATTTCTGAAGACAAGGTAATCGAAGCGATTGCACCAGAAAAGGATGTCGACGGATTTCATCCGATCAATCTGGGTAAGATGATGATTGGGCAACCGTGCTTTGAACCGTGTACGCCCGCAGGAATTATCGAGATGCTGCATGCCTGTAAAATACGAATCGCGGGTAAACATGTGACGATTGTTGGCAGAAGTCATATTGTTGGCAAACCAGCTTCTCAACTCTTTCTGAATCATGACGCCACGGTTACAATCTGTCATTCCAGAACCACACCGCTCGCTGAATATACAAAGGAAGCTGATATTCTAATCGTTGCTGTCGGTCACGCGGGATTGATTGGTGCGGAAGATATTAAACATGGCGCAATTGTTGTCGATGTAGGTATGAACCGCAATGCGGAAGGCAAATTGGTCGGTGATGTGGAATTCCACGAAGTAGCTGAGAAGGCAAGTTTTATTACCCCGGTTCCCGGCGGGGTCGGACCGATGACACGTGTCATGCTGCTCCAAAATACGTTGAAGGCGGCAGAGGCCAGCTATGGATGCTCAAACGACGAATCCCGTTGATCGTTATGTCAGTGTGACTCGGCTGACACGCTATCTTAAACAAAAGCTGGAGACGGATCAGCAATTGCAGAATGTCTGGCTAAAGGGAGAAATTTCTAATTTCAAGCGGCATTCCCGTGGACATTTGTATTTAACCTTGAAGGACGCCAATGCACGGATCAAAGCAGTGATGTTCGCCGGCAATGCACGGGGTCTTGCGTTTGTTCCGGAGGACGGAATGAAGGTGCTTGTGCACGGGACGATTGCTTTATATGAGCCATATGGAGAGTATCAAATTTACATACGTTCAATGGATCAGGACGGTTTAGGGAAACTCTATTTAGCTTATGAAGCGCTGAAAAAAAAGCTGCAGGCAAAGGGCTGGTTTGCACCTGAGCGAAAGCGGCCAATTCCATCTGTCTGTTATGAGATAGGGATTGTGACCTCACCAACGGGAGCGGTCATAAGGGATTTATTCGTGACAATTAAGCGACGGTTTCCCGTTGCACGGCTCACCGTTTTTCCCGTACTTGTACAAGGAGCAGACGCCGCACCCTCGATTGTTCAAGCAATCCGGCAGGCCAATGCGCTTGGCAATTTGGATTTAGTGATTGTCGGTCGCGGCGGCGGTTCTATTGAAGACCTGTGGGCATTTAACGAAGAGAGCGTTGCAGAAGCAATTTATCAGTCCAATTTGCCCGTTATTGCGGCAATTGGTCATGAGACGGATGTTACCATTGCTGACTTTGTTGCCGATAAACGGGCGGCGACGCCGACGGCTGCGGGCGAGTTCGCTGTACCCGATGTTCGCGAGTTGCTGCGTCAGATAGATGAACGGCGCAATCGGCTGCTTCGTTCGATGGATACACGACTGAAACAGCAGACAGACTGTCTGGAGCATCTCGATGGCGCCTATGCGTTTCGTTATCCGCAGCAGCTCGTTCTGCAAAGAGAGCAGCAATTGGATCAGCTCGTGGATCAGAGTAAACGGGCAATTGTCCAAGTCATTCAGCAGCAGCAGGACAGATTGTCTGCACGGCACCAGCTGCTCATTCGTTCGAGTCCGGCAGCAGTGTTTGCTCAGGCGGAAAAACAATGGCAGGACAATTTGCGTCAGCTGAAGCAAACGATGAGAACGATACTGCAAGCGAAACAAAATGATACCGAACGGTTGATGGTGCAGTTAAATGCATTAAGTCCATTAAATATTATGGCAAGAGGATATAGTCTAGCCTATAATCCATCGGGCCACATCATGAAATCAGTTCGTGAGATTACCCCTGGAGATTCACTTCGACTGCGCATGAGCGATGGACAGCTGGACTGTCAAGTATGGGGAATTGACGAGGAGGGAACTACAGATGGCGGAACCGTCAACTAACGAGAAGCAAAGGCTGTCTTTTGAAGAAGCGATGGCTGAACTTGAGACAATTGTCAAACAGCTTGAGGGCAGCGATGTGCCTTTAGAGAAAGCAATTGACCTATTTCAAAAGGGCATGACTTATTCCAAACTATGCCATGATAAATTGGGAAAAGTCAGTGAAAAAATGGACCGTCTGATCCACGCGGATGGTGATTCAGAACCGTTTGCTGTTGGCGGAGATGAGCAATCATGATCAATCAGGATCTGACCCAGTATATGGCAGAACGAAAGCAATGGTTTGAGCAGCAACTCGACCATTCTCTCAGCGATTGGAGTATTCCTGAGAATTTGAAGCAGTCGATGCACTACTCGCTTATGGCCGGCGGTAAGCGTATCCGCCCCATTTTGCTGTTTGCTACCCTCGAAGAATTGGGCGTTTCTGCGGACAGAGGAATGCAAGCAGCTATTGCTTTGGAAATGATTCATACGTATTCATTAATCCATGATGATCTGCCTGCAATGGATGACGACGATCTACGCCGTGGACAAAAAACAAATCATATTGTTTTTGGCGAGGGAACAGCTGTGCTTGCCGGTGATGGATTGCTGACAGCTGCGTTCCGCGTCCTTGCCTGTGACGCATCGATGGATGATAGTCTCAAAATTCGCTTGTTGGCTATGCTCGCGGATGCCGCTGGTCCTGAAGGCATGGTCGGTGGACAGGAAGACGATTTGGAGGCAGAGGATCAGCAATTAAGCCTGGAAGATTTGGTTTCGATTCACAGGCGGAAAACTGGGAGGCTGATTAAATTTCCGATTGAAGCGGGCGCATTAATCGCTGGTGCCGGAACTTCCGAGCGCCAGCATTTATCGGTCTTCGCGGACTGCATCGGCCTAGCCTTTCAGATTGGTGACGATATTCTCGATCAAATTGGTGACGAGAAAAAGCTGGGTAAGCCGATTGGCAGTGATTTGCAAAATCACAAAAATACATACGTCAGTCTATTGACGCTGGAAGGCGCACAGGATGAACTTTCCAAACAAATTGATCGGGCGATTGGCTGCTTGAATGAGATTGGACTCGGTGACGGCATCCTGACCCAGTTGGCCACTTATTTAGCACGTCGGACCTGTTGATTAAGTCCTTGTATTTATTGAGCATTTTTTATTTTTATGTTACAATTTTCGTGTAACTGAACAGGTGGTGCAGTATTCTAGTCATTCTCCTTTATTTGAAGACGGGGCTAAAAATCCGTCAAAGGGCACATCGATGAAGTTCCTGGTGCC
>JBDNRH010000039.1:0-9298 GCA_047718535.1 Sporolactobacillus sp.
TCTACAGAGTAGCGGCGTTTGCCAACAGAGTAGCGGGGTTTGTCTACAGAGTAGGTGCGTTTGTCTACAGAGTAGCGCATTTGTCTACAGAGTAGGCGCATTTGCCAACAGAGTAGCGGGGTTTGTCTACAGAGTAGGCGCATTTGTCTACAGAGTAGGCGCGTTTGTCTACAGAGTAGCGGGGTTTGCCAACAGAGTAGGCGGATTTGTCTACAGAGTAGGCGGATTTGTCTACAGAGTAGGCGCATTTGTCTACAGAGTAGCGGGGTTTGCCAACAGAGTAGCGAAAATTACCTCCGCAATTAAAACGCGCAGGATGCGGATGGACCGATGACTGTTGTTTCTGTAATTGGAGCAATGGCCTGCTGCCACTGAAGCGGATTCAGGCAATACGTATGGGCCATGATTGCTGCCGGTGTCAGCCGAAGAATATCGGATCCAAAGATGACTTCGGGAGTCGGCGCATCAAATATTGCCAGTAAATGAGTCTGGTTGGCCCCGGCCACCTCGTAATGCCACCATCCTTGCGGAATATTGACTACCTGGCTCGGTGTGATGGAATAATTCAATAATTGTTTTGTGAAAGGGTTGAGCAGCGACACGAGCGCTGAGCCGGAAATACAATAGACAAGTTCAGACGCATTTTGGTGGATATGCGGTTCAATCACATGATTTGCGCTCAAGGAAATATCGAGCAGAGAGCTGTTCTGTAAGGTATTGAGCTGCTCAACACCTAATACATTTATATAATTCGCAGCGTCTTTTGTGAAAAATCGGCTCGTCGCGACATCAAAACTAAATGAGGCATTGGGGGAGGCATAATCAACTGCCGTTGTCATTCGTCCGCACCTTCCTTTAATAGTGAAATAAGTCACAGGGATAGTTTATTCAAAAGCGCCCATATAGGTTCACGACGACGATCGCCTTTTCGATGAAAATCAGGTAAAGTAAAACTAGGATAGGAGGAATTCCCATGAGATTTTGGCAAAATTATTTTAAAAAACGTGTCAAGGTCGATGTCTGGACGCATTATTCTGAAGCGGCGCACTGGATGTATGTGGAGAACGGCAGTCAACCCAATCAAATCTTTTTGACACTGCCAACGGGTAAAAAAAGAATTTGCCGTCCAATTTCCATTAATTGGATTGATCCGTCACTGAACGATGGGGATATAGAGATTGCTGTGGACAGCTGGCTGGAATCCAAACCAACTGGAGAAGCTGATTGGCATCAACCGACAGCTAGTTTAACCGTTTGGGATGAGGAAGCGGGTGAGCGGCTTGTCTGGGCTGTTTACTGCACATACCGTCAGTTTCGTCAAATTCGGCGGATTTTCAATCGCGCGGCGCGTGCCCACTAATAGGGGATCACGAGCATTCCGACTAGAAAAAAAACGCCCTCGACATGCTTCACGTCAATTCTGAAAAACGGAAGCATAAATACTGGGCGCTTTTGTGATCAAGTTCATTCGATAGGCGACTCTGCGTCTGAGGTGATTAGAGATCAGTCAGTTTCTTCAAATGTTTCTCAGATATGGCGGCAACCTTCTGCACACGGCGCGTGTATTTGTCAACATCTGTAATTGGATCGGTATGCATCCAAACGGAGACAATTTCATGGGCGATGCCGGAGCCAATAATTTTTCCGCCAATGCAAAGGACATTACTGTCTGTATGCTGACGGGCCAGTTTGGCACAGAATGGATCCTGACAAACAGCGGCAGTCACCCCGTAAATTCTGTTGGCGATCAAGGCGCTGCCGTAACCGACGCCATCGACGAAGATGCCGCGATCGGCTTCGTGTTTGCCAACCGCCAGCGCAGCAGGATAGACAAAATCCGATAGATCACACGATTCCGTATTATCTGTGCCAAAATCGATAATTTCATGTCCCGCTTCTTCAAGAGCCTTTTTCAATTCTTCCTTCAATAAATAGCCTGCGTGGTCGCTAGCCATTGCGATCTTCATTAATTGATCCCTCACTTTGTCTTTGTCACTCTTAACTTAGCCCGCAAAGTCTGCAGAGTCAAGAGCAACGGACGGCAAGTACAGTCTTGACAAAATGAAAAGAATAGATTAATATTCACTTTGACTTTCAAATCGGAACAATTCCGTTTAAAAAGAAAATTTGTCTCTTAAAGACTAGTATATATTTGGGGAATGGGGGAAATTGAGATGCTCCATCGAGTTGAAGCCGCTCATCTGACGGTTAAATTTAACGGAGAAAAGGTGCTTGATGATCTTAGTTTTCAATTGCCTGTCGGGAAAATGTTCGCGGTAATTGGTCCCAACGGTGCGGGCAAGTCGACGCTCCTAAAGGTGATGCTCGGATTAGTTGCTCCTCAGCAGGGGGAACTGCGTTTAGAAGGCGATGGCAAACCGATCATAGGCTACGTGCCGCAATCACGCCCCATTGATGAAGAAATGCCGATAACGGCGAGAGATTTTATCGCACTTGGCTTTACAAAACGAATCTCACCGTGGTTGTCAAGGCGTGAACGAGTCAAATTGGACGAGGTCATGGCGTTTACCCGAACGAAGCATCTCGCCAACAAGTCAATAGGACATCTGTCAGGCGGGGAACGACAGCGCGTCTTTCTTGCTCAGGCATTAAGCCGTGATCCGGATTTGCTGCTTCTGGATGAGTCAACGGCTAATCTTGACCCGGGATCCCAAGATGAGATGATGCGGCTTGTTCAGCGCATCTGTCAGGAATGTGGAGTGACCGTTCTGTTTATCAGTCACGATTTGAAAGAAGTTCGCACCTATGCCGAGAATATTTTATTGATGGCGCGTGGCCGCTATGTGCAAGGGGATACGCTGGCTGTGCTGATGGATCAGGAATTGCTTACCTCCTATTACCAAGAGGTTCATCAGCATAGACCCGAGCAGAAAAATGTGATCAATGAAACCCCATTAATGATGGGATAATCGGCATTGTCTGTGACTGATTTTAAATGACAGGTTGAATGAAAGCGGGGATTCTGAGCGTGTTTACTTTTGACTTTATGCGCCATGCGTTTATTGCTGGAACATTGATTGCGATTATGTGCGGTGCAATTGGTGTTTTTATTATGGCCCGAAATTTATCATTTATTGCCCACACTTTTTCACATATTGGATTTGCCGGGGCATCATTCGCTGTCTTTGCCGGACTTGATCCATTGACCGGACTGTTGATTTTTACGTTGGCTGGCGCGCTTGGCGTCGGTCAGCTTGGTGTCCGCATGTTTCGCCGTGATGCCGCGGTCAGTGTGATCCTCAGTCTCGCGCTTGGACTCGGCATTTTGTTTC
Source organism: Sporolactobacillus sp. (assembly GCA_047718535.1). Classification (GTDB taxonomy): domain Bacteria; phylum Bacillota; class Bacilli; order Bacillales; family Sporolactobacillaceae; genus Sporolactobacillus. The sequence continues at coordinate 3,294 of JBDNRH010000039.1, forward strand.
TCTCCTTGTCAGACGTGCAAGGCAGCTTTACAAAAACGATTCTGTTTGGGAGCGTTGTTGGCATTGATTTACAGGATGTCTGGCAGCTGGTCGGGTTAACCGCTATTGGTCTGCTCAGTCTCGCTTGCGGTTATCGCTGGTTGAAATTTGATTCCTTTGATCAGATTGGTGCGGAGGCGGCCGGATTACCGGTACGCTTGATATCTATTGGTTTTCTGCTGCTGATGGCGGTTGCAGTCAGTGTGACCGTGCAAATTGTTGGGGCGCTTCTCGTCTTTTCATTGATGACGGTTCCCGCAGCAGCGGCGAGATTGTTCACTCAGTCGATTTTCGGGATGATCTTACTTGCCGCACTGCTTGCTGTCATAGGTGTTTGGTTTGGTCTGACGGCTGGTTATTATACGAATGCTCCAGTTAGTTTTTTTATCGTTTTATTTGAATCAATCAGCTATTTTGCCGGCCTTTTGTATCAAAAAGTGGGGCAGGCCCACGAGCGCGCGCTATAAAAAAACGACTGTCATTCGACAAACGGATGACAGTCTGTTTTAGTTCAACTAATTGACGGCGATTAAAGCTTATAAGTCCAGCCGTTCTCCTGCCGGACCTTTTTTTCTTTCATCAGGCGGCCAAGCGCCTTCTTGAAATCGCCTTTGCTCATTTGAAAACGCGCAGCGATATCCTCAGCTGTACTCTTATCAGAATAAGGCATGGCCCCATCGCGCGCTTCGATATAATCTAATATCGATGCCGCATGAACTTCTATTTTCTCGAAACTGCGCGGACGCATGGACACATTGACTGACCCGTTTTCTTTGCAATCAATCACGCGGCAATGAATGCGCTGACCAATTCGCAGGCGGCCAAGCGCCTCTTGCTCATGAAGGAATCCCCGCCACATACTCTCTTCTGTAAGAATATGAAATCCATCGGCAACGGCTCGGTAGACAACAGCATCGACCTCTTGATTGCGCGCACTTTCCGATGCACGATGCGCGATCAGGCTGATAATTGATTCGTCAGCGAGTTTGGCAAACAGACGATTTTTCTTGTCGAGTGTCAAAGAACAGTAAACGCGATCACCCGCCTTTGGCCAATCCGGCCATTCGTCCGGCAAATCATCCTTAGAGAGTAAGATATCTTTATTAATCCCAATATCGAGAAAGACGCCGTATTTCTTATGCATCGAGACAGCCGTTGCCCAATCGTAGTGTCCGATTTGAATGGTTGGTATTTTTTGTGTGGCAGCGACTCGCCCCTGATGATCGCAGAAAAGGAAAACTTGAACGGTATCGCCTTCTTTGATTGTACCGAGGGCGTCATTAGTATGCATCAGAATTTCATCTGTTCCATTTGTAAGAAAGAAACCAAACGGAGCGGCGTGTGTCATTTTCAAAGATACAAGAGTTCCAGGTTGAAGAGTTGTCACGAATCTAATCCTTTCTCCAAGGCTTGCTATTCTGCCAATTACTCTCATTATACCTATTCTTGGCCCTGAAAACGAGCACTTACCCAATGAATGATATTCTTTTCGCATATACTGATTAATGTCAATGATTGATTCGAGAAAACACGAATAAAAACGATTACAAAAATACATGATTTCATCATATCGTAACAATTTAAACTTCTGAATGGCTGTGCTAAAATGGGTGTACAGAAAGGGAAGAGAAAATGAGTGAGAGTCGGAAAGGTCAAAAAATAGGGAGCGACAGAAATGCGGGTTGAAGATACGCTGTATAAACCGAATCCTTGGCAAAGTTTTTCACGGTTGAATCTTGGCTATATCGACGAGCAGTATGATAAGTATTTAGAGGAAGCGGATACGGTTGACCCTGCTTTACGTAAACTGTTTGATCGGTATGGGCGGCCGCAGATCGCTGAAAACGAGCAGAGCGTGACACATACAGTTCACGAGGAAGGAAGCAGTGACAGCCGTTTTGAGCTCGACCAAGTTGTCGGGGCGGTTCGGTTGGCTGATCGTATTCGTGGCTACGGGCATCTGCTTGCCCATGTGAATCCGTTAAAACGCAACCGGATGATTGAGACCCACTTGATGGATCTTGCACGGTTTAATTTGTCTCCGAAAAAAATGAAAGCGATTCCGCCAAAGGTGATTTGGTCGGATGCGCCTCCTGATGTGGAGAATGCGCTTGATGTCGTGAATTATTTACGTGATCTTTATTCCCGCTCACTTGCCTATGAGTTCAGTCATGTTCGTGAATTGAATGAAAAGAAATGGCTTAATGAAGCAATTGAAAGAAAACGCTTTCACAAAATTGTCGAAGGTGATGAAAAAAAGGACTTACTCAAGGAATTGGTCAAGGTTGAAAGTTTTGAACGGTTTCTTCATAAAACATTTGTGGGACAGAAGCGGTTCTCGATTGAAGGACTTGATGTGCTCGTTCCGATGCTTGATAAATTGATTCAATACGGGGTTCGCGACGGCGCACGTCAGATTATGATCAGTATGGCCCATCGCGGACGCTTGAGTGTACTCGCTCATATTCTGGGCAAACCGTATGAGAAGATACTGGCGGAATTTGTTCATGCACCGATTAAGAGCATGGTGCCGTCGGAAGGATCAAAGGGAATTAATTACGGTTGGACGGGTGACGTGAAGTATCATCTTGGTGCAGCACGGGCCATCAAGGAAACCGAAGCCACTAAATACTTGCTGCATTATACGGGTGATGCGGAGGACAGGGAAAACATCTATACTGTCCAATTGACAATGGCTAATAATCCAAGCCATCTGGAAGTGGTCGATCCGGTGATCGAAGGCTATGCGCGGGCAGCACAGGATGAGCGGCAGCACGCAGGTTTTCCAAAGCAAACAGTCTCCGCCGCCCTGCCCATTATGATTCACGGCGACGCGGCCTTTCCGGGCGAGGGCGTTGTTGCTGAAACGCTTAATTTGAGCCGATTGAAGGGTTTTCAGACCGGAGGCACTATCCATATTATTGCCAATAATCAGATCGGATTTACGACCGATCATGAGGACGATCGCTCGACTGCCTATGCCAGCGATCTGGCCAAAGGGTTTGAAATACCGATTGTGCATGTTAATGCGGATGATCCGGAAGCGTGTCTGAGCGCGATTACACTGGCTTATGAATATAGGAAGCAATTTGGTAAGGATTTTATCATTGATCTATGCGGCTACAGGCGCTACGGGCATAACGAATCCGATGATCCAAAGGCGACACAGCCTCTATTATATGCGCAAATTGATAAGCATCCAACCGTGGCTTCTCTTTATTTAGAGAAGCTGAAGGCGGAAGGCTATCCGGTCGAAGCGGACACTGCGGCGTATAAGCAGCATTTATTTGATAAATTGCAGAAGACTTATAATGATCTGCGAGATAAAGAGAAAAATTTAAAAGAAGTACCTTTTCCGAAAAAACTTGCCGAACCGCTCACCTATATTCAAACGAAATTGCCACTTGACCAACTTAATCAATTGAATCAGCAATTATTGAATTGGCCTGCTCAATTTCATGTCTATCCGAAACTTGCCCGAATTTTGAAAAAACGCGGGCAGGCGCTGACGGCAGCACGTAAAATTGATTGGGGAACCGCCGAGGCGCTTGCAATGGCTTCGATATTAACGGATGGGACGCCGATTCGTTTCACCGGTCAAGATGTCGAACGCGGCACTTTTGCTCATCGCCATGCGGTCTTGCACGATACGGAAACGGGAGAACATTTCATTCCCTACCACCATCTAAAAGGAGTCAAAGCATCCTTTGATATGCACAATAGCCCGTTATCGGAAACGGCAGTCATCGGTTTCGAATACGGCTATAACGTCTTCGCCCCAGAGACACTCGTTATCTGGGAAGCGCAATTCGGCGATTTCGCTAACGTCGGTCAGGTAATGTTCGACCAATTCGTGTCAGCGGGACGAGCAAAATGGGGGCAGCGCTCAGGACTCGTTATCCTTTTGCCGCATGGTTATGAAGGTATGGGACCGGAGCATTCGAGCGGGCGTTTGGAACGTTTCCTGCAATTATCTGCGGAAAATAATTGGGTGGTTGCTAATTTGACGACGCCGGCTCAATATTTTCATATTCTTCGCCGTCAGGCCAAGATACTTGCGACTGATGTAGTGCGGCCGCTTGTGATTATGACACCGAAGAGTCTGCTGCGTCACCCGCGAGCGACCTCCTCACCGGCAGATTTAGCCGAAGGCCATTTTCAAAGCGTGCTAGACGGTTCTAAACATGTGGGTGATCCGCAGGAAGTGGAGCGGCTTGTGCTGTGCAGCGGGAAGATTGGTGTCGACTTATCCGTCGAAATGGAGTCAACAGAGGGGGATCTCGACTGGCTGAAGGTTTTACGTGTGGAAGAACTCTATCCGTTCCCCGGTGATCTGCTCAAACGCTATATTTGCCGCTATCCGAATCTGCAGGAAGTGGCGTGGATGCAGGAAGAACCGCGAAATATGGGCAGCTGGAGCTTTATTAATTCAAGACTGCGGACGATTTTGCCGCAAGCGGTGTCCTTACGTTATATTGGTCGGCCGCATCGCTCAAGCACCGCGACCGGTGAGCCGGTGCTGCATAAGCAGGAACAGAAACGGATTATTGAAGAAGCTTTGCATAGAAATTATTGTAGCTGGACTCAGGGAGGGGAAAACGGATGATCGAAGTTAAGGTGCCAGAACTCGCAGAATCGATTTCAGAAGGAACGATCGTACGCTGGCTCGTTAATGTCGGCAGTCAAGTCAATCAAGGCGATGATATAGCCGAAATAGAAACAGACAAAGTGAATATTCAAATTAGTGCCGAACATTCCGGTGTGCTGAAGAAAATTGAAAAAGGTGTGGATGATACGGTTGAAGTAGGCGAAGTCATTGCACTGCTTGATGAGGCCGGGAATGTCGAATCAAGTGAAACAGCAGTGCCGCCGGATACACCGCCTGCGGCAGCTGAGCCGCCTGCGGAATCAGCCGTCGAACCGCTTGCCTCGCCGGCTGTACGCAAATTGGCGCGTGAGAAGGGGATTGATTTGCGCGATGTGCCTACTCGTGATCCACTCGGTCGTGTCCATGCGGGTGATGTGTCCGCGAGCCAAAAAGTAGCGCAGCCGTCTCCTGTTCCAGAAGAATTTGATCTTCCCGGAAAACCGGTTGAACGTGTGAAGATGACACGCCGCCGTCAGACGATCGCCAGCCGTCTCGTCGCTGTGCAGCATGAGGCGGCGATGCTGACAACGTTTAACGAAGTCGATTTGACGGCAATCATGGCGATTAGGAAGCGGCGCAAAGAAAGTTTTCTGAACGCGCATGATGTGAAGCTTGGGTTCATGTCTTTCTTTACCAAAGCTGTTGTTGGTGCGTTGAAGAGCTTCCCACTGCTCAATGCCGAAATCAGCGGGACTGATTTACTGATCAAGAAATTTTATGATATTGGTATTGCTGTGGCCACTGATCAAGGTCTTGTCGTGCCAGTTGTCCGAGAAGCCGATCGACTGACATTTGCTGAAATTGAGCAGTCGATCAAGGAACTCGCTTCGAAGGCGCGGGATAATAAATTGACGTTGAGCGACCTTCAAGGCGGTACATTCACCATAACAAATGGCGGTACGTTCGGATCACTGCTCTCGACGCCAATCATCAATGCCCCGCAAGTCGGCATTCTCGGTATGCATGGTATCAAGAAAAGGCCAATTGCGGTTGAGACACCGGATGGCGATAAAATTGAAATTCGGCCGATGATGTATATTGCCCTCTCTTACGATCACCGCATTGTTGACGGCAGTGAAGCGGTTCAGTTCCTTGTGAAGGTGAAGACACTGCTTGAAGATCCGGAGAATTTGCTACTCGAAGGATGACAAAATGTCACAATATCAAAGCAGGCTGCAAAGGAAATGACTCTTTGTGGCCTGCTTTTTTAAGTGGAAGGATTATCCGGCCTGAGGGCTGCGATTTTTAGCCCAATAGGCCGATAATCCCGCAGAAGAGGGGCTCGATCCCGCAGAAGAGGGGCTCGATCCCGCAGAAG